>NZ_CP076538.1:3060308-3717078 GCF_018885265.1 Amycolatopsis aidingensis
GTCAAGGTCGACCGAGGACACCTGCCCGGTGCGCTCCCACGGCGGCGGGGGCCGGTCGGCCCGGCGCGATCCGCGCCGCCGGGCGGCATCCGGCCTGCTCAGCCAGTCGCCGAGGACATCACCCACCGCCCGGCCGCCCAGGGTGGCGAGTTTGCGGGACCGGCGCAGATCGGTGCACAGCGTGTCGTAGACCGACTCGGCGGACAGCGCGGCGAGCCGCTGGTCGTACAACGTCCCCTCGGGCAGGTGACCGACCGCCATCTCCACCAGCCAGCCGTTGATCACGTAGTCGCAGGCCACGTTCCACAGGTACGGGTCCCGCCCCTTGGCGCGCAGGTCGTGGCGCAACGCGGCATGCAGCATCTCGTGCGCAAGCACGAACCGCCACTCCTGCTCGGTCAGGTCGACGTGCGGATTCACGTAGATCTCGCCGTGCTCGGGGCTGACCGCGGCGATCGTGATATCCCAGGCCCGCGCGATCTCCGGGTCGTCCACCAGGGTCAGCCGGGCCGCCACCGCGCCGAGCAGGGGAAAAGAGGACACGAACCAGCCCAGCGCACGGTCCCATGCCCGCATCCTCCGGCCGCGCACCGCCTGGCCGCGGGACTCGGCGGCCTGCTCGATGGCGCCGTGCGCCGCGTCGGCGAGCCCGCGGGCGAACAGGTCACGCCAGGTCCGGGTGTTCCCGGTCGTCCGGTCCGGCCGCCAGCACGAGCGCGGCGCGACGGTGAGACACGGCCGGGACCCGCCGGTGCCGCAGCCGCGATAGTGCGCGGGCACGCCCTCCCGCCGCCACCGCTCGATCAGCTCGTCCTCCTCGCCGCCGGGCAGCTCGGGCATCAGGAACGGCGCGCGCCCGACCCTGGCCACCTCGGCGAACCGGTTGACCACCACGCAGCACGCGGCGGCATAGGCCGGGTCGACCAGATCCCCCGGCAGCAGCGCATCGGACTCGGTGAGCCGCCGCTGATCCAGATGGCCGAGCCCGAGATGTAGCAGCAGGTGCACGAACATCCAGGCCCACTCTGCCGGTTCCGCCTCGGCCCTGGGGTTGGCGGTGATCACCCCCCGCGTGTCGACCGTTGCGAAGACATCCGGCGCGAACTCGTCGGCGTGTTCCAGCCTGGCCGATTCGGCGAGCCAGGCCAGCGCCGGATGTTTCGCGGCGGTGTCCCAGCCCGCGCGTAACGCGGCGAGCCTGCGTGCCCTGCGCTTGGCCTCGGCCCTGGCGCGGCCGCTGTTCACGTGCCGGACCGGGCCGCGACCAGGCGGGGCATGTCCCTGGCGGCCTCCACCAGGAACCAGGCTGGCAGCAGCGGGCGGTCCTTGTCCTCCTCGGCGATCACCAGCTGCGCGATCTCCAGCGAGATCTCGGCCAGTTCCACCAGCAGGGTCTTCGCGCGGAAGGCGAACTGGCGGGTGCCGGGGGAGGCGTGCCGCTTGTCCGCGGGCAGTTCCTTGACCAGCCGGGCCCGGAAGGTCTCGGCGAGGAAGTACAGCAGGTCCCGCTCGGCCGGATCGGCGGGCCAGCGCGCGTCCCCCTTGATGATCGCGTTCAGGTCGTGGGCGTGCCGGGCCACCTTGAGGTAGCCGCGGAAGGCCGCCGCGTGCGCGGGAGTCAGGGTGCCGTAGGCCAGCAGGGCCGCCGTGTCCTCGCCGACGTCGGGGCCTGCGGAATGCAGCACATCGGAGAGCATGTGCCAGGAACGCGGGGTGGAGAACGGCTCCTCGGTCTTCGGCGGTTCGCTCCACAGGTGATCCGGGCGCTGGGTGAGGTACTCGATCACCCACCGGTGGATCCCGTGCTCGGTCGCCCAGGCCAGCCAGTCCGTGGCGGATGCCCGCAGGTGGATATGCACCAGGCGGTTCACCAGCGCCGATGCCATCGGCCGGGCCAGTGCCTGGTCGGTGGCCCGGTTGCCCGCGCCGATCACCACCGAACCCGGCGGCAGCTCATAGGAACCGATCCGGCGGTCCAGGATCAGCGAGTAGAACGCCTTCTGCACATCCGGCGAGGCGGCGTTGAGTTCGTCCAGGAACAGGCAGTAGGGCGCCTCGCGGGCGATGTGCTCCGGCGGGCAGAACCGGCTCCTGCCTGCCACGATCTGCGGCACCCCGATCAGGTCCTCCGGAGCGAGCTGGGTACCCAGCAGGGAGACGCAGTCCAGCCCGAGCGTGGCCGCGAACTGGCGCACCAGCGCGGATTTCCCGATTCCCGGTGCGCCCCATAGGAAAACCGGCCGCACCACCGCCACGTCGAGCAGGGTCACCGGCAGCTGAGCCGGGGTGACGGTCACGGCGGCATACACGAGCGGGCCTTTCGTCCGGGTTCTCGGGAGCGCCCATGATTCCCGGTTCCCTTCACCCGCCGCAGCCCTTTTTCCTGCACCTCCAGTCGGTCAGGGGAGCAGGAGGAGTTTGCCGGTGGTGCGGCGGCCTTCCAGGTCCTCGTGTGCCCTGCGGGCTTCGGACAGCGGGTAGCTGCCGCCGATCCGGACCCGCAGCGAGCCGCCGGTCACGGCGTCGAACACCTCGCGCGCCCGCCAGTCCAGCTCATCCCGGGTGGCGGTGTAGTGCGGAAGGGAAGGCCGGGTGAGGAACACCGAACCCGCCGCGTTGAGCCGCTGCGGGTCGAGCGGCGGCACCGGGCCGCTCGCCGCCCCGAACAGCGCCAGCATGCCGCGCGGCCGGAGGCTGGCCAGGCTGCCGTCCACCGTGGACCGGCCGACCCCGTCGTATACTACGGCCACCCCCTCGCCGCCGGTCAGCTTCCGCACCTGCTCGGCGAAGTCGGTCTCGGTGTAGCGGATCACCTCGTCGGCGCCCGCCTCGCGGGCCAGCTGCTCCTTCTCCGCGGTGGACACCGTGCCCAGTACCCGCGCGCCACGGGCCTTGGCCAGCTGGACCAGCAGCAGCCCTACCCCGCCCGCCGCCGCGTGCACCAGCACCGTGTCGCCGGGCTGGACCGGGTAGGTGGATGCCACCAGGTAGTGCGCCGTCATCCCCTGCAGCATCACCGCCGCCGCGGTTTCGTCGGAAACCCCGTCCGGGACGCGCACCGCCGAGGCCGCGGGGAGCACCGCCTGCTGCGCGTAACCGCCGAGCACGCCCTGCCAGGCGACCCGGTCACCCACCGCGAACCCGTCGGCCTCGCCGCCCACGGCGGTGACCCTGCCCGCGCCCTCCTGGCCGAGGGTGAACGGCAGGTCGTGCGGGTAGATACCGCTGCGCAGGTAGGTGTCGATGTAGTTGACCCCCGCGGCGGCCACCTCGATGGCCAGCTCACCCGGCCCGGGTTCTGCCGGGTCCACCTCGGCCACCTCGAGCACCTCGGGGCCACCGTGCTGCTGGACGCGTACTGCCGTGGGCATACCTTCTCCCTGCCTTCGTCTGCCGCCTGCTTCCTGCCGCCGGTGACAACTATGGCCGGGGCCACGATGTTCCACATCCCCGGGCCGGTGGCCCCTAGACTCGCCTCGTGGCTGACACCGAGAACACCGAGAAGACCCCCGAGCCGACCCGTCGCCAGCTCGCGGCCGCCCGGCAGTTCGTCACCCAGCACGGGAAACCCTCCCGGGCCGTGGTGGAGCCCATCGGACGCGGCGGCGCCAGGGTGGTGCTGGTCGGCAAGGACGGCGCCCTCGGCGACGTGCTGGTACCCGCCCCGGCGACCGGCGAGGCTCTGGTGGCCGCGGTGGACGAACTGGAGCTGTCCAGCTGGGACGCGGACACGGTGAACGCCACCGAGATCGGCGCCCGGCATCGCCGCCGGATGGCCGCCTCCTGGACGCGGGCGTGAGCGCCGAGGCGATCCTGGTCGGCTGCCGCAAGCTGCCCGAGGGGGACGGGGACGAGCGCGCGGTGCTGCCCGCGCTGGCGGACCTCGGGGTGCGCGCCCGCTGGGCGGTCTGGGACGACCCGGAGGTGGACTTCGCATCCGGGCTGGCCATCCTGCGTGCGACCTGGGACTACACCGACCGGCTCGGCGAGTTCCTGGACTGGTGTGCTGCGGTGCCGAGGCTGTGCAACCCGGCAGGCGTCGTGCGCTGGAACACCGACAAGAGCTACCTGGCCGACCTGGCCGGGGCCGGGGTGGCCATCGTGCCGACCGAGCTGATCCCGCCGGGCGGCACCCCGCGCTGGCCGGATGCGGAGTTCGTGCTCAAGCCCAGTATCGGGGTCGGGTCGATCGGCGCCGCGCGGTTCGCCGCGGACGAGACCGAAGCCGCGGCCGAGCACCTCGCGGGGCTGCACGGCACCGGCCACACCGCGCTGCTCCAGCCATATCAGGCCCATGTGGACGCCGAGGGTGAGACCGCGCTGGTGTTCTTCGGCGGGGTCTACTCGCATGCCTTCACCAAGGGCGCGATGCTCACCGGGTCCGATCTGGACGGGTCCGGGCTGTACCGTTCCGAGCGCCTCGGTGTCGCCGAGCCGGAGCCGAGTTTCCGGCGGCTGGCCGAGGACGTGCTGGACGCCGCCTGCGGCCTGCGCGGGCTGCGCAGGGCCGACCTGCTCTACGCCAGGGTCGACCTGGTCCGCACCGCCGGGGGCGCGCCAGCCCTGCTCGAGCTGGAACTCACCGAGCCATCGCTGGGCTTCTCCTACGCCGACCCCGCCGCCCCGCTCCGCTTCGCTTCCGCCGTCCGCCAGCTACTGTAAGTAATTACTGGGGCAGGGGTGGTTACGCTGGGGTGATACGCTTGGCGGCCAGCCGCTCGGGCTTCGGCCAGCGGACGTTGCGGGCCCAGCCGAACTTCTCGAACATCCAGATCAGCCGGGCGGAGATGTCGATCTGGCCGCGCAGCACCCCGTGCCGGGCGCAGGTCGGGTCCGCGTGATGCGAGTTGTGCCAGGACTCGCCCATGGACAGGATGGCCAGTGGCCAGAAGTTCGCGGCCTTGTCCCTGCTGGCGAACGGGCGGGAACCGACCATGTGGCAGATCGAGTTCACCGACCAGGTCACATGGTGCAGGAAGGCGATCCGCACCAGCCCGGCCCAGAAGAACGCGGTCACCGCCCCCCACAGCGACCAGGTGAGCAGGCCGCCGAGCACGGCGGGCAGCCCGAGGCTGAGCACGATCCACAGCGCGAAATAGCGGTTCACCATGCGCAGGTCGGCGTCGGCGACCAGGTCGGGGGCGAACCGGTCGTAGTTGGTGACCTCACGCCGGAACATCCAGCCCATGTGTGCGTGCCAGAACCCCCTGGCCAGCGCGACCGGGGAGCTGCCGAACAGCCACGGCGAGTGCGGGTCACCCTCCCGGTCGGCGAAGGCGTGGTGCCGCCGGTGGCTGGCCACCCAGAAGATCACCGAGCCCTGCACCGCCATGCTGCCCGCGATGGCCAGCGCGATCCGCAGCGGGCGGCCCGCCTTGAACGCCCCGTGCGTGAAGTAACGGTGGTAACCGACCGTAACCCCGAGGGTGGCGACGGTGTAGAAGGCGATCGCGAGTACCAGGTCCACCCAGTTGATGCCCCATCCCCAGGCGAACGGGATCGCCACCAGCAACGCGATGAACGGGACCAGCAGGAAGGTCTTCAGGACGATCATCTGGGCGGTGGAACGCTCGCCCGAGACGAGGGGCTTGGGATTGCTCCGCTGGTCGGCAGGGGAGGATGTGACACTCATGGTTCGGTGTGACCTCGAATCGGGGGGACGGGAAAACGGAACCGAAACCGGACATCGGGGACGTGTGACCGGCAAGCCAAGCCTAACCGCAGGCACTGGCGAGTATGTCGCCCGTGCCTTACGACCGCGTGACGCCTTGCTTGCCGGAGCTCAGCCGATGGCCGCCGGCTGGGTTTCCGCGGACGCCGCGGGCCGGGCCGGGACGGGACCCCGGTCGCGGGCGGCGCACCACAGCGTGGCCGTGGCGACGATCACCAGCGCCGAGCCGAGGACGTGCAGGGAGACCAGCGCCTCCGGCACGCCGAGTTCGTACTGCAGCGTGCCGAGGCCACCCTGGGCCAGCGCGACCAGCCAGGTGACCCCGTAGGTCTTCCACAGCCGCGCGTTCCCGCCCGCGCGCCACAGCAGCAGGCCGAACAGCGCGAGCGCCAGCAGGTACAGCACCAGGAAACCGCCGTGGATCCGCGCGAGGGTCTCGATCGGAGCCTGCAGCCGCGGGGTGTCCGGATCGCCGCCGTGCGGGCCCGCGCCGGTCACCGTGGTCCCGGCGACCAGGACACAGCCCAGCGAGACCGCCAGCGCCACCAGCAGCCGTCGCCCGGCAACCGGCACCCGCCACCGCGGCGGCTCGTCCCCCTCGCGGAAGGCGCGGTGCAGCAGCACGGCCAGCCACACCAGCGGGGTGGAGGCGAGGAAATGGATCGCGACCGTCCACCACAGCAGCCCGGCCATCACGGTGATTCCGCCGACCACGGCCTGGGTGACCACGCCCAGCGGCATGGTCCAGGCCAGCGCCAGCAGCCGCCGCCTGCCCGGCTGCTCCAGCCAGATCCGCCACGCCGCCAGCACGCACAGCGCGGCGACCAGGATCACCACCCCGGTCAGCATCCGGTTGCCGAACTCGATCCACTGGTTCAGCGTGGCGTACTCGGGATGCTCGGCAGGGAACATGCTGCCGGAGACGCACTGCGGCCAGGTTGGGCAGCCGAGACCGGAGCCGGTGACCCGCACGACGGAACCGGTGACCCCGATCCCGCCCTGGGTGACGATGGCGGCGATCGCGACGGCCCGCTGGACGGCGGCCGAGGGGTAGGGCAGGCGGGCGACGAGTGAGTTCAGGCGCTGCAATGGACTTCCCTAGGTGAGCCGGGTGGTGCGGGTGGCGAGCGCGGCCGCGGCGACGGCCCAGCCGGCGAGCACGAGCAGTGGATAACCGGAGAAGGTGCCGTCCACCAGCGCCGAGCGCAGGCCCTCGGCGAGCGCGCCGGATGGCAGCAGTAGCACGATGTCCGCTATCGGGCCGGGCAGGGCCGCGGGTGCGAGCAGGATGCCGCCCGCGAGTAGCAGCACGAACCAGACCACGTTGGCCAGTGCCAGCACCGCCTCGGCCCTGAGCGCCCCGCCGAGCAGCACGCCGAGCGCCCCGAAGGCCAGGGTGCCCAGCAGCACCAGCAGTGCCGCGGACAGCAGCCCGCCTGCGGCGGGGGACCAGCCGAGCAGGCCCGCGACCACACCGAGCACCAGCATCTGCAGGGCCACCACCACCAGTGCGGCGACCACCCTGCCCGCCACCAGCAGCCAGCGGGGCAGTGCGGTGGCCGCGAGGCGCTTCAGCACGCCGTAGCGCCGGTCGAAGCCGAGCGCGATGGCCTGGCCGGTGAACGCCGAGGACATCACGGCCAGCGCCAGGATCCTCGGGGTTACCCAGTCCACTTTGGACGTCGTGCCGAGGTCGCCGGTTGGCAGGACGTCCAGCAGGGTGAGCCCGGCCAGCAGCGCCAGCGGGATCAGCAGGGTGAGCAGCACCTGCTCGCCGTGCCGCAGGGTCATGGCCGCTTCCACCCTGGCCTGGGTGCGCAGCATCCGGCCGAGGCCGCCTCGCCCCGGCGCCGGGGTGAAGGTGCCGGGGGAGAAGCGAGCCTCGTCGGCCGTGCGGGTCACGGTGGTCATCCTCGCAGTTCCTTTCCGGTCAGCTCGAGGAAGACCTCCTCCAGGTCGCGCCTGCCCACCTGCAGTTCCTCGGCCAGTACCCCGTGCCGCGCGCACCAGGCAGTGACGGTGGACACCACCTGCGGATCGACCAGCCCTTCCACCCGGTACGCCCCCGGCGCGGACTCGCGCACCAGATAGCCCTCGGGCAGGGCCGCCGCCAGCAGCCCGGTGTCCAGGCCGGGCCGCGCCCGGAACCGCAGCTGTGCGGCATCCGCCCGCTCGGTGGTCAGCGCGCTCGGCGCGCCCCGCACGACCACCCGGCCACCGTCGATGATCATCACCTCGTCGGCGAGCGCCTCGGCCTCCTCCATCAGGTGCGTGGTGAGCAGCACACTCACCCCGTCCGTGCGCAGCGCCCCGAGCAGGTCCCAGACCAGCCTGCGCGCCTGCGGGTCCATCCCGGCGGTCGGTTCGTCCAGGAACACCAGTTCCGGCCTGCCGACCAGCGCGCAGGCAAGGGAAAGCCGCTGCTGCTGCCCACCGGAGAGGCGCTTGAACGGAACCCGCCTTGCCGGGCCGAGGCCGAGCACCTCCAGCAGCCAGCCGACGTCCAGCGGCCGGGCCGCGCAGGTGGCCACCAGCCGCAGCATCTCCTCGGCCCGCACCCCGGGATAGGCGCCGCCGCCCTGCGGCATCACCCCGATCCGGGGCCGCAGCGCGGCGCTCTCGCGCACCGGGTCGAGGCCGAGTACCCGGACCGTCCCCGCGTCCGGGCACAGGAACCCTTCGCAGGCCTCGACCGTGGTGGTCTTGCCTGCGCCGTTCGGTCCCAGCAGGGCGAGCAGGCTGCCGCGGGGCATGTCCAGGTCGAGGCCGTCGACGGCGGTGGTGGAACCGAAGCGTTTCACCAGCCCGGTGATCTCGACGGCGGGGACACTCACAAATTCCTAGGGTACGGCTTGCTCCTGCGCGGCCACGTGCGGCGTCCGCTTGGGACGTTCCAGCAGCATGGGCGCCGTGCGGCGGATCAGCAGCAGGGTGAGCGCGATCACCACGGCACCCGCGAGGTAGGCCTGCGGCAGGATGTAGGCGCGGCCGTCGAAGGTGCTGCCGGTGGGCGGAATCAGGAACGGCAGCACCACGCTCACCGCCGTCGCGGCCACCCGGAAGCGCGAGGTACCGGCCGATGCGGCCAGCGGGATTACCGCCCAGAGCAGGTACCACGGCTGCATCGACACCATCAGCATCGCGGTGGCGCCCAGCGAGACGCCGAGGCCGATGATCGGGCGGTAGCGCCAGCGGAAGCTGTCCCACAGGAACTTGATCGTGATCAGCACGCCGAGGCCGTAGCCCAGCATGCCGAGGATGGCCACCAGCGCCCCGGTGTGGTTGCCCAGCCCGAGGGCGATCCCGAGGATGCCGCCGACCTGGGCCAGCTCGGTTACCGGGGAGATCCAGCTCCAGACCAGGCCCGCGGTGTTCAGCAGCGCGCCGATCCAGCCGAAGCCCAGCCCGGTGCCCAGGCTCACCGCCAGGGTGACCACGGCGCAGATCGCGGTCATCAGCGCGGCGGCCCGCAGCAGGTCCACGATCCGGCCGTGCCAGCGCCTTGCGATCATCACGCCGAAGAAGCCGAGTGCCCAGACCGCGTTCAGCTTCACCATGGCGCCGAGGGTGATGACCGTCGCGCCGAGCACGATGAACGGCAGTTCCCCGCGGGCCAGCGGTGGCGGAGTGTCGCCCTGCACCCGTACCGGCAGCCGCCGGATGCCGATCTCCAGCCCGGCCACCATCAGCCCGATCCCCAGTGCCTCGTTGTGCGCCCCGGCGATCAGGTGGAACAGCACCAGCGGGTTGAGCGCGCCGAGCCACAGCGCGGTGGCGGGCTGCACGCCGAACCGGTGGGCCAGCCGGGGCAGCGCCCATACGATCAGCCCGACCCCGACCAGCGCGACCGCGCGGTGCAGCAGCACGCCGGTGGCGACGTCGTAGCCGACGATCCCGGACAGCCAGCTGCCGATCTGCAGGAACAGTGGGCCGTAGGGCGCGGGGGTCTCCCGCCACATGTTGGAAACGCCCATGGTGAGCGGGTCGCCGACGCCGAGCGCCTCGGCGGGCCCCAGCGAGTAGGGGTCCATCCCGCGGTGCACGATCTCGCTCTGCGCCAGGTAGCTGTAGACGTCCCGGGAGAACAGCGGCGGGATCAGCAGCAGCGGCGCCACCCACATGGCCAGCGTGCGGTGCAGCTGTGCCTTGCTGGCCAGCCGGGCCCTGGTCGGCCGCGCGAACCGGCCGAGCATCAGCCAGCCGAACACCAGCAGGCCCATCCCGGCGAAGGCGATCGCCAGCGAGACCGTCGGGATCCGGGCGAACACCCGCAGCACCGGCACCTCGAACACCGGGTTGATCACCGGCGCCGCGCCCGCGCCGAGCGAGCCGAAGGCGAGGAACAGCGCGCCCACCGTGCCGACGTAGCGCACCACCCGCAGCGCTCGCTGCTCGGTGCCGTCCAGCGGCTCGGCAGCCCGCGGCCGGACCGGGGAGCGGGTGGTGACCGTGCCGTCCTCCGAGCGGCCGTCCTCCGGCGCGGCGTCCGTCCTGACGCCATCGCCGGCACGCCGCCGCGCCTCGTCCTTGCCAACAGCCACGGGGAGAACTGTATCCATCCGGGCAGGCGCGTGAGTCAGGTCACCACGCCCGCGCCGATCTTTGCCCTCGGCCCGGAAATACGACACACTTATGTTGTGAAAAAGCAGGACGCCCCGGACCAGGGGGGCGGCACGCCCCGCCCCGCGGACGGTGCTGTCCCTGTGCAGGTTACGGCCGAGGGGCGGACCCGGCACGAGGTCGCCAGGCTACTGCTGGAGCAGGGGCCGATGACCGCCGTGGCGGTCGCCGAGCAGCTGGGAATCAGTCCCACCGCGGTGCGCAGGCATCTGGACGCCCTGCTCACCGACGGCGAGGCGGAGACACGGCAGGCCTCCCGGCGGGTCCCGCGCGGCCGCGGCAGGCCGGCGAAGCAGTTCCTGCTGACCGAGTCCGG
Organism: Amycolatopsis aidingensis; assembly: GCF_018885265.1. Lineage (GTDB taxonomy): Bacteria > Actinomycetota > Actinomycetes > Mycobacteriales > Pseudonocardiaceae > Amycolatopsis > Amycolatopsis aidingensis. Next base: position 3,070,916 of record NZ_CP076538.1, read on the forward strand.
AAGGGCCCGGTTCGGGCACGCCTACGACGACCTGGCCGTGGCGGCGATCCGGTTCCTCGCCGAGCACGCGGGCGAGGACGCGGTGCGCACGTTCGCGCAGCGCCGGATGGCCTCACTGGTCGAGCCGCACCGGGAGGCCGTGGCCCGCGCGAGCGAGCCCGCGGCCAGGGCGGAGGCCCTCGCCGCGGCACTGACCAGGGAGGGTTACGCTGCGTCGACGCGTCAGGTCGGTGCGGGCGAGCAACTCTGCCAGCACCACTGCCCGGTGGCCCACGTCGCCGCCGAGTTCCCGCAGTTGTGCGAGGCCGAGACGGAGGCTTTCGCGCAGCTGCTCGGAACGCACGTGCAGCGGCTGGCGACGATCGCACGCGGGGACGCCGCGTGCACCACGCACGTACCCGTCTCCCCGGCGGGTAACCCGGACGCGAAGCGGCCGGGGAGACGAAACGCAGGATCTGCGAATGGAGGGAATCCCGCATGACTGCCGCTGCCGAGCAGCGCACTCCCACCACAGCGCCACTGAGCCAGGAAGAGACCATCGACTCTCTTGGCAAGTACGCGTACGGCTGGGCGGACTCCGACACCGCGGGCGCCAGCGCGCGCCGCGGGGTCGACGAGGATGTCGTCCGTGACATCTCGGCGAAGAAGTCCGAGCCGGAGTGGATGCGTGACGCGCGCCTGAAGGCGCTGAAGCTTTTCGACCGTAAGCCGATGCCGAACTGGGGCGCGGACCTTTCCGGGATCGACTTCGACACGATCAAGTACTTCGTGCGGTCGACCGAGCAGCAGGCGACCAGCTGGGAGGACCTGCCCGAGGACATCCGCAACACCTACGACAGGCTCGGCATCCCGGAGGCGGAGAAGCAGCGCCTGGTCGCCGGCGTCGCCGCGCAGTACGAGTCCGAGGTGGTCTACCACCAGATCCGCGAGGACCTGGAGCAGCAGGGTGTCATCTTCATGGACACCGACACCGGGCTGCGCGAGCACCCGGAGCTGTTCCGGGAGTACTTCGGCTCGGTCATCCCGGCAGGCGACAACAAGTTCTCCGCGCTGAACACCGCGGTCTGGTCCGGCGGCTCGTTCATCTACGTGCCGAAGGGTGTGCACGTGGACATCCCGCTGCAGGCCTACTTCCGGATCAACACCGAGAACATGGGCCAGTTCGAGCGGACCCTGATCGTCGTGGACGAGGACGCCTACGTGCACTACGTCGAGGGCTGCACGGCGCCGATCTACCAGTCCGACTCGCTGCACTCCGCGGTGGTGGAGATCGTCGTGAAGAAGGGCGCCCGCTGCCGCTACACGACGATCCAGAACTGGTCGAACAACGTCTACAACCTGGTCACCAAGCGGGCCAAGGCCGAAGAGGGCGCCACCATGGAGTGGGTCGACGGCAACATCGGCTCCAAGGTCACCATGAAGTACCCCTCGGTGTTCCTGATGGGCGAGCACGCCAAGGGCGAGGTGCTCTCGGTGGCCTTCGCCGGCGAGGGTCAGCACCAGGACGCCGGCGCGAAGATGGAGCACATGGCGCCGCACACCTCCTCCACCATCGTCTCCAAGTCGGTGGCACGGGGCGGTGGCCGCACCTCCTACCGCGGGCTGGTGAAGGTGGCCAAGCGGGCGCACCACTCCCGGTCCACGGTGAAGTGCGACGCGCTGCTGGTGGACACCGTGTCCCGCTCGGACACATACCCCTATGTGGACATCCGCAACGACGACGTGTCCATGGGCCACGAGGCCACGGTCTCCAAGGTGAGTGAGGACCAGCTGTTCTACCTGATGTCGCGCGGCCTCACCGAGGACGAGGCGATGGCGATGGTGGTGCGCGGGTTCGTCGAGCCGATCGCGCGTGAGCTGCCGATGGAGTACGCGCTGGAGCTGAACCGCCTGATCGAACTGCAGATGGAAGGAGCCGTCGGCTGAGATGACGGTGGCTGAGAACAACGTTGCCTCCGCCATGCGGGAGGAGCCTGTGGTGCCACAGGCCTCCCGCGGCGAGCGGTTCACCTCCTACGATGTCGAGGCGTTCGAGGTGCCCGGCGGCCGCGAGGAGAACTGGCGGTTCACGCCGATGAAGCGGCTGCGGGGCCTGCACGACGGCTCCGCGGCCGCCACCGGCGAGGTCAAGCTGGACACCGAGGCCGCGCCCGAGGTGATCGTGGAGACGGTGGCCCGCGACGACGCCAGGCTCGGCGCGGCGGGTGAGCCCAGCGACCGGATCGCTGCGCAGGCCTACAGTTCCTTCCCCGCGGCCACCCTGGTGACCGTGCCGAAGGAGACCAAGACCTCCAAGCCCACGGTGCTGCGGCTGACCGGGCCGGGCGAGGGCAAGGTGGCCTACGGGCACCTGCAGGTCCGGCTGGAGCCCTTTGCCGAGGGCGTCGTGGTGCTCGACCATGTGGGTTCCGGCACGTACGCGGACAACGTGGAGTTCGTGATCGGCGACTCCGCGAAGCTGACCGTGGTCAGCGTGCAGGACTGGGCCGATGACGCGGTGCACGTCTCCGAGCAGCATCTGCGGCTGGGCCGGGACGCGACGCTCAGGCACACCGTGGTCACCCTCGGCGGCGACCTGGTGCGGGTCTCGCCGACCGCGACCTTCGCCGACAAGGGCGGCGATGTCGAACTGCTCGGCCTGTACTTCGCCGACGCGGGCCAGCACCAGGAGCACCGGCTGTTCGTGGACCACGCGGTGGCGAACTGCAAGTCCAATGTGGTCTACAAGGGCGCGCTGCAGGGCGACGGCGCGCACGCGGTGTGGATCGGCGACGTGCTGATCCGCGCGGCCGCCGAGGCCACCGACACCTTCGAGCTGAACCGCAACCTGGTGCTCACCGAGGGGGCAAGGGCCGACTCGGTGCCGAACCTGGAGATCGAGACCGGCGAGATCGCCGGTGCCGGGCACGCCAGCGCCACCGGAAGGTTCGACGACGAGCAGTTGTTCTACCTGCAGTCGCGGGGTGTCCCTGAGGAGCAGGCGCGGCGGCTGGTGGTGCGCGGGTTCTTCCACGAGATCCTGATGAAGATCGACGTACCCGAGGTCCGCGAGCGCCTGGAAGCCGCGATCGAAGCCGAACTGGAAGCCGTCGGCGCCTGACCGCCGAGCGAGCCCTCCTGCCACGAGAAAGACGGATAGAAGAAGACATGGCCACTCTGGAAATCAAGGACCTGCACGCCAGCGTCGTCACCGACGAGGGCAGCAAGGAGATCCTCAAGGGCGTCGACCTGACGGTCAGCTCGGGCGAGATCCACGCGATCATGGGCCCGAACGGCTCCGGCAAGTCGACCCTGTCCTACGCCGTTGCCGGCCACCCGAAGTACGAGGTGACCTCCGGCGAGGTGCTGCTGGACGGGGAGAACGTGCTGGAGATGAGCGTGGATGAGCGGGCCCGCGCCGGCCTGTTCCTCGCCATGCAGTACCCGGTCGAGGTGCCCGGCGTCTCGATGTCCAACTTCCTGCGTTCCGCCGCCACCGCCGTGCGCGGCGAGGCGCCGAAGCTGCGGCACTGGGTCAAGGAGGTCAAGGACGAGATGTCCAAGCTGGACATCGCCTCCGAGTTCGCCGAGCGCAGCGTGAACGAGGGCTTCTCCGGCGGGGAGAAGAAGCGGCACGAGATCCTGCAGCTGAACCTGCTCAAGCCGAAGATCGCGATCCTGGACGAGACCGACTCCGGCCTGGACGTGGACGCGCTGCGCGTGGTGTCCCAGGGCGTCAACGAGTTCGCGGCGAACAACGAGGTCGGCGTCATGCTGATCACGCACTACACCCGGATCCTCAAGCACATCAAGGCCGACCGGGTGCACGTGTTCGCAGGCGGCCGGATCGTGGAGTCCGGCGGAGTGGAGCTGGCCGACGAGCTGGAGGAGAACGGCTACGTCAAGTACACCGAGAAGGCACCGGCCTGAGCGCGAGCACGGAGAGAGGAGTTGGCGCGATGACCACCACTGCGTCTGATCTTGCTGACTCGCTGCCGCTGGACGTCGCGACGCTGCGCGCCGACTTTCCGATCCTTTCCCGCACCGTGCGGGAGGGGAAACCCCTGGTGTACCTGGACTCCGGTGCGACATCGCAGCGCCCGACGCCGGTGCTGGACGCCGAGCGGCGGTTCACCGAGACCGCCAACGCGGCCGTGCACCGTGGCGCGCATCAGCTGGCTGAGGAGGCCACCGACGCCTACGAGGCCGCCAGGGTGCGGATCGCGGACTTCATCGGCGCCACCCCCGGCGAGCTGGTGTTCACCAAGAACGCCACCGAGGGCGTCAACCTGGTCGCCTACGCGATGAGCAACGCCGGTACGGCGGGGCCGGAGTCCGAGCGGTTCCGGCTCGGACCGGGGGACGAGGTCGTGGTGACCGAGATGGAGCACCACGCGAACCTGGTTCCCTGGCAGCAGGTGTGCCAGCGCACCGGTGCCACCCTGCGCTGGTTCGGGGTGACCGACGAGGGCGGGTTGGACCTGTCCAACCTGGACGAACTGGTGACCGAGCGCACCAAGGTGGTGGCTTTCACCCACCAGTCCAATGTGCTCGGCACGGTGAACCCGCCGGAGCCGATCGTGCGGCGGGCGCGCCAGGTGGGCGCGCTCACCGTGCTGGACGCCTGCCAGTCGGTGCCGCATGCCCCGGTGGACCTCGGTGAGCTCGGCGTGGACTTCGCCGTGTTCTCCGGCCACAAGATGCTGGGGCCTGCCGGGATCGGGGTGCTCTACGGCCGGCGCGAGCTGCTGGAGGCGATGCCCCCGTTCCTCACCGGCGGCTCGATGATCGAGATGGTGCGGATGGAGGGTTCGACCTTCGCCCCGCCACCTCAGCGGTTCGAGGCCGGGGTGCCGATGACCTCGCAGGCGGTCGGCCTCGGTGCGGCGGTGGACTACCTCACCGAGATCGGTATGGACCGGGTGGCGGCACACGAGCGCACGCTCACCGAGGCGGCGCTGGCCGGGCTCGGCGAGAACCCCGGGGTGCGCATTCTCGGGCCCACCGAGCTGGCGCATCGCGGCGGCGCGGTGTCCTTCACCGTGGACGGGGTGCACCCGCACGACGCCGGGCAGGTGCTGGACAGCCTCGGGATCGCGGTCCGGGTCGGGCACCACTGTGCCTGGCCGCTGCACCGCAGGCTCGGGGTGCCTGCCAGCGTGCGCGCGTCGTTCTACCTGTACAACGATCTGTCCGAAGTGGACGCCTTGGTGAACGGCGTGCGCGAGGCACAGCGTTTCTTCGGGGCGGACGGGTAGGTCAGGACGATGCAGCTGGAGAGCATGTACCAGGAGATCATCCTGGATCACTACAAGAACCCGCACGGCCGCGGCCTGCGGGAGCCGTTCGACGGCGAGTCCTTCCAGGTCAACCCGACCTGCGGGGACGAGGTGACCCTGCGGGTGAAGCTGGACGGCGAGCGGGTCGAGGACGTGTCCTACGAGGGGCAGGGGTGCTCGATCAGCCAGGCCGCCACCTCCGTCTTGACGGATCTGGTCGTCGGGCACACGGTGGAAGAGGCGTTGACGACGATGGAGGCCTTCGTCGAGCTGATGCAGGGGCGCGGCCAGGTCGAGCCGGATGAGGACGTGCTGGACGACGGCATCGCCTTCGCCGGTGTGGCGAAGTACCCGGCCAGGGTGAAGTGCGCGCTGCTCGGCTGGATGGCCTTCAAGGACGCACTGGGCCAGACGACGGACAAGGCCACGAACGGAGTGCAAGTCTGATGAGCGAGGAACAGACCCAGACCCAGACTCGGCCCGAGGACTCCGGGCACCGGGAAGGGCGCACCGCGGAGGACCTGCCCGAGCAGGTGCGTCCGGCCGCCGAGACGGCCGATGTGGCCAAGGTCGAGGACCTCGAGGAGGCCATGCGCGATGTGGTCGACCCCGAACTCGGCATCAACGTGGTCGACCTGGGGCTGGTCTACGACATCCGGGTGGAGCAGGACAACACCGCCACCATCGACATGACCCTGACCTCGGCGGCCTGCCCGCTGACCGACGTGATCGAGGACCAGACCGCCTCGGTGCTCACCGGCGGTGCCGGCCTGGTCAAGGACTTCCGGATCAACTGGGTCTGGATGCCCCCGTGGGGTCCGGAGAAGATCACCGAGGACGGCCGCGAGCAACTCCGCGCCCTCGGCTTCACGGTCTAGCTCAATGCTGTGAGTGGCCCGTTCCCTGCACTTTCGCAGCGAACGGGCCACTCACAGCGGTCACGGGGGTCAGGAGGCTTGGGGGAGCTGGGTGAGCAGGTGCTGGACGGCCGTGTCGTCCAGTGACTCCTTGATGCACTGCCAGAGTTCGAGGTTGGCCATCGCCCAGCGGGAGTAGGTCGCCGCGGCCTCGGGGTTGTAGAAGTAGTACCCCTCGTCGTGCACATCGCACTGCTCGCCGACGATCTTGTGCGCCAGCTCGCGCAGGCTGATCCCGTTCTCGTGCAGGTACCGGTGCGCCAGCATCACCGGGGTCACCGGCAGGGCCTTGAACAGGGTGTCGGCATCGCTGAGCGCCTGCGCCTCCACCGAGATATGCCTGCCCCTGGTGGCCATCTCGGCCTCGTCGATGATCTCGTCGATCCACCGGGCGTAACCGGCGGGTACCGCGGCGTCGGCCAGCACGCCCAGCCGCAGGTCCCGGCCCGCGGCCGCGGGCGAGTTACGCAGCACCAGGTAGTTGACGTCGTGCAGCAGCGCGGCCGCCTCCACCACGGCGACGTCCGCGCCGTTCTGGCCGGCGAACTCCACCGCCTTGCTGCGCACGAAGTCGACGTGGTGCCAGCCGTGGAACGGTAGCCGTTCGGCGTAGCGCCGGCACAGCTGCCGTACCCTGTGCTCGATCACCGCGAGGGCGGTCTGGGATACCGTGCCTTCAGCCAGCGTGGTGCCGTCGGCAGTGGTGTTGTGAGCGCGCATGGACCCCTCCGATCCCGGCCGGTCTTATGGGCGGGTGGAGTGCGATCGTAGACGTCCTGGCGCGCTACTGTATTCAGATTCGCTGGATCAGGGCCCCCAATCGACTTTCGACGGGTACGTGCCGATGACTCGATCCGGTGACGGGATCATAGGAGAGGCTCCACTCGGTTACCGGGCGTGATTTCACCAGGAAGGTCATGGTGTCGTCGGCGGCACGGGGGATCCGGTGGAACTCGTGTGCGAGCATCGCGCCGGCCGCGCCCTCCTGGCAGAGGGTTCGCCTGCGCAGCGCGGCCGAGCGGATCAGCCTGCTGTCCGGATCCAGCTCGGTGTCATACCGCTCGTGCTCGTAGGCACCGTGCAGGATCGTGGTGCAGAAGTGGTACCTGTGGTTGTGCACCGAGTCCGCATAGCCTTGCCGCCAGTCGCGCTGCGGCTTGTATTCGTGCAGCCAGAACGAGAAGGGGTCCTCCGGTCGGTCCAGCAGGCACCAGGCGAAGTGCGTGGTCGTCTCCCGGGACCGGGTGGTCACGGTCCGCGCCTGCTCGGCAGGCAGTTCGCGCAGGTAGCCGGCCAGCTCCGCGCGCAGGTCGCAGGGGCCCAGCAGCTGCTGGAACCACTCGTCGACCGTGCGCCAGTGCTCGGTCAGGGGGAACTCGGCGCTGCGCAGCTCCTCGGCCAGGCCGGTGAGCAGGGGCACGCGAGTGAGCAAGATTATCAGCTCCCGATTTCGGCGGCGATGGAGAATTCTTGCAGAAAAGCATGGAAAGCGGTCGTCAGCTCCTGAAGCTCTCGTTCCGTCGGGCGCCATCCCGTGATTTGCTCGAACAGCGCGAGAAAATCGCTCTCGGTCGTGTTCGGGGTCAGCTGGAAATGGCGTTCGGTTCGCGAGTTGCACAGCCGGAGGAACTCGGTGCGTTCCATGCCGTAGATGAACGAGCCCTCGGAGAAACGCAGGGTTCGTGGGTACAGCGTGCTCGCCTCGGCGGCGTTGCTGTACAGGGTGATCCAGGCGCTGGCGTCGAACAGCTCCAGCCGGTCCAGCGGCGGGTCCGCAAGCACCGTGATGTCCACCCTGGTGCACCGGCTGCGGGCGAGGTACAGCCCGACGACGCCCATCCAGATCTCGTCGTCCAGCCGTTTCTGGATCGCGTCGAAGTCCGCCTCGGCGCCCTCGTGCCGGAGCAGGTAGCGCGTCCGGCCGCCGACCGTGGTGTTGTCCCGCGGGTCGGCGATGATCACCCGTACCTCCCGCTCGGCGTGCGAGAGCAGCAGCCGCGCCGCCGCGTGTCGCCCGGAGAAGCCGCGGAAGAAGTACTGCTTGGTGTCGCGCAGGTCGCGCATCATCAACTTGTTGAAGGCCGGGTTCGGCTCGCTGCTGGCCTCGAACACGTCGGTGGGGAAGAACTCCTTGTTCAGCGACCGGTACTCCTCGCTGAGTTCCCGCAGCGCCCGCCTGCTCTCCTCGACCACCGGCGTCACCAGGGCACGCCGGGCCGCGGTCGCCGTGATCAGGGTCTGGCCGAACCCGACCACGGCCGTGATGAGCGTTCCCGAGCCCACCGCGTTGACGAAGTCCTTCCCAGCGCCCGCTTCCATGGTGCTGGCCAGCACCATGGAAGCCCCGGAGATCAGCAACAGGGCGAGGAGCAGCAGGCCCGTCCTGGTCCAGAAGATCTCCTGGAGCGGGCCGTTGCGGAGCCGTCCGGCATCCGCTGGCACAGGGGGTCACCTCCTCGGTTCACACCCGAACGGACGAATGCTGTGGGTATCTGTTCGAGTGCAGGCCGCAACTCTACGCGGCCACCCCCGGCGGCGAAATAAGAGAAATGGGGGAATGTGAAGTGCGTTCGGGTAATCGCCAGGGTGTGCCAGAACCGCCCGGAAGTTAACGCCTGTCGATCGAATTCCGCAGAAGTCTCCTGGGAACACCGGAACGCAGCGCCACCGGCCGCCGGGAACAGTCCCGAACCGCGCTGAACCGCGGCGAGATGCCGTCGCGCGGCCCGGCCGGGCGAGTTCCCTCCCCGGTACCGGGACGGTTCCCGCAGCGGAGGGAGGCGGCGCGCGGGGCGGTCTGCGACGATCATCCCGTGGTGGTGCGACGGTTGTTCGGCCCGGTGGCGAGTGCCTCGACCTACCGTCGATGGGCGTATCTGATCCTCGGCGGCGCCCTGCTGGTGCCGTACCTGCTGTTCGCGACCGTGGTGCTGCCCTCGGTGCTGAGCCTGGAGCGGCAGAGCGCGGGCACGGTCGTGATCGCAGGCTCGATCGCCGTGCTCAGCGCGATGCTGCTGTCCTCGTTCATCCCCGCCGTCCGGGTGCTGGAGGGCACGGCGGTGCGGGAACTGCTGGACGATCCGGTACCGGGGGTCACCTTCGGCCCGGCAAGGGGCTGGCCGACCCGGTTGCGGTCCAGCGCGATGTTCATGCTGCACGTGCTGCTCGGCGGCGCGGTCAGCTTCCTGACCCTGTCCGTGCCGTTGATGTTCACCCTGTCCGTGGCCGCCCCGTTCACCGGAAGGGCGAACTTCGGCTTCGGCGCGGGCCAGCAGGTGCCCCGTGGCTGGGAAAGCTCCTGGATCCCGCTGGTCCTGCTGCTGCTGATGCTGGGACTGTTCTATGTCGTCGCCGGATCCGGCGCATTGCTGGCCCGCGCGGCGAAGCTGCTGCTCGGGCTGCCCGCGGGGGAGCGGATCGCGGAACTGGAGCGGCAGGCCGAGACGCTGACCGAGCGCAACCGGCTCGCCAGGGAGCTGCACGACTCGGTCGGGCACGCGTTGAGCGTGGTGACCATCCAGGCAGGCGCCGCCCGCCGCACCCTCCGCCGCGACCCCGAGGTGGCCGAGCAGGCGCTGCGGGCCATCGAGGACTCCGCCCGCGCCGCGCTGGACGACCTGGACTACGTGCTGGGCGTGCTGCGCGAGGAACCCGCGGGCAAGGCCACGCAGGCCGGGCTCACCGACCTGCCCGCGCTGTTGTCGGCGACCAGGATGGCCGGTGTCACCATCGACGCGCGGCTGCCGGACGACCTCGAGTCGGTGCCGCAGGTGATCTCCAGGGAGGCCTACCGCATCGTGCAGGAATGCCTGACCAACGTGCTCCGGCACGCCGGTAAGGTTCCGGTCGAACTGCGGCTGGCCGCCGCGGAGGGTGAGCTGGAGCTGGTCGTGACCAACCCGGTGGATGCGGGCGCGCCGTCCGCGGCGGTCCGTCCCGGCCGCCGCGGGGGTGGCAGCGGCCTGCGTGGCGTGGCCGAACGGGCCGAGATCCTCGGCGGGGACCTGCGCGCCGGCCGGGTGGGCGATACCTGGGAGGTGGCCGTGCGGCTGCCGACACACACGGAGCGGGGGAGTGGCACGTGACCGAAGCGGACCCGATCGGCATCCTGCTGGTCGACGACGAGCAGCTGGTCCGGGCCGGGCTGCGCGCGGTACTGGACGTGGAGCCGGACCTCACCGTGCTCGGGGAGGCCGCGGACGGCGCCGAGGTACCCGGCCTGGTCGGCAGGCTGCGCCCGGCCGTGGTGCTGATGGATGTGCGGATGCCCTCGGTGGACGGGATCAGGGCGACCGAGCACCTGATGTCGGTGCTGGACGCGCCGCCCAAGGTGGTGGTGGTGACCACCTTCGAGAACGACGACTACGTCTACGACGCGCTGCGCGCCGGGGCCAGCGGTTTCCTGCTGAAACGCGCCCGCCCGGAGGAGATCGTCGCAGCGGTGCGCACGGTCGCCGCCGGGGAGTCGCTGCTGTTCCCCGCCGCCATCCGCAGGCTGGCGGCGCGGCACAGCCCCGGTGCGGGCCTTGACCGGCTCGCCGATGCCGGGCTGACCGAGCGGGAGGCCGATGTGCTGCGGCTGATGGCCAAGGGGTTGTCCAATGTGGAGATCGCGGGCGAGCTCTATCTCGGCGTGCAGACGGTCAAGACGCATGTCGGCAACCTGCTGGCCAAGCTGGGCGCGCGGGATCGTACCCAGGCGGTGATCCGCGCGTACGAGTCCGGGTTCATCCCGGTCACCGGCTAGCCCCGCTGCGGGGCTCAGCTGGCCGGGCGCTGGCGGGCGGCCATGCCGTGCCTGCCGAGGCCGCGCAGCACCTCCACCCGCTCCGACCCCGGCCTGCCAAGCACCCAGCTCGACCCGCCGACTTCCTTGGCCCGCTTCTTCAGCGGCGCCAGCATCCGGGAGACCTCCCGGTAGGAGGAGATCGAGCCGCTACCGCAGGCGAGGGTGGCCAGCGAGACGGTCACCGTCATGCCCTCGATCGTCCAGGTCGCGTCCAGCATCCGGTTGGCGACTGTGGCGATCTCCTCCACATCGCAGGCGAGCAGGAAGTCGTCCCCGCCCACATGGCTGACGGTCAGCCGGTCCAGGTCCCCGACGAGTTCGGTCAGCGCCCTGCCGATGTCCCGGATCAGGTCGTCGCCCGCGGCGAACCCGACCGTGTCGTTGACGACCTTGAAGGCGTCGATGTCCAGCCAGGCCACCACCATCGCCTCGTGCCCCGCGATCCGGCGATCGACATCGCGGGCGATGGTGTCGCTGCCGGGCAGCCTGGTGAGCGGGCTGAGCGCGGCGGCCTCCTCGATCTTGGACTCGGCAACCCCGCGCACCACCTCGTTGACCAGCACCACCCCGAGGCAGCGGCCCTGACCGTCGGTCACCACCACGTCGTCCCCGGTGCGGCCCCAGTCCGCGTCGTTGACCAGGTTCAGCAGCTCCAGCGCGCCCGCGTCGGCGCGGATGGCGTGCGGGGCGTCGGCCAGCCGGGCCGCGGGCCGCTTGGCGTGCAGCGCGTGCCCGTACGGCCCGGTGACCGCGATCAGGAACCGGCTGCGGTCGATCGACCACTGCGGCCGCTGGTGCTCGTCCAGCCCGACGATCCCGGTCGGTGCGTCGTTGTCCACCAGTACCTCGCGGACCTCCTCGCAGGTCGCGGTGGCAGGCAAGGTGGTGGCCGGGCGGAGGAAGTCGGCCACCCGCTGGGTGGTCCCCGCGGAGGCCACGATCGGGCCGGTCTGCTCGGCGGCCTCGGAGGCGAGTGCCCCCGCGGTCCACGAGCCGGAGTCCCTCGCGGCGTTGAACAGGTTGCCCTGCGCGATCCGCACGCCGAGCTTGCGCATGGCGGTCAGCTGTTCGGTCTGTTCGATCCCGGTCGCGACCAGCCGCAGCTCCAGCCGGCTCGCGTAGTGCGTGAGCGCCTCGACCACGGCGACCGCGGCGGGCTCATCGGGTAACCGGTTCAGCAGCGTGCGATCGAGTTTCACCAGGTCGACCGGGGTGGAGGCGAGCAGGTCCAGCGGCAGGTCACCGCGGCCGAGGCCGTCGAAGGCCAGCCGGAACCCGAGCTCGGTCAGCCGCTGCATCCCCTCCCGCAGCGTGGCCTGCGCGACGCCGTGGAAAGGGGGGCCGATCTCGAGCACGACCTCGCGGGGCCGCCTGCCGGCATTGGCCAGCGCCTTGAGCAGCGGGTCGAAGACGGCGGCCGGCGCGGCCGCCGTGCATGCGGTGACGTTCAGGTGCAACGGCAGGAGCGTCTGGTGTCGCGCTTCCTCGTCGACGGCCTGCGCGGCCAGCGTGATGTCGACCTGCACCAGCCTGCCTTTGCGCAGGGCACCGGCGAGCAGGTCGCGGACCTGGCCTGCCGGCGGGCGGGCAAGCGCCTCCAGCGCCACCACCCCGCCGGTGTTCAGGCTGTACAACGGCTGGAAGGCGAAACGAACGGGATTCGGCGATTCACCCACGCGCGAAATAATGCCGGGTTCGCGCCAAGATCACCGGGTATGTCGAGGAATGTTCACCGCGCGGCCATCCCCGGGTCAACGGAACCGCAGGCGTAATTGTTATCGATTCACGGGGAAATCGAGCAGTGAGTCAGATGCTCGCAAATGAATGGGCGGAAACCACCCATTCCGCCGTCCGAGTGACGGAAGTATACGGTGCAGCTATGGATGGTCAACCGCTGCCGGTCGAGGACGAGGACCCCAGGGCACGCCGCCGGGACGGCACCGTGGACACGGTGGCCGTGGCGGGCGGATTCTCCGATCTGGCGGCCAGCCCCTACCGGCGCGACCGCGACCGGATAGCGGGATCCCCCTTCTTCGCCCGGCTCGGCGGGGTCACCCAGGTGGTGAGTGCCGCGGGCGCGGGCCTGCTGCACAACCGGCTCACGCACAGCCTGAAGGTGGCCCAGGTGGCCAGGGCGATCGCCGAGCGTATCCAGGAAGGCGAGCGGGACCGCGCCCTGGCCGAGCGGCTCGGCGGCTGCGATCCGGACGTGGCCGAGGCCGCGGCGCTCGCGCACGACCTCGGCCACCCCCCGTTCGGCCATCTGGGGGAGCGGGTGCTCGACCGGATCGCCCGGCACCGCTACGGGCTCGCCGACGGGTTCGAGGGCAACGCCCAGAGCTACCGCATCATCACCACCACCGACGTGCGCGGCCCCTCCGCGGTCGGCCTCGACCTCACCGCCGCGGTGCGGGCTGCGGTGCTGAAGTACCCGTGGCTGCGGCTGCACTACCCGCAGGCCCATCCGGCCGGGATGCGCATCCCGCCGCGCGGCGCCGCCGAGCCCGCGGACGCCCCCGGCACCGGCTCGAGCAAGTTCTCCGCCTACGCCACCGAGCTCGCCGACCTGAAGCGGGCACGGGAGCCGTTCGCGGGGGCCGTGGCGGACTGGCAGCAGACCGTGGAGGCCTCGGTGATGGACACCGCCGACGACATCGCCTACGCCATCCACGACCTGCAGGACTTCCACCGGATCGGGGTGCTGCAGCATGCACCGGTCGCGGCCGAGCTCACCCGCTGGGCCACCGACCTGGCCGGGTTCGCCGCGCTGGACTCCGGCAGGCTGGCCGCGGAGAGCCGCAGGCCCGGGTACTCCCTGGAGTGGCTGCGCCGCAGGCTGCACGCCAAGGACGGCTGGATCGTGGACGACGAGGCATTCATCCAGGCCGTGGCCACCGTGCGCACCGAACTGGTGGACGAACTGCTGGCCACCCCCTTCGACGGCTCCATCGAGGCCGAGCAGGCGCTGGCCACCTTCTCCGCGCGGTGGACCTCGCGGCTGGTATACGGGGTGCTGATGACCGGCTCGCCATCCACCCGGTCCGGGCACGTGCTGCTCGGCGCGGCCCAGTGGCACGAGGTGCAGGTGCTGAAGTTCGTGCACCGGCGGTTCGTCCTGCTCCGCCCGGATCTGGCCCTGCACCAGCGTGGGCAGGCGAGCCTGCTGGCGACGCTGGTGGACGCGCTCGACGCCTGGCTGGTCGACCGGGACGAGGTGTCCCGGTTGCCGCGCAGGCTGCACGATCTGGTGGAGCTGGCGCACGCGGAGTACTCCGCACTGGCCGATGACGCGCCCGACCTGCTGATCGGTGCCACCGGGGAGCCGGTGCGCGGCGCCGACGAGGTGCACGCCCTGGCCCGCGGCCGGGCGGTGGTGGACTTCGTGTCCTCGCTGACCGACAAGCAGGCGGTGAGCCTGCTGGACTCCGTCTCCGGCCGGGCGGCCCAGCCGTGGTCGGAATCCTTCGTGCTTTGAGATCAGCTTCTGCCGCCGTTCGGTCGGCACACAAAAGGCCGCTGTCCCCCGGACACCGCTGGTGCGTAGATTGTTTCGGCCGGTAACCGCCGGCAGGAGCTCGCGTGAGTCGGGGCACGCGCCTACCCGAGGGAGGCGTCCGTGCGTTCAGTTCGGCGAAGACGAGGAGTCGTGGTGGCGGCATGCCTTGCCGTCGCGTTCGGCCTGGCTACGCCAGCGGCGGCGAGCCAGGAACCCCCGCGGGGGAACTTCTCGGACAAGATGATCCGGCAGATCGCCGCGCTGCAGCAGCTGAAGCGCGCGCAGTCCGCCGTAGAGGCCAAAGTGGACAGCAGGCTGCTGCTCGAACAGCGGCGCCGCGGCGGACGGATGACGAGCTCGGCGCTGTCCACGCTGCACACCGGGGTGGAGGTCTCCCGATCCGGCGCGGTAACCGTGGACATCCGGGCTGACAAGGTGTCCGGCGAGCTACTGGCCGCGATACGCGCGGCAGGGGGCAGCACCCGTACCGTGTCGCGGCGCCTCGGCAGCGTGCGGGCGGAACTGCCACTGCCCGCCGTCAGCACGGTGGCAAGGCGGGCCGAGGTGCGCGCCGTCGAGCTGGCCACCGAGGCGATGACCAACCGCGAGCAGGCGCCGGGCCAGGGACCGGCAGGGGCGGCCCGCGCGGAGTCCAAAGAGGACACAGCACGCCGGGTGGATGCCGAGCTGCGCGCCGCGCTCGGAGCCAGGGCCCAGACCGTCACCAGCGAAGGCGACCGGACGCACAATGTGGACACCGCGCGGCTGCGCTACGGGGTCACCGGCGTCGGCACCAAGATCTGCGCGCTCTCCGACGGGGTCGCCTCGCTGGCGGCCTCCCAGGCCCGCGGGGAGCTGCCCGATGTGGACGTGCTGCCGGGGCAGGCGGGAAGCGGGGACGAGGGCACCGCCATGCTGGAGATCCTGCACGACCTCGCGCCGGGCGCCGAGCTCGGCTTCGCCACGGCCTTCGGTTCGGATGCCGGATTCGCCGACAACATCCGCGCGCTGCGGTTCGACGCGGGCTGCGACGTCATCGTGGATGACGTGCTGTACTTCAAGGAGTCCCCGTTCCAGGACTGGATCATCGCGCAGGCGGTGAACGAGGTGACCGCCCACGGCGCACTGTACTTCTCCTCGGCGGGTAACCAGGGCAACACCCTGGACGGCACCGCTGGGCACTGGGAGGGCGACTTCGTCGACTCCGGGCAGCAGGCAGGCAAGTTCGCCGGTGCGGCGCATGACTTCGCAGGCGCCGACGGAACCCAGATCTTCCAGCCGATCTCGGAGCACTCGCCGGGATCGCTGCCGGTCACCCTGTTCTGGTCGGATCCACTTGGCGGCGCGAGCAGCGACTACGACCTGTACCTCTTCGACGGCGCGGGCAATCTGGTGGCGATGAGCCAGGACACCCAGAACGGCACCCAGGATCCCTACGAGCGGCTGAACACGCCGGTGTTCGGCGGGTCCGGGTTGCGGCTGGCGGTGGTCAAGTACTCCGGAGCGGACCGCTACCTCTCGCTGTCCGCGCTGCGCGGCCGGTTCAGCGACTCCGCGGACGGCCTGCGTGCCTACACCACCCCGGGGGCCACGTTCGGGCACTCCGCGGCGCGGAACGCCGTCAGCGTGGCGGCGACCCCGGCCGCGGCGCCGTTCGGGCGGCCGCTGGAGCCCGGCGACCCACCGAACCCGGCCGGCCCGTTCCCCGGTTCCTTCGGCGGGGCAAGCAAGCTGGAGCGGTTCACCGCGGACGGCCCGCGCCGGGTGTTCTACCAGGCGGACGGCACCCCGATCACCCCGGGTGACGTGTCCTCCACCGGCGGCGAGCTGCGGCAGAAGCCGGAGGTGACCGCGGCCGACGGGGTACGGACCAGCGTGTCCGGATTCGACCCGTTCTTCGGCACCTCCGCCGCGGCCCCGCATGCCGCGGCGATCGCGGCGCTGGTGCTGTCCGGCAATCCCGGGCTGCCCGCGGCCGAGGTCCGGGAGGCGTTGCTGCGCACGGCCGTCGACATCGGACCGCAGGGCACCGACGGCGTGAGCGGGGCAGGGGTACTGCTGGCCGACCGGGTGCTGGCCTACACCGGCGCCACCCCGCAACCCGTGGCGGGCGCGCAGGCGCCGACGGTGACCCCGGACGGGAGCGACTACCTCGAACCGGGCGGCACCGCCACGGTGCGCCTGCCGGTACGCAACGAAGGGGACGGCCCGGCGGTGTCCACCAGCGTGGTGCTCACCTCCCCGACGCCGGGGGTGACGGTGTCCCCGCGGGCCAGGGCGTACGGCACGATCAGCCAGGGCCAGACGGTGGCGAACGACTTCACCGTCAGCGTGCCCGCGGCACACGAGCCAGGTGCGCCGGTGGAGCTGCGGGCCAGGGTGACCTTCGTCGGCAGGTACTCGCCCACCACCGCGAGCTTCCCGATCCCGGTCGGCAGGCCGTCCGACGAGGTCCGCGACTTCGCCTACACCGGGGCCGCGGTGCCGATCCCTGACGACGACGCGGAAGGGATCAGCGTCCCGCTCGAGGTCGCGGAGGTGGGCTGGGCCGCGCGGCTGTCGGTTTCGGTGGACGGCACCGAGTGCGGCACCGACCCGGAATCCACCACGGTGGGCATCAATCACTCCTATGTGGGCGATCTGGTCGGCACGCTCACCGCGCCTTCCGGGCGGAGCGCGACCCTGTTCCAGCGCAACGGAGCCTCCGGCAACAACCTGTGCCAGGTGGTGTTCACCGATGACGCCGAGCGGTCCTTCGACTCGGTCAGCTCGGCGGAGGCCCCGTTCACCGGCAGCTTCCGCGGCGCGAGCCCGCTGCGGTCGCTGCTCACCGAACCTGTGGACGGAACCTGGACGCTGCACGTCGCCGACCTTGCCGGGGCCGACACCGGATCGCTGCGCTCGGTTTCCTTGCATATCAACGGATACGTCCGGCCCGAGGCGCAGCAGGAGCGGCCTGCCCAGCCCCGGCGCGAGGTGCGCAACGGGCCGGTGCGTCCACTGTAGGTGTGTAGGGTCGGGCGCATGGTCCGCAAGCGCGAGGTCAGCGGGGGCGGGCGCGCCGTCGAGGTGACTCCGGACCGGCTGGAACGCTGGTTCGCCCGGTTCGCCGAACGCAACGACGGCGTGCTGAGCACCCGGCTGGACCCGGAGCAGGTGCTGGTACGCGGTGGCAACGGGACGACCGCCACGGTGGCCGTCCCGTTCGCCCCGCTCACCCCGCCCGGCGGGACCGGGCAGGCCGAGGGGCTGGCTGTCCAGCCGCTGGTGGAGCATCTCCGCAGGCCACGCCGGCTCGGCCTGGTGCTGGTGCGCCTCGGCGGGCACAGCATCGGGATCGCCGAGCAGGGCAGGGTGCTGGTCTCCCGGACCGACCGCCGCCTCGTGCACGGCCGCAACTCCGCGGGCGGCTGGTCCCAGCAGCGTTTCGCGCGCAGGCGGGAGGGCCAGGCGCGGCAGGCGCTGGCCGCGGCGGCCGAGGACGTGCTGGAGGTACTCGGCTCCCGGTTGTCCGAACTGGACGCGGTGGTGCTCGGCGGCGACCGCAGGGCGCTGGACGACCTGCGGGCCGACCGCAGGCTGGCACCGCTGTTCGCACTGGCCGAGCCCAGGGTGCTGGAGGTCAGCGAGCCGCGGCGCTCGGTGCTGGAGGAGGCCGCCGAGCGGGCGCAGGCCGTGGAGGTCGTGGTGCGGGACGGCTGACCGTGTCCTGCGAGAACGGGCGGGTCAGCACCGGGCGGAAACCGGTGGACCGGAACCTTTACACTGATCACGTGGTCGTTCGCCTCGAATAGCGCGCTCGTAGCCCGCCGGGACAACCCGGACGGGCCCTCGCCGCTGCCCACGTCCACGTTCAGCCTGCCACGGAGTTTCCCTTGATCACGGCTCAGGACCTCGAGCTGCGCGCTGGTTCGCGCATCCTGCTTTCGGACACCACCCTGCGCATCCAGCCGGGCGACCGCATCGGCCTGGTCGGCCGCAACGGCGCAGGCAAGACGACCACCCTGCGCGCGCTCGCGGGCGAGGGCGAGCCCTACACCGGTGAGGTCCAGCACACCAGCGAGCTCGGTTACCTGCCGCAGGACCCGCGCGAGGGCGACCTGTCCGTATCGGCAAAGGACCGGGTGCTCTCCGCGCGCGGCCTCGACCTGCTGGTGCGGGACATGGAGAAGGCGCAGAACGCGATGGCCGAGCTGCTGGACGAGAACGAGCGGGACCGGGCCGTGCGCCGGTACGGCAGGCTGGAGGAGCGGTTCGCCGCGCTCGGCGGGTATGCCGCGGAGAGTGAGGCCGCGCGGATCTGCGCCAACCTCGGGCTGGAGGAGCGACTGCTGCCGCAGCCGCTGCGCACGCTCTCCGGTGGTCAGCGGCGCCGGGTCGAGCTCGCCCGGATCCTGTTCGCCGCGTCCGAGGCGGGTGCGGGCGGCAAGTCCGAGACGATCCTGCTGCTGGATGAGCCGACCAACCACCTGGACGCCGACTCGATCGCCTGGTTGCGCGGGTTCCTCTCCGCGCACGAGGGTGGGCTGGTGGTGATCAGCCACGATGTCGAGCTGCTCGGCGACGTGGTGAACAAGGTGTGGTTCCTGGACGCCACCCGCGGCGAGCTTGATCACTACAACATGAGCTGGCAGCGCTATCTGGACGCGCGCGCGACCGACGAGAAGCGCCGCAGGCGGGAACGCGCCAACGCCGAGAAGAAGGCGTCCGCGCTGCGCGCACAGGCCGCCAAGCTGGGTGCGAAGGCGACCAAGGCGGTGGCGGCGAAGAACATGGCCCGCCGGGCCGACGAGATGATGGCCGAGCTGGACGAGACCAGGCAGGCGGACAAGGTCGCGAAGATCAAGTTCCCGGCCCCGGCCTCCTGCGGCCGCACTCCGTTGACCGCAGAGGGACTTTCCAAGTCCTACGGTTCGCTGGAGATCTTCACCGGGGTCGATCTCGCGGTCGATCGCGGGGCACGGGTGGTCGTGCTCGGGTTGAACGGCGCGGGTAAAACGACCCTCCTGCGGTTGCTCGGCGGAATGGAAAAGCCCGACACCGGTGCGGTTGTCGCCGGCCATGGTCTGCGGATCGGCTACTACGCCCAGGAACACGAGACCCTGGATCACGAGTCCACCGTGTGGCAGAACATCCGGCAGCTGTCCCCGGACACCGGGGCGCAGGAGTTGCGGAACCTGCTCGGGTCCTTTCTGTTCACCGGCGACCAGCTCGACCAGCCCGCGGGCACCCTGTCCGGTGGCGAGAAGACCAGGCTCGCGCTCGCCAGCCTGGTTTCCAGCGCGGCCAACGTGTTGCTGCTGGACGAACCGACCAACAACCTGGACCCGGCGAGCCGGGAACAGGTGCTGGACGCGCTGCGCAGCTACCAGGGGGCGGTCGTGCTGGTCACCCACGATCCCGGGGCCGTGCAGGCGCTGGAGCCGGAGCGGGTGATCCTGCTTCCGGACGGGACCGAAGACCATTGGTCCGAGGACTACCTGGAGCTCGTCCAGTTGGCCTGAGAACCTGTTCCTGAACCGGACTGTGCCACTCAGCGAAGTGGAAGAACTCGCGTTGCGCAGCCCACGGACGGCGAGGCCGGGCGCATGACCTGCGAAGGTGACGATGGTTCCGGAGTCAGAGCCCGGCCGAGTCGACCGTATCGCGAGTTCAGGAACAGGCACTGAGGTGCGTGCCGGACGACGGTGCGGGAATGCTCACGTGCGTGCGCATCCCGGTCGGTGATAACCCGAAGGGCATAACGTTAGTTGATCACTGGCGGCCCGCCAGACTGTTGATCTCGTTAGTTGATGTTGTGCAAAGACACTGGAATGGCCCAATATCACCGCACTTTTCTAAGGTTTTTCGCCACCCGCCTAGCATTACGGCGCCCAGTGTTCGATCATTGCCCCGATAGGGGTCGTCTGTGGCCCAAAGCACTCTCCGGGTGGAAGGTGGATAGACGTGGCAGACCTTAAGAAGGGTGCACGTATCACCGGAAATACGCGCGACAAGCTGGCTGCTGACCTCAAGAAGAAGTACGAGAAGGGGGCCAGCATTCGGGCGCTCGCCGAGTCGACCGGCCGGTCGTACGGTTTCGTTCATCGGGTGCTGTCGGAGTCCGGTGTGCAGCTGCGCGGCCGCGGCGGCGCCACCCGCGTCAAGAAGAAGTAGCCTGCGCGGTCTCCCGCTGCTCGGCCGCGCGGAAGCAGACCATCGCGCCGAGCGTGACGAGCGGATACACCAGGTAACCGAAGCGGGTGGCGGGCGTGAGCAAGATGAACGCGCCGAACCCGATCGCGATACGCAACATCGCATCCGATCCCGTGACCGGGGGCCGACGCAGCAACCACACCGCGATCGCCAGTGCCGCCCCGCCCAGCAGCACGAACGCCACCGCCTGACCCGCGGCCCCGGTGCTGGCGATCAGGTACCCGGGCAGCGGGCTGGCGGCCGGTGAGGTCACCTCGCCGAGACCGGCAGGGAAAAGGACCACGTGCTCGACGAAGGCGTGCGGATCGACCAGCAGAACCGGCAGGTTCAGCAGGCCGCATCCGGCCAGCAGGGTGAGCAGGAAGCGGCCGAGGGCCCTGCCACCCAGCCGGCCGAACACCAGCATCGCCAGCACGGGCGCGGTGAGCAGGGCGGTCAGCTTCGCACTGGCGACCACAGCCATGACCACGGCTGCGGCACCCGGCCGATCCCGGGCCGCCAGCGCCCCACCGACCAGGATCAGCCCGAGAATGGCAAGGTCCGGGCCTGCGGCCGCCGAGGTCAGCGCAGTCAGCGGGCAGGCGACGGCCAACTGCGCGGCGCGGACCGGCACCGGCGGGTTGCCGAGTAGCCGCAGAGTCAGCCAGACACACACCGCGGCCACCGCGAGGAACATCAGCCTGGCATCGGTCAGCGCGTCCGCCAGCGGACTTCCCCCGAACAGCGCCCGCGGCAGGCCGAACACCGGCATCACCGGCCCGTAGGGCGTGTAGTCGTTCACCTCCGCCGCCCTGCCGAGGGAGGTCACGTCCACATACGGCGTGCCGTTGTCCAGTAGCAGGCTCGCCGAGCGCTCGATCACCCACACCTCGGGCTGCGCGCTCCAGGACCAGGGGGTGCGCAGCCAGTCGGCGCCGGTGAGCCTGCGGACCACCAGGACGCCCAGCGGCGCCAGCATCCCGAGCAGGCCGACGGCGCCGAGGCCCACCCACCGGGAGCCGAATCGGCCCCCCGGCGGGCGACCTGCCCTGGCGCGCAGCAGCAGCCAGCCGCTGTGTGCCGCGGCCAGCCCGTAGGCCGCCGTGGCGAAGTTGCCCCAGACGCGGTAGCCGTAGAACTCGTTGGTCAGTGCCACGCCGAGCGCATAGCCGCAGCAGACCAGGTAAAAGGCCAGGTCAAGGGGTAGTGGGCGATCCGTCCAGTACTGCGCGAGCCTGCCGCCGGGCCGTTGTGGAGTTCCCCGAACCACTGTATGCCGTCCCTCCGCCGACCGATGACCGTCGCACGGCGCCCGCGCGCCCCGAAAAAGGCAGGGTAGGGGAGTGCCATCCGGCGGCGTGCGCTGGGCCGGGAAACGCGCCCGCGCCCGCTGTCCGCTGCCCGGATGGGGGCCGGCGACGCCCCGCTCCCGAGAGTCCACATCGGACATAGAGTGTGATAAGTCCAATGTGGACCGTTAGGGCTTCCCTGGTGTGCGTTCCCCGCACGGCCGCGCCCGGCGTCGCTAGGATGTTACTCGCGAGTTCACAAGGTGGTGCTCGCCACACCGGGCCATCCGATAGGTGCCCGGCTCCGAATGATCGAGTTGAGTAGGAAGGCGAAGGAGGTGGGTGGTGGAGCAGGACGTACCGAGCCTGTCCCGCTGGCGGGCCACCGGCCAGGCGCGTGCGGTCGTGCTGGTGCTGCATGGTGGGGCCGAATGGGGGGACACGGTGGTGCGGCCGTGGCGGCTGGCCTTCCTGCGGATGGTGCCGTTCGCCATGGCGCTGCACCGCGCGGCCGGGCCGCACGGCGTGCACGTCGCCCTGCTGCGTAACCGGGTGCGCGGCTGGAACGATCCCCGGCAGGATCCGGTGCGGGACGCCAGGTGGGCGCTGGAGCGCGTCCGGGCCGAGCACCCCGGCCTGCCGGTGCTGCTGGTCGGGCATTCGATGGGCGGCAGGGCCGCGTTGCGGGTCGCGGACGACCCCGCCGTGACCGGCGTGTGCGCGCTGGCGCCGTGGACCCCGGAGGACGAGCCGGTGCGGCCGGTGCGCGGCCGCACCGTGGTGCTCGCGCACGGCACCCGCGACCGGGTCACCAGCCCGGCCCACTCACATGCCTACGGCAGCCGTGCCGCCGGCACCGCCGCGCGGCTGGCGAGGTTCGAGGTGAGCGCCGAGGGCCACGCCATGCTGCGCAGGCCCGCGGTGTGGAGCACGCTGGTGCGTGCGTTCGCCGTGGAGACGCTCGATCTGCCGGGGGCGAACGGGTTCTTCGCCGAGGCATGGGCCCGCCGGAACGGGCGTCGATTGCGTATCCCACTGTGAAGGTTGAGGAGCAGCTGTGAGCACGTCGAGTGTTGACCGGGTTCCCGATGGCCGGAGCGCGCCGGACCCGAGAATCTGGCCGGATCTGGCCACCCCGCGGTGGGCGCCGCTGCGGGCCCGTGCCGCCGAGGCGCTGTTCCGGCGCGCCGTGCGGCCGATGAACATCCGGGTGTGCCTGCCTGGCGGCCGCCGGCTCGGCGCCGGTGGCCCGGACGCCCCGCGGATGTGGCTGCACCGGCCGGTGACCTTCTTCCACCGGCTCGGCGTGGACGCGAAGATCGGCTTCGGCGAGTCCTACATGGCCGGTGACTGGACCTCCGACGCGCTGGCCGAGGTGCTGACCCCGTTCGCCGAACGGGTGGCGACGCTGGTTCCGCCGGTGTTGCAGCGGCTGCGCCGGTTCGTGGACCGCGCGCACCCTCCGGGGGAGGACAGCTCGGTGACCGGGGCGCGGTCGAACATCCGGCGGCACTACGACCTCTCCAACGAGATGTTCGCGACCTTCCTGGACGAGACGATGACCTACTCCTCGGCGCTGTTCGGGGCGGGTGACGACCTCGCGGACGCGCAGCGGCGCAAGATCGACGGGGTGCTGGACCACGCCGGGGTGCGCTCGGGGACCGAGGTGCTGGAGATCGGGACCGGCTGGGGTGAACTGGCGATCAGGGCGGCGCGCCGCGGCGCCAGGGTGACCACGGTGACGCTGTCCGAGCAGCAGCGCGACCTCGCCCTGCGGCGGATCGCGGCGGCCGGGGTCGCCGACAGGGTGGAGGTCCGGCTGAGCGACTACCGGGAGGTGCGGGGCAGCTACGACGCCGTGGTCAGCGTGGAGATGATCGAGGCGGTCGGCAGGCAGTACTGGCCGGACTTCTTCGGCGCCGTCGGGCGCAGGCTGCGCCCCGGCGGCAGGCTGGGGCTACAGGCCATCACCATGCCGCACGACCGGATGCTGGCCAGCGCCTCCTCCTACACCTGGATGCACAAGTACATCTTCCCCGGCGGGCTGCTGCCCTCGGTGGCGGCGATCGAGCAGGGGCTGGCCGAGCATGCAGCGCTGCGGCTGTACGCGGTGCGCGAGTTCGGCCAGGACTACGCCCGTACCCTGCGGGAGTGGCGGGAACGGTTCACCAGCCGCTGGCAGGAGGTCGCCTGCCTGGGCTTCGACGAGGTGTTCCGGCGGATGTGGGAGTTCTACCTCGCCTACTCGGAGGCCGGTTTCCGGGCCAGGTATCTCCGGGTGCACCAGCTGGCCTTCGCCCGATAGGCGGGGGCGCAACCCGGAAGGGGTGTCGCACGTCCACCCGGCAGGCGGATGCGGTTTAGTACTACTCGCACCCGACCGCGGACGACTGATGGGATGATGGGCGATGACCTACGGCGGAAACCACGGTGGCCAGCAGCCGCCCCCCGGGTCGCGCCGCCAGCCGCGCGGTCCCAGGGAACACCAGTCCGCGCGGCTGATGCCGCTGCCCGGCCAGCAGCAACGGCAGCGGCCCCCGCAAGGCCCCCAGCAGCGCCCCCCGCAGCAGACTCAGCGGCAGGCCCCGCCGCCCCGGCAGCGGCCACCGCAGCGCCCCGGCGGCCCCGGGGAGCGCCCGCGCCGCCGCAGGCGCTGGGGCTTCGGCCGCGTCCTGCTCAGCCTGTTCCTGGTGTTCGTGCTGTTCATCGCCGGGGTATGGGTGTACCTGGAGTTCTCCATCAACCGGGTGGACGCGCTGCCGGCGGAGTACGAGGGCAGGCCGGCCGCGGCCGAGGGCACGAACTGGCTGATCGTCGGATCGGACTCCAGGGAGGGGCTGGATCCGGAGGACGAGGCCAGGCTGTCCACCGGGGACACCGGCGGACAGCGCACCGACACGATCATGGTGGCGCACCTGCCGGACAACGGCACCCCGCCCACCCTGCTCAGCCTGCCCCGCGACTCCGAGGTGCCGATCCCTGGGCACGGCACGAACAAGATTAACGCCGCCTTCTCCTTCGGCGGCCCGAAGCTGCTGGCGCAGACCGTGGAGCAGGCTACCGGGCTGCGGTTGGACCACTACGCCGAGATCGGCTTCGGCGGGTTCGCCGACATCGTGGACGCCGTCGGCGGGGTGGAGATGGACATCCCGACCGAGATGCACGACACCGTGACCGGGGTGACCATCCCCGCCGGCAAGCAGGAGCTGGACGGGGCGCAGGCCCTCGGCTTCGTGCGGATGCGGCACAGTGAGGCCACCCCGCGTTCCGACCTGGACCGGATCGCCAACCAGCGCAAGTTCATCGGCGCGCTGGCCGACGAGGTGGCCAGCCCGTGGACGGTGCTCAACCCGTTCTCGCTGTTCCCGCTGCTGTCCTCGGCGCCGGACGCGCTGACCATGGACACCGGGGATCACCTGCACAACCTGGCCGCCCTGGGCTGGGCGATGCGCGGGATCTCCTCCGGCGGCGTGGTGACCACCACCGTGCCGGTCACCTCGGGTTCGGCCCGCAACTGGGACAAGCAGAAATCCGAGCAGCTGTTCGAGGCGCTGCGTACCGACCGGCCCATCCCGGACAGCGTCATCGTCAACTGACCATTGCCCGGTCGGGCGCGTGTCCCGGCACAGCTCACCCACCGTCCGTGTCTTCGTGATCACCGTGGTAGCCGCCACCTCGCCGCATCGACCGGTACAGAACCCACAGCAGCACCGCGGCCGGAGTGAGCACCGCGGCCATGAGGATCGCTGCGAACAGTCCGTAGCCGTGCGGGTCGAAGGACACTCCGGTGACGCTGAGCACGGCCATACCGGCGAGCAGCACGACCACGAGGACGACGCAGACAAACGCACCGAGCACCAAACGCCGCAAAGCCGTCCGGAGTGGGCTTGTGCGGGCGGTCCTACCAGGCTCGTCCATCAGGACTCGGGGTCGGGAGTGCAGACGGTCAGGAACGACTCCCGGTTCTCTCGTTGCACGTCCGACGGGTCCATCCAGCCGGCCTGACCGAACAGGTAGCTCTCGGGCGCATGGGCGGCCGACTCGGTCAGCACCCGGTCGACATCGACCCTGGCTCCGTGCGCGGTCGGGCCATTCACGGAGAAATTGATCGAGTCGGCCTTGGTCCAGTCGAAGTCCGCAGGCAAGCGTTCCTTGACGCGCAGCGGGCCGGCACCGTCCGGGGATGACCCCTTGGCGGTGCTCAGCAGGTCCAAGCGCTCCAGCGGCACCCCCGGAGCCGGAGCGGACCACTCTTGTTTCGCGCTCTTCGCGGTGCCGGAGTCGAAGATCAATGTTAATCCGGTCACACCACGGCAAGGGGTTCCCGTCCACAACTTCAGCACACCGTGATCGACGCGGAATCCCGCGGCTGGTGGCAGCGACGGCGCGAACTGTGCTTCGGTATCGCACCCGACGGTCGGCAGCGTCACGAGCAGAACCGCGCACACGTCCCGTAGCCGTCTACCGATATCCGCCATCCGAAAGCCCCGCGTCCTCTTCGGTTTCGTTACCGCCTGTGACCCGCTCCCACGCGTACGACGCGAGAAACTTCAGGTAGCCCTCGCGTGCCCACTGCTGGGAGTGGCGCTCCTCATGATGAAGCAGCCGGTCCAGGTCGAGCTTGCCCTGATGAGGCCCGTCATCACCCTCGTACCACGCATGGCCCGACTCGACCACGTCTCGAAGCTGTTGTGCCGGATCTTCCGGGTCGTCGATGTTCAGCATGAACGCGTCGCCCCAGGCCGTCCCGCCCTGTTGGCTGAACTGATCCTGGATGATGTTTCCGCCCAAGCCCATCATCATGCCGTTAGGTGTGGTCACCAACCGTCCGCCGTTGCCGTGCACGAACCCCACGTCCCGGTCGTAACTCCAGCTGTTTGCCTGTTGCCGGTCGTGAATTCGCTGCAGTTCCTCGGATCCGTACGGGGTCGGCTTGAAGTCGGTTGCCTCGCCCGCGGTGCCGTAGTCAGTGCCCACATTGATGAGGTAGGTCATGCGCACCGCTTTGGCGGCGTCATCACCGCTGATGTCGGTCGGCATCAGAAAGTAGGATTTGACGATCCCGTCCCCGTCCTCGTCCTCACGGATCTCCTCCATACCGTTGAGAACCTCGAAATCCGCCGGCGTGATGTCGTGGTCGGCGGCCATCTTCGTGATGGTCTCGATGGGAACGCCCCGGAGCGCGGCGTTCTCGAGCCATTGCCGGTAGTATCCGGAAGCTGGCGGCCCGGTCAGCAAGCCTGCGTCTCGCAGCGACTGCTCCATCTCGACCACCACAGCATCGATCTCTCCAGCGTCCCTGGCGCCGGCGAGGGTTGTGGCTCCGCGGTCGCTGACATCGCCGTCCTGGGCAAGCTGCAGCACCCGGGCGAGCGCGGCGTCGATACTTTCCGCGGTGGTGAGTATCGCCCTGGTTTCCTGTTCCAGGTCTTGCTTTATCTTGTCGCGGTACCGCTTGGCGGCGGCGAGTTCTTCCGCTTCCCACCTCGACCTCGGTGCGGGGCCATCGTCAGCGGGTCTCTTGTCCACGACCGAACCATCGTCTGAGAGGCTGAACTCGTGGGTCTCCGCGAGGGAGTCGTTGTTGGCGACTCTGGTCTCGAGACCGTAGACGTCATCCGAAGCGCCCCGCAGGGCGCGTTCGACCGCGGACAGCTGTGCGATCAGAATCTCGGCGTTATCCCGCGTTTCTCCCAGTGCATTGCGTGCGCGCTCGCCGGCGGCGCCATGCCAGTCAGGTAACGCCCTGGCGTCGTCGAGCTCGTCCTGCAGCTCGATCAGCTTGTCCCGCCGCCTGCGCAGATTGGTGGCCACGGTATCGATCCCGTCAGCGTCCCATGCGCGGACGTCATGGTAGCCGACTGTCATCCCCCGAAAGCCCCCTCCGCGGCCGCCTCATTTCCGGCGTACCTGTCCGCGGCCGAGGAGGTCTCGTCGCTCCACCGGTCGATCTCTCTGGCCCACCCCGCCGCGCGGTCATTGAACGTCAATGCCAACGCAGGCGCGGCATTTGCCGCGTCTCCGCCCGGTAAGACCTGCGCGATGTCACCCAGGCCGTTGCCCGGCTGCACCACTCTGGCTTGATCCGCAGCCGATCTCGCCGCCTTCGAAGCATCCCGAAGCTGATTGATCTCAACTGCATACCCGTTCACAGCCTGCGACTCCATCGTTGAACGAGCAATCTCCGACCGATCGGTACCGCCGCCATAATGGGAGCGGCCTCCACGGCTGTCAGATACACAAGTGCTGTAAGAGTACTGTTCTGGGGTCGGGGCGGCAACGAGTTGTGCGGCAGCGGCTACATTAGCGTCGCCCTCACCTGAAGCGGAGGACCTCGAGTGCGCGGTCGGCGTGCGCGTTCATCCGCATCTCGCTCTTGATCACCTCGAGCACCTTGCGGTCGGTGTCGATGACGAAGGTCTGCCGCCGGGTGAGCAGCGGGCCGAACCTGCGGCGCACGCCGAACTGGGTGGCGACCTCCCCGTCCGGATCGGACAGCAGGGGGAAGCCGAAGTTGTGCGTGCCGGCGAACTTCTCCTGCTTGCTCACCGGGTCCGGGCTTATCCCCACCCGGTGTGCCCCGACCTCGTGGAACTCGGCGGCCAGGTCGCGGAAGTGGCAGCTTTCGGCCGTGCAGCCCTTGGTCATCGCGGCGGGGTAGAAGAACAACACGACCGGTCCGGTCTCCAGGAACTCCGACAGTGAGCGTTGCCGCCCGGTCTCGTCGGCCAGGGTGAAATCGGGAGCCAGGTCGCCCTGCTGCATGCGGTCCTCCGTGCCGTCGGCGGTGTCCGAGCGGCACCGCGGGCTAGCGCGTGTGCCGCTCGATGAGCTGGTCGACATCCTCCCCGGTCACCGACTCACCCACAAACGGGCCACGCCCTGCGCGCACGCCGAGGTCGCGCAGCCGGTCCGCATGCGCCCGGGTCCGCACCCCCTCCGCGCCGATCCGCAGCCCGAGGGCCCGCGCGCGTTCGATCAGGTGCCGCAGGTCGTGCTCGGCGGTCTCGTTCTGCGGCCCGGCCAGCGCGTCCACCACCGGCCCGCTCAGGATGATGTGCCGTACCGGCAGCTGATGCCTGGTGATCAGCTCCAGATCGGCCGTGCCGGTTACCGCGAGCACCATGGTTGCACCGAGATCGGCGAGCACGGCCAGCGAGTCGAGCACCTCGCCGTGCGGGTCGTTGACCGAGATACCGTCGGTGCACAGCCGCAGCACGTTGCCCGGCAGGCCGTGCCGGTCGAGCTCCTCCTTGACCACCAGCACCAGGTCGGGGTCGATCGCCAGCCGGTGCGGCAGCCGCACGCAGACATCCGGGGCCGCGTCCCCGAACCGCTCGCGCCAGCGCGCGGTGGCCGCCAGCGATTCCGACAGCAGCCACCGGCCCAGCGGGATGGTCATCCCGGTGACGGCGGCCAGCGGGTAGAACTCGGCGGAATCCAGCTCGCCCCGCTCGGGGTGCTGCCATTGCAGCCCGGCGTTCACCGCCATCAGCGCGCCGGGTTCGCCGAGCTGCACCGTGGGCTGGTAACTGAGCCGGAACTCGCCGTGCTCCAGCGCGCCCGCGATGACCGCGCCGAGCCGGTAGCGGCTGCGGTCGCGCTGGTCCAGTTCCGGGTCGTACAGCATCCACTGCGCCTTACCTGCCTCCTTGGCCCGGTGCAGCGCGATCTCCGCGGCGCGCAGGAACTCCTCCGGGGTGTCCGCTTGCGCGTGCACCACGATGCCGGCGCTGGCGCTCACCCCGATCCCCTCGGAACCCACGTAGATCGGCTCGGCAAGCTCGGTCAGCGCCTCCTGCACCATGGCGATCACGTGCGGGGCGCGGAGGTCACCCTGCAGCAGCACCGCGAACCCGTCCCCGGACAGCCTGGCGACGAACGCGTCGTGGCTGGTGAACACCGAGCACAGCTTGCCGGCCACCCCGCGCAGCACATGATCGCCGACCCCGGCGCCGAGCCCGTCGTTGATCACCTTGAACCCGTCGAGATCCAGGTACACCAGGCCGATCTCCGCGGCGGGCGACTCGGAAAGCGAGGCCTCCAGCTTCGCGAGGAACTGCGAGGAGTTGGGCAGCCCGGTCAGCGGGTCGTGCAGGTTCTGGTAGCGCAGTGTTTCCTGTAGCAGGTGCAGCTCATTGGCGTCCTCCACCATCAGCACCGGATAGGTGGTGCCGCTGCCGTCGCCAGGCAGCCGCGCCAGGGTGACGTGCACCCACAGCGGCCCGTCGGTGGCGTGCGTGAGCTTCAGCCGCTCGCGGTAGCGGGGCAGGTCGTGCTCGCTCAGTTCGGCGATGCCCGCGGCCAGCGAGCCCGCGTCCCGCTCGGTCGCGCCGAGCTCGGCGATGGCGCGGCCGCGCAGGTCGGCCACCTCGCCGCCGAGGATGCGCACCAGCGCCTGGTTCGCCTCGACGATCAGTCCGTCCGGGCCGGCGAGCGCGATCCCGATGGGCGAGGCGGAATAGAGCGCGGTGAACCGGTGCACCGCGGCATCGCGCGCGGTGTCGGACTGCGCATGCACCTCGCGAGCCATGTCCAGGAGAACGTCCTGGAGCTCGTTCGTGGGAAGCGTTACTCCTTTCGTGTCCGCCAATGTGGTCGCCCATCGGCGGGCGATCTCCACCAACCCTGGTGCGTCACCAGGCTTCGGCACGCTCCACCTCTCCATGGCCTCAGCGGTGACCAGCTCGACGCAGGTGTGCGGCTCGGCAGGTACACACCGGATACGAGCAGGCCGAGAACCCTGCAACGGCATCATGTGCGGTGCAGGGTGTCTACCGGCTGAATGAGTGATGATCGGTGAAAATTCGATGACACAAAGTGTTGTCAGCGACCGGGTGACCCAGTGCGGGCTGCGCCGAATGGCTCTAGTGGGCTAAGCCGAACGGGTAATCCGTCCACGGGTACCGGCAGCGAAACATAGTCCCAGCGCACCTGGTAACTCTCCGGAGTCGTCCACCGGTGGGCCCGCAGCATCTCGTGCAGGATGGCCTTCACCTCGAGCATTCCGAAATGGAGTCCGATGCATTTGTGCGCGCCGCCGCCGAACGGGATCCAGGCGTAGCGATGGGACTTGTCCTCCCTGCGCTGCTCGTTGAACCGTTCCGGGTCGAAGGAATGCGGATCGGTCCAGCATTCCGGCAGGAAGTGGTTCACCACGGGGGCGACGCCGACCAGCGTCCCAGCCGGGATGTAGTGGCCGAGCACCTCGGTGTCGGCCACCGTCTTGCGGGCCAGGCTCGGCACCGGCGCGACCAGCCGCAGTGCCTCCTTGATCACCAGGTCCAGGGTGTGCAGCCGCTCCAGCGCCTCGATGTCCGGAAGCTCGTCGCCGAGGGCCAGTGACTCCTCCCTGGCCCGCTCCTGCCACCGCGGATGCTTGGCGAGGTAGTAGGCAGCCGCCGTGCTGGTGATGGTGCTGGTGTCGTGCGCCGCCATCATCAGGAAGATCATGTGGTTGATCACGTCGGTGTCGTCGAACCGCTCGCCGTCCTCGGTGGCGGCCTGGCACAGCGCGGAGAACAGGTCCGTGCCCGCGCCATCGCGCCTGCCGGGCAGGTTCTCCGCGAAGTAGCGTTCCAGCACCCTGCGGCCGGCCAGCCCGGCCGCCCAGCGGCCGCCCGGGACGGGGTAGCGCACCACCGCGGTACCCGCGCGCACGGCGTCCACGAAGGCCCGGTTGATCCGGCCCGCCTGTTGCCCGCTTGGCATGTCCATGAACACCCTGGTCGCCACGTCCAGGGTGAGCTGCTTGAGCGCCCAGTACAGCCGCGGCCGGGACCGCCCCGACCAGGCGGCGACGCCCTCCCGCACCACCGGGGCGAGCTGGCCCACGTAGCCGGCGAGCCGGTCGCGGGTGAAGGCCTGCTGCATGATCCGGCGATGTGTCCGGTGCTCACCGAAGTCGAGCAGCATCAGCCCGCGGTGGAAGAACTTCTCGATGAAGAACGCCCAGCCCTCCTGGGAGAACGCCTTGTCCTTGTTGACCAGCGCGAGCTGGGTCGCCTCCGGCCCGGTGAGGCTGACGATCCGCTGGCCGAAGGCACCCATCCAGGACACCGGGCCGTAGGTCCGGTACCGGTGCAGCGCGTACTCCGTGCCGAACCGCATGAGGTCGAGCGAGTGCCCGATCAGCGGCGCACCGGCGTCGCCGGGGACGGGGGCGAGCCCGCTGCCGGGCGGCGGGGTGGCCAGTTCCCTGCTGGGCCAGCGCTGCTCCAGCAGCCGCCGGTCGACGGCGCGGGGCAATGGGATGGCGGTGAGCGGCGGAACCCGTTCGCGGATGGCCTCGGCCACCTTGCCGACGGTGCGGTTCGCCATGGCGTCCCCTCTCCTCGTCGAGAGCCAGCCTCGCCCACCACCGTGCCGCACTGTTGGCACTCTGACAAGAGGGGCTGCCGGAACGCCGGCGGCTTCCCCCGATCGGGCAGCCGCCGGCGTTCCCGGCACGGGGTCAGGCGGGCAGCTGGGCCCGGACCTGCTTCGCCGCCGTCACCAGATTGCGCAACGCGGGTTCGACCTCGGTGTACCCGCGGGTCTTCAGCCCGCAGTCGGGGTTGACCCACACCCGCTCGGCGGGCACGGCCCGCACCGCGGTCCGCAACAGGCCGCTGACCTCAGCCACATCGGGCACCCGGGGCGAGTGGATGTCGTAAACGCCAGGGCCGACACCGCGGGAGAAGCCCGCCCGGTCCAGGTCGGTGAGCACCTCCATCCGCGAGCGGGCGGCCTCGATGCTGGTGACGTCCGCATCGATGGCCTCGATCGCGGGCAGGATGTCACCGAACTCCGAGTAGCACATATGCGTGTGGATCTGGGTGGCATCGGAGATCCCCGAGGTGGAAAGCCGGAAGGACTCCACGGCCCAGTCGAAGTACGCCTTGTGCTCCGCGGCCCGCAGCGGCAGCAGCTCCCGCAGCGCGGGCTCGTCCACCTGGATGATCCGGATCCCGGCGGACTCGAGGTCGTGCACCTCGTCCCGGATGGCCAGCGCGACCTGGCGTGCCGTGTCGGCAAGCGGCTGGTCGTCCCGGACGAAGGACCAGGCCAGGATGGTCACCGGGGCGGTGAGCATCCCCTTGACCGGGCGATCGGTGAGCGACTGCGCGTACTTGGCCCACTCCACCGTCATCGGCGCGGGCCGGGACACGTCGCCGTACAGCACCGGCGGCCGCACGCACCGGGAGCCGTAGGACTGCACCCAGCCGTGCTCGGTCGCGGCGAACCCGGCGAGCTGCTCGGCGAAGTACTGCACCATGTCGTTGCGCTCCGGCTCGCCGTGCACCAGCACGTCCAGCCCGAGGTCCTCCTGCAGCCGCACCACCCGCTCGATCTCGGCGCGCATCGCGGCCTGGTAGGTCCCGGCGTCGATCTCGCCCGCACGGTAGGCAGCGCGCTGCTTGCGGACCTCGCTGGTCTGCGGGAACGAGCCGATGGTGGTGCTGGGCAGCGCGGGCAGCTTGAGTGCCTCCTGCTGCGCGGCCGCCCGCGTGGCGTAGTCGCCGCGGCGGGTGTGCTCCGGCTTCAGCGACTCCAGCCTGGCCCGCACCCGCTGGTCGCGCAGGTCGCTGGCGGTCGCCCGGTCCCTTGTGACCGAGCGGGCGGTCTCCAGCTGTGCCGCCACCGACTCCTGGCCGTCCCGCAGGGCACGGCCGATCAGCACGACCTCGTCCACTTTCTGCCTTGCGAAGGCGAGCCAGTCGCGCACCCGTTCCTCGATGCCCGTCTCCCGGTCCACGTCGTAGGGGACGTGCAGTAGTGAGCAGGAGGTGCCGACGCCCACCTTGCCCGCGGTGCCGAGCAGGGTGGCCGCCTTGGCCAGCGCGCTGTCCACATCGACCCGCCAGATGTTGCGGCCGTCCACCACACCGGCGACGACCTCCTTGTTCCGCAGCCCGCGCTCGGCGGCCACCGCGTCCACAGTGGACTGATCGGTGACCAGGTCGACCGCGAGCGCCTCGATCGGGGAGCGGGCGAGCACGCCCAGCGCGTCACCGAGGCCGCCGAAGTACCCCGCGACCATGATGCCCGGCCGCTCCTGCACCGAGCCAAGGGTCTGGTAGGCGCGGGCAAGGGCTTCCAGCTCGTCCGGGGTCCGGTCCGCGGCGAAGGCGGGCTCGTCCAGCTGCACCCACTGCACACCCTCGGCGTGCAGGGTGCGCAGCAGCTCGACGTAGGCCGGCAGCAGCTTGTCCAGCAGTTCGACCGGCCGGAAGCTCTCCGGCGCGCCCTCGGCCGCCTTGGAAAGCAGCAGGAAGGTCACCGGGCCGAGGAGTACCGGCCTGGTCTCGAGGCCGAGCGCCCTGGCTTCGCGGTACTCATCGACCGGCTTGCTTCCCGCCACCGAGAACGTGCTGTCCGGGCCAAGTTCCGGCACCAGGTAGTGGTAGTTCGTGTCGAACCACTTGGTCATCTCCATCGCGGGCGCGTCCTGCACCCCGCGGGCCGCCGCGAAGTAGGTGTCGGTCGGCCCGGTGCCGAGGCCGGTGAACCGGCTGGGCAGGGCACCGAACAGGGTGGCGGTGTCCAGCACCTGGTCGTAGTAGGAGAACGTGTTCGAGGGGATGGTGTCCAGGCCTGCGTCGGCCAGCCCGCGCCAGGTGTCCACCCTGATCTTGCGGGCGACCTCGTGCAGTTCGGCCTCGTCGATCCGGCCCTTCCAGTAGCGCTCGAGCGCGCGCTTGAGTTCCCGGTCGGGACCGATCCGGGGATAACCGAGAACGGTCGCACCAATGGGTGTTCGTGGCGATGGCACAGTCACTAGCTCTCTCCTCGCGAGCTCGTTCCGATCGGTCCGAGACGAGGCGAGCGGGAACGCGGCGCGGTGCACCACGATCGCGTTCGGTCGTGCCCGCCCTCGAGGCTCGGACCAGTG
Source organism: Amycolatopsis aidingensis (assembly GCF_018885265.1). Taxonomy (GTDB): domain Bacteria; phylum Actinomycetota; class Actinomycetes; order Mycobacteriales; family Pseudonocardiaceae; genus Amycolatopsis; species Amycolatopsis aidingensis. Next base: position 3,105,713 of record NZ_CP076538.1, read on the forward strand.
CCCGCCGGTCGGCGGGCACACCACGGGCAGGTCTTCGGACTCATGGGCGGTGGCCTGCTCGGCCCGGCCTACTGGCCGTCGCTTCCCGGACTCTCGTCCAGTGCTTTGACCGCTGTACGCGGTGACGGCGTTCGTTCCCACATACCGCTGCGGGGCAGTCCCGGACTCGCACCGGGTTCCCTGTTACCTCCGCTCGGCAGGGCAGCGCCGACCTACCGGGCGGAACCAGTGGCAGGAAAGATCGTAACACCACTATACAAGGCACCGGCCGGACATCTCGGTGACTGAGATGTCCGGCCGGTGTGAATGTGCTGGTCAGCGCCGGGTGGGCGCGGGTCTCAGTCCCAGTCGAGCGCCCCGCCGGACTGGTACTCGATGACCCTTGTCTCGAAGAAGTTCTTCTCCTTCTTCAGGTCCATCGCCTCGGACATCCAGGGGAAGGGGTTCTCCTCCTGGCCGAAGATCGGCGCCAGGCCGATCTGCTGCGCCCTGCGGTCGGTGATGAAGTGCATGTACTGCTCGCACAGCTGCGCCGACAGCCCGAGCATGCCGCGCGGCATGGTGTCGCGAGCGTAGGCCACCTCGAGCTCGCATGCCTCGGTCAGCATCGAGCGCACCTCGGCCTGGAACTCCTCGGTCCACAGGTGCGGGTTCTCGATCTTGATCTGGTTGATGCAGTCGATCCCGAAGTTCAGGTGGATCGACTCGTCGCGCAGGATGTACTGGTACTGCTCGGCGATGCCGACCATCTTGTTCCGCCTGCCCAGCGACAGGATCTGGGCGAACCCGGTGTAGAACCACATGCCTTCGAAGATCACGTAGAAGGCGACCAGGTCGCGCAGGAAGTTCTGGTCGGCCTCCGGGGTCCCGGTCTCGAACTCGGGGTTCTCCAGGTTCTGCGTGTACCGCAGCGCCCAGGCGTCCTTGTCCGCGATGGAAGGGACCTCCCGGTACATGTTGAACAGCTCGCCCTCGACCAGGCCGAGGCTCTCGCAGATGTACTGGAAGGTGTGCGTGTGCACGGCCTCCTCGAAGGCCTGGCGCAGCAGGTACTGGCGGCACTCCGGGTTGGTGATGTGCCGGTACACCGCGAGCACGATGTTGTTGGCCACCAGCGACTCGGCGGTGGCGAAGAAGCCGAGGTTGCGCTTGAGCATCAGCCGCTCGTCCTCGGTCAGCCCGTCGGTGGACTTCCACAGCGCGATATCCGCCTGCATCGCCACCTCGGTGGGCATCCAGTGGTTGTTGCAGCCCGCGAGGTACTTCTCCCACGCCCAGTGGTACTTCAGCGGCAGCAGCTGGTTGACGTCGGCGCGCGCGTTGATCATCGACTTGTCGTCCACGCTGACCCGACCGGCGCCGCGTTCGATCTCACCGAGCCCGGTGGCGTCCGCGGTCCTCGATGTCTCCAGGTTCGTCACGAATGGTTCTCCAAGCTTTCCGGGTTACTGGCAGGCTTCGCAGTCGGGGTCGTCGATCCGGCAGGCGGCCGGTTCCTCGGCGGTGGCCGAGGGCGGGTTCGGCGCGGGGCTCGGCGACGGCGAAGGGGAGGGGCTCGGCGACGGGCTCGGGGTGGCGGGCGGCGGGGTGGCCGACACCGCGTTCAGCTTGCCGTCGGTGCCGCGCAGGGTGCTCTTCTCCACATGCGTCGCCGACTGCGCGCGCAGGTAGTAGGTGGTCTTCAGCCCCTTGTGCCAGGCGTAGCGGTACAGCTGGTCCAGCTTGCGGCCGCTGGGCGCGGCGATGTAGAGGTTGAGCGACTGCGCCTGGTCGATCCACTTCTGCCTGCGCGAGGCCGCGTCCACCAGCCACTTGCTGTCCACCTCGAACGCCGTGGCGAACAGCGCCTTGAGCTCCTGCGGGACCCGGTCGATCTCGCCGAGGCTGCCGTCGAAGTACTTCAGGTCGGAGACCATCACCTCGTCCCACAGCCCCTGCTCCTTGAGGCTGCGCACCAGGTGCGGGTTGACCACGGTGAAGTCGCCGGACATGTTCGACTTGACGAACAGGTTGCGGAACTGCGGCTCGATCGACTGCCCGACGCCGCAGATGTTCGAGATCGTCGCCGTCGGTGCGATCGCCATCACGTTGGAGTTACGCATCCCCACGGTCCGCACCCGCTGACGCAGCGTGTCCCAGTCCATTGTGGACGACATGTCGATCTCGAGGTCGTCCCCCTGCCGCGCCTCGGCCAGCAGCCGCAACGAGTCGATCGGCAGGATGCCCTTGCTCCACAGCGAGCCCTCGAAGGTGGCGTACTGGCCGCGCTCGGCGGCCAGGTCCACCGAGGCGGAGATCGCGTGGTAGCTGATGTGCTCCATGCTGCGGTCGGCGAACTCCACGGCCTCCTCCGAGGACAGCGGAAGGCCCAGCTCGAACAGCGCGTCCTGGAAGCCCATCAGGCCCAGCCCGATCGGCCGGTGCCGCAGGTTGGACCGGCGTGCCTCCGGGATGGTGTAGAAGTTGATGTCGATCACGTTGTCCAGCATCCGCACCGCGGTCTTCACCGTGCGCTCCAGCCGCTCGCTGTCCAGCCCCTCCTGCGTGACGTGCGCCAGCAGGTTCACCGACCCGAGGTTGCACACCGCGACCTCGTCGGCGCTGGTGTTCAGGGTGATCTCGGTGCACAGGTTGGAGGAGTGCACCACCCCGGCGTGCTGCTGCGGCGAGCGCAGGTTGCACGGGTCCTTGAAGGCGATCCACGGGTGCCCGGTCTCGAACAGCATGGTCAGCATCCGGCGCCACAGCTCCACCGCGCGCACCTGGCGGAACACCTTGATCTCACCGCGCTGCGCCTTGGCCTCGTACTCGCGGTAGCGCTCGGCGAAGGCGTTGCCGTAGAGGTCGTGCAGGTCCGGGGTCTCGTTCGGGGAGAACAGTGTCCAGGTGCCGTCCGCCTCGACCCGGCGCAGGAACTCGTCCGGCACCCAGTTCGCGGTGTTCATGTCGTGCGTGCGCCTGCGGTCGTCGCCGGTGTTCTTGCGCAGGTCGAGGAACTCGTCGATGTCGATGTGCCAGGTCTCCAGGTAGGCACAGGCCGCGCCCTTGCGCTTACCGCCCTGGTTCACCGCCACCGCGGTGTCGTTGGCGATCTTCAGGAAGGGCACGACCCCCTGGGACTGGCCGTTGGTGCCCTTGATGTGCGCGCCGAGGCCGCGCACCGGGGTCCAGTCGTTACCCAGCCCGCCGGAGTACTTCGCCAGCAGCGCGTTGTTCTTGTACGCCTGGAAGATCGAGTCCAGGTCGTCGTCGACGGTGGTCAGGAAGCAGGAGGACAGTTGCGGGCGGGTGGTGCCGGAGTTGAACAGGGTCGGCGTGGACGCCATGAAGTGGAACGAGGACAGCAGCTCGTAGAACTCGACGGCCCGCGCCTCCCGGTCCTGCTCGCGGACCGCGAGACCCATCGCCACCCGCATGAAGAAGGCCTGCGGCAGCTCGAACCGGGTGCCGTCGTGGTGCAGGAAGTAGCGGTCGTACAGCGTCTGCAGGCCGAGGAAGCCGAAGTCCAGGTCACGCTCGGCCCGGATGGCAGCGGTGATCCGGTCCAGGTCGAAGGAGCCCAGCTCCGGGTCCACCAGCTCCAGCTCGATCGCCCGGCGCAGGTAGTCGCGGAAGTACTGGCCGTACTCGGCGGCCATCTCGTCCTGGTTGGCCAGCCGGGGGCGGCCGGAGAGGTAGCTCAGCGCCTCGGCCCTGAGCCGGTCCAGCAGCAGCCGGGCACTGACGTAGGAGTAGTTCGGCTCCTGCTCCACCAGGGTGCGGGCGGCCATGATCTGGGCCAGCGCCAGCTCGTCGGAGCTGATCCCGTCGTAGAGGTTGCGCCGGGTCTCGGTGAGCACCGGCTCGGCGGAGACGTCGGCCAGCCCGGCCACGGCCTGGCCGACCACATGCGTGACCCGGTCCCAGTCCAGCGGGGCGGTGCCGCCCTGGGGGTCGCGGACCATGATCTCCGCCTCGGCCCGCTTCGGCCGGGCGGCCTCCCGCGCCCTGGTGCGCTCGTCCCGGTACAGCACGTACGCGCGGGCCACCTTGTGGTGCTCGCCGCGCATCAGTGCCAGCTCGACCTGGTCCTGGATCTGCTCGATATGCACGGTCACCTCGGCGCCCGCGTGCCGCAGCAGGGACGCCTCGACCTGCGCGGTGAGCTCGGCCACCAGGTGGTGGATGCGTGAGGATGCGGCCGCGTCGTCCCCCTCGACCGCAAGGAATGCCTTGGTCATGGCCACCGAGATCTTGTTCGCGTCGAAGGGCGACACGCTGCCGTCTCTGCGGATCACCCGCACCGGGACCTCGGTCGAACCGGCTGTCGACGGCGGTCGCTGACTTGTCTCAATGGACATGCGTGACTCCAAAGGCGCGTTCGGTCGGCACGCCGGCCCCTCCGGCGTGCTGGGCTGCACGGTGCATGACTGCGGCCGACACCGGGAACGAGAGCCTCGTGCGGCCGGCGTCCGGCCGATGAGGCCGTCCGCCAGGTCCACGCACCGCCGAACGAGGCGCTCGGACCACTGTCCCGCAGGTCGGAGCGATCATCCCCGCACCCGCGAGCTGTCGGTGCCCAGAGACTACATGTAGGGGTCGGACTCTGCACGGGACCCAACACCTGGCGCGTCGGCATGTCTTTGGTAGATGGTCCCGAAGATCACCCGTGCGGGTCACCCGGGCGGCGGGAGGCCAGGTGCCGGGTGTATAGGGACGTCGCCGCCGCCCGGCCGGGCGAGATCAACGGTCGTTATGCCGATCGTATATGTGCGCATTCGTTGATGCATTTCGTGGCATTATCTACAATTCTAGTCGCCCGGTTCAGGATTCGGTAATACTCGATTCAGTTCCGAATCCGGCTTCGGGTATTCCCTGCACCCCTGCAATTGCAAGGAGACCCCTCGTGTTCCCTCGTAGTCATGCGCGCAGGTTCCTCGGTGTGCTGATCGGCGTGCTGGCCGTGTTCGGTGTTCAGCTGACCGCCACGACCACGGCGCAGGCCTCCCCGGAGGCCCTGGCCAGGACGGTGTACTACAGCGCGAGCGCCTATTCCGCCGAGGCGGACCGGTCCGCGCAGATCTGGAACAACGCGGCGCCGAACCTGAACCTGGTGCGTGGCGGCAACGCCTCCATCCGGATCTACGCGACCACCGGCGGCGGTTCCCGTGCCTACCCGTGCGGCCTCGGCTGCGCGACCATCTACATCGACCGCAACGATGTCGCGCGGGGACACTACGCCCTGCGGATCGTCGCGCACGAGATCGGGCACGGCCTCGGGCTGCGGGACAACTACAACGGCATCTGCTCGTACCTGATGTCCGGCGGCAGCGCGGGAACCTCCTGCCGCAACCCGTATCCGAACGCCCAGGAGTCCGCCAGGGTGAACCAGCTGTTCGGCCGGTACGGGACCGCGGCGGTGGACCGGGTCGGCGCCGGTGTCTACGACCGGAGCCTGGTGTCCCACTGAGAGAGCGTCCGCGCGGTGGTCCCTCTGGCGGCAGCCGGGGGACCACCGACGCGGTAGCTGGTCAGGTCGAGGCGCCGGGTGCGCCTGCGGTACTCCCAGGTGCGTCCCGGCCAGTTCGTCACCACCCTGCCGTGCTCGTTGCGGTACCAGCTGCTGCACCGGGTCCACACCGAACCGGCGAGCCGCCGCTGGATCTCGGTGTCCCAGTGCCGCTCCTGTTCCGGCCGCACGTCCAGGTACCGCCCAGGGTGCGCGGCGAGGTGCTGCACCGCCTGGCGGATGTAGCGCGCCTGGCTTTCCAGCATGTAGATGATGGAGCCGCCACCGAGGTTGGTGTTCGGCCCGTACATCAGGAACATGTTGGGGAACTCGGGAACACTGATGCCCAGGTAGGCGCGGGCGCCCCGGCTCCATCGCTCGGTCAGCGGTGCGCCACCCAGCCCGTGGATCTCCATCGGCCCGAGCATGTCCACAGTGGCGAACCCGGTGCCGTAGATGATCACGTCCGCGGGGTGCTCGGTCCCGTCCCCGGTGCGCACCCCCGCCGGGGTGATGCCGGTGATCCGGTCGGTCACCACGGCCACGTTCGGCCGGGTGAGCGCGGGTAGGTAGTCGTTGCTGAACAGCACCCGCTTGCAGCCCAGCTCGTAGTCCGGGGTGAGCCGCGCGCGCAACCGCGGGTCGGGGACGCTGTCGCGAAGGTGTTTCCTGGTCTGCCAGGAGAACAGGGGAGTGAGGCGCTGCCAGCGGGAAAGGCACTGCTGCGCGAACTCGGCGTAGAGCCAGAAACCGAGCCGGTCGAGCTGTTGCAGCGGCGGGATCAGCCGGAAGATCCGGTGCGGCCAGCGGGCATAGCCGTGGTCGCGCCGGGGCAGGACGTAGGGAGCCGAACGCTGGAACACGGTCAGCTGCCGTACTGCCGGCTGGATCTCGGGGACGAACTGCACGGCACTGGCGCCGGTGCCGATGACGGCGACCCGCTTGCCGGTCAGGTCGTGCTCGTGGTCCCACCGCGCCGAGTGGAAGGAGTGCCCGTGGAAGCTGTCGATCCCTGGCAGCCGGGGGAGAGCAGGCCGGGACAGCTGGCCCACCGCGGGGATGAAGGCGGCCGCGGTGAAGGTGCCGCCTTCCGCCGTGTGCACCCGCCAGTGTCCGGTGGTCTCGTCGAACCGGGCCGCGTCCACCTCCATGCCGAACCTGATGTGCTCCAGCACGCCGTACTTGCGTGCGGTACGGGCGAGGTAGGCGTGGATGTCGCGCTGGCAGGCGTAGCGGCGCGGCCAGCGTTCGGTGCGTTCGAAGGAGAAAGAGTACAGCGGGGACGGTACGTCGCAGGCCGCGCCGGGATACGTGTTCTCCCGCCACACCCCGCCAAGGTCGGCCGCCCGCTCCAGGATGACGAAGTCGTGCATCCCGGCGCGTTTCAGCTCGATGGCCATCGCGACACCGCCGAAGCCCGCGCCGACGATCAGCGCGGTGGTGTGCCCGGTCGCGGTCATTCCCTGGCTCCGAAGTGGAGGTCGAAGTCCTTGAGCTGGGCGCTGAACAGCGGCTTGCGCCCGGCGAGGTAACCGAGCGGACCGTCCGGGTTGAGGTTCCAGCTCGCGGTGGCGAGGCGGGGCCTGCCGCGGGCGCGCACCGGGCTGCGCCGTACGACGCCGCCTGCGGACTGCGTGACGGTGAACCGGCTCGGCGTGCTCACCGGCGGACCCGACCGGGGCACGAAGGCGGCGGTCGCGATCCAGTCGGAGCCGGTGGCCGCCGTGCCGGTGAAGGCACGACCGTGGTGGAACTCGAAACCGGCTGGCTCCTTCGGGATGCCCCACAACTCCCGGCCCCCGGCGAGGGATGCCTCGCTGTCCACCCAGATCTCGGTGACCGTCGCGGTGGTGCCCGGACCGCGGACCGCGACGCAGGCCAGCAACTCGTGATAGGACAGCTGCCCGCCCTGCTGGTAGTCGATCCAGGCGGTGACCACCAGTGCCCTGCCCAGCACGACGATCGGGTCTACTTCGGACGGAACGCGAGGCAGCTCAGCGGCTGGCACCTGCCAGGTGGAAAGGTAGGCCTGCCCGGTCAGGTGCCAGGGTTGTGGTGGGTACTCGGGCATCGGCGCTCACTCCCGCAGCCAGGGCAGGTAGTCGGGCAGGTCGGCGTTCACTTTCAGGCCGAACTCCGGTTGGCGCTTCTGCAGGAAGGACAACACGCCCTCGACCGAGTCCGGGTTGTGCATGATCCCCGCGATGAGCTTGGAGTCCAGCTCGTGCACCGGAAACGGTGAGTCCATACTGGACATACGGTAGAGCAGCTGCCGGGTGACGGCAACCGAGACGGGTGCGGTGTTCGCGGCCAGGTCGGCGGCCAGCTCGTAGGCCCGGTCCAGCAGTTCCTCCGGTGGGTGCAGCCGGTGTACCAGCCCGGCGGCCTCGGCCTCCTCGGCATCGAACACCCGGCCGCTGATCATCCAGTCCATCGCCCGGCCCATGCCGACCAGGCGAGGCAGGAACCAGGCCGAGGCACCCTCCGGGTAGATCCCACGGCGCACGAACACGAAGCCGAACCTGGCGTCGGTGGTGGCGAGCCGGTAGTCGGCGGACAGCGTGATCGTGAGGCCGCCGCCGATGGCCGCACCGCGGATGGCGGCGATCACCGGCTTGTTCATCGTGAAGATCCGCTTGGAGCAGCGGCCCGCGGGCTCCTGCCACTGCGGGTCGGGCCCCTGTTCGGCGTCGAAGTCGAAACCACCCTGGGAGAGGTCGGCGCCCACGGAGAAGTCCGGACCCTCGCCGGTGAGTACGACGACCCTGACCTCCTCGTCGTTGTCGGCGCGGTCGAAGGCCTCGGCCAGTTCGTCGGCCATGCGCACGGTGTAGCCGTTGCGCGCCTCCGGGCGGTTCAGCGCGACCGTGGCGATCCGGTCGGCTACCGCGTAGGTGATCTCGGCGTACTCGGTCACGCTGTCTCCTTCGACGGGCGAGTACCGCCACGGTATTGCACCGGCACCTTGCTGGCAACCTGTCAATAAGCGCGCAGATCCGTTCGTTCACCTTGGCGTAGCGGATGGAGCTGTCGCGACCCCCTGCATACAGGCGGCATGCTCACCGGCAGGCTCCGCGCAGGGCTCGCCCGGCACGATGTTCACCGGCGACCAGTACACCGGGAACCGTGCCACCAGCCCTTCCTCGGTGCGGATCACCTCGAAGTCGGTCTGGTACCGGCTGCCGTCCGTGCGGGTGCCGGTGAGTTCCAGGATGAGCTCCGGCTCGCCTTCCTGTCTGCGGGTGGCGGTCACCTCCGGTGGGCGCGGGCCGGGTTTCCACCCCTCCCTGCGGGCACTGTCCAGGAACTGTTCGCACATGTGCGGGTAATCAGGCAGGCGCTCGCACAGGGCCTGGTACTCGCCGGCCCGGCCGAGCCGGACGGCCTCGGCCAGCACCGCCTCCGCCTCGTCTCGCTGCACCGGTGACAGCGGCTCCGCCTCCTGGTGCTCCATGCCTTCATGCACGAGCACCGCCACGATCGCGAAGCCCAGGATCAGCGCGATCGCGATACCCGCGCGCATCCAGTCGCGGCGCGTTCCGGCCATCGGTGTTCCCCCTTGGGGTCGCCCCTTCGGACCAGAGTGTTTCGATGGGGAGCACCGAGGTCAATGGTGTACGGCTGGACTTCCTGGCCGGATGGCGCCGGTTACAGCGCCGAGCGGGTCAGCCAGTCGGTAAGGATCTCGGGTGAGCCGGTGCGCTCGACGCCCGGTTCGGCCCCTGCCCGGTTGTACTGGAATCGGTGCAGGTCGACAGCCCTGCCGCGGACCGTTGCCATGGCGGGCTCGGGTGGGTCGGCGTGCAGGTGCTCCCAGGTGTGGCCGTGTGGCCCGAGCCGGATCAGCCAGTGCACGCCGGCGTCGGTGGCGTGCAGGTGCACCGTCTCACCCGTGCCCCGCAGGTCGGGTGGCCCGTCCCGGAACGGGTGCCCGAAGGGCAGCAGGTAGAGCAGTTCGTCGATGCCGTCGACGGCGGAATCGGGGTCGCCACTGGGCTGGACGCCCGCCGCGATATCGAGGTCGATCCGGTGCACCATTGTCTCGTGCAGCATGCGTCGCGGCCAGAAGTTCGCCCGCTGGTTGTCGGTGAACGACCAGGCGGGACCTTCGGGATCGGCGGAACGCAACGTGTCGGGCAGCGGGGCCGCCATCCTGCCCAGCCAGTCACCGAAGCCCGCCCATTCGGCGGGGACATCGCGTCCGAACTGGGTGAACTCCACCGGTTCGGTCGCCTGGTCGCGGACCGTCCGGTCGACCCAGCGGTGGATCATGCCGAGATGCGTCGCGACATCCCTCGCCGTCCACTGCGGGCAGGTGGGGACCGGCGTGTCGGCGTCGATCGTGCCGACCCGCTCGGCGACACGGCCGATCTCCATCGCGACTCGGGCACAGTAGGACTCGTGGTCAAGGGCATGGCACGGCTGATTCATGCGGTGTTCCTCCGGTCACGGGCCGTGAAAGTGGGCACGGCAGAAGCGTGCCGACCGCGAGGATGACCGGCCAACTTCGGGTGTGCCCTCTTTCCGCCGCGCGGAGGAAACCTGGTGGCCTGCCGAGCGTCAGCCGAGGTTCGGTGGCAGGTCGAATATGCTCGTCAGCGGACCGAGGGCCTTGGTGCGGACATCGTCGAAGTTCGCGAGCGCTTCATTCACCGCCGAGTCCCGCTCGAAAAACTGGTCGCCGATGGTGGTGTTCACGCTGGCGATCTGCGGGATCGAGGCGTCGGAGGTGTAGCTGGTGACGGTGGCACCGATGAAGTAGTGCTCCCGGGCGCTCAACGGCAGTACCTGCACGGTGACGTTCGGCCGTTCCCGGCACAGCCCGGCCACATGCCGCAGTTGCGTGCGCATCACCTCCGGGCCACCGATGTTCTTGCGCAGCGCGGCCTCGCCGAGCACGGCCCACAGCCGGAGCGGCTGGTGGTCGCGGGTGAGTACGTTCGCGAGGTCCAACCGGAAGCGCAGTCGGGTCTCCAGGACGTCGTCCATTGGCGCGCCGTAAGCCGCAGCAGCGCGGTGAGGTCGCCGTGGCTGATCTTGGTCCGGCCCTGCTCGATGTTGCTGACCTTCGTGGTCGTCCAGCCAAGCGTGCCCGCGGCGTCCTCCCTGGTCACGCTGGCCTCGGTGCGCATCCGCTTCAGCGTGGTGCCGATCTGGATGCGCTCGGCGGGAGGTCTGCGCAACCTGCTCAGCACCGGCGCCAAGGCGCTGGAAGCGCTTCGTGCGAAAGCTGCCGAAGCCCCGGCCTGAGGCGAACTCATGGAGTAGCGCTGCCGGTGACATCGTCGTGGACGAGGAAGCCCGCGAGGGGCTGGCCGGATACTCGGTGACGGGCTGGCTCCTTTCACCGCGTGGCCATGGGTAACCGAGGCATAGCCACAAAACGGGCAAACTCGCCTACGCGGGAAGCAAACTCGCCTACGTGAGCGGCAAACACGGTTACCTGGGCGGCCAATACGGTGAGGTCAGCTCCCGCCGCTGGGCGTGGAGAGCTGGACGTACTCGGGTGTGTCATCCAGCCGCACCCGCAGGATCGGGACCGCCTTGTTCACCGGGTCGCCCCGTTCGTCGAAGGAGATCATGCCGCTGGCGCCGGGCACGGCCAGTTCGCCATGCAGCCGGTTCCTTGCCTGGAGCACGTCCCGCGCCGTCACCGTCTCCGGGGCGGCCCGTGGGATGTTGCGGATCGCCCACACCACGGTGACCACCGCGTCGTGCCCGAGGATGGCGATCCCGTCGTCCAGCCGCTCCCCAGCGAACACCTCGCGGAAGCAGTGTTCGCATTTCGGATCCGGATTCTGGAAGCCGTCGACCACGGCGGGGTTGAACGCCTGTGGCTCGTTCCGCCACGCGTCGGGATGTGCCAGACCCGGACCCAGCACGGTGACATCGGTCTGCAGGCCACGGCGCATCTCCGGGCCCGGCGGCCCGACCTGCGCCAGATCACCGGTCAGCACCGTGACCGGCCGGTCGAGACACGGACGTTGTGCCAGCGCCGCCACGAACGCGGGGAGGTGGTTCTCCCTGCCGGCGAAGTACACCACCTCCGCCTCGTTCCCGCAGATGTTCGGCATCATCTGCAGGAACGTGTTCTCGATTCCCGGTAGGCTGGAGTCGTACACCTCGGTGCGGCCGACGATCCGGTGTGTGTCGTCCGCGAACGTGTCGGTGAACGCCGTGACCAGCGTCTGTGGGTACAGGTCACCGGGGTTGGCGTCCTGCACGATCGTGGCCGTGTGTGCCGTCGAGCGAACGTAGTCCGCGGCTGCCGCACCATAGGTGGAGCTCGTCGGGGAAACCCGCAGGAAACCGGGAACCTCGGAGAACTCGTCGGCGGCCAGGTGCGAGGCGACGACCGGAATCCGGTGCTGCGACAACCGCTCGATGGCATCTCGCGCGGTGTCCAGGCTCAGCCCGATTCCGGTGACCGCGACCAGGCGCTCGCTCTCCACTCGCCCGATGAGGTCGTCCACCACGGGTTCCCAGTGGTTCAGCCTGCTGCCGGGATTGGCCAGCAGCAGCCGGATCCGCGGGCTGCTTCCCCAGGTCGCGGTGCGGTTGGCGCGGCGCTGCGCGAGGTGGGCGCCCTGGAGTTGATGCCGCACCCACTCGGCGGAGACGATGTCGTTCCCGGTCAGGGTCATCGGCAGCAGCACCGCGACGGTCACGTAGGGGTAGTCGTCCGAGTCAGCGGCATCCTTGACGACCTGTTCGTTTTCGGCGCGGATGGCCTCGGTCACGCCGGTGAGCTGCGGGGAGAACACGTAGCTGCCGTCGGTGACGCCGACACATTCCGAGTTCTCGCCCCGCTTCCGCACCCCGTCCCCGCACCTGCTCTCGATCTCCGGCACGACGACGAACACGGCGACGAGGGCGACGGCCAGCAGCAGCGCACCCCCGCCGGCCAGCAGCCACTTCGACCAGGCCGGCCGGGGTGGTCTGATCCGGCCACTCCCTGCGGTCATCGGTACCTCTCCGCCCTCTCGTGCAACAGGATCGATCCCCGGCCTCGACCGTGCGCCAGCTGGTGGAAGCCACCTTCGATCGTGGAGTTCAACGTCCCGCCGGGGTCGCCGAGCGGGTCGGCGGCGATCCATAACGAGACGACCAGCCAGGAAAGGGTGGTCTCCAGGTCGCCTGCGGCGTTCCCGGCATGCGACTCCAACTGGTCGTATGGTTCGGCGGTCTTGTCCAACCGGTTGGGTGCCGCGGTGATGAGGTCGAGTTCGGCGAGCCACGCCTCGGCGGCGGTCACATCGAACTCCGCGTTCTGGTCGTCCACGAACGGCGCGCTCAGGTACCTGACCACCGCGGCGACGTTGCCCAGTGCCAGATCGTGATAGCGCGCCGCCAGAACCCTGCCGCTCTTCTCGTAGAAGTCCCGGCACCGGGTGTGCACCCGATCCCAGTTCAGCGGGTGGTCCTCGCTACGGGAGGCCAGCTCCTGCAACAGGATCCGGCGCAGCCAGGGATGCAGCACGTACTGGAACTCCTGCTGGCCCGGTTCGGCACGCAACCACAGCAGATCGCCGAGCTCCTTGAACAGCGCGCCTTCCTCCGCCGGGTTGCGCAGGTCGACGATATCCTTGTGAAACAACGTCTCCACATCGCGTGCGGCGCTCGCGGTGACCAGGTCCTGGCGGCTCGGCACGGAGAAGTCCTGCAGCAGGTAGGCCCGCGCCGCGGCGGACAGTGTCGTCGCGGCGCCGTCCTCGTCCGTGGTCCGGGCCTGCAACATGCCGCGGAGCTCGCCGGGGCTACGGGTGTGATCATGGTGCGTGACCGCGGCGACGACGGTGGAGACGGCGCCCGGATGTCCGTCGGTGAGCCGGTGCAGGAATCGCGGCAGCCGGGACGTCGGGTGGATGTCGCTGCGGCTGGCGATGTCCACCACATCGTCCTCGGCCAGGGCACCGAGTTCGAGCAGGTACCAGGGGTACCACCGTGGCTCTGGCCGAGCCGATCCTTCCGCCCAGTCAAAATCCACATCGGACGGTTGCCGCGGGGCAGGCGTTCGCAGGCCGTTCGTCCGTTGTGTCGTCGGTCGCCCCGGCGGAGGGGCACCCCGCTGCGGGGTCAGCAGCGACCAGCCCTCGTTCCAGTCCGGGCTCCACTTCCGGCTGGTGGCGAGCACCACCAGCGGGTCGGCCTCGCCACCGCTGCGGTGGCGAGCCGCGGTCAGTGCCCGCAGGCAGGCCTGACCACCGGGTGTGTGCGCGTTGTCCAGCAGGACGACACTGTTGAGGGTGCGACGGGAACGGTTGATGCCGTGGTAGGCTTGTCGTAGGTCGGCGAGGAAGGCATCGCAGAAGGTGGCGTCGGCGGCGGCGCGGTCCTCCTCGTCGCCCTGCGCCTGCTTGGCTATCTCGATGAGGAAGTCCTCGTGGTTGCCGGTGCCCCGGGGCAAATCCCTGATCTTGCCGGCCAAGCGCTGCCTGCCGTACCAGCCGAGGCCGCGCAGCAGCAGGTCGGTCGCCTCGGGCCAGCCCCTGAGTGCGCCGGCCGGGGCGACGCCGCCCGCCAGCCGCACAACGTCGACAATGGCCTCGCGATTGCGTTCCAGCGGCTGGTTGTCCGGCAGCAACTCCCGGACCTTGCGCAGAGCGGCCCGGCGGTCGCCAAGGTCAACCGAGCTGCTCACCACGAGCATGCACAGCCACAGCCGGGGGAAAGCCATGCGGCCGAACTGCTTCCAGCGCCTGCCGAGGTCGAACGCGAGGTGCCCGACCAGCTCGCCCGGCTGGATGTTCTCCCTGCCATGCCGCTCGAAGTCGAGGTTGGCGTGCGGAATCTCCGCACAGCGTGCGGCTACCGCCTCCAGCAGCGCGGACTTGCCGGTTCCCCGTGCGCCGAGAGCGACGACGATCGGTAACGCACGGCTTTGCCCATCCGGACGGGACAGCAGTTTCTCGACCAGGCTGCCGGTAACCGGGCCGAGGCCGGACAAGCGGGATACGCCAGCAGGCATCGGCCCCCCTTCCCCGCGCGGTTCCACTCCGACCGCGTCACCGTGAGTGCTCACTATAGGCGGTCGGTGAAACAACGTGCAGGGATTTCGGAGCCAACAAGCCGATGCCGTATCGGCCGAAAGCACGAACTCGCGGTGTTCTTCCTGGTAAGCGGATAACCCCTCAGGTACCGCGGAAATTTATCACCGTGGATATCGGTATGTTGTTAACCGGTTCGGGTCAATCCTGGTAAAGATCCGATAGATCTTCGACTCGCTCGCGGATGTGGGGAGCAAACGCGTGCGCGTAGACGGCAAACGCGTGCGCGTGGTTGGCAAACACGGTGGGGTTACGGGGTGGCGGTGCGCAGGAACTCGGCGGCGGAGCGGAGGGCTTCGCGGCCTTCCGGGACGAAGTCGGCGAAGGCCTGGAACACGTGGATCTGGCCGGGCCACACCTGGAGCTCGGTGGGGACGCCCGCGGCCTGTGCCGAGTCGGCGAGCCGTTGTGCGTCGCCGAGCAGGCATTCGGTGTCGCCGACCTGGATCAGCAGCGGCGGCCAGCCCGTCTTCTCCGCGCGCAGCACGTCCAGCCGGGGGTGCGCGACATCGACGCCGCGGGCGTAGGCGTCCCGGCACTTCTCGATATAGGACGGCGGGACGAAGGGGTCGCGGGACCCGGTATCCCTGCGGTGCAACTCGGTGAGGTCGAAGTCGATCCACGGGGACAGCAGCAGCGCCGCCGCCGGTTGCGGCAGGCCTTCGCGGGCGAGGTCCGCGAGCAGGCTCGCGGTGAGCTGCCCGCCTGCCGAGTCACCGGCCACGGTCACCTTCCCCGGCGGGAAACCCTTCGCCAGCAGTAGCCGGTACGCCGCCAGCGCGTCATCGGCCGCGGCAGGGAACGGGTGCTCCGGGGCGCGCCGGTAGTCCAGCAGGAACACTGGCATGCCCGTCCTCCTGGAGAGCCGGTAGGCCAGCGCCCGGTGTGAGCGCGGCGAGCCGAACACGAACCCGCCGCCGTGCAAGTACAGCACCACCCCGGCTGCCGGGCTGGCACCGGCCGCGCGCATCCACACCCCGCGCAGCGTCCCGTAGCGGGCGGGCCAGGCGCGGGTGCCACGGGGGAGCGGTTTCAGCCCCGCGCTGTCGGCGGTGCGGCGCAGCGCACGCAACTGGTAGCCCTGCGGGGAACTGCGGTCGCCGAGTGGTCGCACCCGGCTGGCGAACATCCGCCTGAGCTGCACACTCTGCGAGCTCGGCCGGGCGCTCGCCAGGTCGGTGCCGGTGGGTTGCATAGCGGATACCTCCCTGGACGAGCCCTTATTACTACACAGTAGGTTCGGTTGAGGCAAAACAAGCATGCACGCTTGATTTTTACTTGGCAGGGTGCCAAGCTCGCCGTAGACGGCACGAGGAGGTGGCAGCCCAGTGGCGGATCTCGGGGTGATCCTGGACGACCTCGCGGCCGAGAGCGGCGAGCTGGACGAGCTCGTGGCCGCCCTGCCCGCGGCGGAATGGTCCCGCCCGACCCCGGCGGCAGGCTGGACGATCGCGCACCAGATCGCCCACCTGGCCTGGACCGATGACGAGGCGCTGATCGCGGCGAGCCGCCCTGCCGAGTTCCCGGCCGAGGTGGAGCAGGCCCTCGCCGACCCCGCGTTCGTCGACACGGGTGCCGAGCGGGGCAGCAGGCTCCCACCCGCCGAGCTGCTGGACCGCTGGCGCCGCGGGCGCGCCGAGCTGGCGGCGGCGCTGGCGGTCGTGCCGGAGGGCACCAAGGTTCCGTGGTTCGGCCCGCCGATGAGTCCGGCCTCGATGGCCAGCGCGCGGATGATGGAGACCTGGGCGCACGGCCAGGATGTCGCCGACACGCTCGGCGTGCGCAGGGAACCCACCGGCAGGCTGTGGCATATCGCCCGGTTCGGGGTGCGTACCAGGGACTTCGCCTTCGGCCTCAACTCGCTGGCCCCACCAGCCGAGGAGTTCCGGGTGGAGCTGACCGCCCCGGACGGGGACACCTGGACCTTCGGCCCCGCGACGGCCGCCCAGCGGCTCACCGGCGGCGCGCTGGACTTCTGCCTGGTGGTCACCCAGCGGCGGCATCCTGCCGACACCGATCTGCGGCCCGAGGGCGAGGACGTGTGGCGGTGGCTCGGGATCGCCCAGGCCTTCGCCGGTCCACCCGGAAGCGGGCGAGAGGCAGGCCAGTTCACATGACCGACCCGATCCGCATCGGTAACGCCTCCGGTTTCTACGGCGACCGGTTCGCCGCGGTGCACGAGATGCTCACCGGCGGACCGCTGGATGTGCTGACCGGTGACTACCTCGCCGAGCTCACCATGCTGATCCTCGGCAGGGACCGGATGAAGAACCCGGAACGCGGCTACGCCAAGACCTTCCTCCGGCAGATGGAGGACAATCTCGCGCTGGCCAAGGAGAAGCGGGTCAAGATCGTGGTCAACGCGGGCGGCCTCAACCCGGCCGGGCTCGCGGCCGCACTGCGCGAGCTGGCGCAGCGGCTGGGCGTGGACACCGCCATAGCCCATGTCGAGGGCGACGATCTGCTCCCGCGGGCCGCAGAGCTTGGCTTCGGCAGCCCGCTCACCGCCAACGCCTACCTCGGCGCCTTCGGCATCGCGGAATGCCTGCGCGCGGGCGCGGACGTGGTGGTCACCGGCCGGGTCACCGACGCCTCCCTGGTGGCCGGGCCCGCCGCGGCCCACTTCGGCTGGCAGCGTACCGACCTCGACGCGCTGGCCGGCGCCGTCGCCGCAGGCCACATCATCGAATGCGGCGCTCAGGCCACCGGCGGCAACTACGCCTTCTTCGCCGAGCACGAGATCGGCACCCCCGGGTTCCCGATCGCCGAGGTGCACGCGGACGGCTCCAGCGTGATCAGCAAGCACCCCGGAACCGGTGGGATGGTCACCACCGGCACGGTCACCGCACAACTGCTCTACGAGATCACCGGCGCCCGTTACCCGGGCCCGGACGTCACCACCCGGTTCGACGCGCTCACCCTCACCGAGGAGGGCCCGGACCGGGTGCGGGTCACCGGCGCGCGCGGTGAGCCGCCACCCCCGGAGCTGAAGGTGTGCCTGAACACCGTGGGCGGGTTCCGTAACGAGGTCACCTTCGTGCTGACCGGCCTGGACATCGAGCGCAAGGCCGAGCTGGTACGCGCGCAGCTGGAGCGCGGGATCGCGGGCAACCGGCCCGCCGAGGTGCGCTGGCGGCTGGCCCGCACCGACCACGCCGACGCCGACACCGAGCAGCGCGCCAGCGCCCTGCTGCAGTGCGTGGTGAAGGACGCGGACGCGCAGGTGGCCGGGCGGGCGTTCAGCGGGGCCGCGATCGAGCTGGCGCTGGCCAGCTACCCCGGCTTCCATGTCACGGCCCCGCCGTCGGACGCCTCCCCGTACGGGGTCTATACCGCGGGCTTCGTGGCCGCAGGCGAGGTAGTGCATCTTGCGGTGCTGCCGGATGGATCCACAGTGGACATACCGCACGCCGAGTCGACCGCCGCCCTTTCGGAAGTGGCCGACCCGCCGCTGCCGGAGCCGCTACCAGCGGGCGCCACCCGGCGGGTGCCGCTGGGCACGATCGCCGCGGCCCGCAGCGGGGACAAGGGCGGCAGCGCGAACCTCGGCGTGTGGGTGCGCTCGGAAGCCGCGTGGCGCTGGCTGGCGCACACGCTGACCGTCGAGGAGTTCCGGCGGCTGCTGCCGGAGACCGCCACGCTGCCGGTGCGCCGGTACCTGCTGCCCAACCTGTACGCGCTGAACTTCGTGGTCGAGGACATCCTCGGCGAGGGGGTCTCCGCGCAGGCCCGGTTCGACCCGCAGGCCAAGGCGCTCGGCGAGTGGCTGCGGGCCCGGTATGTCGATATTCCGGAGGAGCTGCTGTGACCGACAAGCCTTTCGACACTCCGGAACGGCTGGAGCTGCGCAAGACGGTGCGGCGGTTCGTGGAGCGCGAGGTGCTGCCGCACCTTGACGACTGGGAACGTGCCGGGGAACTGCCAAGGGACCTGCACCGCAGGGCCGGTGAGATCGGGTTGCTCGGCCTCGCCTTCCCGGACGGCGCCGGTGGCGGCGGCGGGGACTACCTGGACGCGCTGACGGTGACCGAGGAGATCCACTACGCCGGCGGCTCCGGCGGCCTGATCGCCTCCCTGTTCACCTGCGGGATCGCCGTGCCGCATATCGTCACGGCCGGGGATCCCGCACAGATCGAGCGCTGGGTGCGGCCTGCCCTTGCCGGGGAGCTGATCGGCTCGCTGGCGGTGACCGAGCCGGACGGCGGCTCGGACGTGGCCTCGGTCCGCACCACCGCCCACAGGGACGGGGACCATTACCTGGTCAACGGGTCCAAGACCTTCATCACCTCCGGTGCGCGCGCCGACTTCGTGACCACCGTGGTGCGCACCGGGGAACCAGGTGCGCACGGCCTGTCCCTGTTGGTGGTGGAGCGGGGCACGCCAGGGTTCACGGTCACCCGCAGGCTGGAGAAGATGGGCTGGAACTGCTCGGACACCGCCGAGCTGTCCTATGCGGACGTACGGGTTCCGGCGGAGAACCTGGTCGGCCAGGAAGGAAGCGGGTTCGGGCAGCTGGCTACCCACTTCGTCACCGAGCGGCTTTCCCTTGCCGTGCAGGCCTATGCCACCGCGCAGCGGGCGCTGGACCTCACCCTGGACTGGTGCCGGCTGCGGGAGACCTTCGGCAGGCCGTTGATCTCCCGGCAGCTGGTACAGCACAAGCTGGTCGAGATGGCGCGCAGGGTGGACGTGGCGCGCGGCTACACCCGCCAGGTCGCGCTGCGGCACGTGGCGGGCGAGGACGTGATCGCCGAGGCCTGCTTCGCCAAGAACACCGCGGTCGAGGCGGGGGAGTGGGTGGTGAACGAGGCGGTGCAGCTGCACGGCGGCCTCGGCTACCTGCGTGAGGCCGAGGTGGAACGGCACTACCGCGACATCCGGATACTCGGCATCGGCGGCGGGACCAACGAGATCCTGGCCGGCCTTGCCGCGAAACGATTGGGATTTCACGCATGACCGTGTGGAAGTCCGTAGTGGACACGGGATCCCCCGACTTCGCCGCGAACCGGGAGGCCATGCTGGAGAAGCTGGCCGAGGTCGAGGCCGAGCACGCCAAGGCGATCGAGGGCGGCGGGGAGAAGTACGTCCAGCGGCACCGCGAGCGGGGCAAGCTGCTCGCCCGCGAGCGGATCGAGCTGCTGATCGACGAGGACTCGGCGTTCCTGGAGCTGTCCCCGCTGGCCGCATGGGGCTCGGACTACCGGGTCGGCGGCAGCATGATCACCGGGATCGGCGTGGTCGAGGGCGTCGAATGCATGATCATCGCCAGCGACCCCACGGTGAAGGGCGGGGCGATGAACCCGCACAGCCTGAAGAAGGGCTTCCGCGCCGCGGACATCGCCGAGCAGAACCGGCTGCCCACGATCAACCTGGTCGAGTCAGGGGGCGCCGACCTTCCGGCGCAGAAGGAGATCTTCATCCCCGGCGGGCGCACCTTCCGTGACCTCACCCGCTCCTCGGCGCGCAAGATACCCACCGTGGCGCTGGTGTTCGGCAACTCCACCGCCGGTGGCGCCTACCTGCCGGGGATGTCGGACTACGTGGTGATGGTCAAGGAGCGCGCCAAGGTGTTCCTCGGCGGCCCGCCGCTGGTGAAGATGGCCACCGGGGAGGAGTCCGACGACGAGTCCCTCGGCGGGGCGGAGATGCACGCCCGCACCTCGGGCCTCGCCGACTACCTCGCGGTGGACGAGCAGGACGCCATCCGGCTGGGCCGCGGCATCATCCGCAGGCTGAACTGGCACAAGCAGGGACCGGCACCGAAACCGGACTACGAGGAGCCGCGCTACGACACCGAGGACCTGGTCGGCATCGTGCCGCCCGACCTGAAGGTGCCCTTCGAGCCGCGCGAGGTGATCGCCCGCGTGGTGGACGGCTCCGACTTCGACGAGTTCAAACCGCTGTACGGCAGCAGCCTGGTCACCGGCTGGGCGCAGGTGCACGGCTACCCGGTCGGCATCCTCGCCAACGCGCAGGGCGTGCTGTTCAGCGAGGAGTCGCAGAAGGCCACCCAGTTCATCCAGCTGGCCAACTCCAGCGACACCCCGCTGATCTTCCTGCACAACACCACCGGCTACATGGTCGGCAAGTCCTACGAGCAGGCCGGGATCATCAAGCACGGCGCGATGATGATCAACGCGGTGTCCAACTCCGCCGTGCCGCACATCTCGGTGCTGATGGGCGCCTCCTACGGGGCGGGGCACTACGGCATGTGCGGCCGGGCCTACGACCCGCGGTTCCTGTTCGCCTGGCCCAGCGCGAAGTCCGCGGTGATGGGCGCCCAGCAACTCGCCGGAGTGCTGTCCATCGTGGCCAGGCAGGCGGCGGCGAGCAGGGGCCAGGACTACAGCGAGGAGAACGACGCCGCCATGCGCGCCATGGTCGAGGGCCAGATCGAGGCCGAGTCGCTGCCGATGTTCCTGTCCGGGATGCTCTACGACGACGGGATCATCGACCCGCGGGACACCAGGACGGTGCTCGGGCTCAGCCTCTCCGCGATCCACAACGGACCAGTCAAGGGCGCCGATGGTTTCGGCGTCTTCCGGATGTAGGGGGACGCGTTGATCGAGAATCTGCTGGTCGCCAACCGCGGGGAGATCGCGCTGCGGGTCTTCCGCAGCTGCGCCGAAGCCGGGATCGGCACGGTGGCGGTGTACTCCGACGCCGATGCGGGCTCCCCGCACGCCACCGGGGCCGATGCCGCCGTCCGGCTGCCCGGCGAGGCGCCCTCGGACACCTACCTGCGCTCTGACCTGCTGCTGGAGGCCGCGCGGGCGGCGGGCGCGGACGCGGTGCATCCCGGCTACGGGTTCCTCTCGGAGAACGCGGCCTTCGCCCGTGCCGTGCTGGAAGCGGGCCTGACCTGGGTCGGGCCGCCGCCGGATGCCATCGAGACCATGGGCTCCAAGGTGGAGTCCAAGCGGCTGATGGCCAAGGCCGGGGTTCCGGTGTTGCCGGAACTGGAGCCGGATGCGGTGACCGAGGCCGACCTGCCGGTGCTGGTGAAGGCATCCGCCGGTGGCGGCGGCCGGGGTATGCGGGTGGTGCGTGAGCTCGCCGACCTGCCCGGTGCGGTGGACAGCGCGCGGGCCGAGGCGGAGTCGGCCTTCGGCGACCCCACCGTGTTCTGCGAGCGCTATCTGGACACCGGGCGGCATATCGAGGTGCAGGTGCTGGCCGACGAGCACGGCACGGTGTGGGCCGTCGGCGAGCGGGAGTGCTCGATCCAGCGCAGGCACCAGAAGGTGGTCGAGGAGGCGCCCTCGCCGCTGGTGGACGCCGCCATGCGGGCGGAGCTGTTCGAGGCGGCCCGCAGGGCGGCCAAGGCGATCGACTACGTGGGCGCGGGCACCGTGGAGTTCCTGAGTACCGCGGACGGGACGTTCTACTTCCTGGAGATGAACACCCGGCTGCAGGTGGAGCACCCGGTCACCGAATGCACCACCGGGGTGGACCTGGTGGCGTGGCAGCTGCGGGTCGCGGAGGGCCAGCGGTTGCCGCCCACGCCACCGGAGCGCACCGGGCATGCCATCGAGGTGCGGCTGTACGCCGAGGACCCCGCCGCGCAGTGGCAGCCGCAGAGCGGGACCCTGCACCGGTTCGAGATTCCCGGGGTGCGCGCCGAGTTCGCGATCCCGGACGGCCACGGGCTGCGGCTGGACAGCGGGGTCACCGGCGGTTCGGTGATCGGCGTGCACTACGACCCGATGCTGGCCAAGGTGATCGCCTGGGCACCGGACCGGGCGGCCGCGGCGAGGATGCTGGCCGGGGCACTGGCCAGGGCCCGGATCCACGGCGTGGTGACCAATCGCGACCTGCTGGTGCGCGTGTTGCGGCACCCGGCCTTCCTGGCCGGGGACACCGACACCGCCTTCTTCGACCGGCACGGGCTGGACACCCTGGCCCGCCCGCTGGCCGGTGCCGAGCACACCCGGCTTTCCGCACTGGCCGCGGCGCTGGCCGAGGCAGCGGCGAACCGGGCGGCGGCACCGGTGCAGCGCGGCCTGCCCAGCGGCTGGCGCAACGTGCCGGGTGCGGACCAGCGCAGGTCCTACCGGACCGGCGGGGAGGAGTACCAGGTCAGCTACCGGCTGACCCGCTCCGGCCTGCGCGCCGCGGACCATCCGGACACCGAGCTGATCGAGTCCGCCCCGGACCGGGTGGTGCTGGAAACCGCCGGGGTGCGGCGCACCTTCCTGGTCGGCCGCTACCCGGGCCTGGTCGCGGTGGACTCGCCGCTCGGGCCGGTGAGCCTGACCCCGCTGCCCCGGTTCGCCGATCCGGACGCCCAGCTGGCGGCCGGATCGCTGCTGGCCCCGATGCCGGGCACCGTGCTGCGCGTGGCCGTGTCCGAAGGGGACAGTGTCACGGCCGGGGAACCGTTGCTGTGGCTCGAGGCGATGAAGATGGAACACCAGATCACCGCGCCTGCCGACGGCGTGGTGGCCGAGCTGCCGGTCACCGCGGGCCGGCAGGTCGAGCTCGGCGCGGTCCTCGCGGTCGTGCGGACACCAGAGGAGTAGGACGTGGATTTCACCGAACCCGAAGAGCGGCAGGCGCTGCGCAAGGCGGTCGCCGAGCTGGGCGCGAGCTACGGCCACGAGTACTACCGCAAGCAGGCCCGCAGCGGCGGGCACACGAACGAGCTGTGGGACGAGGCGGGACGGCTGGGCTACCTCGGGGTCGCCGTGCCAGAGGAGTACGGCGGCGGGGGCGCCGGCATCGGCGACCTGGCCGCGGTCTGCGAGGAGTTCTGCGCCGCGGGCACCCCGATGCTGCTGATGGTGGTCTCGCCCGCGATCTGCGCGACGGTGATCGCCCGGTTCGGCACCGAGGAGCAGAAGCGGCACTGGCTGCCCGGATTCGCCGAGGGCCGGGTGCGGATGGCCTTCGCCATCACCGAACCGGACGCCGGATCGAACTCGCACCGGATCACCACCACCGCGCGCAGGGAGAACGGTAGCTGGGTGCTGTCCGGGCGCAAGGTCTACATCTCCGGGGTGGACGAGGCCGATGCCGTGCTGGTCGTCGGGCGCACCGAGGACGCAAGGACCGGCAAGCTCAAGCCGGCGCTGTTCATCGTGCCCACCGACGCACCCGGCTTCGAGTACCGGCGGATCGAGATGGACGTGATCTCGGCCGACAGCCAGTTCGCGCTGTTCCTCGACGAGGTGACGCTGCCTGCGGACGCCCTGGTCGGCTCCGAGGACGCGGCCATCGCGCAGCTGTTCGCCGGGCTCAACCCGGAACGCATCATGGGCGCCTCCTTCTCCCTCGGGGTGGCCCGGTACGCGCTGGACCGCGCGGTGCGCTACGCGGGGGAGCGCAAGGTGTGGGACACCCCGATCGGCGCGCACCAGGGACTGGCCCACCCGCTCGCCGAGATCAAGGTCGAGCTGGAGCTGGCCAAGCTGATGACCCAGAAGGCCGCCACGCTGTACGACGCCGGGGACGACTTCGGTGCGGGGGAGGCGGCCAATATGGCCAAGTACGCGGGTGCGGAGGTGGCCATCCGGGCCGTGGACCAGGCCGTGCAGGTACACGGCGGTAACGGGCTCGCCGCCGAGTACGGCCTCGGCGCGCTGATCGCCGCGGCAAGGGTGGGCCGGATCGCACCTGTGAGCAGGGAGATGGTGCTGAACTTCGTCGCGCAGCATAGTCTCGGACTACCCAAGTCCTACTAAGCGGTAGCTAAGGAGTCGACAACGTGAGCACGCTGGCGGGCAAGACCCTCATCATGTCCGGCGGGAGCAGGGGAATCGGCGAGGCCATCGCGCTGCGCGCCGCCGCGGACGGCGCGAACGTCGCGATGATCGCCAAGACCACCGAGCCGCACCCGAAGCTGCCCGGCACCATCCACACCGCGGCCAAGGCCGTGGAGGAGGCGGGCGGGCAGGCCCTGCCGATCGTGGGGGACATCCGCGACGACGAGGCCGTGGCCGCCGCGGTGGAGCGCACGGCCGAGCAGTTCGGCGGCATCGACATCGTGGTGAACAACGCCAGCGCGATCGACCTGACCCCCTCGGAGTCGATCGGGATGAAGCGCTACGACCTGATGCAGGACATCAACTGCCGTGGCTCCTTCCTGCTGTCCCGCACCGCGATCCCGCATCTGCGCAGGGCGGCCAACCCGCATATCCTCACCCTCTCGCCGCCGATCAGCCTGGACGAGAAGTGGTTCACCGCGGGCCACCTCGCCTACAGCATCGCCAAGTACTCGATGAGCCTTGTCACCGTCGGGCTGGCCGCCGAGCTGCGGCCGGACGGGATCGCGGCCAACTCGCTGTGGCCGCGCACCACCATCGACACCGCCGCGATCCGCAACGTGGTCGGGGCGGAGCTGGCCAGCAAGTCCCGTACCCCGGAGATCATGGCCGACTCGGCCCATGTGATCGTCACCAAGCCCAGCCGCGAGGTGACCGGCAACTTCTTCATCGACGACGAGGTGCTGGCCGCCGAGGGCGTGACCGACTTCGCGAAGTACCGGCTCTGTGAGCGGGAGGAGGACCTGCAGCTCGACTTCTGGGTCGAGCCTGCCTGAGAGCCTGTTGGTGAACTGGAGTTGACTGCTCATGCCGAGTGGAAGAACGTGCGCGGCGAAGCCCACGAGCGGCGAGGCCGGGCGGACCCGGTGCGAAGGTGTCGGACGTGCCGGAGCCCGAGTCCGGCCGAGCCGATCGTGTCGCACTTTTGAGAACAGGCACTGAGCACTCATGCGGGAACCACGCCAGGAACGCAGCAAGGCCACTCGGCGGCGGCTGATGGAGGCCGCCGTCGAGTGCCTTGGCGAACTGGGCTGGAACGGCACCACGGTGGCGGTGATCGCGGAACGGGCCGGGGTGTCACGCGGGGCGGCGCAGCACCACTTCCCGACAAGGGAGGACCTGGTCGCCGCCGCCGTCGCCCACGTGGGTGACGAGCAGATCGTGGAGCTGCGCGCGCGGGCGGCCGCCCTGCCCGCGGGGCCGTCCAGGGCCGAGCCGGTGGCGCGGATGCTGCTCGACCTCTACACCGGCCCGATGTTCCGTGCGGCGCTGCATCTGTGGGTGGCCGCCTCCACCGACGAGTCCCTGCGCGGAGTGCTGGTGCCACTGGAGGCCAGGGTCGGGCGCGAGGTGCACCGGGTGGCGATCGAGTTGCTGGGCGCGGACGAGTCCCGCCCGGGGGTACGGGAGACCGTGCAGGCCACCCTCGACCTCGCCCGCGGGCTCGGGCTGGCGAACCTGCTCACCGACGACACCCGGCGGCGCGGGCAGATCGCCAGGCAGTGGGCGCGGATCCTGGAGCCCGCGATCGGCGAGCCAGCCGGAACCACCCGGGCCGCGACCTCGTCATAGCCGGGACCCACCGCCGTCGCATCCGTGAACGGCAGTGTTTCCGATGCTTTCCTGTCTCACCTGAGGGGGCGAACTCCGGTGCCGGGGTACCCACGCGAACTGAACCATCGAGCCAGGGCCATGCTGCGGGCGGTGGCCGCGCGCAGGGCGCTGATGTCCTGTAGCTGCGAGCCGGACCTGTTCGTGGACGGGGTGGCCTGCTGCGACCAGGTCACCGCGCACGAGCTGGCCCGGAACGGCCTGATCCGGCCGGCGAGCCTGGGGAAGGCGGGCGCGCGGGTGCCTGCCGAGCTCACCGCGGCGGGCCAGGCCGCGCTGGCCACCTGAGTGGTATCCCGTCGGCGCCTGGGAGACTGCGGGCGTGGCCACGTCCGGATCGGTGCGGGAGTTCGAGGACCAGCGGCCGCGCCTGCTCGGCCTCGCCTACCGGCTGCTCGGATCGGCCACCGAGGCCGAGGATGCCGTGCAGGACGCGTTCCTGCGCTGGGACCAGGCCGACCGCGCTTCGATCGGGACCCCCTCGGCCTGGCTGGCCAAGGTGGTCACCAACCTGTGCCTGAACCGGCTGACCTCGGCCAGGGCCCGGAGGGAGCGGTATCTCGGCCCGTGGCTGCCGGAGCCGGTGCGCACCACGGACGGCGCGCTGGGTCCACTGGACACCGTCGAGCAGCGCGACTCGGTGTCCATGGCGCTGCTGGTGCTGCTGGAACGGCTCGGCCCGGCCGAGCGGGCGGTGTTCGTACTGCGCGAGGCGTTCGGCTACGGGCACCGGGAGATCGCCGAGATCGTCGAGCTGAGCGAGTCGAACTGCCGCCAGCTGTATCGCCGGGCCCGGCAGCGGCTGGCCGAGGCGGGTGGCCAGGCCCCGGCCCCGCCGGACCGGACCCGATGGCAGGGCTTCGTGGAGCGGTTTCTCGCGGCGGCCCGCGAGGGTGACCTGTCCGGCCTGGAGCAACTGCTGGCCGAGGACGTCACCTCCTGGGCCGATGGTGGCGGCAAGGTGCACGCCGCGCGCAAGCCGATCCATGGCCGCGAGCGGGTGGCGCAGTACCTGCTGCGCGGGCTCTCCCGTTACGTTCAGGGGTTCGAGCTGCGGATGACCGAGGTCAACGACCAGCCCGCCCTGGTCTCCGTCGCCGACGGGACTGTCCAGGGGGTCCTGCTGCTGGAGGTCGCGGGCGACCACATCGTCACCCTGCGCACCATCGCCAACCCCGACAAGCTCACCTTCCTCACCCGCCAGCTGCTGTGAGTCAGCGAGGGTGGGGGGCGCCGATGTCCTCGTGCCAGAGGCCGGGGTTGCGGTCGATGAAGGTGCGCATCAGCTCGGCGCACTCGGGGTCGTCCAGGATGGTGATCCGGACCCCGTGCTCGGCGAGCCAGTCCTGGCCGCCGCTGAAGGTGCGGGCCTCACCGATCACCACCCGCGGGATGCCGAACTGCCGCACCAGGCCGCTGCAGTACCAGCACGGGGCCAGCGTGGTGACCATGATCGTGTCCCGGTAGTGCGCCCGCCTGCCTGCCGCCCGGAAGGCTGCGGTCTCGGCGTGCAGCGAGGGGTCGCCGTCCTGCACCCGCCGGTTGCGCCCGCGGCCGAGTAGCTCGCCTGCGGGACCGAACAGGGCCGCCCCGATCGGCACCCCGCCCTCCCGCGCGCCGAGCCTCGCCTCGTCCCTTGCCACGGCGAGCAGTTCGGCCGGCTCGATGCCGGGCATGGTCACCTGCCTCTCCCACATCGCTGTGCGACACGTCTCATCGGTCGCATACCGTCTGGTCGGTATGCGAAGATCCCTTCATGCCCCGTCAGGCAATCTCGGCGCCGAGCATGCGCAGCACCAGCTCGCCGTACTCGCGGGCCAGCTCGGGGGGCGCCTTGCTGGAGCGTTCGCTGTACCAGCGGGCCACGTCCACGCCGAGGGACAGTGCCGCCCTGGCGGCGGTGCGCGGGTCAGCCACCCGGAAGACACCCTCGCGCAGGCCCTGCTCGATCAGGTCGCGAACCACCCGCTCGATCCGCCTGCGCAGGTCGGCGACCACCGCGTACTCCTGCTCCGGCAGCGCCTGTAGCTCGTACTGCACGACCCTGGCCACGGTGTGCCGCCGCGCGTGCCAGGCCACGAAGTCCTCGGCCACCCTGCGCATCGCCGCCACCGGATCCCCCTGCGATTCCGGGTCGTTGATCGCGTTCTCCACCAGCGCGAGCGCCTGCTCGTGCCCGCTGCGGCTGATCGCGAACAGCAGGGCGGCCTTGGAGGGAAAGTGCACATACAGTGCGGCCGGGCTCATCCCGGCACCGCTGGCGATATCGCGGGTGGTGGTGGCGTGGTATCCGCGGCGCGCGAAGGACTCGACCCCGGCCAGCATCAGCCTGCGGGCGGCGTCGGGCTGCACGTCCGGCCACAACTCGGCGGGCAGTGACTGCGTCATGGGAGAATTGTAAGCGAGCGCTTAGCTCACTTCGGCGGACGAGGAGGAGAATACCCCGTGGACTCGCTCAAGGATCGTGTTGCCATCGTCACCGGCGCAAGCCGGGGCATCGGGCTGGGCATCGCCGAGGAACTCGTGTCGCGCGGCGCCAAGGTGTGCGTCACCGCGCGCAAGCCCGAACCGCTCGCCGAGGCCGTGGCCGGTCTCGGCGGCGAACAGGTCGCCATCGGGGTGCCCGGCAAGGCCGACGACCCCGCGCACCAGGAGGAGGCGGTGGCACGCACGGTCGAGACCTTCGGCCGGCTCGACCTGCTGGTCAACAACACCGGCATCAACCCGGTGTACGGGCCGATCGTGGACATCGAGCCGGAGGCGGCGAGCAAGATCCTCGGGGTCAACGTGCTGGCACCGCTGGGCTGGGTGCGCCGGGCAAGGGACGCCTGGATGGGGGAGCACGGCGGGGCGGTGGTGAACGTGGCCTCGGTGGCCGGGCTGGGTGCCTCGCCGGGGATCGGGATGTACGGGGTCAGCAAGGCCGCGCTGATCCGGCTGACCACCGAGCTGGCGCACGAGCTCGGCCCCGGCATCCGGGTCAACGCGGTGGCGCCCGCGGTGGTGAAGACCCAGTTCGCCACCGCGCTGTACGAGGGCAGGGAGGACGAGGTCGCCGCGCCCTACCCGCTGAAGCGGCTCGGGGTACCCGCCGACGTCGCGGGGGCGGTCGCCTTCCTGCTGTCCGAGCAGGCCGGCTGGATCACCGGCCAGACGCTGGTGCTGGACGGCGGCGTGACCCTGGCCGGTGGCCTGTGAGCACCGAACTGCCCGGCGCCGGTGTGGTGGTCACCGGTGGGGCGGGCGGGATCGGTTCGGCGCTGGCCCGCCGGTTCGCCGCGGAGGGCGCCAGGGTGGGCGTCGCCGACCTCGATCCGCAGGCCTGCCAGGCGGTGGCCGATGAGATCGGCGGGGTGCCGCTGCCCGGCGACGTCGCGAGCGAGGGCGGGGTGCAGGCGCTGGTCGAGGCCGCACGGGAGGCGCTCGGCTCGATCGATGTCTTCTGCGCGAACGCCGGGGTGGCGCCCACCGGTGGTCCCGAAGCGGCCGAGGACGCCTGGGCCGGTGCCTGGGAGGTCAACGTGATGGCGCATGTCCGTGCGGCCAGGCTGCTGCTGCCGGACTGGCTGGACCGCGGGCGCGGGCACTTCCTCGCCGTCGTGTCCGCCGCCGGCCTGCTGACCAGCCTCGGCTCCGCCCCGTACTCGGTGTCCAAGCACGGCGCGCTGGCCTTCGCGGAGTGGCTGGCCGCGACCTACCGGCACCGGGGCATCACCGTGCAGGCCGTCTGCCCGCAGGGGGTGCGCACCCGGATGCTCGCCGACACCGGCCCGGCCGGCCAGCTGATCATGGGGGAGTCCGCCATCGCCCCGGAGCAGGTCGCCGACAGTGTCCTGGAGGCCTGGCCGGACGGGCGTTTCCTGGTGCTGCCGCATCCGGAGGTCGCCGACTACTACGCGGCCAGGGCAACCCAGAACGAGCGCTGGCTCGGCGGGATGAACAAGCTGCAGCGCAAGATCGAGGACGCGCTCGGGTGACCGGGCTCAGCGCGTCAGCGAGTCCCGCCAGGGCCGGTGCAGCTCGCGCAGGTAGCGGTCGATCCGGTCGGAGTGGGCACGGGAGACCTGCCCCAGTACGGCCGCGCCGGCCAGCAGGTCCCACACCGGCCGTGGCTCCGCCGCCGGCAGCGCCCGCCTGGCCTGGGTCGGCAGCCATACGGTGCGGCCGAGGACGACGAGTTCGGCCGCGACCGCGGCCAGGAACATGAAAGTAGCGAGCATTCCGCACCTCCCAGGGCTTGCTGGGTCCAAGCCAATTTGCAGTCCAGTACTTCGCGATTGGCTCTACGTCGACTAGGATCATCGATTGGACTTGTCGCGAACAGTGCCAATGGCGGGTGAAATGGATCGTTTTCGAGACGGGGCGACGCTGGCGAACCTCCTCGGCGACTGGACCGCCGGGCCGGGACCGCTGTACCGCAAGCTGGCCGACGCGCTCGGCCGGGCCGCCGAGGAGGGCGCGCTGCGCAGCGGCGAGCGGCTGCCCTCGGAACGGGAGCTGGCCACCGTGCTGGCCGTGAGCAGGGCGACCGTGGTCGGCGCCTATGACGAGCTGCGCGCGCGAGAGGTACTCGAACGGCGGCAGGGCAGCGGCACCAGGGTGAACGGGAAGGTGCGTTCGGTGCGCAGCGATGGCCGGGTGCAGGGCGGCCGCGCCGGGGTGATCTTCCAGCGGCTCATCGACGGGCCCGGTCCACTGATCTCATTGGCCTGTGCCGCCGAGCAGGGCGACCCCGCGGTGACCGAGACCCTCGCCGAGGTCGTGCGGGAGGACATGCCGGATCTGCTCGCCGACCCCGGATACCACCCCAGTGGCCTGCCCGTGCTGCGCGCGGCGATCGCCGAGCACTACACCCGGCTCGGCCTGCCGACCGGCCCGGAACAGGTACTGGTCACCACGGGCGCGCAGCAGGCCCTGGTGCTGGTCGCCGAGGTGTACCTGCGTACCACCGCCCCGGTGGTGGTCGAGTCGCCGAGCTGGCCGGCCTGCCTGGACATCTTCCGCTCCGCGCACGCCGAGCTGGTCCCGGTTCCGCTGGACGAGGAGGGGATCGAGGAGCGGCAGCTGGCCGCGGCCCTGGCCGGGAGCGCCCCGGCGCTGCTGTACGTGATGCCGACCTACCACAACCCCACCGGCATCCAGATGTCGGCGGCCCGGCGCAGGCGGGTGGCCGAGCTCGCCGCCCGGCACGGGGTCACCATGCTGGAGGACAACGCCTATGCGGGGATCGCGCTGCGGGAGGAACCCGGGCCCAGCCCGCTACCGCTGGCCGCGTACGCCCCCGCGGGCGCCGAGGCGATCACCGTGGCCTCACTCGGCAAGGCGGTGTGGGGCGGGCTGCGGATCGGCTGGGTACGCGGGCCGGCCGGGATCATCGAACGGTGCGCCCGTCGCAAGGCGCTCGCCGACCTCGGCAGCCCGGTGATCGACCAGGCGCTGGCCGCCCGGCTGCTGCCACGCCTGGACGAGCTGGCCGCGGCGCGGGCGGCGATCCAGCGGGAACGCCGGACGATGCTGGAAGGGCTGCTGCGCGAGCGGCTGCCCGACTGGAGCTGGCGCAGCCCGGACGGTGGCTCCTCGCTGTGGGTCGCGCTGCCCGATGGTGACGCCGATGTGTTCGCCCAGCTCGCGCTCCGGCACGGGGTGGAGGTGGTCCCCGGCTCGGCGACCGACTTCACCGGGGCACACGACAACTACCTGCGGATCCCGTTCACTCTCGAGCCGGCCCTGCTTTCGGAGATGGTGACTCGTCTCGCGCGGGCCTGGACCGAGCTGCGCAGGCACGGTCCACGGGACAGCAGGCCGTTGCGGCCGATTATCTAAGAGGGTATGGCGGTATGCTGCCCGTCCGTGCGGGGCCGCTGACCAGGGGTGGGAGTGGAAGCGACAGAGGGGAAGATCGTCATGGAAACCGGTAACGGGCAAGGGGCAACGGGGTCCGCGGTGGGTGAGGGCGAGCAGGCCGACAGCGCGAGCGCGGTGCCGCGCAGGCTGCTCGCGGTCGCCACGCGACTGTTCGCCGAGCAGGGTTTCGACCGCACCTCGGTGCAGGAGATCGTGACGGCCGCCGGCGTCACCAAGGGCGCGCTGTACCACTACTTCGGTTCCAAGGACGACCTGCTGTCCGAGATCTACGGCCGGGTACTGCGGGAACAGACCGAACGGCTGGAGAAGTTCGCCGTCACCGCGGCACCGCTGCGCGAACGGCTGGCCTCCGCCGCGTCCGATGTGGTGGTCAGCAGCATCGCGAACCTGGACGACACCAAGATCTTCATGGAGTCGATGCACCAGCTGGCCCCGGAGAAGCAACGTGCCGTGCGCGCGGAGCGGCGCCGCTACCACGAGCGGTTCCGCGGGCTGATCGAGGAAGGCCAGCGGACCGGGGAGTTCCGCACCGACAAGCCCGCCGAGGTGATCGTCGACTTCTTCTTCGGCGCCGTGCACCATCTGGCGGCCTGGTACCGGCGGGACGGCGAGCTGTCCGCCCAGCAGGTCGGCGACCACTTCGCCGACCTGCTGATGAGCTCACTGCGCCCGGTGAGCTGACTACTTCCCGAGCCGGCCTGCCAGGTCGGCCAGGTCGTCGGCGTGCAGGTCGAACCGGTCCGCGGCGGTGGGCGGATCGCCGACGGGGCGGGGCACGTAGGCGGTGCGCAGGCCGAGTTCCTGGGCTCCGCGCAGGTCCCAGGCGTGGGCGGCGACCATCAGCAACCGCTCCGGCGGCCGCCCGGAGGCGGCGACGGCCAGCTGGTAGACCGCAGGGTCCGGCTTGTAGCTCCGGGCGTCCTCCGCGGAGAGAGCCTGGTGCCAGCGCAGCCCGGCGTGGGCGTTGAGGTCCAGCAGCGCCGTCCGGCTCGCGTTGGAGAGCCCGATCAGCGGGAACCGCTCGGCGAGCCGGGCGAGCCCTGCCGCGGTGTCCGGCCATGGTGGGAGTCGGCGACCCGACCGGGCCAGCGTGGCCACGGCGGCCGGGTCCTCGGCTCCGGCGGCCTCGGCGACGAGCTGGGCGGCCTCCCGGTCGAGCAGGTCGCTGCTCAGGTAGGACCGGTCGCCTGCGCGGACGCGCCGCTGCTCGCACTCGACATGCTGCTGCCACAGCGACAACAGCCGCTCGACCCCGGCCTCGTCGAGTGCCGGATCGAGTGCGCGGATGCCGGCGCGGATAC
The DNA here is from genome assembly GCF_018885265.1 of Amycolatopsis aidingensis. GTDB lineage: Bacteria > Actinomycetota > Actinomycetes > Mycobacteriales > Pseudonocardiaceae > Amycolatopsis > Amycolatopsis aidingensis. The sequence goes on from NZ_CP076538.1 coordinate 3,138,789, forward strand.
CGGCGGGTTCGTCGACCAGGGTGCCGAGCACGTCGAACACGAGGGCATCGATCTCCGGCTCGGGCATGGCGAGGTCTCCCATCTGATGTAATGGGTAAAATCACGTTTATCCGATAAACTAGCGGGAGGTCAGTGGCGGATGCAAGTAGCACTGGAGGACTACGCCTGGGCGGCGGGCGTCGGGACCGAACTGGCCAACACCACCGCCGAGGTCTGGCGCGGCGAGGACCACCTGCCCGACCCGGCCGCCGTCGTCGCGTTCGCCGACCTGCACGGCGGCCACTCCGGTGCCGAGGGGGTTCCCGGCGCGCTGCCGGAACTCGCCCGCCGGGCGGGTACCGCCGACCTGCATGCCGTGCACGCACTGCGGACGACCGTGCGCGACCTGATCGATCGCCCCGAACGCGACCGGCTCATCGCCGGTGCCACCGCGCTCACCTTGCCCGCCCGTGGTGCCACCCTGGCCCCCGATCCCGCGCAGCGGAACCGGACGCGGTGGGCCGTCGCGCTACCTGCGGGGGCAACCATCGCCGAGGCCCTCTCGGTGGTCTGCGGCCTCGGCATCCTCGGGGTGGTGCAGGTCCTTGGCGAGCAGCGATTCCGCCGGTGCGGTGCCCCCACCTGCCGGGGCGTGTTCATCGACACCACCCGGCCGGGTCGCCGCCGCTACTGCATGCCCGGCCTGTGCGGTAACCGCATCAACGTCGCCAACCACCGGGCCCGCCGGGCCGCGGCCCGCGACCGGCGCACCGGCTCCGCGTAGTCCACGAAGCGGTCAGGCGGCGTCCGTCCCTGCCGCCTCCACCAGGATCCGGGCCAGTTCCCGTGGCCGGGAGAACATGGGCCAGTGGCCGGTGTTCATGGTGACCAGTCGCCAGCGTCGGCTGGTGGCCAGCACCTCGGCCACGTCCGGGTTCGGCTGCTGGCCGTCGAGCAGGCACTTGACATAGGTCGCGGGCAGCTCGCCGAGCGGGCGCTCCAGCACGGCGGGTTCGGTGAGGGTCGCCCCGGGGTGCGGGGTGGAACCGCCGACGATCCGGGTGATCTGCTCCTCGGTGAGGTCCTGGCCCGCGTAGTCCGCCGCGGCCAGCGGCGCCCAGAAGCCACCGGTCTCCGCGATCGAGGCTTCCACCATCGCCCTGCCCTCCGGCCACGGCGATACGAACGACTCGCCGTCGGCCGGGATGTTGGAGTCGACGAACACCACCCTGGCCAGCCGGTCGCCGATCCGCATCCCGGCCTGGCCGACCGGGATACCCGCGTAGCTGTGCCCGACCAGCACGACCTCGCGCAGCTCCCGCCGCTCGACCTCGTCGACGATGTCCTGCACGTGCGTCTGCTGCCCGGCGGGCAGACCGCGCTTGTCCGCCAGGCCGGACAGGGTCAGTGGGTGGGCACCGTGCCCGCCCGCGCGCAGCGGCGGCACCACCTCGTCCCAGGCCCATCCGCCCAGCCAGGCGCCCGCCACCAGTACGAATTCCGCCATGCCGACAATCTAGCGGGCCGGGCCGACACTCCACCGCCGAACCGCCGGATCCGGTCAGCCGGGCAGGTCGACCAGCCCGGCGAGGATGCGGCGGTGCTTGGCGGGCGTGCCGAGCGCGAGCTCGTCGGCCTTGGCGCGTTTCAGATAGAGGTGTGCGGGGTGTTCCCAGGTCATGCCGATCCCGCCGTGCAGCTGGATGCACTCCTCGGCGGCGTGCACGGCGGCGGGTGCGCAGTAGGCCTGTGCCACCGCAGCGGTCACGGGGAGATCCGTGTCGTCCCTGGCCAGCGTGTCCGCGGCGGCGCGGGCCGCGGCGCGGGCGGAGACCAGGTGCAGGTACACCTCGGCGAGCCGGTGCTTGACGGCCTGGAAGGAACCGACCGGGCGGCCGAACTGGTATCGCTGCTTGACATAGGCGACGGTCTCGTCCAGGCACCACTGGGCAAGGCCGAGCTGCTCCGAGGCCAGCAGCGCGGCCCCGGCGAGCAGGGCGGCCCGCACTGCCGCCGCCGCGGTGTCCTGGCCTGCCACCCGGCGAGCCGGGGCGTCCTCCAGCGTCACGTCGGCGAGCCGGCGGGTGAGGTCCAGCGGCACCGCCTCGGCCACCGTGACCCCCGCGGCCCGGGTCTCGACCAGGTACAGCCCCGCGCCGTCCGGGCCCGCGGCCGGTACCACCAGGGTCTCGGCCACGGTGGCGTCCGCGACGGTACCGATCCGGCCGGTCAGCCGCCCCTCCGCGGTCGCGCGGACGCCGGTGGGGAAGCCGGTGCCCGGCATGGCGGACAGCGGGACCGCGAGGCAGCCGATCGCCGCACCGGAGGCGAGCCGCCCCAGCAGCTCGGCGACGGGCTGCTGGGTGGTGTCGGTGTGCAGCAGCGCGCAGGTGGCCAGTACGGCGCTGCCGAGGAACGGCACCGGAGCCAGGCCGCGGCCCAGCTCTTCCAGTACCAGCGCGGTCTCCCTTGCCGACGCGCCCTGCCCGCCGAGGCTCTCCGGCACCAGCAGCCCGGCGGCACCGAGGTCGCCTGCCAGGGTGCGCCACAGCTTCAGGTCGTACGGTTCGCCGCTTTCCACCCGCGCCAGCAGCGCGGCCGGGTCGCCGTGGTCGGTGAGCAGGTCGCGGACGCTGGCCCGCAGGTCGGTCTCCACATCGGAGTAGAGCAGGTCGGGGGTGCCGGTCATCGCGGGAGGTCCTTCCATGCCACGTCCTTGTCCGCGCGCGGTTCGGTGGGCAGGCCCAGTACGCGCTCGGCGATGATGTTGCGCAGCACCTCGGAGGTGCCACCCTCGATCGAGTTGCCCTTCGCCCGCAGGTAGCGGTACCCGGCCTCGCGCCCGGTGAAGTCGACGAGGTCCGGCCTGCGCAGGGTCCAGTCGTCGTAGCGCAGCCCCTCCTCGCCCAGCAGCTCGACCTCCAGCGCGGACAGCTCCTGGCTCAGCCGGGCGAAGGCCAGTTTCATCGCCGAACCCTCCGGCCCCGGCCTGCCGACGGCGAGCTGCTGCCGCAGCCGGTCCCCGGCCAGCCGGGCCGCCTCCGCCTCCACCCACAGCCGCAGCAGGCGGTCATGCAGCTCGGGAGTCCGCAGCTCCGGGCGTTCCCGCCAGGTCTGCGCCACCACGCCGACCATGCCGCCCTCCCGCGGCGTCGGCCTGCCGCCGATGGCGACCCGCTCGTTCATCAACGTCGCCTGCGCCACCCGCCAGCCGTCGCCGATCTCGCCGAGCCGCTGGGCGTCCGGGATCCGCACGCCGTTGAGGAACACCTCGTTGAACTCGGCCTCGCCGGTGATCTGGCGCAGCGGCCGGACCTCCACCCCGGGTGCGGTCATATCGCAGACGAAGTAGGTCATGCCCTGGTGCTTGGGCACCTCCGGATCGGTGCGGGTGACCAGGATGGCCCAGCGCGCGACATGCGCACCCGAGGTCCATACCTTCTGTCCTTCCACCACCCAGTCCGAGCCGTCCCGCACGGCGCGCGTACCCAGCGCGGCCAGGTCCGAGCCCGCGCCCGGCTCGGAGAACAACTGGCACCACACCTCCTCGCCGGTCCACAACGGACGGAGGAAGCGTCGTTGCTGCTCCTCGGTGCCGAACTGCAGGATCGTCGGCGCGGCCATGCCGAGCCCGATCCCGATCCGCCGCGGGTTGTTGTCCGGCGCCCCCGCCGCCTCGAACTCCGCGTCCACCACCGCCTGCGCCGCCCGCGGGGCACCGATCCCGCCCAGCCCGGCGGGGAAGTGCACCCAGGCCAGCCCGGCGTCGAACCTGGCCCGGAGGAAGTCCAGCGGCTCCATCACGGTGTGGTCGTGCTCGCGCAGGAACTCCCGCACCCGCGAGCGCAGGTCCTCGGCATCTCCTTCGGAGTCTACTGTGGACATCAGGCCTCCTTCGGCAGGTACTGGCTGAGTTCCCGGCGGGCCAGCGAGCGCTTGTGCACCTCGTCGGGACCGTCGGCAAGGCGGAGCATCCTGGCGGCCGCCCAGAGCTCGGCGAGCGGGAAGTCCTGGCTGACCCCGCCCGCGCCGTGCAGCTGGATCGCCTTGTCCAGGATCCACTCGACCGAGGCCGGGGTGGCGATCTTGATCGACTGGATCTCGGTGTGCGCGCCCTGGTTGCCCACGGTGTCCATCAGCCAGGCGGTCTTCAGCACCAGCAGGCGCAACTGCTCCACCCGCACCCTGGACTCGGCGATCCAGTCCTGGATAACGCCCTGCCGGGCCAGTGGTTTACCGAAGGCGGTGCGCCCGACGGCCCGGCGGCACATCAGCTCGATGGCCCGCTCGGCCATCCCGATCAGCCGCATGCAGTGGTGGATCCGGCCGGGGCCGAGCCGGGCCTGCGCGATGGCGAAGCCACCGCCCTCCTCGCCCACCAGGTTCTCCGCCGGCACCCGGACGTTGTCGAACTCGATCTCGGCGTGGCCGCCGTGGTCGCCGTCGGAGTAGCCGAAGACCCGCATCCCGCGCTTGATCCGCACCCCGGGGGTGTCCCTCGGCACCAGCACCATGCTCTGCTGCCGGTGTGGTTCGGCCTCGGGGTCGGTCTTACCCATCACGATGAGGATCCGGCAGTCCGGGTTCATCGCGCCGGAGATGTACCACTTGCGGCCGTTGATCACGTAGGAGTCGCCGTCCCGTTCGATCCGGGTGGCGATGTTGCGTGCGTCCGAGGAGGCCACGTCCGGCTCGGTCATCGCGAAGGCCGAGCGGATCTCGGCATCCAGCAGCGGGCGCAGCCACTGCTGTCGCTGCCGCTCGGTGCCGAACATCGCGAGCACTTCCATGTTCCCGGTGTCCGGGGCGGCGCAGTTCAGCGCGCTCGGCGCGAGCTGCGGGCTGCGGCCGGTGATCTCGGCCAGCGGCGCGTACTGCAGGTTGGTCAGCCCGCCGCCGTGCTCGCCGGGAAGGAAGAAGTTCCACAGCCCCCTGCGGCGTGCCTCGGCCTGCAACTCGGCCACGATCGGCACCCCCGCCCACGGATCCTCCCGCTGCGCGAGCTGCTCGGCGAACACCGGCTCGGCCGGGTAGACGTGCTCGTCCATGAAGGCGAGCAGCCGCGTGCGCAACTCCTCGGTCTTGCTGTCGAACGCGAAATCCATCATCCAGTCCTTTCGCCGAGGATCTCGTTGCCACGGTCGATCAGCGGGAACACGCCCTCGCCCGCCTGCTCGAAACCCGCACCGACGGTCTGGCCCTCGCGGTAGCGGTAGTAGATACCCTCGAGGATCACCGCCAGCTTGAAGAACGCCAGGCCTACGTACCAGCTCAGCCCGGAGACGTCCCGGCCGGATCGCTCGGCGTAGCGCTGCACGATGTCCGGCACGTCCGGATAGCCCGGCGCGCCGCTGGGGTTGGCCACGAAGGTCAGTCCCAGCGTCTCCCGCTGGGCATAGGCCACCATCAGGGCGAGATCGGTCAGTGGATCGCCGAGGGTGGACATCTCCCAGTCCAGCACCGCCGTGATCCGGTCCCGCTCGTCCATCAGCACGTTGTCCAGCCGGTAGTCGCCGTGCACGATCGCCGGTGCGGGGGAGTCCGGTACGGCCGCGGCCAGCCGGTCGTGCAGCCGGTCGATCCCTGGCAGCTCCCGGCTGCGCGAGCCGTCCAGCTGCTTCTTCCACCGGCGCAGCTGCCGGTGCAGGAAGCCGTCCGGACGGCCGAAATCGGCCAGCCCCACCGCGCCCGGATCGACCGCGTGCAACTCGACCAGGGTGTCCACCAGCGCCAGCCCGATCGACCTCGTGCGTTCCGCGCCGAGTGCGGACAGCTCGGCCTCGGTGCGGTACGGGGTGCCAGGCACCAGCTCCATTAGGTAGAACGGGGCGCCGAGTACCTCATCCTCGGCGCACAGCAGCAGGGTGCGCGGCACCGGGACGGCGGTCGAATGCAGGGCGGAGATCACCCGGTGCTCCCGGGACATGTCGTGCGCGGTCGGCAGTACATGCCCCAGCGGCGGCCTGCGCAGCACCCACCGGCTCGCACCGTCGGTGACCACGTAGGTGAGGTTGGACCGGCCGCCCGCCACGACCTCGGCCCGCAGCGGCCCTGCGGCAAGGCCGGGTAGCCGTTCGTCCAGATGCGCTCGTAGCCTGGCCAGGTCGAGGCCTGGCGGGCCGGTATCCGTCATCGACACTCCTCAGCTCGCTTTGCCGAGCATAGTACCGACCGGTCGGTATGTCGCCGGTACGCGCGGCACGCGCGGCCACTCAGGCATGCAGCCGGGCGACGGTCTCGGCCACGCAGGCCGGTTTGTCCTCGCCCTCGATCTCGATCGTCCACCGCACGACGGCCTGGACGGCACCCTGCGCGGCCTCGGTGACCTCGGTCAGGTCGGCGGTGGCCCGGACCCGGGAACCGACCCGCACCGGCTGCGGGAACCGCACCTTGTTCAGCCCGTAGTTGATCCCCATGGCCAGGTTGTCGACCTGGTAGATCTCCTTACCCAGCATGGGAATCAGGGACAGGGTCAGGTAGCCGTGCGCGATGGTGCCGCCGAACGGCCCGCTGGCGGCGCGTTCGGTGTCCAGGTGGATCCACTGGTGGTCGCCGGTGGCCTCGGCGAACAGGTTCACCTGTTCCTGGGTGATGGTGTGCCAATCGCTGTGCCCGAGCCGCTCGCCGACCGCGGCGGCGAAGGAGTCCAGGCCGGAGAAAACGCGCATGACGGTCCCTCCTCAGGCCTTCGGCCCGCCGGCCACGTAGATGACCTGGCCGGAGACGAAGGACGCCTGGTCGCTGACGAAGAAGGCGGCCATGTTGGCGATGTCCTCCGGCTGGCCGACCCGCCGGACCGGGATCTCCTGCGCGGCCGCCTGCTGCATGTCCTCGAAGGACATGCCGATGCGCTCCGCGGTGGCCGCGGTCATCTCGGTGGCGATGAAGCCGGGGGCGATCGCGTTCACCGTGACCCCGAACTTGCCCAGCTCGATGGCCAGCGTCTTGGTCAGGCCCTGCATCCCGGCCTTCGCGGTGGAGTAGTTGGCCTGGCCGCGGTTGCCGAGCGCCGAGGTGCTGGACAGGTTCACGATCCGGCCCCAGCCCTGCTCGGTCATGTACTTCTGCACCGCGCGGCTCATCAGGAAGGACCCCCGCAGGTGCACACCGAGCACCGAGTCCCAGTCCTGGTCGGTCATCTTGAACAACAGGTTGTCCCTGGTGATGCCGGCGTTGTTGATCAGGACGGTGGGCGGGCCCAGCTCCTCGGCCACCCTGGTGACCGCGGCCTCCACCTGCTCGGTGTCGCTCACGTCCAGGCTGACGCCGAGCGCGCGCCCGCCCTCGGCGGTGATGGCCCCCGCGCCCCGGGTGCAGCTTGCCTCGTCCAGGTCGAGCAGGCCGACGGCGAACCCGTCGGCGGCGAGGCGCCTGGCGACGGCCGCGCCGATTCCCCTGCCTGCCCCGGTGACGATCGCGACCCTGGATGGTGATTCGGACACGGCTCCTCCTCGAACTCGGCACTGAGCTGACTAAGCATGCGCTTAGAATCGAACCGTACTAGCTCTGGCCCGGGCCGCATTCTGTGAGCTGCGTCATGTCCGCCGTCCGGCGCGGGTAGCTAGCAGGAGACCACCTGGCGGTGCACCGTGCGCACGACATCGCGGTCCACGGTGCAGGGATCCACGGCCAGCCAGTCGCCGACCTCGCGGACGAACTGCTCCGGGGTCATCGGCGGGACCGGCACCCCGGTGGTGTCGCCGGTGGTCACCTCGCCCCACCGGCTCGGGTACACGATCAGTACCCCGCGCACCTCCACCTCGGGCAGCAGTTGCTGGTACGCGGCGACGCTCTCGGCCAGCCTGCTGCCGCCGCCGCGGAACCGGTTGCCGTTGCGCCACAGGGTGCCGTCCGGGTCGGCCGTGTAGTGCCCCGGCAGCCACAGTTTCGACTCGATCAGCACCAGCCGCCGTCCGCACAGCACGGCGTGGTGCACATCGGCGAACACCGAGTCCGGCCAGGCGAGGCCGTGGAACACCCTGGCTCCCGGCATCCGGGTGAGGTAGCGGGAGAGCAGGTCCTCGGTGAGCCGTTCGCCCAGCTCGTCCTCCTCCTGCCCGGCGCGGCCGTGCACCTGGGTGCCGCCGAACTCCGCGGTGAACGCGCGGTCGGCCCGTGCGGTCGCCCGATAGCGCCGGGACAGCGTCACCAGTGCGCCCAGCGCGGCAGCCAGCAGTACCAGCCACACGATCAGCACCGGTCCGGAGAGCACGCCCAGCGGTAGCGCGAGCAGCAGCAGGGCCGCCCCGGCGAGCGCGCCCAGCCCGGGCGCGTGTCCCGGCCCGCGCCGCGGCACGCACAGGATGGGCTGGTCCGCGTGTACCCGGTCCCACCACGGAATGGTCTGCGGCGCCATCCGCGGCGCCGGTGCGGCGAACCCGGGATCCTCGCCGAAGCTGCGGGTCCGCCCGCCGGGACGGGGCCGGGCGGACCCGGGTCGGCGCGTCCGCGGCACCGGAGGCTGCGCCGGGGGAGCGGGTTCCTCCTCGACGTCGGTCCCGCCCTCGTCGTACTCCGCCCGCAGCCGCGGGTCGTTGAGCGTCTCGTAGGCCTCCCGGAGCAGACGGAAGGTTCCGGCGGTGCCGCCCGCGTCGGGGTGCATGGTCCTGGCGAGCAGCCGGTACGCCGACTTGATCTCGGCCGGGGAAGCATCTCGCCCCACGCCGAGCAACTCGTAGTAGTCGACCCCGTCCACGACTCCGGTCACCTCCCGCTGCGCGGACACCCTATGGGGTCCGCCGCGCGGCGCGTGCATCCCGTGGCACCCACGTTCCGGTGATTTCACGTGCTATATAGGGCTTTTCTCCGCCAACCTCGCCAACCACACCCGGAATCCCTAGACTCGTGCAAAAGCGAATGCTCACCCGAGCATTCGCAGGGGTGGAAGCGTGCTCGGGCATGCCGAACGGGGGTGGCGAGTGAGGGAACGGGAGCTGCGACGGCAGTGCCGTGAGCTGTTGCGGGCGCTGGACATTCGCCCGCCGCTGGACGTCGAGGAGCTGTGCAGGCGGGTGGGCAGGCGGCGCGGGCGGCCGATCCGGCTGGTGCCGCACCCGATCCCGGTTCCCGGCCCGTTCGGCGCCTGGATCGCGGCCAGGGACGCCGACTACATCCTCTACCAGGAGGAGACCACGCACGCGCATCAGCGGCACATCATCCTGCACGAGCTCGGCCACATCCTGGCAGGCAGCACCAGCGACGAGCAGGACGACGCCCTGCTCACCGAGTTGTACCCCGGGATCGACCCGGCGCAGCTGCGGGCGCGCTACCCGGATCTCGATCCGGAGGCGGTGCGCAGGGCGCTGCGGCGGACCGGATACCGCGAGGAGGACGAGCGCCGGGCCGAGACGGTGGCCACGATCATCCTGGAGTGGGCCGCGGTGGCGGACCGGGTCACCCCGGCCGTCTCGGCGGAGGCGCCCGCCCGGCGGATGGCCGCCGCCCTCGGCGACCGGGTCGGCTGGCTGTGACTCCGGTTACTTCTGGTTGTCGCTCGGTAACCATGCGTATGAAACGGCCGGGCACCTACCCCCAGGAGGCGCCCGGCCGTTTATCTCGGTTTATACCGAGGCTCATAGCATAAGCCGGAGCTGCGATACTCTCAACTGTGGTAAACGGGTTAAGCTGTAGCTCACTACTGGCATAGGGGTTACTGGGGAAAGGTCGCGCGACATGACTGAGGGGCGATCGCTCGCGCAGAAGCTCGATCACCTGCTCACGGTGGTGCATCCGGCCGACCGTGGCCCGTACAGCTACGAGGAGGTCGCGCAGGCGATCAAGGCCAAGGACGGCCCGACCATCTCGGCCGCCTACATCTGGCAGCTGCGCAAGGGCCTGCGGGACAACCCGACCAAGCACCATCTCGAGGCGCTCGCCGACTTCTTCGGCGTCCCGGTGGCCTACTTCTTCGACGACGAGCAGGCCCAGCTGATCGACGGCGAGATCGAGGTCCTGCAGGCGATGCGGGACGCCGAGGTGCGCGATGTCGCCCTGCGGACGATGAAGCTGAGCCCGGAGGCACGCCGCTCGGTGGTCAACATCATCAGCGAGCTCGGCCGCTACGAGGATCGCTCCGGCCGCCCCCGCCGCCGGAAGAAGGGTAGTAGTGCCGCCGCGGAGACGGACGACGCGTGACATGATGGCCGACGGGCGGCACGGTGGCGACGGGAGGCGTCCGGCCGCCTGCGTGAGGCTGGCCCGGGCAGCGGATCCGCCTCGGGCGGGGGCTGTCGGGAGGAGTGACACCGCCGTGCGCTACCTGGAGTTGCGACGGCGCAGCGAGACACGCGTGCGCGAGCTGGAGGAGTCCGTCGGGATTCCGGTGCCGTGGGACGTCGACCGGCTGGTGGACCGGCTGGAGCGGCACCGCGGCAGGCCCATCGACCTGCACCCCACGACCAGGACCGCGGGCGGAACCTGCGGGATGTGGGTGCGGGAGGCCGACCGCGATGTGATCGTCTACGCCGCGCAGACCAGCACGCTGCACCAGGACCACATCATCCTGCACGAGATCGGCCACATGATCGCCGACCATCGGGGCGAGTGCCTGCTCAGTGTCGGGGAGGCCGCCAGGATGGCTCCGCATGTGCGGCCGGAGCTGATCGAGCACCTGTTCGCCCGCTCCGCGTACTCCACTGAGGACGAGCAGGAGGCCGAGATGATCGCGTCCCTGCTGTGGCAGCACGCGGGCGGCAGGCGCGCCCAGCTGACCGACCGGCCCATGTCCCCCGAGGTCGCCGAGCGGATGACCAGGGTAAGGGACATCTTCGGCTTCTAGAACCCCACCGGCTAGGCTGTGTTCAAGTAGGCGCGCGGCCTGCGGCCGGGACGCGCGCCCACGCATCACCTCAGGCAACCACCTTCTGAACAGCGGCTAAGCTGTGTCGCCGCTGGGGTGCGGCATTCGGCGAGAAGACGGGCAGTATGATCAGCATACTCTTCATCCTGGTCGCGCTCATTGCTTTCCTGCTCGCCGCGCTGGCGTTCCTGCGGCGCAGGCGCGGGCCGCGCAAGCCGACCCAGGTGCCGATGATCGTGATCCTGCTCGCACTGGGGGCGGCGTTCTTCTTCCTGGCGCCCGCGGTGCAGGCGGTGGAGAGCCGGATCATCCCGAGCCTCGGCAGGCTGCTGTCCAACCTCTGCACGCTGACCGCCGCCTACGGCTTCCTCACCCTGATGCGCTACGTCAGCCATCCGCCCGCGCAGGCCAGGGCGCACTCGCGGTGGCGGCTGGGCGCACTACTGGTCGCGCTCGCGGTGCTGGTCGTGACCTTCCTGCTGAGCCGGGTCCCGGAGGGGACCGGGATCTTCACCGGGCTCTACCGCGAGCAACCGACCCTCGCGGTGTACACATTGGTTTATTCGGCCTATCTCGGTGTGGCGCTGGTGGATCTCGGCTGGCTCGGGGTGGGGACCATCCGGCACGCGCGCGGGTACCTGCGGGCAGGCATGATCCTGGTGTTCGCCGGTTGCCTGCTCGGCCTGGCGTACGTGGGGCAGAAGGTGGTCAGCGTGCTCGGCGAGGTGTTCGGCGCCGGGACGCCGGCCGAGGCGCTGTGCGCGGGCCCGTTCTCCACCGTGGGCTGCACCTTCGCGGTGGGCATGCCCGCGTTGTCCGTGCTGGCCATCATCCTCGGCGCCGCCGTTCCCGCGCTCGGCCCACGGGTCACGGGCCTGCTGCGCTGGCCGGGGCGGTGGCGCGCCTACCGGCGGCTGCATCCGCTGTGGCAGGCGCTGTATCAGGCCGCGCCGGAGATCGCGCTGACCTCTCCGCAGGCCGTGCAGGGCGACGCGCCGCCGCACGACATCGGGTTCCGGCTCTACCGCAGGGTCATCGAGATCCGGGACGGGCTGCTGATCCTCGCGCCGTACCGCGACCAGGAACGCACCGCCGCGCATCGCCGGTCCGCGGAGGCCGCCGGGTTGACCGGCGCTGACCTGGACGCGGCCGTCGAGGCGGCGGATATCGCGGAGGCCCTGCGACGCAAGCAGGCCGGCCTGCCCGCCACCGGGGAGGACGCGCGGCGGGAGCCTGCGGTGGAGTCGGACCTGGCGGCCGAGACGGCATGGCTGACCCGCGTCGCGAGAGCCTTCGGCACGGCCGGACGTTCCGACCGGGCCGCCACCCCCGGCTAGGCTGTGTTCAAGAAGGCGCGCGGCCTCCGGCCGGACGCGCGCCCACGCATCACCTCAGGCAGCCACCTTCCTGAACAGTTCCCTAGCTCACGCTTACCGGCCCGGTCATCGGTGGCGCCTGGAATCCTGGCAGTACCTCCGCGCGTTCCAGGGCGCCGGCGATCCCGATCAGCCGCTGCTCCGACCACCTGGGGCCGATGAGCTGCACCCCGATGGGCAGCCCGACCAGCTCGCTGGTCCCGGCCGGAACGGCCAGCGCGGGCAGGTCCGCCAGGTTGGCGAATGCCAGGACGCGTTCGTGCTCGGGGTAGCCGAGCACGGTCATCGCGTCGTCCCCGTTCCCGCTGCGGCCCTGCTGATGCGGGAACGCGGTGGACGCGGCGGCTGGCACCAGGAGTGCGTCGACACCGGTGAAGAACGTTTCCCAGCGCGCGATGTACGCGTCGCGCCGCTCGAGTGCCCTGAAGTACCACCGTAGGGTGCGCTGCTCGTCCCGCACGGGGATCTCGTCCAGCGCGGCACCGATGAGCGCGGTGAACAGGTCCGCGAAGAGCGTCTGCTGGGCGTCCCAGTCCAGTTCCGGTAGGAGGTGGTCGACCCGTGCCCCTGCCTTCGCGGCGTCCCTGGCCACCCGCTCCACCCGCTCGCGTACGTCCGGGGCGATGGGCGCGCCGGGCACGGTCGGCGCGACCGCCAGCCGCAGGTCGGACAGCGGGCGCTCCGGCGACGCGGCCAGGGGCACCGGCGGCACGTCGCTGTCCCTGCCGTCGGGGCCTGCGATCAGGTTCAGGGCGAGCCGGAGGTCATCGAGGTCGCGTCCGAGCGGACCGATGCAGGAGGCGATCCGCACCGTCCGGGGAATCCCGTCCGGTTCGCGCAGGAAGCCGGTCAGCGGTACGCGATGCTCGGTCGTCTTCAACCCGTAGATTCCGCAGAACGAGGCCGGCAGCCGTGCCGAACCGGCGAGGTCGGAGCCGATCTCGAGGGGCACAAGGCCTGCGCTCAGTGCCGCGGCCGCCCCGCCGCTGGAGCCGCCAGGGGTGCGGGTGGGGTCCCAGGGGTTCGCCGTGCGCCCGAAGATCGGGTTGGCGGTTTCGTAGTCGGCGAGCCACGGCGGCACGTTGCTGTGTCCGAGCAGGATCGCACCGGCCTGCCGCAGGCGCGCGGCCACGGTACCGTCCTCCTCCGGAACGCGGTCGAGGACCGTGGTGCCGGCCGTGGTGCGCAGCCCCGCGATGTCATGGCCGTCCTTGAGCGTCATCGGCACGCCGTGCAGCGGCCCCACCCGATGTCCCGCCGCCAGTGCTTCGTCGGCGGCCGCGGCCGCCGACCGCGCACCCTCCTCGTCGAGGGAGACGAGTGCCCCGAGTTCGCCGTTGTACTGCCGGATGCGTGCCAGGGCGGCCTCGACGACGGCGGCGGAGCTCACCTCTCCTCGCGCGATCGCCGCGGCCGTCTCCCGTGCGGACCGATCCTGCGTCCCGTTCCCGGATATCGTCGCCACCTCACACCCCAGTTGTTCTTGATCAGCAAGCATGAGACCAATCTGCTACCTCGACCATGCTCGAGGTCAAGGCGCGAGTGAGGTGAGCCGGCCGTGGCCTCGCTACCGGGCGGCGAAGGGGAACCGGGCCCGTATCGACCAGTGGTCGGTGAACACCACGAGCCAGGCCTCCTCGAGCCGGGTGTGCACGGGCAGGTGCCGCCCGACCTGCCCCTCGATCTCCCCGGCCACCGGTTCGTCGATGCCCATCGCCACGGTCAGGTGTGGCGGCGGGTCGCCGAAGGCGCCGTCGTAGGGCAGCAGGCCGGGCCAGTGCCGCCGCACCGCGGTGGACAGTTCCCGGACGGCGGCCGGTGGTTCGGGCGGCAGGTACACGAAGCCGGGTTCCCGTGCGCAGCTGGTGAAGCCGATCTCGGCGGGCGGGTGTGCGGCGCAGATCGACTCCAGCGTGCCGACCGCCTCCGCGTCGAGCTCCTCCGCGGTCAGGAACGGATACAGCACGGAAAGGTGGGCAGGCACGTCCCGGACGATCCCGGGGTGCCGTTGCCGCACGGAGTCCAGCAACGGGTCGGCGGCGGGCACCGGGATCACCACGGCGCTCTTGCCTGGTTGCGGCATGGGTCCTTCCTACCGGAGATCGTTCCTGTGCGGCGCGCCACCTCCCGCGGCGGTGGGTCAGCGCACCCCGCGCGGCCGGAACTGGACGCTGATCCGCGGCCCGACCGGCCGATTCGTCTTGGGGATGGCATGTTCCCAGGTGCGCTGGCAGGAGCCGCCCATCACGATCAGGTCCCCGTGCCCGAGGGCGTGCCGCACCGTGCGGCCGCCGCCCCCGCGCGGGCGCAGCAGCAGCGCCCGTGGGGCGCCGAGCGACAGGATCGCCACCATGGTGTCCTCGGTGCCGCCCCGCCCGATGGTGTCCCCGTGCCAGGCGACGCTGTCCCGCCCGTCCCGGTAATAGCACAGCCCCGCGGTGCGGAACGGCTCGCCGAGCTCGGCGGCGTACCAGCCGCTCAGCGCGGTCATGGCCGCGGCGAGCATCGGGTCCGGCAGTGGGTCGTCCTCGCCGTAGAAGCACAGCAGCCGCGGCACCGACACCACCCGGTCGTACATCCGGCGGCGTTCGGCATACCACGGCACCTGCCGCACCAGTGTGTCGAACAGCGCGTCCGCCCCGGTCAGCCAGCCGGGCAGCAGGTCGATCCAGGCACCATCGCCGAGCACGGTGCGCCGGGCGGTGTCCAGCGCACCCAGCCCGGTGGCCGCGGCCCCGTCGAAGAGCGAACCTTGCAGTGCGGGTGGCATGCCCGCAGCCTACCCGATGACTCGAACGAGTGTTCTACTCGGCGGTGAGCGTGTCCAGGATCTGCTGCCCGTACTTGGCCAGCTTGCTCTCGCCGACTCCGCTGACCGCGCCGAGCTCGGCCAGCGTTGCGGGCGCGTCGGTGGCGATCTGCCGCAGGGTGGCGTCGTGGAAGATCACGTACGCGGGCACCCCCTGCTCCTTGGCGGTGGCCGCCCGCCAGGCCCGCAGCCGCTCGAACACCTCCGCGGCGTGCTCGGGCAGCTCGGCGGGCGTGGCCTTGCGGGACTTCGCCGCGCCCGTGGCGGAGCCACTGCCGGGCGCGGGCCGCGGCTCGCGCCGCAGCAGCACCTCCCGCCGCCTGCCGAGCACCTCGCCGCTGGCCTCGGTGAGGACCAGCGTGCCGTAGTCGCCCTCCACCGCGAGCAGCCGCTGTGCCAGCAGCTGCCGCACCACCCCGCGCCACTCGCTCTCGTGCAGCTCGGTGCCGATGCCGAACACGGTCAGCTGGTCGTGCCGGTGCTGGGTGACCTTCGGGGTCTGCTTGCCGAGCAGGATGTCGATGACCTGGCCGGCGCCGAACTTCTGCCGCCGCTCCCGCTCCAGCCGGAACACCGTGGACAGCAGCTTCTGCGCGGCGACCGTGCCGTCCCAGGACTCCGGCGGGGTAAGGCAGGTGTCGCAGTTGCCGCACGGGCTGCCGTCCTGGCCGAAGTAGGCCAGCAGCTGCACCCGGCGGCACTCCACGGTCTCGCACAGCGCCAGCATGGCGTCCAGGTGGGTGGCCAGCCTGCGCTTGTGCGCCGCGTCGCCCTCGGAGATGTCGATCAGCTTGCGCTGCTGCACCACGTCCTGCAGCCCGTACGCCAGCCAGGCGGTCGCCGGCAGGCCGTCCCGGCCCGCTCGCCCGCTCTCCTGGTAGTACCCCTCCACCGACTTGGGCAGGTCAAGATGGGCGACGAAGCGTACGTCCGGCTTGTCGATGCCCATGCCGAAGGCGATCGTGGCGACGATGACCAGGCCGTCCTCGCGCAGGAACCGGGCCTGGTTGGCGGCGCGGTCGGACTTGTCCATCCCCGCGTGGTAGGGCAGCGCCTCGATCCCGTTGGACACAAGGAACTCGGCGGTCTTGTCCACCGAGGCCTTGGAGAGGCAGTAGACGATGCCCGCGTCCCCGGCGTGTTCGGTACGCAGCAGGTGCAGCAGCTGGCGCTTCGGCTCGTTCTTCGGCACGATCCGGTACTGGATGTTCGGCCGGTCGAAGCTGGCCACGAAGTGCCGCGCCTGCTCCAGGTTCAGCCGGGTGGCGATCTCCGCATGGGTGGCCTTGGTCGCCGTCGCGGTCAGCGCGATTCGCGGCACCGATGGCCAGCGCTCGTGCACTGTGGACAGTTGCAGGTAGTCCCGGCGGAAGTCGTGCCCCCACTGGGAGACGCAGTGCGCCTCGTCGATCGCGAACAACGCCACCGTGCCCCGGTCCAGCAGGTTCAGCGTGGCTTCCAGCAGCAGCCGTTCCGGCGCAAGGTACAGCAGGTCCAGCTCTCCGGCGAGGAACTGGGCCTCGACCATCCTGCGCTCGTCCGGGTCCTGCGTCGAGTTCAGGAACCCGGCCCGCACGCCGAGGTCGGCCAGCGCGTCGACCTGGTCCTGCATCAGCGCGATCAGCGGGGAGACCACGATGCCGACCCCGTCCCGCACCAGCGCCGGAATCTGATAACAGAGCGACTTGCCGCCACCGGTCGGCATCAGGACCAGCGCGTCGCCGCCCGCCACCACATGCTCGATGATGTCCTGCTGCTGCCCCCGGAAGGAGTCGTAACCGAAGACACGCCGCAGGACCTGGGTGGCGTCGCTGGTGGCTGGCGCGGTGCCGGGTGAAGTCACCCTGGCGATTCTACGAGCCGCCCCTCACCGGTGTTCATCGCGTGCAGTACCGCGTGCGGGGTGATCTCCGCGCCGCGCAGAGTGGCGCACAGCCGGTTGCGATGGAACACCAGCACCCGGTCGCACAGCAGCGGGAACTCGTCGAGGTCCGTCGAGCACAGCAGCATGATCGTGGCCTCGTCGACCTCGGAACGCAGCAGCGTGTAGATGTCCTCCTTGCTGCCGATGCCGACTCCGCGGGTCGGGTCGTCCAGCAGGATCACCTTCGGCCGCGCCTCCAGCCACTTGGCCAGCACCACCTTCTGCTGGTTGCCGCCGGAGAGCATCCCGCAGCTGACGTCAGGGTGCGGGGCCCGGATCCGCAGCCGCTCGGCCAGTGCGGCGGCCCTGCTGCGCAGCGGGCCTGCCCGGACCAGCGCGCCGTCCCTTGCCAGCGCCACGGAGCGGATCTGCGCGATGTTCTCCCACATCGGCTTGTCCAGCATCAGGCCGAGCCTGCGCCGGTCCCCGGACACCAGTGCCACCCCAGCGTCGATCGCGGCCCGTAGCCTGCGCGGGGCGGGCGCGCCACCCGGCATTCGCACCCGGCCTGCCTCGGCCCTGCGCAGCCCGGCGACCACCTCGAGCACCGTGGTGTGCCCGGAGCCGACCAGCCCGGCGAGGCCGACCACCTCGCCGGGCTCGGCGGCGAAGCTGACGCCGGACAGCCGCCCCGGCACGGTGACCTCCTCGAACCGGAGTGTCCCTTGTGCACTGCCGGGGTGTGCGGGCGCGGTGCGCGCGGGTGGCCGTTGCTGCTGGTGCTCGCGGCCCAGCATGGCGGTCACCACGTCGGAGAGTTCCAGCTCGGCCCGCGGCACCCCGGCCAGCACCGTGCTGCCCTCGCGCAGCACGGTGATCTCGTCGCACACGGCCATGACCTCTTCCAGCAGGTGCGAGACGAACACCACGGCCACCTGCCGGTCGCGCAGCGCCCGCAGGATGCCGAGCAGGCGTTCGGTGCTGGCCGCCTCCAGGGCCGAGGTCGGCTCGTCCAGGATCAGCACCTTCGGGTCGGTGAGCAGTGCCCTGGCGATCTCCACCAGCTGCCGCTGCGCCAGGGACAGCTGCCCCACCGGCTGCCGATGGTCGACATCGAGGCCGAGCTGGTCCAGCACGGGCCGGGCCCGCGCGAGCATGGCGGCCCGGTCCAGCAGCGGCCCCCGGCGGGCCTCCCGCATCGGGTAGAGGTTGGCAAGCAGGTCCAGATCCGGGAACAGGTTGAGTTCCTGGGACACCGCGGCCACCCCGTGCGCGGCCGCCTCGGCGGTGGAGGCGAAGGACATCTCCCGCCCTTCCAGGGTGAGGGAACCACCGTCCGGCCGGACCGCACCCGTGATGATCTTGATCAGGGTGGACTTGCCTGCGCCGTTCTCCCCGAGCAGCGCGTGCACCGAACCGCCGTGTACCCGGATACCGGCCTCCTGCAGGGCACGTACGCCACCGTAGGTCTTGGTGACGCCGTGCACGTCGAGCACACTCATGCCGGCCCCGTCAGTTGGCCTCGGTCAGCGGCCGCATATGGGCCTGCGGGTCGGCGACCTGCGCGGCGGCCTCCTCGGCGAACCACTCCTTGCGCGAGGCCTCGTTCGCCTGGCGCGCCATGATCTCGTCGATGTTCTCCGAGTTGATGATCAGCGAGCCGGTATTCCACCAGCCCTGCGGCAGCGGTTCGCCGGTCCGCGCGCTCTGCGCCAGCATGCGCACCGCCACGTAACCCTTCAGCCAGTGTTCCGGCGAGGCCAGCGCCGCCACGTAGCCCTCCTTGACCCCGCGCAGCGCCTGCGGGTCGGGATCGCAGGAACCGACAAGGAAGCGGCGCCCGGTGTTCTTCTGGATCAGGGCAAGGGAAACCGCGTCCGAGGCGCCCGCCCCGATGTAGGCGATCGCGTCCGGATGCGCCTTCACGATGTCGTTCCACTTGTTGAAGTTCACCGAGGGCTCGGAGCCCGCGTCGAACGGACCGCGGATGCTCACCCCGGGACGCTCCTGCTCCAGTACCTCCCTGGTGCCGGCCAGCCGTTGCTCCAGCAGCGCCAGCCCGGGAATGTCGTTGCCGAGCACCACGTAGCCTTCCGCGTCCTCGGGAATGTGCTTGAGCAGTTCCCTGCCAAGCTCCCGGCCCAGCTCGGTGTTGCTGTTGCCGACGTAGAGCCCGACGTCGGTGCCCTCGGGGGGCACGGTGTCCACCGCCACCACCGGGACATCGGCGTCCTTGGCCTGCCGCAACGGCCGCACGAACAGGTCCGGGGTGAGGGTCTGCAGTGCGATCCCGTCGGCGGAGGTGCGGATGGCCGACTGGAACTGCGAGACCTGCGCCGGACCGTCGATGCTGGACGGGGCGTTCGCGGTCAGCTCGACCTCCCCGGCATCGGCCGCGGCGGCCTGCGCGCCGAAAGCCATTTCCTGGAACGGGTTCTGCGAGGTCGAGGCGTAGCTGAACGCCAGCTTCAGCGTGCCTTCCTGGCCGCCTGCCCCCTCGGAGGGGGACTGGCAGGCCACCAGCAGCAGCGCGCAGGCCGCTGCCGCCAGCCGGGCTGCCCTACGGCGAGGTTGTTGCGAAGGGACCACCATGATCTCGTTTCCTTCCGCTGGACGGGGTTTCACAGGCCGAATTCGGCTCGGCGGGCGCGTCGCCTGCTGCGCAGCAGGCTGTCCACGGCCACCGCCAGCAGCACGACCATTCCGCTGGCGAACGCGCTCCAGTTGGCGGGGATGCTGAAGTAGACGAGGCCGCTGGCCACCACGCTGAGCAGCACGGCGCCGAACACCGCGCCGGCGACCGTGGCGCTGCCGCCGCGCAGCGGGGTTCCGCCGATCACCGCGGCCGCGATGGCCTGCAACTCCAGGCCGGTGCCCACGTTCGGGTCACCGGAGGTGAAGAAGGCCAGCCCGAGTACACCGGCGAGGCCGGCGAGGCCACCCGCCAGCACCAGCACGGCCATCCGGGTGCGCGGGGTGGAGATGCCGGAGAAGGTGGCGGCCTCGGGATTGGAGCCGATGGAACGGACCCGGTAGCCGAACGGGGTCAGCCGCAGCACCACGGTGAGCACGGCGACCACCGCGATCACCACCCACACCGCGAAGGGCAGCCCGAGCGCGGTTCCGCCCACGATGGTGAAGAACGAGCTCTCCAGCGGCAGGCCGGTGACCTGCTGGCCATCGCTGAGGGCGAGTGCCAGCCCGCGGAAGACCTGCATCGTCGCCAGGGTCGCCACGATCGCCGGAATCGCGATGACCTGCACGATCAGCGCGTTCACCAGGCCCAGCGTGGCGCCGAGCGCGATCCCGGCCAGCGCGGCGAGCCACGGATCGAGCCCTTCCCGCATCAGCAGGCCGCAGGCGATCAGCGAGAGCGCGAAGTTGGACCCCACCGAGAGGTCGATCTCCCGCATGGACAGCAGGAAGGACATGCCCGCGGCCAGCAGCGCCACGTACACCGCGCTCTGCAGCACATCGCGCAGCTGGCCGGGGTGGAAGAATCCCGGCTGCAGGATGCCGATCAGCAGCACCAGCACGATGAGGGCGGCGAGCACGCTGGCGGAGTCGGCCTGTAGCAACCGCCGGGGCCAGCCGGGTCCCTTCGGAGGTTGCCGGTCGCCGGAGGGCGCAGGGGCCGCGGTGTGCTCGCGCTCCAGCCGGTCGGTCATCCCGCCTCCTCGTACTGTGCGGCATCTGGGTGACCACAGCCTGCGGGGCACGGCGGCGGGTGACTTGTACCTGTGTGCACTCTCCTTGTCGGGCAGCTCACGATGCGCCTCGATGAGGTCCGTTCGTGTCACCAGCGGGGATACCGTCTGGTCGTTCTGCATGCCGAGGGCCTGTTTCCGGAACCGGGCTTTCCCTGCGCACGGCGAGTGAAAGAACTCGCGTGGCGGAGCCCGCGGGCGGTGAGGCCGGGTGCATGACCTGCGACGGTGACGATCGCGGCCAGGTCCGAGCCCGGCCGAGCCGATCGCGTCCGCGAGTTTACAACAGGCACTGACCGGAAAGGACGGTACGACGTGGGTAGTTCTCCTGCCGGAACGAGCCCGCCCGAGCGGCTGGCGGGCAAGGTCGCCGTGATCACCGGGGCGGGCACCGGGATCGGGGCCGCCACCGCCCGCCGGTTCGCCGCCGAGGGCGCGAGCGTGGTGCTCACCGGCCGCCGCGAGGAGCCGCTGCGCGCGGCGGCCGAGGGGCTGGGGGAGCGGGCGTTGTGCGTCCCGGCCGATGTGACCGAAGGGGCCGCGGTGCGGCGGCTGCGGGACGCGGCGCTGGAGCGCTTCGGCTGGCTGGACATCGTGGTGGCCAACGCGGGCGGGCACGGCTTCGGCGCCGCGGCCGATGTGGACGATCAGTCCTGGGAACACAGCCTGCGGGCCAATCTCACCAGCGCGTTCGTGACCGTCCGGGAGACACTGCCCGAGCTGCGCAAGCGCGGCGGCAGCGTGGTGGTGGTCTCCTCGCTCGCCGGGCTCACCGCGGGGCCGGAGGTGTGCGGGTACGTGACCGCCAAGCACGCCTTGCTCGGCCTCACCCGGTCCCTTGCCCGCGACTACGGCCGGGACGGGGTGCGGGTGAACGCGGTGTGCCCCGGCTGGGTGCGTACGCCGATGGCGGATGCCGAGATGGACGAGCTCGGGCGGCTGCACGGGATCGGGCGGCAGGAGGCCTATCGGCTGGCGACCAAGGACACCCCGCTCGGCAGGCCGGCCGAACCGGAGGAGATCGCCTCGATCATCGCCTTCCTCGGCTCGGCCGACTCCGCCGTGATGACCGGCACGGTACTGCCCGCCGACGCCGGCGCCACCGCCGTCGACCTGCCCACCCTCGCCTTCGCCCCCTGAGCGGGACCGTGAACGTGGCTTTCGGGTCACCTGACGTCGCAAAGGTGCCGTTCGCAAAATCTGACGTCCGGAACGCCACGTTCAGGGGCTTCCGGTGGCGGAGAGGTGGATGTCGGTGCCGCCCTCGCTGACGATGCGGTACTCGCGGGGCGGCAGGCCGTAGGCGGCTTTGAACAGGCGGCTGAAGTGCGCGGCGTCGATGAACCCCCAGTGCGCGGCCACACTGCTGACGGCGAGGTCGGACTGGTCGGGGTCGCGCAGGTCGCGGCGGCAGTGCTCCAGCCTGCGTTCCCGGATCCACCGGGACACCGTGGTGTTCTCCCTGCGGAACAGCTTGTGCAGGTAGCCGGTGGAGATGTGCATCGCAGCCGCCACCATGCCGGGGGTGAGGTCGGTGTCCTCGAGATGGGCCTCGATGAAAGACTTCGCGCGCAGCACCAGGGAACGGTGCCCCGGCGGGCGCCGGGTGGTGTCCTCGCCGAGCTGGCCCGCGAACGTCGTGGCCACCATGTCGACCACGTTGTCGGCGAGCCGCAGGGCCTGCGCCGCGTCGATCTCGTCCATTCTGGACACCAGGTTCAGCAGCAGCGGCCCGAGCAGCGCGCCCACGCTGTGCCGTCCGGACACCCTGCTCGCGGTGACCCGCTCCAGCTGCTCGGCTGGCAGGTGCAGGTTCCGGCGCGGGAACATCAGGGTCAGCATCTGGCAGGTGTCCTCGAACACCACGGTGTAGGGCCGGGAGGTGTCGTAGATCGCCAGGTCGCCTGGGGTGAGTGAGGCCTCCCTGCCGTCCTGCTGCACCAGGCAGTAGCCGCGCACCGGCATGCTCAGCTTGTAGTGCGGCGGCAGGTCGTCCTGCCTGCCGATCAGCCTGCCCGGCCGGTGCGCGCGGTGCGCGTCCGCGGTCACCTCGCCGACCCGCAACTCGCCGAACACCTGACCCGCGATCTGGCCGCGGAAAGACTCGGCGTCGTCCAGCCGCATTTCCAGCGGTACATAGGCCTCCGAGGCGGCGGCCCGCCACAGTTCGGTGCGTTCGCGGGCGGGGACATCACTGGTACGAACGAGGATCGTCATGGAACCTCCAAGGCGGCGGTGGCGGTACCGGTCCGTTCGAGCGCCGCGCCGGTGATCAGCTGGGCCGCCTTCTCGGCGATCAGCACGGCGGGCGCGTTGGTGTTGCCCGTGGTGACGGTCGGCATGATGGAGGCGTCGGCGACCCGCAGACCGTCCACTCCGTACACTCGCAGCTCCGGATCGACCACGGCGTCCTCGCCGATGCCCATCCGGCAGGTGCCCGCCTGGTGGTGGTAGGTGAGCACACTGCGCCGGACGTAGGCGTGCGGGTTTCCGGTCGACGGTCCCGGGTAACGCTCAACCGCGCCCCAGGCTCGCAACGCGGGCGCGTTGCCGATCTCCCGGCACAGCTCGACGGCGGTGGCCAGGGCGGTCACGTCCGAGGTCGCGGACAGCGCCCG
Organism: Amycolatopsis aidingensis; assembly: GCF_018885265.1. GTDB lineage: Bacteria > Actinomycetota > Actinomycetes > Mycobacteriales > Pseudonocardiaceae > Amycolatopsis > Amycolatopsis aidingensis. The sequence continues at coordinate 3,161,940 of NZ_CP076538.1, forward strand.
CGGGTCGATGCGCAGCCGGTCGCCCGTCACGCTCAGCTCGCCCCGGCTCGCCGGCCGTACCAGGCCCGCCATCAGCGAGAACCCGTTGGCCGGCCCGGACATCCACGGCTGGTAGAGCGGCACGCTGAAGTGCAGCGGTTGCAGGTCGGGCACGGCGAGGCCCGGCCTGCTGCGCCAGAACAGCTGGGTCTGGGTATGCGGCAGTCCGGGGGTGTGCGCGATCTCCCGCTGGGCGGAGAACACCACCGGCACCAGCCAGTGATCCTGCAGGTTGCGGCCCACTCCTGGCAGGTCGACCAGCGGTTCCACCCGCGACCCGCGTAGCCGGGCAGCGGGGCCGATCCCGGAGCGCAGCAGCAGCGCGGGCGAGCCGATCGCGCCGGAGGAAAGGATCACCTCCCGCTCCGCCAGCGCGGTGACCGTCCGCCCACCGTGCCGCAGCCGCACCCCGGCGGCCCGTCCCCCGTGCACCACGAGCCGATCCACCTGCGCCCCGGTGAGCACCGTCAGCCGGGGGTCTCCGAACACCGGCGCCAGGTAGCTGCCCGCCGTTGTGCACCGCCGCCCGCCCGCGATGGTCAGGGTCATCGGGCCGACGCCGTCCTGTTCCCCCTGGTTGCAGTCGGGGTTGAACGGGATACCGGCCTGCTGCGCGGCAGCCATGATCGCCTGCTGCACCGGGTCCGGTTCGAACCCGGTGAGCAGCTCCAGCGGCCCCGCCTCGATCCGCTCGAACAGTGGCCGCACGTCCCGCCATGCCCAGCCTGCGTTGCCGAGGTAGGCCCAGTGGTCGTAGTCGGCGGGGTTACCGCGCACCCAGATCATCGCGTTCAGCGCATGCGAGCCACCGAGCACCCGGCCGCGCGGCAGATGCAGGCGGCGCCCGGCGGCGCCGCGCTGTGGCACGGTCTGGAAGTCCCAGTCCTGCGCGGAGTGCCACAGCTCGTGCATCCGCAGCGGGTCGTGGATGGCCGGGTTGGTGTCCATCCCGCCCGCCTCCAGCAGCAGCACAGTCGCCCCGGCTTCGACGAGGCGCCGGGCCAGTACGCACCCCGCCGAACCGGCCCCGACCACCACGTAGTCCGCCTGGTACTCCGCCTCGCCCATGATCAGGCCTGGTGCCCGAGCTTGAACCCGTTGGCTCCGTCGGCGGTGCCGAAGCCGTCGGCGCCGACGGTGACGGTGGCCTCGCGTACCGCGGGCTGCCGGGTGGGCACCGGCTCGCCGTCCAGGTCGAGCACCGTGGAGGCCTCGGCGTACCAGGACGGCACCACCTCGTGCCCCCAGAACGAGCGGCGCCGGTTGTCCCGCACATCCCAGCGCACGGTCGGGTTGTCCGGGTCGCCGGTGTAGTAGTCGCTGGTGTAGATCTCGATCCGGTGCCCGTCCGGGTCGCGCAGGTACAGGTAGAAGGCGTTGGACACGCCGTGCCGCCCTGGGCCGCGCTCGATCATGTCCTCGCTGCCCAGTGCCCCGAGCAGGTCACAGGTGTGCAGGATCTGGGCCCGTTCCCTGGTGGCGAACGCGATGTGGTGTAGCCGCGGTCCCTCGCCGGCGGTGAGCGCGATGTCGTGCACCGTCTGCTTGCGGTACAACCAGGCCGCGTACAGGTTGTCCTCGGTGTCCTCGATGGTCTCCGAGACCCCGAAGCCGAGCCCGGTGTAGTACTCGTGACCCGCCCGCACATCCGGCACCACCACGTTGAAATGGTCCAGCCTGGCCAGCGCGTTGCCGGGGTGCAGGTCGTAGCGCTGGGTGAACCGGGGCGTGTGCTCGGCGGCGTAGAACAGCTCCACCGGGAACCCGAGCGGGTCGGTGAACCGTACCGCCTCGCCGATGCCGAGGGTGTCCCCGGCGGGCACCGCGCGCACCGGTACCCCCAGTTCGGCGTAGTAGCGCCGGGCCACTTCCAGCTCGTCCGGCTTGCGGACCCGGTAGGCCAGCCTGCGCAGCGCGGGCTCCGTGCCCTCGCGCAGCACCAGGCTGTGGTGCAGGTACTCCTCGAAGGCCCGCAGGTACAGCACACCGGGCCGCTCGGCGGTGACCACAAGGCCGAGTACGTCCACATAGAACCAGCGGGCCACCGCGAGGTCGGTGACGATGAGCTCGGCGTAGGCCGAGCGGATCAGATCGGGGGGAGTGGGCATGTCGAACCTTCCTTACCGGGCACCGAAACGCGGGGTGTGCACCTCGCCGAGCGACACGTGCACCACGTGTTCCGGCGCGTAGAAGTCGATGCTGCGCCAACCGCCCTCGTGGCCGACGCCGCTGCTCTTCACCCCGCCGAACGGGGTACGCAGGTCGCGGATGTTGTGCGAGTTGAGCCAGACCATGCCCGCCTCGATCGCCCCTGCGACCCGGTGTCCCCGGCGCAGGTCGCTGGTCCACACGTATCCGGCGAGGCCGTAGCTGACGTCGTTGGCCAGCCGGATCGCCTCCTCCTCGGTGTCGAACGGGGTCAGCCCGACCACCGGTCCGAAGATCTCCTCGTTGAAGATCCGGGCGTCCGGGCCGACATCGCCGAACACGGTGGGCGCAAGGTAGTTCCCCGCAGGCAGCTGCTCCGGCCGCGCGCCACCGGCCAGCAGGGTGGCTTCCCGCTTGCCGATCTCGACGTAGTTCAGCACCCGCTCGTAGTGCTCCGGGTGCACCAGCGCGCCCACCTCGGTGGCCGGATCGTGCGGCGGACCGACCACCACCCGGCCGGCGCGCTCGGCGAAGCGCTCGGCGAACTCCGCGTACCGCTCCCGCTGGACCAGCACCCTGGAGCCCGCGGTGCAGCGTTCCCCGTTCAGCGAGAACACCCCGAACACCGCGGAGTCCAGTGCCGCGTCCAGGTCGGCGTCGGCGAACACCACCACCGGCGACTTCCCGCCCAGCTCCATGGAAAGGCCCTTGAGGTGCTCGGCGGCCCTGCGCATGATCGTCTTGCCGGTGGTGGTCTCCCCGGTGAAGGACAGCAGCGGTACGTCCGGGTGATCGACCAGCGCCTGTCCCGCCTCCTCGCCGATCCCGTTGACCAGGTTGAACACCCCGTCCGGCAGCCCGGCCTCGGCGAAGATCTCCGCCCACAGGCTCGCCGAGAGCGGGGTGAACTCGGCGGGTTTGAGCACCACCGTGCAGCCGGAGGCCAGCGCGGGCGCCAGCTTCCAGCTCTCCAGCATGAACGGGGTGTTCCACGGCGTGATCAGCCCGGCCACCCCGGCCGGTTTGCGCAGCACGTAGTTCAGCTGCGCACCCGGAACGGAGTAGGCCTCCTCGTGCAGGCCGACGATCAGGTCGCCGAAGAACCGGAAGTTCTCGGCCGCGCGGCGAGCCTGCCCGCGGGCCTGGGTGATCGGCAGCCCGCTGTCGAAGGACTCCAGCTCGGCCAGCCGTTCCTCGCGAGCTTCCACGGCCTCGCCGATGCGGTACAGGATCCTGGCCCGCTCCCTGGCCGCCATCCCCGGCCAGGGGCCCTCGGTGAACGCGGTGCGGGCTGCCCGTACCGCCTTGTCGACGTCCTCGGCCTGCCCGGCCGCGGCGGTGGTGTAGACGGTGTTCGTGGCCGGCTCCAGCACCTCGAACTCGGCTCCGGACACGCTCTCGGTCAGCTCGCCGCCGATCAGGTGCGGCAGCCGCTTCGGCAGGTTCTGCGGTGCGCTCATGATGGGACTCCTTCGAAGGGGGTGAGCAGGTCCTCGTTGCCGGACAGCAGTTCCTCGATCCGGGTCCGGCCCGCCGCGGTCGGCGTGATCAGGGGCGGGCGGACGTGCGCGGACGAGATCAGCCCCCGCTGGGCCAGCACCCATTTCGCCGGGGCCGGGTTGGTCTCGGTGAACAACACGTCCACCAGCGGATGCAGCCGGTAGTGCAGCTGCCGGGCCCGTTCGAAGTCGCCATCGGTCCAGGACTGGTACATCTCGGCCACCGCGGCGGGTGCCAGGTTGGCCACCGCGCTGACGAAACCGACCCCGCCCAGCGCCAGCAGCGGCAGGCAGAGCAACTCGATCCCGGACCACACCAGCAGCTCCGGCCCGGTCTCGTGCAGCACCCTGGAGAAGTGCTCGAAGTCCTTGGTGGTTTCCTTGATCCCCACCAGGTTGTCGAACTCGCGGAACAGCCTGCCGACGGTCTCCGGCGCGATGTCCACCGCCGTGCGCATCGGCACGTTGTAGATCACCAGCGGCAGATCGGGGAACTCCCTGGCCACCGTGGCGTACCACTGGTAAAGGGCCTCCTGGGTGGGCCGGGCGTAGTACGGCGTGATGATCAGCGCCGCGTCCGCACCCGCGTCCATGGCGATGGCGGTGAGCTCCAGCGTCTCGTCGAGCTTGGCCGAACCGGTGCCGGGCAGGAAGGGGACCCGGTCGCCGATCTCCTCGGCCGCCGCCCTGATGGCCGTGGCCCGCTCGGCCACGCTCTGCGCCCCCGGCTCCCCGGTGGAGCCGCCCAGTGAGACACCATGCGAGCCGCTGGCCAGCTGCCAGCGGACCAGCCCGCGCAGCCCGGCCTCGTCCAGCGCGCCGTCCGGGGTGAACGGGGTGACCACCGGTGCGATGGAGCCGGTAATCCGGCTCGGGTCGGCACGAAACCTCATTGATCGTCCTTTCTGGACTCTGCTTGGCCGGGCTCGCGAGCGCCCCGCCAGGACCGGTAGGCCGCCAGCCACCGGCCCTCCAGCGGGTACAGGCCGTTGATCTGCTTGCCTGCCCGGACCTGCTCGGTGATGAACTCCTCCCGCGACTCCTGCTCCACCGCGTCCGCCAGCACCTCCTCGGCCACCGCGGGCGGGATCACCAGCACCCCGTCGTCGTCCCCGACCACGAGGTCCCCTGGCAGTACGGTCGCGCCACCGCAGCCGATGGCGACATCGGTCTCCCACGGCACGTGCTTGCGGCCCAGTACGCTGGGATGCTCCCCGCCGTGAAACACCGGCAGCTCCAGCCCGGCCACCACCGCGGCGTCCCGCAGCCCGCCGTCGGTCACCACGGCGGCGGCGCCGCGCAGCTGGGCACGCAGGGCGAGAATGTCGCCGATGGTGCCGGCGTCCCGCTCGCCGCGGGCCTCCATCACCAGCACCTCGCCCGGTCGTATCGACTCGATCGCGCGCTTCTGCGCGTTGAACCCGGTGCCGTGCTCGGGGAAGAGGTCCTCGCGCAGCGGCAGGTAGCGCAGGGTGCGGGCCCTGCCCGCGAAGCGCGATCCCGGCCGGGCCGGGCGCACCCTGTCGATGGCGACGTGGTCGAGACCGCGCTTGCGCAGCTGCGCGGCGAGGGTGGCGACCGCGACGGTGCCAAGCCGCTCGACGATATCGTCCGATGTGGACTCGTCGGTGCCGTATGCCTCGGCGCGCAGTTTCGGGTCGCTCGCGGGGGCCGCGCCAGGACCACCGAGCGCGGGACCTTCCACTACGGTGGTGCGCAGCCTGCCGGTACGGGCCGGGCGGTCGGGGTCGGTGCTGTCCACCTCGACCTCGACCACTTCACCGGGGGCGGCGACCGAGGCCCCGGCCGGGGTGCCGGTCAGGATCACGTCGCCCGGTTCCAGTGTGGACATCCGGGACAGGTCGGCGATCAGGTCGGCGAAGTCGAAGAGCAGGGTGTCGGTGGTCCCGCACTGCACCAGCTCGCCGCCCAGCCAGGTGCGTACCCGAAGCGCCGCAGGGTCGAGCTGGTCGGCCGGCAGGAAGTCCGGGCCCAGCGGGGTGAACCCATCCCCGCTCTTGGCCCGCAGGTTGGATCCCCGGTCGGCGTGCCGCAGCTCGTACAGCCCGAGGTCGTTGGCCGCGGTGACCCAGCCGACATGGGACCAGGCCGCCGCGGGCTCGATCCGCCGCCCCCGCTTGCCGATCACCAGCGCGATCTCGCCCTCGAAGGCCAGTAGCTCGGTGCCGACGGGGCGGGCGGCCTCCCCGCAGTGCCAGGCCAGCGAGGAGGTGGCCTTGAGAAAGTAGGACCCGTGCCGGGGAGTGCGGCCGCGCTGGGCCGCGCGGCACGGGTAGTTCAGGTGTACCGCGATGATCTTGCCGGGCCGCAGGCCCAGCGCCGCACTCACCGGATCGGTCATGGGTACACCGTGTTGCTGAGCAGCCTGCCGTGCGCCCCGAAGGTGAAATGGGTGATGCTGGTGCCGTCCTCGGCCAGCCCGAACAGGGCGCCGTGCGAGCGCATCAGCCGGTGGTCGGCCACGGTGACCGCGGCGCAGGGGACGACCTTCTCCCGCCAGGCGAACAGGTAGATACCCGGCCGGATCCGGTAGTAGGCGCAGGCGTCGGTGTCGGCGATGCCCTGTTCCGGGCCGGAATGGCAGAGGAAGGTGTACCACTGCTCGGTCAGGTAGATGTGCTCGTAGTGGTGTTGCGGGCTGTAGGACCACAGCACCCGCCTGCCCAGCAGGTCGGTACTGGGTTCCGGGGGCGAGCCGCTCACCGGAACCCCCTCGATCACCCCGGTGTGGAACTCCTGGGTTACCACGGTCGGCCGCTGCCAGGCCTGGCCGATCCGGCTCTGCACCGCCAGGGTGCGCCCGTGCCGCAGGTCCAGGATCAATGAGACGGCCTCGCTCGGGTCGTGCTCGTGCTGGAACTGCGCGTAGTACAGCTCCTCGTCCACCTCGACCAGGTGGTACGCGTCGTCCCCTCGCTCCTCGCCGAGCTCCCACTGGGTGCGCTCGGCGGTGAACCGGTGCCAGATCCGGACCCCGGAGTCCATCCGCAGCACCAGTTCCCGGCCGGCGAGCGCGGTGCTGTGCGGGGCCCGGTTGGCTTCGAACCCTGGCTGCAGGCCGTCCAGTGGGAGCCAGCCCTCGGTGTCTTCCAGCGTGCTGCTCATGGATTCTCCTCTGTGGATGGTCGGCACCCCGGTGCCGGTAGGTCCAGTGCGGGGTTGCGGTCGCAGAAGCCCGCCGGTCTGAGCGTGAATCCGCAGGTGTCCACCGGCATCACCGGCCAGTCCTCCGGCCGTGGTACGTGGGTCGGGCCGAACACGTGCCACAGCACCAGATCGGTGCCGGTGAGGTCCCGGTCCGCCGCGGTCCAGGACGGCAGGCCCGCCCCGCCCGCATGCTGGTTCGGGCAGTCCCCCGCGGGGAACCGCTCGTCCTCGGCATACCGGGTGACCCACAGGTGCTTGGTGGCGAAGGTGGCGCGCTGGTGCACGGCAGCCTCCGGCCGGGCCAGCAGGGTGGGGCCGGGCCGGGGAACCAGCTGGTAGCCCCGTGGCCTGCCGAGCTCGCCGCGGCTGTCCGGGTTGAACACCCGCCACACCCGGCCGGCAGCGGGGTCGGCGGGCCGGGCTGCCTCCGACTCCCGGCGCAGCGGGGTGGTCCGGGTGGTGAAGGCGTTGCCGTACGGGTTGTCCGGGCCGACCGGGACACCTAGCACGTCGATCTCCTCGACCGAGTTGCGCTCCCCGGCCACCTCCATGTCCAGCCGGGCGCAGAACAGGTGCTGGTGCACCGGTGCCATCAGCCCGGGGGCGATCTCGGTGGCGTACGGGCTTTCCGTACCGGGGTGCGCGGCCCCGCAGAACACGATCCCGGTGGCCTTGACCTCCAGCTCGATCCGGCCGTCCAGGTAGAAGTACCAGTAGAAGCCGTAGTCGTAGTTCCCGATGGTGGTGAAGAAGGAGATCACCAGCCGCCGGGAGCGGCGGGTTTCCACCGCGCCGGTGAGGACGTTGGTGTGCTTCCACAGGATCCCGTGATCCTCTTCGTGCAGGCAGATGGCCTGCGGGATGACCACCGGCTCGCCGTGGTCCCCTGCGACGACGGCATCCAGGTAGTGGATCACGCCGAGGCAGTCGCAGCCGAGTTTCAGCGAGTTCGCGTTCTTGCCGAGCAGGTACTCGCCCGCGTCGAAGTAGCTGATCCACCGGCGCCACGGCGCCGGATCGCCGTAGGGGACCACCATCTCGGCGATCGAGGCGCGGTAGAGCACCGGCCGCGGCTGCCCGTCCTCGGTGAAGGAGATCTGGTGCAGGGTGAGGCCCTCGCGCGGGTTGAACCCGACCCGCAACCGCCAGTTCTCCCATTCCACCTCGCTGCCGCGGACCCGGAAGCTGGGCCCCTCGGGCTGGCTGATCTCCAGCGGCTTCAGGCTGGTCCGTGCGGGCCCGACGGCCGCGACGTCGAAGTTGCCGTGCCGGGAGGGGACCGGGACCTCACCGGCGTCGTCTAGCTCGATCACCGCGCCGGCGATCAGGTCGACGGTGGCCAGCAGGCCCTCCACCGGGTGTGCCCACGGGCTGTCCTCGGTGTGCTCGCGCAGGAAGGTCAGCCCGCGCAGCAGCCGCCGGCCGCGCTCGTCCGGGCGGTCGAAGAACCCCGGGGACAACGGGGCGACGAAGGCGTGCGTGGTGTCGGTGATCCCGCGCCGGGCCATCGCCTGCTGCCAGCGCGGATCGGCCTTGACAAGGTCGGCACAGCGGTCGTACTCCTCCAGCAGGATCGCGGGCTGCCCGTAGGGCCGGTGCTCCACCTCCAGTTCGCGGTAGGACAGCAGCGTCCCGGCGCGCAGGTCGACAACGGCCTCGGCGCAGCCGCCGGTGCGCACGTCCACCAGCACGGCCTGCGCCCGCCGGGTGCACATCTGGCCCGGCCGGTGCGCGCGGACCTCGGCCTTCGGCGGTTCCAGCGGTAGCACCGAGGCGTACCGGGTGCTCTCGCCGCACCGGCCGGCCGCGGTGAGTACGGTGCGCACCCTGCCGATCTCGGCCGCGGTCAGCGGGTCGAGCGGATGGAACGTGCTCATGCACCACCTCCGCCGTGGTGCACGAAGACCCCTTTGACCTCGGTGTAGGCGTCCAGCGCGTAACGCCCCATCTCCCGGCCCCAGCCGCTGGCCTTGAAACCACCCCAGGGCGCGGCCGGGTCGGGGATCGGCGGCATGTTCACGAAGACCGAGCCTGCGCGGATCTCCGCGGCCAGCCGGTGCGCGGTACCGAGGTCGTTCGTCCAGACCGCAGCCGCCAGGCCGTACTCGGTGCGGTTGGCCCGCTCGGCGAGCGCGGCCAGCTCGTCCTCCCCGTCGTAGGTGAGTACCGGCAGCACCGGGCCGAAGATCTCGGTGGACGCGATGGCCATCGAGTCGGTCACCCCGGCGAACACCGTGGGACGGTAGAAGTAACCGCTTTCGCCCGCGCGCGCACCGCCGGTCACCAGTTCCGCGCCCTCGCCGACCCCCGCGCCGACCAGGTTCTCCACCTTGGACAGATGTTCGGCGGATACCAGCGGGCCGACCTCGGTGTCCCCTTCGGCGCCGCTGCCGATCCGCAGCCGGTCGCCACCCGCCGCCAGCTTGCTGACGAACTCGTCGGCCCGGGAGCGGTCCACGTAGAACCGGGAGTAGGCGGCACACACCTGCCCGCTGTTCAGCAGCGCGCCCTGCAGGTTGCCCTCCACCACGGCGTCCACATCGGCGTCGCGCGCGATGATGCTCGGTGTCTTCCCGCCCAGTTCCAGGGTGACCCGCTTCAGGTTGCCCGCGCTCGCGGCCACGATGGAGCGTCCGACCTCGGTCGACCCGGTGAAGGAGACCTTGTCGACCCCAGGGTGCTCGACCAGCGCCTGCCCGACCGTGCCGTCCCCGGTCAGCAGGTTGATCACCCCGGGAGGGAACCCGGCCTCCGTGGCCAGCTCGACCAGGCGCATCGTGCTCAGCGGGGTCTGCTCGGCAGGCTTCAGGATCACCGTGTTGCCGGTGGCCAGCGCCGGGGCGAGCTTCCACACGGCGATCATCAGCGGGAAGTTCCACGGGGTGATCAGCGCGCAGACCCCGACCGGCTCGCGGCAGGTGTAGTGCAGGGTGTCCGGGTAGCCGATCGGGGTGACCGAACCCTCCAGTTTGGTCACCCAGCCCGCGTAGTAGCGCAGGTGCTCGATGGCGCCGTTGACGCTGACGTTCCTGGCGACCGCCAGTGGCTGTCCCTGGTCCCTGGTCTCCAGCGCGGCGAGTTCGGTGGCGTGCCGCTCCAGGATGTCGGCAAGCCGGAACAGCAACCCGGCACGGGCAGCGGGGGCGAGCCCGCGCCAGGCCGGCGCGTACATCGCGCGCCGCGCGGCGTCGACCGCGGCTTCCACCTCGGGGCTGCCGGCCATCGACACCTCCTCGATCGGCTCTTCGGTCGCGGGATCGAGCGTGCGGAACGTGGTCCCGCTCTCGGACTTCACCCAGCGGCCGTCGATGTACAGCGAGCGGGCCATCGCGTGCTCCTTCGGTGAACCATTAACCTGTCAGGTCGCCCGAAGTATGTGCAGCCACGGCCACGCTGGTCTTGCCTGTGAAGTATCGGCAGTTGACTGTGCGGCAACCAAGCAGTTCAGCCGGGTTCACCACGGATTTCGGTATTTTCACGGACCGCCCGGCCGGCGTCGGTGGCGAAGGATCTCCGGTCAAGCAGACACCGGAGGTACGCATGACGACCGGCTACCTGTACCACGAGATGTTCGGCTGGTACGACCCGGGAAGCGCGGCAGGCCTTTTCCCGCCGGACCCGCGCCAGGGCGTGCAGCCGTTGTGGCATTTCGAGCATCCGGACACCAAGCGGCGTATTCACGAGCTGGTGGTGGTTTCCGGATTGATCGAGGAGTTGGTGCGCCTCTCACCGCGGCAGGCCACCGTTTCCGAGATCGGCAGGGTGCACGAGCGGGAACACATCGACCGGATCCAGGCCGACAGCGACCAGGCCGGCGGGGACGCGGGGGACGGGATCTCGCCGTTCGGACGCGGTGGCTACGAGATCGCCGCGCTGGCGGCTGGCGCGGTGCTGGAGGGGGTCGACGCGGTCTTCGACGGCCGGGTGGACAACGCCTACGCGCTGGTCCGCCCGCCCGGTCACCACGCGCTTGCGGGCAGCGGCATGGGCTTCTGCGTGTTCAACAACATCGCGATCGCCGCCCGGCACGCGCAGCAGGTACATGGGGCGCGCCGGATCGCGGTGCTGGACTGGGACGTGCACCACGGCAACGGAACCCAGGCGGTGTTCTACTCCGACCCGGACGTGCTGGCCATCTCGGTGCACCAGGACAACGTGTTCCCACTGGGCTCCGGCGCGGTCGAGGAACGGGGGAGTGGTGCCGGCCGGGGCAGCACGGTGAACTTGCCGCTGCCACCTGGCACCGGGGACGGCGGCTACGAGTACGCCATGCGCACCGTCTGCCTGCCCGCGATCCGGCGGTTCCGACCGGACCTGCTGCTTGTGGCCTGCGGCTTCGACGCGGGTGCGATGGACCCGCTCGGCAGGCAGATGGTGACCTCGGACGGCTTCCGCACACTCACCGAACTGGCCATGCGGGTGGCGGACGAGGTCTGCGAGGGGCGGCTGGTGATGTCGCACGAGGGTGGCTACAACCCCGCCTATGTCCCGTTCTCCGGCCTGGCGGTGCTGGAGACCCTGCGCGGGAAGCGGACCGTGCCGGACCCGTTCCTGCCGCTGGTGAGCGCGATGGCGCAGCAGGACCTGCAGCCCGCGCAGCGGGCCGCGGTGGATGCCGTGGCCGCGGCCGCCGGGCTCGGCGAGCCGGTGCGGGGGTGAGCGGGATGGACCTGCTCGAGGTCGAGGACGTGACGATCCACCGCTCCGGGCTGCCGGTGGTCCGTGGCGTGTCCCTGGCCGTGGCGGAAGGGAAGGTCTCCGTCGTGCTCGGGGCCAACGGAGCCGGTAAGACCACGCTGCTGGAGGGAATCTCGGGCGCGGTCCGGGTCGCCTCCGGCCAGGTCCGGCTCTCCGGGCAGCGGATCGAGAAGACCCGGCCCTGGCGCAGGGCGCGTGCCGGGGTGGCGCACGTCGAACAGAACCGCACCGTGTTCCGCGAACTGTCCGTTGTGGACAATCTCAGGGCGGGTTGCCGCCGGGACGTGAGTATCCAGGAGGCCTTCGAGCTGTTCCCCGAGCTGGGCAAGCAGCGGGCGGTGGCCGCGGGCCTGCTCTCCGGCGGGGAGCAGCAGATGCTCGTGCTGGGCCGGGCGCTGCTCGGCAGGCCGAAGGTACTGCTGATCGACGAGATGTCGCTGGGACTGGCGCCGATGGTGGTCGAGCGGCTCGCGCGCGCGGTGGGCGAGCTGGCCTCGACCGGCGTGGGCGTGCTGCTGGTGGAGCAGTTCGCCGCGCTCGCCCTCTCGGTCGCCGACCACGCTTATGTGCTGGCCAGGGGAGAGGTCGTCTTCCAGGGGGAACGTGCCGAACTGCTCGAGGACGAGGAGCTGCTGCGCGCGCTCTACCTCGGTGACCCGACCAGGAGCCAGGTATGAAGTCCCTGACCACCACCCGCCCGCTGACCCTCTCCCTGCTGCTCGGCGGGGTGGCCGTGCTGCTGGTGTACCTTGCGGCCTCCTCGTATCTCACCTTCCTGCTGACCGGGGCCGTGGTGTCCATTGTGGTCATGCAGAGCTTCGGTGTGATCACCGGGCGGGCCGGGGTGATCTCGTTGTGCCAGATGTCCTTCGCAGCCATCGGCGCCTGGACGGTGGGCTGGGCCAACGTGGGCGATGTTCCCGGTGGTTTCCTGGTCTGGCTGCTGCTCGGCGGCCTGGCCGCGGTGGTGGCCGGCCTCGCTATCGGACTGCCCGCGCTGCGGCTGCGCGGGATGAGCCTTGCCGTGGCCACCTTCGCCTTCGCCACCTCGCTGGACGTGGTGTTCGGCGCGATCAACTTCCCCGGGCAGGAGGAGTTCGACTTCGTCGCCAGGCCGGAGGGTTTCACCTCCGACAGCGAGTACTTCGTGTTCGCCGCGCTGGTGGCGGCCGCGCTGTTCGTGTTGCTGTGGAAGCTGGACCGCAGCCGGATCGGCGGGGTGCTGATCGAGATCCGGCACTCCGAGCGGGCCGCGGCCGCGCACGGGATCAGCGTCGCCCGCGGCAAGCTGGCGGCCTTCGCGCTCAGTGCGTTCATCGCCGGGATCGCGGGTGGCCTGATGGCGGGGCAGCTCGGGGTGGTCTCCGCGACCAACTTCACCTCCGCGACCTCGGTCTCCTTCTTCGCCATCGCCCTGTTCATCGGCACGCACAACCCGGAGGGCGCGCTGCTTGGCGGCCTGCTGGGCGCGGTTTTCCCGGTGCTGATCGACCAGATCGGGATCCCGCAGGACCTCAGCGCGATGTTCTTCGGCGTCGCGGCGATCCTGATCCTGCGGCACGGCAAGAGCCAGACCGACGACATCCGGTCCCGGCGCCGCGCCAAGCTGGCCAAGCGCCAGGCGCGGGAGCAGGAACAGCCGAAGCCGATGGCACCGGCGCGGACCGAACCGGTTTCCGCGCGGCGGTCAGGGAGTCAGGAGTCCGGTGTGGACGAGGAGGACCGTCCGCCGGTGCTGGAGACGCGGGATCTGCGAGTGCGGTTCGGCAACCTGGCCGCGGTGGACGGGGTGAGCCTTTCCGTGCCTGCCCGCCGCACCGTCGGGCTGGTCGGCCCGAACGGCGCTGGCAAGTCGACCCTGGTGAACGCGGTGACCGGCTTCGTGGACTCCTACGGCGGATCGGTGGTGCTCGGCGGGCGGAAGCTGGAGGGGCTGCCCGCGCACCGGCGGGCCCGCGCCGGAGTGCGGCGCAGCTTCCAGCAACTGCGGGTACCGGACGCGCTGAACGTCGGGATGTTCCTCCAGGTCGCGGCGGGAAAGCGGCTGCCGAAGGAGGAGATCGACGAGCAGCTGGCCTGGTTCGGCTGCCCGCCCGCGCACGTGCCGATGGAGGGCGTGGACGTGGCCACCCGCAGGCTGCTGGAGGTGGCGGGGCTCGCCGCGGGTGCGCCACCGGTACTGCTGCTGGACGAACCAGCCGCCGGGCACTCCAGCGGCGAGACCCGGCTGCTGGCCTCCCGGCTGGCCGAGATCCCGGAGCGTTCCGACACCTCGGTGCTGTTGATCGAGCACGACATCGAGCTGGTCCGGGCGGTCTGCGACGAACTGGTGGTGCTCGACTTCGGCCGGGTGATCGCGCAGGGGCCACCGGAGCAGGTGTTGCGGGAGGAGGCCGTGCTCGCGGCCTACCTGGGGGGTTCTGAGCTGAACAAGACCCCGGAAACCCGATAGGAGAAGGACCGATGCGAGTAACGATGCGACGTCCGGCAGCGCTGGTGGCGGCCGCCGCGGTCGCGGCCACGGCACTGGCAGGCTGCGACTCCGGCGGCGGCGACACGATCAAGATCGGCTCGATCGCCGGGCTGACCGGGAACTTCGTCACCACCGACGTGGTGGAGACGGCGAAGCAGGTGTTCGAGGACGTCAACGAGGCCGGCGGGATCAACGGCCGCCAGGTCGAGTACATCGTGAAGGACGATGCCGGCAACCCGCAGCGGACCGCGCAGGTGGCGCGGGAACTGCTGGATGATGGCGTTGTGGCGATGGCGGGCTCGGCCAGCTTCACCGACTGCGATGTCAACGGCGGCTTCTACCAGCAGGCGCAGATCAGCTCGGTGATGGCGATCGGGGCGAGCCCGAAGTGTTTCCAGAGCCCGAACATCGCCCCGGTGAACGTCGGCCCGTTCACCCTGATGACCGCGGTGCTGCAGTACGCGTCGGAGCAGCTGGGCGCGCAGCGGGTGTGCAACTTCACCGTGGTGCTGCCGGGCAGCGAGGACGCGGTGAACCAGGCGCTTGGCCGGTGGTCCGAGCTGACCGGCAAGGAGCTCGCGCTCAGCGACCTCAGCGTGCAGCAGAGCGGCGATATGACGCCGTACCTGTTGCGGGCCAAGCAGGCGCGGTGCGACGCGGTGCTGTTCAACCCGACCGAGCAGCTGGTCATCCCGTGGCTGCAGGCGGCGAGCACCCAGGGTATGACCGATGTGGACTTCCTGTTGCTGGCGCCGTCCTACACCGACAGCGTGGCCGAGGCCGCTTCCGGGCTGGGGCTGAACGTCTACGCGGGCAGCGAGTTCGAGCCGTACACCGCGGAGAGCGAGGCGAACCAGGCCTGGCGGGAGACGGTGCAGCGGGCGGATTCGCCCGCCACGGCGTTCTCCCAGGGCGGCTACCTCTCGGCGACGTTCATGGTCGAGGTGCTGAAGACGATCGAGGGCGAGGTCACCAGGGAGTCGGTGAACCAGGCGCTGCGCGAGATGGAGCCGATCGAGCACCCGATGCTCGGCACGCCATGGGTGTTCGGCGATGGCGAGAGCCACGCGCCCAACCAGGCCTCCAAGATCGTGCAACTGGAGGACGGCCAGTGGAAGGTCGTCACCCCCGAGTTCATCACCCTGCCGAGGGGCTGAACGCCCGGTTCCGTGCGGGAACGGCCAACGCGTGCGCGTGGACGGCCAACGCGTGCGCGGGAACGGCAAACACACGTCAATGGACGGCAAACACGCCGGATAGGAGGTCACCGTGCTCGAGCTTTCCGCGGCCATCGCGGGGCTGGTCACCGGGGGCGCGTACGCGTTGATGGGGCTTTCCATCCTGCTCACCTACCGGCTGGTCGCCGTGGTCAACTTCGCCCAGGCGGCGGTGGGTGCGTTCGGCGCCTTCGCCATGGTGCTGCTGGTCGAGCAGGGGTGGCCGCTGTGGCTGGCCGTGCTCGCCGGGCTCGGCGTGGGCGCGCTGGTGCACGCGCTGGTGGGGCTGGTGATGGTCCGCTGGTTCTCCGGGGCTGGTGAGGGCATCAAGACGGCCGTCACGGTAGCGATGTACACCTCGTTCATCGCGCTCGGCCTGCGGCTGTTCGGGGCCCAGCACCCGCACCGCTTCCCCAAGCCCTTCGACACACCCGCCTTCACCCTCGGCAACGTGGTGGTGACCTGGATGGCGGTAATCACCCTGGCGCTGGCGGGGTTGTTCGCCATCGTGCCGGTACTGCTGTTGCGGCACACCAGGATCGGCGTGCTGCTGCGCGCGCTGGCCGAGCGGCCGCAGACCGCGGAGCTCATCGGTATCCCGGTGCCGCGGCTGGCGATGGCGGTATGGGCGATCACCGGCGCGGCCAGCGCGCTGGCGATCATGATCATCGCGGGGCAGTTCGCCAGCGACTTCGGCTCGCAGGCGCTGCTGATCACTCCCGCGCTGGCGGCCGCGCTGGTCGGTGCCTTCCGTAGTTTCCCGCTGACCCTGGTGGGCGGGATGGCGCTCGGCATTCTGCAGAGCGTGGCCAGCACCTGGTCGGAGATCCAGGAGTACCGCGGCGTACTGCCCTTCGTGGCCATCCTCGTCGTCCTGGTGTGGAGCCGGCGCAAGGAACGCTGGGACGAGCTCGCTTGACAGTCTGGAAAGGACAGAAACGATATGTGTCACGGTGAAGGATCCCGGCCGCCGGTGCCACCGGGTGCCCCGGTGGCGGTGGCCGGGGCAGGCGATCTCACCCTGCGCGCGGCGGACGGAAACCGCGTGCTGGCCTACCGTGCGGTGCCGGAGCGCGGCAGCGGGGCCGGCATCGTGCTGCTGCCGGATGTGCGCGGGCTACACGACTTCTACCGTGACCTGGCGCGGCGGTTCGCCCAGGCCGGGGTGGCCGCGCTGGCCATCGACTACTACGGCCGCACCGCGAGTAGTGACCGGCGCGGCGCGGACTTCGACGGGTTCGAGCACATCGCGAAGCTGCGCCCCGACCACACCGCGGCGGACATCCGTGCCGCGCTGGAGTACCTGCGTTCCGGGGCGCTCGGCGAGATCAGCTCGGCCTTCACCGTCGGCTTCTGCGTCGGCGGGGCGCTGTCCTGGGGCCAGTCCGCGCTGGCCGAGGACCTTGCCGGGGCGATCGGCTTCTACGGGCGTCCCGAGGAGTGCCGCGAGCTGCTACCGCGGATGCGGGCACCGCTGCTGGTGCTGGCTGCCGGCGCGGACGTGCTGACCCCGGAAGAGGAGGCCCGCCGGTTCGAGGCCGAGCTCACCGAGGCGGGGGTGCCACACCGGTTCCAGCTCTACCAGGACGCACCGCACTCCTTCTTCGACGGGGGGTCCACCGAACACCATCAGGTCTGCGCGCACGCCTGGCGGCAGGTGCTGGACTTCCTCGCCGACCACACCACCGAGCCCGCGGGGAGCCCGCGATGAGCCCGGCCACGACCAGGGCCGCCGTGCTGCGGGAGTACGGACAGCCGCTGGTGCTGGAGGAGCTGCCGTTGCCTGCCGAGCCCGAGCCCGGTGCCGCCGTGGTCCGGATCGACCGCACCACCTTGTGCGGAACCGACGCCCACCTGTGGCAGGGCGGGATGCCGGGGGTGGAGCTGCCCATCGTGCTCGGGCACGAGATGGTCGGCACCGTGGTCGCGCTCGGCGCGGGCGCGGGCAGGGACGCCCGTGGCCGCCCGGTGGAGATCGGCACCCGGCTGGTGTGGTCGGAGTCCACCTGCGGGCACTGCCACGGCTGCGCCGTGCTGCGCGAACCGGTGCTGTGCGCCGACCGCGGCTACGGGTTCCGGCAGCGGGCCGACCGGCCGCCGTATGTCACCGGCGGTCTCGCCGAGTACTGCTACCTGCCGCCGGGCGCGGCCAGGCTGGTGGTCCCGCCGGACATGCCGCACGACTGGGCCGCGGCCGCGGGCTGCGCGGTGAAGACGGCGCTGCGCGCGGTGCGGCGTGCGGGCGGGATCCGGCACGGCGAGACCGTGGTGGTGCAGGGCGCAGGACCGCTCGGGCTGTTCGGCACGGCGCTGGCAAGGGCTGGCGGAGCCGGACTCGTGGTCACGGTCGGCGCCCCGGCCGAACGGCTGGCCGTCGCCTGCGCCTGGGGCGCCGACGAGGTGGTCTCCGTGCGGGAGCTGGCCGAGCCGGAGGCCAGGGTGGCCAGGGTGGCGGAGCTGACCGGGCCACGCGGAGCAGACCTGGTGCTCGACTTCGCTGGCGGCCCCACCGCCAACCACGAGGGTGTGCTGATGTGCGGCCAACGCGGGCGGCACGTCGTGGTCGGGCTGGCCGGCCCGGACGCCCGCGCGCTCCCGCTGGACCTCGTGATGAGCCGGGAGATCCAGGTGCTCGGCTCGCTCAACGGCGATGTCTCCGATCTGGACGGTGCGCTCCGGTTCCTGGAGTCCTTCCGGGACCGGTTCGACTTCTCGGCGGCCTTCGGCGCACCGGCCGGGCTCGCGGACGCCACCACGGCCCTCGCCGCGATGGCGGCGATGACCACAACCAAAGCCGTCATCTCCCCGCAACTCGACCAGAAGGAGCCGGCATGACCCCCGCCAACCCCGGACCGATCCTGCACGCCGCGACCGGTTTCATGGCGGCGAAACAGCTGTTCACCGCCAGCGAGCACGGCCTGTTCGCGGCATTGGCGCAGCGCCCGCTGAACTCGGCCGAGCTCGCCGAGGAACTCGAGCTGCCGGAACGCTCGGTGCGCATCCTCGCCGACGCGATGGTCGGCCTGCGCCTGGTGGAGTGGGCCGAAGGCCGCTACCGCAACTCGGCGGCGGCCGACGCCTATCTCAGCGGCCGCGGCGAGGGCCCCGACCTGCGGCGGTTCCTGACCTTCTGGGACCGGCTCAGCTTCCCGCACTGGCAGTCCTACGCGGGCGCGGTGCGCACCGCGGCCCCGGTGCCCTTCGACCTCAACGGTGAGGCCGGGGAGGTGTTCCTCAGCGGGGTGCAGGCCTACAACTCGCTGCACGCCGTGCTGCTTGCCGAGCACTACGACTTCGGCGGTCACCGGAGGATGCTGGACCTCGCCGGGCTCACCCCGGCGTTCCTCACCGAGGCCGCCGCGCGCAACCCCGCGCTGCACGGCAGCTTCGTCGCCACGGGGGACCTGCTGGAAGCGGCCCGCAAGGCGGCTTCCCGCGGTGGCGGGGAACGGATCGAGTTCCACGATGCCGATGTGCTCATCGACCCGATCCCCGGTGGGTACGACCTGGTGCTGCTGGAGCACGTCGCGCACCGCTACGACGCCGAGCAGAACCGGCTGATCCTGGCCAAGGCACGGCGGGCCGCGGAGACCGGGGCGCGGTTGCTGCTGCTGGACTTCCTGCTCGACCCGGCCGAGGGCCGCAGGCTGGACCCGCTGTTCGCCGGGGAGTACCTGGTGGTCGACGGCACCGTGGTGTACCCCGAGTCCGAGGTGCGGGACTGGCTGGCGGCCACCGGCTGGAGCTGGCTGGAGACCAGGGCGCTGCCCGGCAGCCCCCGGGTGATGATCGCCGAGGCGGCATGAGCGGCATGGCGGAGACGGTCGAGGATACCGGTTTCGCGGGCACGGTGGTGCTGGTCACCGGTGCGGCAGGCGGGATCGGCGGCGCGGTGGCCAGGGCGTTCGCCGAACGCGGCGCCAGGGTCGCCGTCGCCGACCTTGCCGAGCTGCCGGCGCGCAAGCTGGCCGCGGAGATCGACGGCCTCGGGATAGGGCTGGACGTGCGCGATCCGGACTCGGTGTCCGCAGCGGTCGCGGAGACCACCCGGGTGCTGGGGCCGATCGGGGTGCTGGTGCACAGCGCAGGCGTGGTCGGCGGCGCGGGCCCGTTGCGCTCGCTGCCGGTCGCGGCCTTCACCGCCGCGCTGGAGGTGAACCTGCTCGGCACCTTCTTGCTGACCAGGGCCGTTGGCAACGCCATGGCCGAGGCGGGGACCGGCGGGTCGATCGTGCATCTCAGCTCCGCTGGCGCCTTCCAGCCGACCGCGGGGCTCGGGCACTACGAGGCGACCAAGGCGGGAGTGAACGCGCTGACCAGATCGGCGGCGCTGGAGCTGGCGGCATACCGGATCCGGGTCAACGCGATCGCCCCCGGCCCGGTGCGGACCCCGCTGACCAGCGCGGCGCTGAGCGAACCCGCCGCGCGGGAGGCGTGGCTGTCCCGTATCCCGCTGGGCCGGATCGCCGAGCCTGCCGATCTGGTGCCGCTGGTGCTGCTGCTGGCCTCGGAGCAGTCCCGGCACGTCACCGGCACCGTGCTGCCGGTGGAGGGCGGCCAGCTGCTGGGGAGCGTGTCATGACCCGCCGCCCGGTGGACCACAGCGCCGCCCCGGTCGTCGGCTACACCGACCGGTTCTCCCTGCGGCCCGGTGAGCGGATCGCGGTGTCGGCCAGCGCCCGCAGCCCCGAGTGCGCCGTGCGGGTGCTGCGGATCAGCCACGACGGCGGTCGGCCGGTGCGCACCCCGGTGCCCGCGGGCGCCCCGGACTCGGTGCGGCTGCCGCACCAGGACTTCGACTTCGGCTCCTTCGGCCGCGTCCCGGCCCCGCCACCGCTCGGTGCCGCGATCGGCTTCGTCAGCTGGCTGTGGCCGACCGCGCTGCCGCGGGAGCGGGCCGCCGTGCTGAGCCAGGGCGAGCCGGAGGCAGGGCCGTACGCGGCGCTGTACCTGCTCTCCGACGGCAGGCCGGCCTTCGAGGCGCGTACCGGTGAGGGCGTCGTCGCGGTGGACGGCGAGCTGCCCCTGCGGCCGCGGCGCTGGTACCTGCTCGCCGGCGGCTACGACCCGGCGCGGGGCGCGTACCTGCTTGTGCTCCCGCGTGACCCGCTGGCCAGCGAGGGGCGCCTGCTGCAGGCGAATGTCCCGCCGCTGGGCGAGCTGACCCCGGGCCCGGCGCCGCTGCTGCTCGGCGGCCGCGCTGCGGCCGGCACGGTGGTGGACAACCTGGACGGCAAGGTGGACGCGCCCTGCGTGTTCGACCGGGTTCCGGACGCCGGGGAGCTGACCGAGCTGGCCGCGGGGCAGGCGTCGCCCTCCGGGCTGGGCGCGACCGCGTGCTGGGACCTCGCCTGCGAGATCAGCGGGGAGCGCATGCTGGAAACGGTCGGCGGCCACCACGGGTGGCTGCACAACCGGCCACTGCGCGCGGTCACCGGGCACGACTGGACCGGCGAGGTGCTGGACTGGCGGCATGCCGACCGTGGCTACGGCGCGGTGCACTTCCACTCCGACGACCTCGCCGACGCGGGCTGGGACCCCGCGTTCACCGCGGACCTGCCCGCTGACCTGGAGCCGGGCTGCTACGCGGTCGAGCTGTGCACAGCGGACGGGGTGGACAGGGTGCCGTTCTTCGTGCGCCCGCGGCGGGACGCGGAGAAGGCGCCGCTGGTGCTGCTCGTACCGACGCTGAGCTATCTCGCCTACGCGCTGGACCACCTGCGCCAGCCGGTGCGGCCGGAGGATCCGCGTGAGGTGGCCGCCCGGTTCGCCAGGGACAACCTCCTGCACAGTCTCTATGACCGGCACACCGACGGCAGCGGGGTGTGCACGGCCTCCTCGCTGCGCCCGCTGCTCGGCATGCGCGATGACCACCTGTTCCGCTACCTCGGCGCGGCACACCAGTACAGCGAGGACGTGCAGCTGATCGGCTGGCTGGAGCGCCAGGGCTTCGCCTTCGACCTGCTCACCGACCACGACCTGGACGCAGAGGGCGCCCCGGCGCTCGGCGAGTACCGGGCGGTGCTCACCGGCAGCCATCCCGAGTACTGGACCGGCCCCATGCTGGACGCGATGAGTTCCTATGTGGACAGTGGTGGCAAGCTCGGGTACCTCGGCGGCAACGGCGCCTACTGGGTCACCGCCATCGCAGGCGACCGCGGGCAGATCGCCGAACTGCGCCGGGGCTTCTCCGGGGTGCGTACCTGGGAGGCCGAGCCGGGAGAGCTGCACCTGGCCAGCACCGGTGAGCCCGGTGGGCTGTGGGCCGAGCGCGGCCGTTCCCCGCACACCCTGTTCGGCATCGGTTCCACGGCGGCCGGGATGACCACCGGCGCGGCCTACCGGCTGACCGACGGCGGCGACGCCGCCGACCCCGCCGTGGACCGGATCCTCGCCGGGGTGGACCGCTCGGCCCCGCTCGGCGGGTACGGCTCGGTGCTGGACGGTGCGGCCTCCTTCGAGACCGACGGCATCGACCTGCTGCTCGGGTCGCCGCCGGACATCACCCTGCTCGGCAGGGCGATGCTCGGCGAGGAGTACATGTCCGCCTACACCGGCCCGGCGTTCGGCCATCCGCAGGCCGATCCGGTCGACGACCGCAGGGCCGATCTCACCCTGCTGCGGACGGCCGGCGGCGGCGCGGTGTTCGCCACCGGCTCCATCGGCTGGTGTGGCGCGCTGTCGCATGCGGCGGACGACAACGACGTGTCGCGGGTGACCGCGAACGTACTGCGGTGGTTCGTGAGTGAGTGAGGAGTGTGTTGATGCCCCTGCATCCCGAAGCCCGCGCGGTGATCGCCGAAGGCGAGGCCGCGGCGGAGACCCTGGAACCGGGTGCCCTGTCACCCGCGCAGATGCGCGAGCGGTTCGCGCGGTCCTGGCGCCCGCCGCGCGATCCGGAGCCGGTGGGCGAGCGCTACGAGCGGGACATCCCCGGCCCGGGAGGGGACCTGCGGATCCGGGTGTACCGGCCCGATGGCGAGGGCCCGTTCCCGGCGCTGGTCTGGTTCCACGGCGGTGGCTGGGTGATCGGTTCCCTGGACGAGAACGAGGCCACCTGCCGGGCGCTGTGCCGCCGGGCGGCGACCGTGGTGATCTCGGTGGACTACCGGCTGGCTCCTGAGCACCGTTTTCCCGCCGCGGCCGAGGACGCCTTCGCTGCGGTGCGCTGGGTCGCAGCCAACGGCGCCGAGCTGGCGGTGGACAGCAGGCGGATCGCGGTCGGCGGGGAGAGCGCGGGCGGCAACCTCGCCGCGGTCAGCGCGCTGATGGCCCGCGACCACGGCGGGCCGGGCCTGGTGCTGCAACTGCTGGCCTCCCCGGTGACCGCGCCGCCGAGCGAGCAGCGCGCCTCCTACCGGGACTTCGCGGAGGGCTACTTCCTCAGCAAGGCGAGCATGGAGTGGTTCTTCGAGCAGTATCCGCGCGATGCCGCCGATCTGGCCAACCCCTACCTCGCGCCGCTGGCCGCGGAGGACCTCGGCGGGCTGCCGCCCGCGCTGGTGCTGACCGCCGAGTACGACCCGCTGCGGGACGAGGGCGAGGAGTACGCGCACCGCCTGCTCACCGCGGGGGTGCCCTGTGAGCTGGCGCGTTACCCGGGGCAGATCCACGGCTTCTTCGCGCTGCTCACCGAGCAGCTCAGCGTCTCGGCGGTTGCGCACGAGCGGGCCGCGAGCGCGCTGCGCAGGGCGTTCGGCATCGACCTCGGCACCGCCGAGGTCGAGAAGGCACTGACAGCCACGGAAGGAAAGGCATGAAGGTTCCACACCGCAGGATCGGCACCACGGGCCCGGAGGTCTCCGTGTTGTCGCTGGGCTCCTGGCACACCTACGACCGGATGCGGTTCACCGACGCGGTCGCCATGCTGCGGTACGCGGTCGACAGCGGAATCAATTTCTTCGACGTCGGCTACTACGGTGGCCTCGTCGTGGACGGTAAACGTGTTCCGGAAACGTTCACCGACGTACTGTTCGGTCAGATCATGCGGGCCGCGGGTGTGCCGCGGGAAAATTACCTCCTTTCGGCGAAGTTGTGGGTGAACAACTACCCGGAACAATCGCTTTCCGCGCAGCTGGACGAGCTGCTGCTGCGGGTCGGTACCGACTACGCGGACTTCGCCGTGCTCGGCGATATCGCCGGCCTGGAGCTGGATCTGCCGCGGCTGGTGGAGGACCTCGGTGACCTCGTCGCCAGGGGCAAACTCGGCTCCTGGGGAGTGAACAACTGGGCCTGCGCGGATATCCGCTCCGCGCACGAGGCCGCGGTGGCCGCCGGGGTGACTGGTCCGCAGCTGGCCCAGCTGAAATACAGCGTGGTCCGCCGGTCCATTCCGGACGGAGCACCGTTTCGCAGGCTGACCGAGGACATCGGCATCACCCTGGAGGCCTCCGACGTGCTGGAGGGCGGGATGCTCGCCGGGAACCTGGAGCCGGAGCGGATGATCGGCAAGGATCCCGGCGGGATCCGCGGCGGGATCGCCGAGGCTGCCGGGCGGCTGGCGGAGATAGCCCGCTCCTTCGAAGTCACGCCCGCGCAGGCCGCGGTCGCGTTCTGCCTCACCCACCCGGCGACCAGCACGGTGCTGTTCGGCGCCAGCAGGCAGGAACAGCTCGCCGAGAACATCGCTGCCGTGCGGCTGGCGCAGCAGCACGGGTCCGAACTGCGTGCCGCGGTGGCCGACCTGTGGCTGGACCGGGAGGTGGTGGACCCGGAGGGACCGCGTTCGGCCGTGGCGCTGGACCGCGGCTGAGCGGAGCTGAGCGCTTGACCAGTTTTGTCCGCCGAATGTATGTTTCCTGTCCCGCATATCCGGTTGTGCGGACAGGATTTCGGCGGATATCCGCGAGGAGCGGCGATGGAGCCTTCTTGTGTTGCTGCTGCGATGCGGATCGGTTACGCGATGGGCACGGCCGCCGAGGTCGAGTGGGAGGAGATGTTCGAGGCCCTGGCCAGCGCGATCCCCGAGGTGTGCGCGGCGCAGGTGACCGGATGGGACCCGATCGCGCGCAGGTTCGTGGTGGTCGCGGAGCGTGGCTATCGGAAGTCGATTTCCCAGGATCTGGCCCACGCGCTGCCCCGAACCCGGTGGGGCGTGCAGTTGTTCGCCTCCAGGACGCCGTTGCTGATGGACGATATGCCGCAGCATTTTCGCGCCTCCCCGCATTATCAGGAAAAATTGCGACCAGCCGGTTTCGAGGACGGATTGTCCGCGACCCTGCGTTCCGAGGGTGGCCGCCGGGTGGGAATGCTGCACCTGAACGCTCCGGTTCGGCAGGCATTCGGGGAGCGGGCCCGTGAGTTCGTCGCCCAGGTCGGGCCCGCGCTGGCCCGGCGGGTGGACCCGCTGCGCTGTCCGCAGCTGGACGGGCGGTTCGGCCGGGAGTGGACGGCGAGCAGGCTCGTGCCCGGCGGGGAGTTCCTCCCGCTCACCGGGCGCGAGCCCAGCCCGCTGGCCAGGGACCCGCGCGTCGTGGAGCTGGCAGAGACCTTCCGGGTCATGTCGGCGGCCTGGCTGGCCTTCCTGTGGCCGGACTCGGCAGGCTGGCACCGGGCGGCGATGCTGAACGTGGTGGACACCAACCGCAGCGGGGTGGTGGTGGCCAGCACTCCCTTCGCCAACGAGCTCGGGCTGACCGGCCGCGAGGTCGACGTGGCAACCGGCATCGTGG
The DNA here is from genome assembly GCF_018885265.1 of Amycolatopsis aidingensis. GTDB lineage: Bacteria > Actinomycetota > Actinomycetes > Mycobacteriales > Pseudonocardiaceae > Amycolatopsis > Amycolatopsis aidingensis. The sequence continues at coordinate 3,186,853 of NZ_CP076538.1, forward strand.
CCGGCCTCAGCAACCAGGCGATCGCGGACGAGCTGGTGGTCAGCCGTCGCACGGTGGAGACCTATGTGGAGCGGCTGCTTGGCAAGCTCGGTTGCGCCTCGCGCGGGGAGGCCGCCGGGGTGGCCGTGCGCGCGGGCCTGGTCCGGCCCAGCACCGGCCGCGGCGGGGTCGGCGCCCTGCCCCGGCTCACCCGCGGCGCCACCCTGCTCTGGCCCTAGTGATCGACCGGCTAGAAGGGGTAGCGGGCAGGCTCGCCGCGCACGGTGATCCACCGGGTGTCGGTGAACGCCTCGATGTTGGCGCCTGTCCCGCCGAACCGGCTACCGGTTCCGGAGGCCGCGATCCCGCCGAACGGAGCCACCGCCTCGTCGTTCACCGTCTGGTCGTTGATGTGCACGATGCCGGTCGGGATCCGCTCGGCCAGCGCGAGTCCCTTGGCCACATCCCTGGTCACGATGCCGAGGCTGAGCCCGTACTCGCTGTCGGCGGCCAGCGCGGCGGCCTGCTCCGGGGTGCCGAAGGGCAGCACCGGGGCAACCGGCCCGAACACCTCCTGCGCGTAGGCAGGCATCTCGATATCCACTCCGGACAGCACCGTCGGCCGGTAAAACAGCTCCTGATAGCTGCCGCCCGCCGCCAGCCGGGCCCCTGAGTCCACAGTGGACTGGACCAGGGAGTGCACCTTGTCCCGCTGGCCTGCGTCGATGATCGGTCCGAGCGCGACGTCCTCGGCGGCGGGATTGCCGACCCGCAGCGCGTCCGCCCTTGCCGCCAGCCGCTCCACGTACTCCTCGTGCAGGCTCTCGTGCACCAGATGCCGCCCGGTGGCCATGCAGATCTGCCCGGAGTGCAGGAACGATCCCCAGGCGCCCAGGCCGGTCGCGGCGTCAAGGTCGACGTCGTCCAGTACCACGATGGCCGAGTTCCCGCCGAGCTCGAGGTGGGTGCGTTTGAGGTGCCGCGCGGCCAGCTCACCGACCCTGCGGCCCGCGCCGGTGGATCCGGTGAACGAGATCACCGGCACCAGCGGGTCGGTCACCAGCGCCTCGCCAGCCGCCACCTCCCCCGGCAGCATGTGCAGCAGGCCCTCCGGCAGCCCTGCCTCCTCGAAGATCCGCGCCAGGGTCACCCCACCGCTGACCCCGGTGCGCGGGTCCGGCTTCAGGATCACCGCGTTGCCCAGCGCCAGCGCGGGAGCCACCGAGCGGATGGCAAGGACGAGCGGGAAGTTGAAGGGGGCGATCACCCCGACCACGCCCACCGGAATCCTGCGGACCATGGAAAGCCGGTCCTGCGCCGACGGCAGCAGCTCGCCCTGGGGCGCCGAGGTCAGCGCGGCAGCCTCGAAGCACTCCTGCGCGGCCATATCGGTCTCCACGCCTGCCTTGGCCCGGACCGAACCGGCCTCGGCGATCAGCCAGTCCTGCACCTCGGTGGCGTGCTGCTGCCACAGCTCGCCCGCGCGGCGCAGCACCGCGGCCCGTTCGTGGTACGGGCGGGCGGCCCAGTCCCGCTGCGCGGCGGCTGCGGCCTCCGCTGCGCGGCCGACGTCCTCGGCTCCGGCCATGCCCAGCCTGCCGAGCTCGGTCCCGGTCGCGGGCTCGACGACGGCGCGGTCCCCGCCGCTGCCGGTCCGCCAGCCCTCGCCTGCGATCTTGCCTGTCCAGATAGCGGTGTCCAGCAGCGTCATGGGCCGTACTGTGACCACCTCCACGGCGGGCTGTCACGCCTGCCGTTCCACTGGCCGAAAGGCGTCCCCGCCCGTTTCGGCCAGCCTGCGGCCGATCCCGGTGGCGGCTGCGCGCAGCGGCGGAACCAGTTTCGGCAGATCGGCGCGGCTGGAGTGGACCACGAGGCCGAGTGCGGCCACCGGGGTACCGTCGGCCTGCAGGACGGGCACCGCGACCGAGCAGGAGCCAAGCGACATCTCCTCGTTGGTCTGCGCGTGCCCGCGTTCCCTTGTCAGTTCGAGCTCGCGCAGCAGCCTGCCGCGCTCGGCGATGGTGTACCGGGTGAACCGGGGCAGCGGGCGTTCGCAGTAGGCCCGCACCAGCGCGGCGTCGGCGTACGCCAGCAGGGCCTTGCCCACCCCGGTGGGATGCAGCGGAAGCCGAGTGCCGATCCGGGAGACGATCGGCACCGAGCGGTGCCCGGACAGCTTCTCCACGTACAGCGCGTCGAACCCGTCCCGCACGGCGAGGTGCACGTTCTCCCTGCTGGACTCGTACAACTCCTGCAGGAACGGCAGTGCGGTCTCGCGCAACCTGCTGGACACCGGGGCGAGCAGGCCGATCTCCCACAGCCGCAGGCCGATCCGGTAGCCACCCTCGTCGTCGCGGTCCAGCGCGCGCCAGGCCGCGAGCTCCGCGGCCAGCCGGTGCGCGGTGGCCAGCGGGAGCCCGGCGCGCTGCGCCATCTCGGACAGGGTCAGCCGCGGGTGAGCCACGTCGAAGGCGCTGAGCAGGGCGAGCGCGCGGGCGGTGACCGGCTGGCCGGGGCGGGTGCTGTTGCCTGCCATTCGATGTCCCTGAACTCCTCGATCGCTTCCGTTGAGTGGAAGGTAACCGATCGGTCCGCTCGCGGCCGGTCGGAGTTTCCGTTCAGCGGAAGGGTGCGGTCGGCCCTGGCACGGGGCAGCGGGCACGATGGCCCCGGCATGGTCGAGCGAAACGGAGGTTGGTGCATGCGTACGCAGGTGGGAATCATCGGGGCTGGGCCCGCGGGCCTGTTGCTGTCGCATCTGCTGCACCTGCACGGGATCGACTCGGTCGTGCTGGAGGCACGCAGCAGGGACTACGTGCAGCGCAGGGTCCGGGCCGGGGTGCTGGAGCAGCCGACGGCCGAGTTGCTGCGCGAGGTCGGCCTCGGCACCCGGATGGACGCCGAGGGCATGGCGCACCACGGGATCTCCCTGTGGTTCGACGGTGCCGACCACCGGATCGGCTTCGACGAGCTGCTCGGCAAGTCGATCACCGTGTACGGCCAGCAGGAGGTGGTCAAGGACCTGATCGCGACCCGGCTGGAGGCCGGAGGGGAGCTGCTGTTCGAGGTCGCGGACGTCGCCCCGCACGGGCTCACCACGGACCGGCCTTCGATCACCTTCACCGACGCCGATGGCAGGCCGCGGGAGCTGGAGTGCGCGGTGGTCGCGGGCTGCGACGGCTTCCACGGCGTCAGCAGGCAGGCCATCCCGGGAGGCGAGCTGACCATCCACGAGCACGAGTACCCCTTCGCCTGGCTCGGCATCCTGGCCGAGGCGCCCCCGGTGCACGAGGAGCTGATCTACACCCACCATGAGCGTGGGTTCGCGCTCTACTCGATGCGGTCACCGCGGCTGACCCGGCTCTACCTCCAGGTGGACCCGGACGAGGAGATCGGGTACTGGCCGGACGAGAAGATCTGGTCCGAACTGCACACCCGGCTCGCCCTCGACGGTGAGTCCGGGCTGCCCGAGGGGCCTCTGCGGGAGAAGGGGATCAGCACCATGCGCAGCTTCGTGGCCTCCCCGATGCAGTACGGACGGCTTTTCCTCGCCGGGGACGCGGCGCATATCGTCCCGCCGACCGGGGCCAAGGGGATGAACCTCGCCGTCGCCGATGTCAGCCTGCTGGCCCGCGCGCTGGAACGGCTGCTCGCGCACAACGAAACCGACCTCGTAGAGTCCTATTCGGATACCGCGTTGCGCAGGGTGTGGCGGGCCGAGCACTTCTCCTGGTTCATGACCTCGATGCTGCACCGCTTCCCAGGGCACGACCCGTTCCAGCGCCAGTTGCAGCTGGCGCAGCTGCGCTACACCGCAGAGTCCACGGCTGCGGCCACCAGCCTCGCCGAGAACTACGTCGGCCTCCCGTTCGCCTGATCCGTTTCACTGGCCGGAATAGCCGGGTTTCGCCGTTCCGGGCGGCTACTCGATGCTGTGCCCCGCCGGATACGACGCGGTATCGAGGAGGCACGGTGACGACCGGAAAGGCCCGCGACCAGGGCGGTACGGACACAGTGGACAGCGAACGGGCCGATGCGGCGGTCCGCCGCAGGAAACGGGTCGCGCTCACCGCCGCGGCGGTCACCCTCGTCGGGTTCCTGACGTTCCCGGTGCTCACCTCGTTCACCAGCCTGCTCGACGGCGTGGTGCACGGGGTCGGGATCGGCTACCTGGTCGGCTTCGCGGTGATGGTGCTCCCGGTGCTGGGCGCGGTCGCCTTCTGCGGCTGGGCCAACCGGGCCGAGCGCGGGGGAGGGGACCGATGAACGTGCCCGCGGTACTGATCGTGGTGGCACTGATCGCGGTCACCCTGGTACTCACCAGCTACGCATCCCGGCGAAACAACAGCGCCGACGACCACTACGTGGCCTCATCCCGCATCGGCGGCTGGCAGAACGGGCTCGCGCTGGCGGGTGACCAGCTGTCCGCCGCGGCCCTGCTCGGTATCACCGGCGCGGTGGCGCTTGGCGGCTTCGACGGCTTCTATCTCGCGGTCGGGGTGCCCGCGGCCTACCTGCTGATGCTGCTGGTGATCGCCGAGCCGCTGCGTAACCTCGGGCGCTACACCATGGCCGACGCGGTGGCCGCCCGGTTCGAAGGCCGCGGGCTGCGTGGCGTGATGGCATTGTCCACTTTGGTCATCAGCATTATCTACATGGTGATCCAGTTCATCGGGGCAGGGCTGCTGGCGCAGCTGCTGCTCGGGGTGAGCTTCCCGGTCGCGGTACTGGTGATCGGCACGCTGATGACCCTCTACACCTTCCTCGGTGGCATGGTCGGCACCACCTACATCCAGGTGTTCAAGGCGGTGCTGCTGATCGGGACGGTGTTCGCCCTGCTGGTGCTGGTTACCGCCGAGACCGGCGGTAACCCGCTGGGCTCCATGCAGGAGGCCGCCGACCGGTTCGGTGCCGAGGTGATCGCGCCACAACAGGGCGATCTCACCGGCTCACTGGACACGATCTCGCTGCTGCTGGGCATGGTGCTCGGCATGATGGGACTGCCGCACGTCATGGTGCGGTTCCTGACCGTGCGCAACGGGCGGGCGGCGCGGCAGTCGATCCAGGTGGCGATGTGGATCTACGCGTTCTTCTTCTGCGCGCTGCCGATCTTCGGCTACGCCGCGCTGAACCTGGTCGGCAGGGACACGATCACCGCCGACAACGAGGCAGGCAACCTGGCCGCGCCCCGGCTGGCCGAGACCCTCGGCGGGAACCTGCTGTTCGCGATCGTCGCGGGCGTGGTGATGACCACGATCCTCGCCGTGCTGGCAGGCCTTTCCATCGCCTCCTCCGGTGCGGTGGCGCACGACCTCTACACCACCGTGCTCCGGCGCGGCGCGGTGCCGCGGGGCAGGCAGCTGCTGGTGGGCAGGGTGGCCGGTGCGGGGATCGCGGTGATCGCGATGCTGATGGCCTTCGCCGCCAAGGACCTCAACGTCGCCTTCCTCGGCAACCTCGCCTTCTCGGTCGCGGCCAGCACCACCATGCCGGTGCTGCTGCTGACCATCTACTGGCGCCGGTTCAACCGCAGGGGCGCGGTCTCCGGCCTGGTCGGCGGGCTGGTCTCGGCGGTGGGGCTGGTCGCGCTCGGCCCGGACGTGCTCGGTGCCGCGGCCGTGTTCCCGCTGACCATCCCGGCGCTGGTGTCGGTGCCCTTCGGGTTCGGCTGCGCCTGGCTGGGCACCAGGGCGGGGCGGGACGACCCGGCCGCCGCGGGCACCGACTACGACCAGATTGCCCGCCGGGCGTTTCCCGCGCGCCAGGAGTCCTGAGTGCCTGTTCCTGAACTGGACTTTGCCACTCGAGGCGAGCGGCGGTGCCGGAACCCGAGTCCGGCCGAGCCGACCGTGTCGCGAGTTCAGGAACGGACGCTGAGTGTTGCGTGCGGCCGTGGCCGTGCTCAACACTCGCGCTATGCCGGACGACCTCGTGCCCAAGGCGGTGCTGCCGCGAGCGCTGCGGCTGCTCGACGCCTTCGGCCCCACCGACACCGAGCTGAGCCTTGCCGAGCTGGCCGAGCGCAGCGGGCTGCCCAAACCGACGGCGCTGCGCATGCTCGGCGAGCTGGTGTCCTGGGGCGCACTGGACCGGGTGGGTTCCGGCTACCAGCTGGGGATGAAGCTGTTCCGGCTGGGCCAGCAGGTCTCCCGCGCCAGGACGCTGTGCGACACCGGACGGCCGTACCTCACCGACCTGTACGAGGCCACCCACGAGAACGTGCACCTCGCCGTCAGCGACGACCTGGACACGCTGTTCGTGGACAAGGTCTCCGGCAGTTCCTCGGTCCGGATCATCTCCAGGGTGGGCGGCAGGCTGCCCGCGTACTGCACGGCCACCGGCAAGGTGTTCCTTGCCAACTCCGGGCGCGAGCGGTTCATGCGGACTGTCGAATGTGGCCTGACCAGGTACACCCCGCGCACCATCGTGCTGCCCGGCCTGCTGCACAGGGAACTGGACCGGACCAGGGAACGCGGCTACGGGGTGAACTACGAGGAAGCCGAGGTCGGCGTGTCCGCGGTGGCGGCGCCGGTGTACGGACCGGACGGCACGGTGGTCGCGGCGATCTCGATCACCGGAAGAGCGAGCGCGGTCACCGCCGAGCGGCTGGCTCCCGCCGTGCTCACCGCGGCACGCGGGTTCTCCCGGGTGCTCGCGGGCGGCTGAGTGCGAGCACCCGGCGCGGTTTCATTGGCCGAAATGCCCGGCGTGCGCGCGGCCCGGCCCTGGTTGTTGGCTGGGGACATGAGCGCACCGCGGTACACCACCAGCACGGCATTCCTGGAGGCGCTGACCGAGGTCGGCGTGCGCTATGTGTTCGCCAACCTCGGCAGTGACCATCCCGGCCTGATCGAGGCCTACGCGCGGGCGCGCGCCGAGGGCACCGTGGACCGGTTCCCCGAACTGGTGATCTGTCCGCACGAGAGTGTGGCCTTCTCCGCGGCCCAGGGCTACGCGCAGGCCACCGGCCGGATCCAGGCGGTGCTGGTGCACGTGGAATGCGGCACCCAGAACATCGGCGGCATGCTGCACAACGCCGCCAAGGGCCGGGTGCCGGTGCTGGTGTTCGCCGGTGCCTCGCCGGTCACTCAGCACGGCGAGCACACCGGCAGCAGGGACGAGTTCATCCAGTGGGTGCAGGACGTGCACGACCAGCGCGGCATCGTGCGCGGCTACACCAAGTACGACTACGAGATCCGGGTCGCGGACAACGTCAAGCAGATCGTGCATCGCGCGGCGCAGATCGCGGCCAGCGAGCCGGCGGGCCCGGTCTACCTGGTGGGCGCGCGGGAGGTGATGGAGCAGCGGCTGGAGCAGGCCGCCGCGGACCGGCCGGAGTACGCCCTGGACCGGTACACCCCGGTCGAGCCGGCCGCACTGGCGCAGGGAACCCTGCGCAGGATCGGCGAGGCGCTCGCCGGGGCGGCACGCCCGGTGATCGTCACCTCCTACCTCGGCCGGGACCAGGAGGCGGTACCGGCACTGGTCGGCCTGGCCGAGCGGCTGGGCGCGCCGGTGATCGAGTCGGTGCCGATGTGGCTGAACTTCCCCGCGGACCACCCGTTGCACGGTGGCCACCAGTGGAACATCCCGGAGCACCACCCGCTGCTGGCGGCCGCGGACGTGGTGCTGGTGCTTGGCAGCGACGTCCCGTGGATCCCGGTCCGGAACGGGCCCGGCGCGGGCGCGCGGGTGTTCGTGGTGGACGTCGATCCGCTGAAGGAGCAGATGCCGTTGTGGCACCTGCCTGCCGAGCTGTTCGCCCGCGCCGACCTCGGCATCGCGGCGCGGCAGCTCACCGGGTTCCTCGAGGAGCCGGGGCGGCTCGATGCGGCGCTGGTGCGGGAGCGGCTTGCCGCCGCCGCGACGGCGCGGGAGCGGCGCCTGCGCGAGCTGACCGCCCGCGAACAGCCGGATCCCGAGGTGATCACCCCCGAGTACCTGCTTGCCTGCCTGCGGGCGGAACTGGCCACCGTGGACGGTGAGACCATTGTGCTCACCGAGGCCATCACCAACTACCTCGCGGTGAGCGAGCACCTGCGGCGCACCCGGCCGGGCGGGCTGCTCGGCTCCGGCGGCGGCTCGCTCGGCTGGTACGCGGGCGCCGCGATCGGGGTCAAGCTGGCGCGGCCGGACGCACTGGTGGTGTCGGTGGTGGGGGACGGCACCTACCTGTTCGGCGTGCCGGCCTCGGCGCTGTGGACCGCCCGCAGGTACGGCGTGCCCAGCCTGACGATCATCCTGGACAACGAGGGCTGGCAGGCGCCGAAGGTGTCCGCGCTCGGGGTGCACCCGGACGGCGCTGCGGCGGAGGCGGACGATTTCGGCGTGGGGTTCGCACCGGGGGCGGACCTGCCCGCCGTGGCCGCGGCCGCCGGGGGTGCGCTGGCGCGCACCGTGACGGCGCCCGCGGAGCTGCCCGCGGCGGTGCGGGAGGCGGTGCAGACCGTCCGATCCGGACGTTCCGCCGTGCTCGCCGCCCGCCTGCCCCCGGTGCAGCCCTGAACGTGGCGTTCGCGACGTCAGATGTCCCGATAGTGCCGTTCGCGACGTTGAACGTCCGGAAAGCCACGTTCAGGGCCCGGTCGTCAGGCGGTGTGTAGTTGCAGGTTGTAGCGGGAGAGGATCTCGTTCACGGGCTGGAACCAGGTCTGGCCGCCGCTGGAGCAGTTACCCCATCCGCCGGAGGTGACGCCCTGCGCCTGGTCCCCGGTGATGAAGGAGCCGCCGGAGTCGCCTGGCTCGGCACAGACGCTGGTCTTGGTGGCGCCGTGGAAGGCGCCCTGCTCGTAGTTCACGGTCTCGTTCTTGGCCAGCACGGTTCCGCAGTGCCAGTGCGTGGTCGAACCGGAGCGGCAGACCGAGGAACCGACCGGTGCCTCCCAGGAACCGCGGACCAGGCGGTCCGGCACGGTGCCCCAGCCGAGTACCACCGGAACCGTCCACCAGCCGTGGCCGGTCCGGATGAACGAGTAGTCGTTGCCGGGGAAGGACGAGCCCGCGAAGTGGCCCATGGCCGAGCCGTCCCAGCCGACCACCGAGCTGCCGACGCCGCCGCAGTGGCCCGCGCTGACGAACCCGCCGTGCACCGCGAAGCCGATCGAGCAGCGGGTGTTTCCGTTGATGTAGTAGGGGTCGCCACCGACCACCCCGGCCGCGAAGGTCCGCGGCGCCTCGGTGCCCGGTGCGGTCCGCACAGTGACCGGGCCTGCCTCGTGGGCGGCCGCGAGGAACTGCTCCAGCCGCGGGCCGGATGCGCCCGCCAGCATGGTGATCACGACCTTGCCCGAGCGGTGGTCCGCGTGCCAGCTGGTGACGCCATCCGGCGCCGGGCCGAGCGCGTCGATCGCGGCCTTGGCTGCGTTCAGTTCGGCCGCGCTGACCGGGACCTGGACCGGCTGCGCCCCGGTGGCTCGCACCGCGTCTGCCTTGGCCGGATCGGTCAGGCCGACCATCAGTGAGCCCCGCTCCGGGTCGAACCAGCTGCCGCCGAAGGCCTCGCCGGCGGCCTGACGGGCTGCGGGCGCCTGACGGGCCGCGGCCGCCTCCTGTGCCAGCCGGGTACGGGCCTGTTGCTCGGTAAGCCCGAGGTCACGCTGCATGGCTTCGGCGAGGCCGGGGGAGAGCTGCGGCTGTGCCGCGGCGGGGGCGCCGGTGAGCCCGGTGGCTGCGGTGAGTGCCAGGGCCGCCGCTGCGACCAGGCGGAGTGGTGTGTGCTTGCGTTTCATCTCACGTCATCCTCAATTCAGGCGGCAGGGAAACCCGGGGCCGGGTAGGGGGCCAGCCCCGGCGTGAACGAGGTTTTCGACTGTGAGAGCGCTCTCACGACATCCCAGCGTGAGTGCGCGGACACGGGGAGGTCAAGGGCCGGTGCCGGCTTGTCCGGTTTTCTGTCCGTTCGCGCGCGGAGTGGCACAGGGTTGACTTTTCAAGTGGTCTAGTCCATTTTCTTTACTGGACCTCTAGTGGTATAGACCACATTCCCTGCATTGTGGAGGCGGAACATGGCTCGGACCCCACGGCGCCTGCTCGCGGGCGCGTTACCGGCCGCGCTGGTGGCACTCGCGTTATTGCCTGCGGGCACGGCACAGGCCGCGAACATCGCGGTGAACAGCGGTTTCGAAGCGGGAAACACCACCGGCTGGACCTGCGGGGCCGGCACCGAGGTGGTCGGCAGCCCGGTGCACGCGGGTTCCTACGCCCTCGCCGGCACCCCGGCCGGGCAGGGCACCGCCCGTTGCGCGCAGACCATCACCGTCGAGCCTGGCACCGACTACCGGCTCTCCGGCTGGGTCCAGGGCAGCTACACCTACCTCGGCGTGACCGGGACCGGCAGCGGCGACCGCAGCACCTGGAGCTCTGGCACCTCATGGAGCGAGCTCGCGATCGAGTTCACCACCGGTGCCTCCACCACGAGCGTGACCATCTACGTGCACGGCTGGTACGGCCAGCCGACGTACTACGCCGACGACATCGTGCTGGACGGCCCCGGTGGCGGTGACCCGGACCCGCAGTTGCCCTCGGCGCCGGACGGGCTGTCCGGCCAGGCGTCCGGCTCGAACGCGGCCGCGCTGTCCTGGTCCGCGCCGGGTGGCACGGTCACCGGCTACCACGTGTACCGGGACGGCACGCGGGTCGCCTCGACCGGCACGACCTCCTACACCGACACCGGTCTGCGAGCCGAAACCACGTATCGCTACACGGTCTCCGCCTACAACAGCGCGGGGGAGTCGCCCCGCTCGGCCGCGGTCGAGGTGACCACCGCGCCGGACGGCGGTGACCCTGGCGGGGAGTTGCCCGATCATGTGCTCACCGGCTACTGGCACAACTTCGACAACGGGGCACAGCCGCTGCGCATCGCCGACGTCCCGACGACCTACGACATCATCGCCGTCGCCTTCGTGGACGCCGTGCCCGGCCGTAACGGTGGGGTGGAGTTCACCCTGGACCCCGGCCTTTCCGACCGCCTTGGCGGCTACACCGACGCGCAGTTCCGGGCGGACATCCGCACGGTGCAGGCGCGCGGGCAGAAGGTGATCCTCTCGGTAGGCGGGGAGAAGGGCACCGTCTGGGTCGGCGACTCCGCCGCCGCGGACAACTTCGCCACCGACATGATCGGGCTGATCAACGACTACGGCTTCGACGGCGTGGACATCGACCTCGAGAACGGCATCCACCCCGGCCCGATGAGCTCGGCGCTGCGCAGGATCCACGCCGCGGGCGGCGAGATCATCACCATGGCGCCGCAGACCCTGGACATGCAGTCCACGGGCAACGGGTACTTCCAGCTGGCACTGTCGATCAAGGACATCCTGACCATCGTCAACATGCAGTACTACAACAGCGGGACGATGCTCGGCTGTGACCAGCAGGTATATGCCCAGGGCACGGTGAACTTCCTGACCGCGCTGGCCTGCATCCAGCTGGAGGGCGGGCTGCGGCCGGACCAGGTCGGGCTGGGCCTGCCCGCGTCGACAAGGGCCGCGGGCGGGGGCTACCAGTCACCCGGCAATGTCAACGACGCGCTGGACTGCCTTTCGGTGGGCACCAACTGCGGCAGCTTCCAGCCCAGCACGACATATCCGGGCATTCGGGGCGCGATGACCTGGTCGATCAACTGGGACGCGTCCAACGGCTACCGCTTCGCCAATACCGTGGCGCCGCACCTGGACCGGTTGCCGTAACCCGGCAGCGGCGTCGCACCGCGCCGAGCCCGGCCACCGGGAACCTCGTCTCCCGCACCCGGTGGCCGGGCTCGGTCGCGTCACGATCGGGCGAGCCTTGAAAATTCAGGTAACCAGCCGTAACGAAGACCGAGATCACCGCGAGTAGCCAGTACGGGGGTGCCGGACGGGTCCGGTTGGCGGAAGGAATCGGTCATGGCTTCGCATATCGTGACGGCGTTGGTCCGTAGGGCGCATCCGGTACGGCTGCTCGCCGGACTGCTGCTCCTGCAAGCGGTCCTGCTTATCGGATACCTCGGGTCGTTGCGGGCCGCGATCATCACCGCAGTGGTCCTGATCGCCGTGATTGGTGCATACCATGCGTTACGAGCCGCGACCGGCCGGGTGGACACCATCCTGCGCGAGGAGCTGGGCGAGCAGCCCGATCACTGAGGCCGGGTCAGCCGGCACCGGATCGATCCCTGCCGGCCCGGAAGGTGCCGCGGTAGGCGCTGGGGGACACGCCCAGCGTGGCCTGCAGGTGCTGGCGCAGCGAGGCTGCGGTGCCGAACCCGGCGTCCGCGGCGACCCGGTCGATCGGCAGGTCGGTCTCCTCCAGCAGGTGCCGGGCCCGCTGCAGCCGCTGCTGGGTCAGCCACTGCGTCGGCGAGGTGCCGACCTCCTCCCGGAACCGGCGGGTGAGCGTGCGGACGCTCAATGACTCCCGCGCGGCCAGCTCGCGCAGCGTGACCGGACGTTCGAGATTGCGCAGCGCCCAGGCCCGAGCCCGGCCGGTGGAGGAGACCGCGGGCTCCGGGATCGGCCGCAGGATGAACTGGGCCTGCCCGCCCTCCCGGTGCGGTGGCACGACGGTGCCGCGGGCCACCTCGTTGGCCACCGCCGACCCGTGGTCGCACCGGATCATGTGCAGGCACAGGTCGATGCCCGCGGCCACCCCGGCCGAGGTGAGCACGTTCCGGTCGTCGGTGTAGAGCACGTCGGGCTCCAGCCGCACCCGCGGGTACAGCTCGGCGAACTCCGGGCAGGAGCGCCAGTGTGTGGTGGCCCTGCGCCCGTCCAGCAGCCCCACCGCGGCGAGCACGAACGATCCGGTGCAGATCGAGGCGATCCTGGTGTCCGGCCGGATCCGGGCGAACGCCCCGGCCAGCGGCCCGGCCGCGGTCCGGGTACGCGGCTCGTAGTCCACATCGGAGGCGGGCACCACCACGGTGTCGGCTTCCGCCAGCGCCGCGGGCCCGTGCCGGACGTTGATCGTGACATCGGCGTCGGTGCGCAGTTCACCGGGTTCCAGCGCACAGGTCACCACCTCGTACAGCGGCTCGCCCTCGGGTATGCGGGCCTGGCCGAACAACCGGTGCACGATGCCGAGCTCGATCGGCAACAGCCCGGGCCGTACCAGCACCGCGACCCGGTGCCTGCCGGGGAACTCGAAGATGGCCATGGCCCGATCCTTTCACATGCTGGCCATCGGGCCACTCGCCGCGGGCACCGGCGGAGATCAGGATCGGTACCCAGGACAGGAACCCGAGTGGGAAAGGCGAAAACGTGAAGGTGTTGTGGTTGTTCGCCCATCCGGAGCCCGGCTCCCTCGGCGGGGCGCTACACGAGGAAGGGCTGCGCACCCTGCGCGAGCAGGGGCACGAGTACCGGTCGTCCGATCTGTACGCGATGCGCTGGAACCCGGTGGTGGACCACGCCGACTTCGGCCATGACCCCACCCGGCGGCTGGTGGTCGGGGCGGAGTCCGGTAGCGCGTACCGTTCCGGCGGGCTGAGCGCGGACATCCGCGCCGAGCAGGACAAGCTCGAATGGGCCGATGCGCTGGTGGTGCAGTTCCCGCTGTGGTGGTACGGGATGCCCGCGATCCTCAAAGGCTGGTTCGACCGGGTGTTCGTGAAGGGTTTCGCCTATGGCGTCACCGATCCGGACAGTGGCAACACCCTCCGCTACGGGGAGGGCAGGTTGGCAGGCAAGCGCGCCATGGTCCTGGTGACCGCGGGGGCCAGGGAACCCAGCATGAGTGCTCGCGGGGTGAACGGCCAGCTGGAGCACCTGCTGTTCCCCTTGCAGCACGGCACGCTCTGGTACAGCGGGATGGCGGTGCTGCCCCCGCTGGCGGTGTACGGGGCGGACCGGGTCTCCGCGGCCGAGTACGCGGCCGCCGCGGCGCGGGTGCGCGAACGGGTGAGCTCACTGCCGGAAACCGAGCCACTGCCGTTCCGGTACCAGAACGGCGGGGACTACGACGAGCAGCTGGTGCTGCGGCCAGGGCTCGCCAAGGGCCGTGGTGGCCTCGACGTGCATTACGACTGGCAGCAGGACCTGCGTCACCTGGCCGGATGAGCAGCTCAGCGGTGTCCGAAGACGATCTCACCGCGTATCGTCGGTATCCGTAACCCGACGCCGCTGGACCGGCGGGGGATCGGAGGTAGGCGATGCGCGCGATGTGGAAGGGCGCGGTCTCGTTCGGGCTGGTCTCCATCCCGATTCACCTGTACGCGGCAACCGAGAGCAAGAACATCAACTTCCGGCAGGTCCACGAGACCGACGGCGGCCGGATCCAGTACAAGCGGTTCTGCTCGGCGGAGGACAAGGAGGTGCCGTACGCCGAGATCGCCAAGGGCTACGAGCTGCCAGATGGCGGCATGGTCGTGCTGACCAGCGCGGACCTCGAGGACCTGCCGCTGTCCACCTCGAAGACGATCGACGTGCTCGAGTTCGTCCCACTGGAGGCGATCGACCCCATCTACTACGACCGCACGTACTACCTGGAACCGCAGAAGGCGGCGACCAAGCCGTATGTCCTGCTCCGGGACGCGCTGCACAAGTCGGGGCAGGTGGCGGTGGTCAAGGTGGCCATCCGGCAGCGGGAGAGCCTCGCGCTGCTGCGGGTGGTCTCCGACGTGCTGGTGATGACCACCATGCTGTGGCCGGACGAGGTGCGCACCCCCGACTTCGCGTTCCTGCAGGAGGAGCCACCGCAGGTGCGCTCGCAGGAGCTGACCATGGCGAGCTCGCTCATCGACTCGCTCTCCGACACCGTGTTCGAACCGGAGAAGTACGAGGACACCTACCGGCAGGCACTGGAGTCGCTGATCCAGGCCAAGATCGAAGGGGACGGCGCCACCAAGGCGCCGGCCGCCAAGCACGAGGCCGATGTCACCGACCTGCTGACCGCGCTACAGGCCAGCGTGAGCGCCGCGAAGAAGGACCGGGACGGCTCCGCCGAGCCCGCCAAGCGCACCGGAGGCAAGTCAGGTGGCTCCACCGGCCGGAGCGCGACGAGCAAGGGCACGGGCGGCAAGAGCGGTTCGGGCGCTTCGGGCAGCTCAAGTGGATCGAGTGGGTCGAGCAGATCGAGTGGGTCGAGTGGGTCGGGCAAGACCGCCGCGAAGAAGCCCGCCAAGACCCGCCGGTCGCCGAAGTCGGCCTGATTCCGGCAGCTGAGCCGCGACACGCCACCGCGAATACCACGCAGGCCCGCCACGGGATGCTAAGAAAACCGGGTCAGGTCAGTCTTCTCGGGAAAGGCATCCACTATGGAGTGCGTCCGGTGCGCCGGCGGTCTCGACCACTGCCACGGCACGCTCGTACTGCACGCCGATGACCAGGTGGAGTGCACCGACCTCGGCTGCGCCGATCACGATGAGCTGCGGCACTCGCTGACCGTGGACTGCGTGGAGCTGGCCGGCGGCTGTGCTTGCCTGGCCGGTGTCGTCGGCCCTGTTGCCGAGGTCGCCCCGGAGGTGCTGGCGCCCGCCTCCTGACCCGGCCCGGGATGGTTACTCGAAGCCGTCGATCCCCTCGGCACGCAACCACCCCCGCATCCGGTCGAAGCAACGCCTGCGCAGCGGGCCCACACTGCCCGGCGCGATACCCAGCCGCGCGGCGAGCTGCGCCTGGGTGAGTTCCGGCCGGTACGCCAGCAGCCACAGCAGCAGCCGATGCCGCCTGGGCAGTCGCGCGGCCACCTGCCACAGCATCCGGTCCCGTTCCAGCCGCAGCACCAGTGCTTCCGCGGAGGGAAGCGGGCGTTCGAACAGCTCGCGCTCGCCCGTTCCATAGCCGCGGGGCAGCTCCCGCCGTCGCCCGCGCAACGTGCGTAACGCCAACCTGCGCGCGGTGGTCGCCAGCCAGGCGGAAAACCTGCGCGGGTTCCGTACCCGCGGCAGCCGTCCGGCCAGCGACACCCAGGTGTTCTGGTGCACGTCCCAGCTGTCCGCCTCGTTCAGCCGGTGCGCCCTGGCCACGGCCAGCAGCAGCGCGGCGGCCTCCCGTGCCAGCGCGGCCATGGCCGCCTGGTCGCCCGCCGCGGCCCGTGCGCACAGCTCACCGAGTTCCATGCCGAACACCGTCCCCTGTCTTTTCCGGCCCGGCCGATCGGCGACCAGGCGCAGTTGGGACGGCACGTTCCGTGCGCGGGTTCCGCGGTCACCCAGCGGGGTGGCGCTCTCGGAGGGGCGAAGGTCCCTGCCGCAGGTGACGAATGCCCGGTGTGCCGCGGGCGGCGAGTGCCGAAGCTGGGTCTAGCACCGCGCACCCACCAGGAGGCAGCCATGCGTGGTCCGCGAGTGGCCGACCTGATGACCGAGCCGGTTGTCACGGTCGTACCGCGCATACCGTTCAAGGAGATCGTGTCCGTACTGGCCGCGCACCGCATCGGTGCGGTGCCCGTGGTCGACTCCGCCGGTCGCCCGATCGGGGTGGTTTCCGAGGGCGACCTGCTGGGTAGGCCGCATGGCACAACGGCGCTGGAGCTGATGAATCGCAAGGTGAGGACCATCGGGCGGCAGGAACCGCTGGCCGAGGCCACCGGGTGGCTGGCAGCGGGCCGGTTGCGCAGACTGTACGTGGTGGACGGATCCGGCAGGTTGGTCGTCGTGCTGGCACGGTGTGACCTGCTCAGTGTCTTCCTCCAACCGGACGACGAGATCAGGACCGTGGTCGAACGGGAGGTGATCCGGCGTGGCCTGTGGGCGGAGCCCGCGCAGGTGGTCGTCGGCGTACGGGACGGCGTGGTGACACTCACCGGCAGGGTCGGCAGGCGCAGCGAGGCCGCGAGGGCGGTCGCCCTGACCGGCGCGCTCCCCGGGGTGGTCGCCGTACACAACAAGTGTCGCTTTGCGTTCGACGATCTCCTGCCGCATGGCCGGTGATCGGCGCGGAGTTCGGCAGGGCTGGTCAGACGAAGGAGTAGCGAGTCATGAGCACGCAGACAGCGGACGGCACCATCGTGGTCGGGGTCGACGGTTCCCATGCGGCGAACCGGGCCGTGGAGTGGGCGGCGAGGATGGCCGCCGAACGCAACCTCGGCCTGTACCTGGTGCACGCCTTCCACCCTGGTGGCTCCTACGGCGGGGGACTGCCCGCACCGCTGGATGTGTTCGAGGCGCTGGAGCAGGAAGGTAGGCGGATCCTGGAGGAGTCCGCCGCGGCGGCGGGTTCGGTCGCCAGCGGGCTCGCCGTGCAGACGGACCTGCGCCGCGAGGCACCGGTACCGGTGCTGCTCGAACTGTCCGGTGTGGCGCGGATGATCGTGCTCGGTGCCTCGGGCTCGGGCGGGTTCGCCGGGATGCGGCTGGGCTCCACCGCGATCGCGGTGTCCGCGCACGCGCGTTGCCCGGTCGCGGTCGTGCGTGGCCGGGACGGTGCCGACGGGCTGCCCGAGGAGGGTCCCGTGGTGGTCGGTGTGGACGGTAGCCCGATCAGCGACCGCGCGATCGGGGTCGCCTTCGACGAGGCGACGGAGCGGAACGCGCCGCTGGTGGCCGTGCATTCCTGGGTCGACGGGGACTACGACGACGTGTTCAGCCCGGAGCGGTTCAACGCGGTATGGGAGTCGGTTGACGAGATCGAGCAGCGGTCGCTCGCCGAGCGCCTCGCCGGATGGCAGGAGAAGTACCCGGACGTGCCGGTGGAGCGCGTGGTGGTGCGTGACCGTCCGCGGCACCAGCTGCTGGAATGGTCGGGCAGGGCGCGACTGGTCGTGGTCGGCAGCCGGGGCCGGGGCGGCTTCCGGGGCATGTTGCTCGGGTCGACCAGTCAGGCCCTCGTTCAGCACGCCCAGTGTCCGGTGCTGGTGGTCCGCCCCACCGGTGAGGACAAGGGTTAGGCGCTGCACGGTTCCCTGTTTCATCATTCGGCCTCCTTCCCTTGGCGGTGGAGGAGGTTGCGTCTGGGTCTTCGTTCCGGGTCCACAAAGGCGGGTGGGATGAATTCGGGTAGTCCGTTGCGTATGCGGACGTGCCAGTCGGTGTGGTGGATGAGGTTGTGGTGGTACCAGCAGAGCAGGGTGAGGTTGTGCAGGGCGGTGGGTCCCCCGTTGGCCCAGAACACCACATGATGCGCGTCACATTGCTTGGGTTTTTTCCGGCAGCCGGGGAAGGTGCACCCGTGGTCCCGCAGGATCAGCGCCCTGCGGATGGCCAGGGGTACGGTGCGGGTGCGCTGTCCGATGTCGAGGATCTCGCCCTTGCCGCCCAGGACCGCGGGCACGACGTAGGAGTCGCAGGCCATGCGCCGGATTTGGGCGGCGGAGTAGGACTCCTGCCCGTGCAGGAGCCCGTATCCGGTGCCGTGTTTGAGGTCGTCGAGGGTGATGGTCACCATGACGGTGAAGGGTTCGCCCGCCTCGGTGGGCCCCTCTTCGGGACACCCCGCTGCCACGCGCAGCACGTCGGCGAACGCGTCCCCCTGGCGCTGGTACTTGCTCCGACGGTCGGGTTCGTCTGCGGTGCTGGAGGGTTTGGCGCGGGGTTCGATCAGCCCGGTCAGTACCGCGGCGGTTTCGGCGTCCAGCTCGAAGGTGCCGCGGAGTCGTCCGCCGCGGGTTTGTCGCCAGTCCAGGTGCCGTTCCGGTCGGGCGAGTTCGTCTTCGGTGGGTGGGGTGCCGTCCTGGTCCAGGCGGGCCAGGATCTCCCGGCCCAGGGTGGTGACGGTGTGGGGTTCGTACTCCCGCGCGGCCTTGGTCAACAGCGCCTCGGCATGTTCCCGGTCCGGCAGGCTGACCGGCTGGGGGAAGCGGGTGATGGTGGCGCGGATGGTCTCGATGTGTTCCGGCCCGATCACCCCCTCGGCCGCCGCCGCACCGACCTCGGGCAGGTCGGGCTCCAGCGGTATCCCACCCGGGCCGTAGCGCCGCACCACCGCACGGGCGTGCGCCACGCGCTGGCGGGCGTCATACGGGTTGACCCGCAGGATCTCCCGGGTCAAGGTCGGCAGGTCGCGGTAGCCCTTCTGGTTCGCGGTGTCGCGGCCGTCGAGTTCGGCCAGGACCGCCAGCTCCCGAGCGTACAGAGCTCGCCGCTGCTGTTCGAGGTCGCCCAGCGCGGTCAGGAGTTCCTCCTCGCTCATGCGGGAGGTGTCGATGCCGAAGGTCCTGGTCACAACCCCACAGTACCGCGACTTCGCTCATGTGTTCGACACACGATTGGGTGAGGCCGGAGGGTGGCGAGGGTCGGTTCTCAGGTCACGGCCAGCCCGGCCTCGTTTCCTTGACGGCGTCCAGCCGTTCGTTGCAGTACTACCTGCTCAAGGCCCCGGATGTGTCCGTGAAACGGACTGGCCCTTGCTCATACGCAGGATCAAGGCGACCGCGTCCTTCGAGTGGCCTGCCGGAGTCAGGACCTCCTGGCGGAACAGGCCACGAATCGCGGCGATGGTGACGGAGGCCGTGGTCAGCGCTTCCTCGGCGCCGAGCCCTTCGCGTTCCGCGAGCGAGGCCAGAATCTTGGTCAGGTCGTCGAGTGAGTCGATGAACTCACGAAAGTTCTCTGGGCTGTACGCGGCCAGGCCTGCGACGTGAAAGAAGCCGCGGACACGCGACAGCTGCTCCGGGCGGGTGTAGGTCCGCCAGATCGCCACAACGAGGTCGTCGAAGGTGCCTTGCTGGGCGGTCTCGAAAAGCCCGTCGTTGTCACGGGATCGTTGCGCCTCGAGCATGGCTGCCAGGACGTCCGGGAGCGGCGGCACCGTGGCACACCGACGATGCCGATGGAAGCTCTCGTGGCGGCCACGAAGACCGAAGCTCTTCGCCGACCCAACCTCACGAAGAACACGGCCACCGTCCTGCACCGCCTCACCTCCCGCGACGGAGCCGTCACCAGCGCAGTCCTGCGCGAAACGCACGTGACCGGCCTGCAGGCCTCGTTCCTCAGCTACCTGAGGACCTGCCGTGCCCGGTGGTGAGACCCGTACCGGCCGGGCGACATGCGACTGGACGTATGCCTCGGCGAGCGAGTGGGCGAC
Source organism: Amycolatopsis aidingensis (assembly GCF_018885265.1). Classification (GTDB taxonomy): domain Bacteria; phylum Actinomycetota; class Actinomycetes; order Mycobacteriales; family Pseudonocardiaceae; genus Amycolatopsis; species Amycolatopsis aidingensis. Next base: position 3,206,766 of record NZ_CP076538.1, read on the forward strand.
CGGCGCCACGTAGTCCCGCAGGTGCGTCGTCCCGCGTCTGTGCGGCAGGCGACAGGCGACCCGTAGCTGCCGATCGTGCGGGGCGGGAGGCTGGGGCGTATGCCGTGCCCGCCCGCCGCCGCCCGCCGTCTCGCGGATATCCGGGCACCCCGGGAGGCCGGATCGGGCACCGCTACGATGAACTCCTTTGCTGCGCGCGTGGTATGCACTTGGTGGCGACTGCGAGGGTATGGAGAGGAGCCGGTGCCCGACTGGATCGTCTCCCAGCAGGGTTTCCATGAGCTGGCCAGGAACGTCGAGGACTTCATCAGGGGGAAGTCGACGCCGGTCCGGCTGGCACTGGTGTGCCTGCTCGCCGAAGGGCATCTGCTGATCGAGGACGTCCCCGGGTGGCGAAAACCTCGCTGGCCAAGGCGATAGCGCACTCCGTCGCGGGCACGACGGTGAAACGGATCCAGTTCACCCCCGACCTGCTGCCATCGGACGTCACCGGCGTGCAGGTCTACGACCAGGCCAAGGGCGGCTTCGAGTACCGGCAGGGCCCGGTGTTCACCAACATCCTGCTGGCCGACGAGATCAACCGTGCCTCACCGAAGACCCAGTCGGCGTTGCTGGAGGTGATGGCCGAGCGGCAGGTCACCGTGGACGGCGCCGCCCGCGCGGTCCCGGATCCGTTCCTCTGCATCGCCACCCAGAATCCGGTGGAGCACCAGGGAACGTACGTGCTGCCCGAGGCCCAGCTCGACCGGTTCCTGATGCGGATCTCCATCGGTTATCCGGAGGGACTGGACGACGAGGTTGCGGTGGTCGCCGACGGGGTCGCCCGGCGCAAGCCCGAGCAGCTGCGCGCAGTGCTGGAGCTGGACCAGCTGCGTACGCTCATCGGGCTGGTGCGGGATCTGCACATCTCGGCCGAGCTGCAGGCCTACGTCGCCACGATCACCAGGGCGACCCGTACCCACCCGGACGTCGAGCTCGGCGCCAGCCCGCGGGGGAGTATCGCGCTGGCCACCGCGGCGCAGGCCTACGCCCTTTCGATGGGCCGCTCCTATGTCACCGCCGACGACGTGAAGGCCATCGCGGTACCGGTGCTGAACCACCGGCTGCTGCTGAGTTCACAGGCCCGGATCCAGCAGCAGACCCCCGAGGCGGTGGTGCGGGACATCCTGGCGGGGGTGCCGGTTCCCCGGGCACCAGGAGACCGGTGAACCGCCGTGCTCACCGGGAAAGGGGCCGTCCTCGCCGCCTCGGCCGTGCTGCTGCTGACGGGCGGCCTGCTCACCGGATACCCCGAGCTGCTCCTGCTCGGCCTCGGCTGCGTGGCGGCGTTGCTGGTCGCGGCGGTGTGGATGCTGGCCCGCCCGCGGCTCACCACGGTGCGCGCGATCAGTCCGCCGCGGGTACCGGAAGGCGATCCGGCCTACGGAGTGCTGACCGTGACCAACATCGGGCGCAGGCGCAGCCCGCCGCTGCTGGTCACCGAGACCCTGGCCGGACGGCGGATCGCGGTCCCGCTGCCGAGCCTGCCCGCGGGGGGCAGCACCGAGTCCACCTACCCGCTGCCGACCGACCGCCGTGGCAGGCATGTGCTCCCCGCGCCCGCGGTCGGCCACGCCGACCCGCTGCAGTTGCTGCGGACCCGGGCCGCGCACGGCAGGGAGTCGGTGCTGTACGTCTACCCGCGGGCGCACCGGATCGCCCCGCTGCCGATGGCAGGCATCCGGGAGACCGAGGGCGGCGACGCGCATGGCTCCGCGCGGGACGGGGTCGCCTTCCACAGCCTGCGTGACTACCAACCAGGGGATGACTGGCGGCGGATCCATTGGCCATCCACGGCGCGGACCGGGACGCTCCAGGTGCGGCACCACGTGGTCCCGGACGAACCCCGGCAGCTGATCGTGCTGGACACCAGCGCCCGGCCCTACCCAGGTGCGGCCTTCGAGGACGCCGCGCGGGTCGCCGCCTCCTGGTGCCTTGCCGCCGGTCACGCCGGCCTGCGGTTCGAGCTGCGCACCACCGGCGACCGGGTGGGTACGGCCGGGCGACGGCAGTGGAGCAGCGAGGCGACCACCGCGCTCGACCAGCTGTCCGTGGCGCGGCCGGCAGCGGCCGACCCCGGGATCGCGGGGCTGCCGGACCTGGTCCGCGATCTGGTCGCCACCGGCGAGTGGATCACCCTCGGCCTGGTGACCGGCCGGGAGAGCGCGCCGGTACGGCAGGTACTCGCCGCGATCCGGCCGTGGTTCCGCGCCATCACCGTCGTCCACATCGGACAGGCGGAGGTCGGCCAGGAGCAACCACCGGACGGGGTGGTCGTGCTGCATGCCCGCAGCAGCACCGAGTTCGCCGACCGCTGGAGCTCGGCGGTGCGGTCATGAGGCCGCGGTCCGCGGGCAGACGCGGGAGAGCGGGCGGCTACCGATCGGCCGCGACCGCAGCCGAGTTGCTGCTGTGCGTCACCATGACCGTGGCCGGTGGCCTGCTGTACGGCCGGTTCTTCGCCACCACGGGGTATCTGCCGCAGGTGTGCGGCGCCGCGGTGGCCGCGGTGCTGGCCGCGACCCTGGCCGGGCTGCGCCGGTGGGGGTCGATCGGCACCCTGCTGACCGCGGTGGGCGGGTTCGCCCTGCTGTCCGCGTACGGGGTGTTCCGCAACACGGTCGTACACGGGCTGCCCACCGGGGGCACCCTGGCCGAACTGGCGCAGGGCCTGCTCGGCGGCTGGGCCCGGATGTTCACCGTGGTCCCACCCGCCGACCTGCGCGGCGACCTGCTCATCACCCCGGTACTGGTCACCTGGATCGCCGCGTTCACCGGGGCCACGCTCGTACTGCGCACCCGCACCGTGCTGGCCCCGGTGGCCCCTGGCCTGGTGGCCTTCACCGCGGCCCTGCTGTTCGTCGGCGCGCAACCCGGTGTCCAGCTGTGGCCCACCGGGTTCTTCCTGGCCTCGGCCCTGCTGCTGGTGTTGCTGCGGGCCGCCCGCTCGGATGCCGGGCTCCGGTCCGCCGACCGGCAGGTGCCCGGCGTGGTGCGAAGCCTGCGGCGGGCCACCGTGGGCAGGCTGGTGGCCGGGGTGCCGTCCATCGCCGTGATCATCCTGCTCGCCGTGCTCGGCGGGCAGGCATTCCCGCTGTCCTCGGGCACCGACCGGTTCGACCCCCGCGCGCTGACCGAGCCGCCGGTGCGCATCGCCGACACCCTCACCCCGCTGGTAACGGTGAAGACCCAGTTACGGGAGCGGCCGCCGCGGCGCCTGTTCACCGTGCGCACCGCCGACGGTGCCGAGCTGGACCGGGTCCGCACCGCCGCGCTCGGTGAGTTCGACGGGGTGCTGTGGACCGCGGCCGACCGCTTCCTGCTGGCCGGGCGGGAACTGGCCGTGGACCCGGAGCTGACCGAGTCCCGCACCGTCACCGCGGAGATCACCATCGACCGGCTCACCGGACCGTTCCTTCCGGTGTTCGGCTGGCCCGCGCGGCTGCGGCCGGCCGGGCTGGACCCCGACGCGATCGGCTTCAGCAAGGACTCGGGGGTGCTGGTCAACGCCGGGCAGGCCTGGCATGGCGCGGGCTACCGGCTGACCGGCCTGGTCGGCGTGCGTGATCGCGGCCTGCCACAGGCCGCGCCGAGCACCGGCCCGGCATACCGGCGCTACACCGAACTGCCCGGCCTGCCGAGCGAACTACGCGCCACCGCACGCAGGCTCACCGCGAGCGAGCGGAACCCCTACGCCAAGCTCGTCGCCATCGAGCGGTACCTGCGCGGGCTGCCGTACCGGCTCGACGCGCAGCCGGGCCATTCCTACGCCAGGGTGCACAACCTGCTGACCGGCAGCGGCCCGGACGGCAAGGCCGGTTTCGCCGAGCAGCACGCCTCGGCCTTCGCGGTGCTCGCCAGGGCCGCGGGATTCCCGGCCAGGGTCGCGGTCGGCTACCGGTTGCCGGAAGCGCGGAACGGGGTGCACACCGTCACCACCCGCGATGTGCATGCCTGGGCCGAGGTGCACTTCGAACGGTACGGCTGGATTCCCTTCGAGCCGACCGGCCCCGCCGGGGTCGGGACCGACCAGGGCGGCGACCCGGAGGACGAGCCCGCAGGCGCCGCCGGCTCGCCGCGGCCCGATCCACCGCTGGCCGCGCAGCCGCGGCCGGAACCACCACCGGCCCCCGCGCATCCATCCCCCGGCACGAACTGGACCTGGCTGAGATGGGGCGCGGCGCTGCCACCCGCACTCGCCCTGCTGGCGGCTGCGGCGATCGTACTGGTGAAGGTACGCAGGCGACGGCGGCGTCGCGGCGCGGCCGGGAACGTCGCAGGCACACTTGGCGCATGGCAGGAGGCCGTGGACCGGCTCGCCGAACGCGGGGTGCGGGAGGCGCCCGCACGGACGGCCGTGGAGACCGCCGCGGCCGCCAGGGCCGCCCTCGGCCCGCAGGCGGAACCGGCGGTGGAGCTGGCGACACTGGCGACCGCGGCCACCTACGCTCCGGCCGCACCCGCGGACGGCGACGTCCGCAGGGCCTGGCAACTGGAAAGTGAGCTGCGCGCCCGGCTGTACCCGCGGCGGCCCTCGGCACGATGGCTGCTGGCCGCGGTGGACCCGCGGCCGCTGCTGCCGCGGCGGCCTGGGACTGGACGGCGCACCGGGAACGTTGGCACGGCGGACAAGCAGGTGGTCACATGAGGTTCGGGCTCGGGATACGGCGGTGGCGCTCGGTTGGCGGGGTCGTGCTGGCGATCGCCTCGGTGGCCGGGGTGGTGGTGCTCGGCGCGAAGCAGGAACAGCCGGTGTCGCAGGTGCGGCTGCATGCGGGCAAGGTGTGGGTGGCCTCCGGTGCGGTGGGCAGGCTGACCCTGCTGGACGGCGTGACGGCCGAGGTGGCTGGCAGCGCCACGGTCGCAGCCCCCGGCAGCGACCTGCGCGCCGCGCAGCAGGGCGCAACCGGCTACGCGGTGAACCGCGACGCGGACTCGGTGGTGCGGGTGGACGGCGCCACCCTGCGGCCGTCCAGCCCGGTGCGGCCGTTGCCGGGAGCGGGCGGGCGGCTGGCGGTGTTCCCGGCCCCTGGCACGCTGCATGCCCTGGACCTGGAGCGGGGGCTGCTGGCGGGCACCGACCCGGTCACCCTGGAACGCACCGGTCCCACCCACCCGCTGGCCACCCGGCTCACCGAGGACGAACCGGTGGTGGACCCGCGGGGCAGGCTGTGGACGCTGGACGAGCGCACCGGCGAGCTGGTCTGGTTCGCCGATGGCAGGCGGCACACCCTGGCCGGTGCGGGCGCGCCGGGCAGCAGGCTCGGCATGGCTGGAGACCGTCCGGTGCTCGCCGACCCCGCGCGGGGCAGGCTGGCACTGCTCGACCCGCGCACCGGTGCGCTCCAGCAATCCATGCCGGTGGACCTGCGCCCTGGGGAGCGGCCGGCGGTGAGCGGGTCCCCCGATGGGCACCGCGTGCTGCTCGCGGTACCCGCGCGCGGGCAGCTGCTGAGCTGCGCCCCGGAGACCGGATCCTGCGACCGCGTCCGGCTCAGCGGCGGCCCGGCGGAGCTCGGCAAGCCGGTGGCGCTCGGCGGGCACGCCGTGGTGCCGGACCACTCCAGCGGCCGGGCGTGGATCGTCGACCTCGGCGCGGCCAGGGTGGTGGCCGCACCCCGGCTGTTCGACCGGCCGGTCCGGTTCGAACTGCTGACCAGGGACGGGATGGTCTTCTACAACGACCCGGACAGCGAGCGGGCCGGGGTGATCGGCCTGGACGGCAGGGTCCGGCCGATCACCAAGTACGACCCCGGCGAGGCCGACCGCGGCGGCGCGGACCGGCGGCCACGGCAGGCCATGGGCCCGCCCGCGCCCGCGGGGGAGGCTCCCGCGGTATCCGGGCCCGGCGGCACCCGGCCGCAGCCCGCGGACTCCGCCGCGGGGACCGAGGTGTCCATCGTGATCCGGCCGGACTCCCGCGGCACGGTGGGGGAGGAGTTCGAGTTCGCGCTCGTCGCGGACGGGGCCGCCACGGTGCGGTCGGCCCGCTGGACCTTCGGTGCCGGTGGCCGGGCCGATGGTGCCACCGTGCGCCATCGGTGGGACCGGCCGGGGACCTATCCCGTGCTGGCCGAGGCCGAGCTGAGCACCGGGCGCCGCGCGCGGGCCGAGGCCCAGGTCGTGGTGGAGGCGCCGGACACGCCACTGCGGATCGACCGGCTGCTGCTGCGGCCGGAGACCCCGCTGGCCGGCGCGCCGGTGCGGTTCGGCGCCGAGGTCACCGGGCGCGCGCGCAGCTGGGCGTGGACGGTGACCGGGCCGCGCGGCAGGGTGACCGGGTCCGGTGCACCGCGGTTCGAGCACATCTTCGACACCCCTGGCAGCTATGTGGTGCACCTGCGGGTGTCCGGTCCAGGGGGCACCGACCGGCGCGCCCAGCGGTTCACCGTGACCAGGGACCGCACCGAGGTGCGGTGCGGGGACGTCATCGACACCGCCACCGTGGCGGTGCTGACCACGGACCTGACCTGCCCTGGCGAGGTCGCACTGACCATCGCCGCCAGCCATGTCGAGCTCGACCTGAACGGCCACACCATCACCACGCAGCACGCCGCGGACCACGGCAGGGGAATCGTGGTCGCCGGGGAGGGCACGCTCACCGGTATCACGGTCCGCAACGGGTCGGTCACCCGCTTCCGTACCGGCCTCGACCTGGTCGATGTCGCGGAGGTCACGGTGGCCGATCTCGGGGTGACCGGGCCGTCCGCGCAGACCGGCCGGTACGCGATCAGCGGGGACCGGGCCAGGGACGTGCGGCTGAGCGGGGTCAGCGTGCACGGGTTCCAGCTGTTCGGCTTCACCGGCGGATCATCGGCCGTGTTCACCGAGTCCAGCCTGCTCGGCACCAGGGGCACGAGCCTGGCCAACTGTTCCCGCGGCAGCTCGTGCGTCATCCAGCGCAGCACGGTCGAGCTGTTCAGCATCGGCTGCTTCCACGGGGCGCAGGAAACGGACAGCTCCACGGTGAGCGTGCGGGAGAGCACGGTGCACATCGCCAACCTCGGCCCGTTCTGCCGTGCCGCCGCGGTGAGCAACAGCGAGATCAGCACCCTGGGCAGCGCCAGCGCGGAACACACCGACATCGTGGACAACGTGCTGTCCGGGAACTGGGCGCTGGACCTCTCGTTCTCGTTCAACGTGTCCGGGAACCTGTTCCGGAACTCCGCGATGCGGGCGCTGATCCTGTTCTCGGGGCAGGGCACGATCACCGGGAACACCTTCACCGGCACCCGCGGCTACGGCCTGCTCGTCAGCCCGTCTCCCACCGACCCGGTCGGCCCGGTTGAGATCTCCCGTAACGAGTTCCTCGGCAACGGCACTCCAGGGGAGGACGGGCCGGGCCCGGACGGGCTGCGGGTGGAGCAGGTGCACCCGGACAGCCTGATCACCGTGTCGGACAACCGGACCAGGGACAACGCCCGGTACGGGATCAACGCGGAGCCGGGATCGGTCGTGGACGGCGGAGGCAACGTGTCCACGGCCGACCCTGCGGGCTGCCGCGGGGTGCGCTGTCACTGAGAGCGGACCCTGCAACGGGTCACCGGGCGCAGGGCCTGCCGGGATCGGCCCCGGCGGGAAGGGCCGCGTGTTCCTCGGGGGTGTAGTCCCGGTCGTTGATCCGGCACAGGTGCGCGAACCAGTGCTCAGGGTCCAGCCGTACCGAGACCGGCCCGCCCGCCGCCATGGCGGTCAGTGTGCCGTCCCGCTCCGCCCAGCCCGCGGGCTCGCCGGGGATGCGGACGCCGGCGACCTGACCCGCGGTGGCCAGGTCCCAGACCCGTAACTCGCCCGCGCCGGAGGCGGTGACCAGCTTGTCGGCGTGCGTGAACGCCACCGGTGTCCGGTCGCCCGCGACCGGCACCGGCTGGAAGGCGGCGCCCTCGGTGTCCGGGTTCCAGATCTCCAGCCGCCCGGCCTCGCGGTAGTGCACGGCCACCCGCGGCCGCCGCGGGTCGGCCAGCAGCACCGGGGCCGGGCTGCCCGGCAGCGGCTGGAAGGCGTGCAGCAACCCTTCGTCCAGCATGTTCCACAACTGGACACCCTGGGTGGAGGAGGTCAGCATCCGGGCCGGGTCGTGTGGCCATGGCTGGGCCGTCGCCTCGCCTGCCACCGCGAGCGTGGACCCCAGCGGCGAGGGTGTCATCCCGAGAACGTCGCCGGTGCCGACATCCCATCGGCTCAGCTCGTTGCCCCACAGTACGGCCACCTCCCCCGCGGAAAGCGGCACGATCGACAGCTGCCGGTCCGCGGCGGTCTCCTCCGTGCCGCCGGGTGGAGGGGAGAGCGCGATGGTGCGCAGCACCGTGAGGTCGGCCGCGGAGAGCACGTACAGGGTCCCTGCCTCGCCCGCGGCGAAGATATGTCTGCCCTGCGGACCGAACGCCAGCCGCGGGTTCGCGCCGAGCTCCAGCTCCGTCCCGCTGGTGCGGGAGTAGCCCGCCACCCGCCGGGTGTGCCGGTCCACGGTCAGCAGGCCGTAGTGCCCGCCGGAGGTCCGGGTGTGCTGGGTGGTCAGCACCGCGACGATCCGGCCGTCCGGGTCGAGTGCGGTGGTCTCCGGCCGGACCAGTGGCCCGAACCGGGTGAGATCGTCCGCGGGCCCCTGCGCCTGGAGGCGCAGCAGCGCGCCGGTGCCGAACATGAACGCGGTGGGCGCCCCGGAGTCCCCCGGCACCGCGAGGATGTCCGCGGCCGTCCGCCCGGTCAGGCTGTCCGGCCGGGCCGTGCCGGTGCGCGGCGGGGGATGCAGCAGGTAGTTCTGCCCGGTGCGCAGGTCGACCAGGTTCAGCCTGCGGAAGGTGCCGGAGCCGGCACCGCCGAGGACCGCGTACCGGCCGCCGAGATCGGTGAGCCCCGCCGCGTCCTGGCCGGGGCAGCCCAGCACCGGTTCGGTGTGCCGGGCGGTCTCGCTGCCCGCCTCGTGGACCGAGAGCGTGCCCCCTGAGGGGCCGCTCGCGCAGCGCACCAGCAGCCCGTCCGGAGTGATCGCATCGGCTGGCGTCTCCCGCCGCGGCTCGCCGGTGGTCAGGTCGCGCTGCACCGCGTATCTGCTCCCCCCTGCGCGCCGCTCGAGGAACCAGGCAGTGTCCCCCTCGTCTCCCTCGCCCGCCGCTTCCCGCACCAGCCGCACCTCGGTGCTCAGCACCTCTGGTGCGGGCCGGAAGCCCGCAGCCGCGGGCTCCCGCGTGGACGTGTCCCACACCTCGACCTCATCCGGCGTGGACCCTTCCCGGCCCAGGGTGAGGACCAGGAGCCCGCCATCCGGCGAGAACCCGGCGCTGCGGATCCGGGTGGTGTCGCCGATTCCGTCCACATCGGAGGGTCGGAGGGGCAGTGGCCCGGTGTGCTGTTCCAGGTCCCAGAGGGTGACCCCGCCCCGCTCGTTGGTGACGGCCAGCCTGCGGCCGTCCGGGCTCAGCACCAGTCCCCGCAGGTTGGGCACACCGGCAAGGAACCGGCTACGTGGTTGCGCGCCGAACAGCCCGGTCCAGGCCGTGATCCGCCCGTTCTCCTCGGCGATGACCGTGGTCCTGCCGTCCGGGGTGACGGCGACCTCGGTGACCTCGCCGGACCACAGCCCGGGGTGGATCTCGCCGACCCCGGCATAGGTCAGGTACTGCTGCAGTAGCGCGCCGTATGCCTCGGGCCTGCTGGGGTCGTGCCGCCAGGCAGCCTGCGCGAGCTGCAGCGCCGTGCGCGGGTTGGTGTCGGCTCGCCGCTGCGCCTCCTGGCCGAGCGAGACCGCCGCGGCCCGGCGCAGCTGCTCGCTGAGCTCCTGGTTGCGGTTCACCGCGACCCCGGCGAGCACGGTGGTCGCCACGGCGAGCACGCCGATCAGCGCGGTGATCAACCGCCGCTGGCGCTGGCCGCGGCGCTGATGCCTGCGGCTGGCGATGATGTAGTCGCGTTCCTCGCCGGTGAGCAGGCCGGGCTGGGTGTCAAGCCATTCCCCGGCCGTGGCCAGCGGCGTGCCCCGCAGCAGGGTGGCCTGGTCCCTGCCGGACTGCCGCCACTGCTCAAGGGTGGTGCGCAGCTGCTCCTGCCAGGACCGGAAGTCCTGGGCGGCGACCAGCCACTCGCGCAGCTGCCGCCACTGCTGGATCAGTGCCTCGTGGGTCAGCGCGACGACCTCGGGCTGCCCGGGGTCGTCGCGCAGCACGACCAGGTGGTGCGCGGCGAGGGTGCCTGCCAGGGCACGGGAATCGGGGTCGAGCCGGTCGAGCCGGGCCGGGGTGAGGGTGAAGCCACCGTCCTCGGCGGGCCTGGCCAGCTGCACCAGTAACCGCTCGGCGAGCGGGCGTTGGCCGGGCAGCAGCTTGCGCTCGTACACCTCCTGCGCGTAGGCGGCCAGCGCCCCGGCGACCCCGCCCTGCTGGTCGTAGGCGCGGTGGGTCAGCATGGCGCCCTGCTGGTCCTCCCACAGCCGGGTCAGCGCGAACTCCACCAGCGGCAGCTGGCCAGGGGCGTCGGCCGCGTCGGCGATGATCCGGTCCACCAGCCCCGGCTCGAAGGACACCAGCGGCAGGTCCGGCGGTCCGGTGATCGCGGTACGCAGGTCCTCGGCGCCCATCCGTGGCACCGACACGGTGCGCAGCAGCGGCGCGAGCTCGGAGGTGAGCACCTCGTCCAGATCGGCTGAGCGCCCGGTGAACACCGCGCGCAGCGCCGGGATACCGGCCGGCCGCACCGGTGCGGCCCGTACCAGGTTCGCCACCAGGTGCAGCAACTCGCGCGCCGCGCCGGGATCGGCAGCCACGAGCTCCTCGAACTGGTCCACGAACAGCACCAGGTGCCCGGCCGACTCGGCAACGGCATCGGCCAGCAACGCGACCTCCGCCTGTGCGCGCTCGCCGCCAACGACCGGGGCCAGTGCGTGCGCGAGCAGGTCGGCAGGGGCGATACCCGGGCTGGGGCGGAACACGGTCAGCGCCACGTTCTGCCTGCGCAGTGCGGGCAGCAGGCCGGCCCGGACCAGGGAGGACTTCCCGCTGCCGGAGGCGCCGATGACCATGACCACCGGGTGCTGCCCGGTCAGCTCCACCAGTTGCTGTACCTGCCGCTCGCGGCCGTGGAAGAACCGCGCGTCCTGTTCCTGGAACGGCTGCAGGCCGCGGTAGGGACATTCGGGCCGCGCCGCGCGGTGCAGCTCGAGGTCCGGGGCCGGTACCGCGTCGGGGCGGCGCTCACCGCCCTCCTGGTGCTCGGTGTACTCCGCCAGCAGCGCCAGCAGCGCGGCGGCATGCAGCACCCGCGCGGAGCCGTACCGGGGATGGGCCAGGTCCGGTGGTGGCGGGTAGTCGCCGGGTGGCAGGCCGAGGTAGCGGGTGTAGCCCGCCATGGCCCGCCGGAACTCGGCGCGCCGTCGCTGCGGCGTCGTGGCCAGCGGCGCCAGCGGGTACTCCGCAAGGTCACGAAACAGGCCCGCGACCCGATCGGTGCTGCGGGTGCGCAGCCGGTACAGCCAGTCCCCCGCATCCCTTGCCAGCAGGAGCAGCCGCGCGGGCGATGCGGTGGCCGGACGTTCCAGCATGGCCGCGGCCAGCGCCCGCACCTGCTCGGCACGCTGCTCGGCGCCGTCCACCACGGCCAGCAGCGGGCTGTCCAGCGTGCTGGTGCTGGCGAGGTCCGCCGCGGTGGCGGACTCGTGCACCATCCCAGTGACCCAGCCCTCGCCGCCGAGCTCGTGACACAGCCGCAGCGCGAGGCGGGTCTTGCCCTGCCCAGCGGGCCCGGTGACCAGCATGGCCGACCCCGGCGCCGGGGACTTGGCCCAGGTGAGCAGGTCGGCGCGCTCGTCCTCCCTGCCGGAGAAGGGCAGGATCTCGTACTCCGGGCGCAGCCAGGCACTGGGTTTCAGGCCCCTGCCGGGTACCGCGGTGGTGGTGAACGCCCTGGCCAGCACCAGGCCGGGCACCAGGCTGGTGAGCTCGTCCACCAGCCGGGCGAGGTCGCGGGCGTCGTTGCGGTGGCTCAGCCGGAGGAACTGGCACCGGGCCAGCGCGGCGATCTCCGCTGGCAGCTCCGCCTCGGTGAGCGAGCCCCGGTGGTCCAGGAACACCGGGATCACCCGCAGGCCGTGCCGGAAGGCCTCGACCAGCTCCCGGTACACCCAGTCGTCGGCGGTGGCCGCCTCGCCCCGGTCCGGTGCGGGCGGGGCGGCGTGCCAGCGCGGGCCCACCACCGCCAGCAGTACGTCGCACTGGGCGAGGCGTTTGAGGATGGTCTCGGCGAAGTCCTCGCCAGGGCGGATCGACCTGCTGGCGAGGAACACGTGCTCCGCGCCGAACCGCGCGGACAGCACCCGCGTGATCAGTGTGGCCGCGAAGTCGCCGTCCCCGGTGCGGTAGTTGACGAACACACCGCCCAACGACAACCTCCCTGCACCCGCCGGTCCCGGCCATGCCGAGAGTGTCAGCGCTCGCGCGGCGCGGCAAGGACGGTGTTCCCCGGCCCGGCCGACCGCACGCTACCGCACGCCACGGATGTGCTGCGCGGGAGGCCGTCTTGGCGCGGAGCGGGCACGATGTTTTCGCTCCTCATGGTTCGGGAAGCCTTGGGTGACAAGGACGTGCACCGCGGGAGGAAGTGCGGGGCCACGTCCCGTGCCGCCGGTTGAATGCCGCGAGCCAGCTGGTGTCATGCGCCGGACCATTGCTGCGCCAGCGACATCACAGGAGGCGAATGATGAGCGTCCTCGAGACCGACAGTTCCCGCAGTGCCCTCGACCGGTACCCGACCCGTGCCGCGGCCGGGTCGCGATTCCTGGCGCGGGAGGAACCCGCGGTGTGGCCGGGGATGCCCGACGGTCCCGCGAGCAAGGAGGAACTGGCCGCGCACGAGGAGCGTGGCTTCCACGTGCAGGAGGAGCTGCTCTCGGCCGCGGAGGTGCGGCGCTTCCAGGAAGAACTGCGGCGCCTTTCCCTGGATCCGGAGGTGCGGGCGGACGAACGCACGGTCGTGGAGGCGAAGTCCTCGGAAGTGCGGTCCATTTTCGACGTTCACCGGATCAGTGACCTGGTCGGTGCGCTGGCCAGGGACCCGCGGATCCTGCGGCGCGCCAGGCAGATCCTCGGCTCCGATGTCTACATTCACCAGAGCCGGATCAACTACATGCCAGGGTTCGAGGGCAACGGGTTCTACTGGCACTCGGACTTCGAGACCTGGCACGCCGAGGACGGGATGCCAGCCATGCGCGCGGTCAGCCTGTCCGTCGCGCTGACCGGCAACCACCCGTTCAACGGCGGGTTGATGATCATTCCTGGTTCACATCGGACCTTTGTGGCCTGCCCTGGCGGCACTCCGGAGGAGAACTACAAGTCCTCACTGCGGCGCCAGCGGGCCGGGGTACCCGGCGAGGAGGACATCACCCGGCTGGCCGCCGAGCACGGTATCGAGCAGTTCACCGGGCCTGCAGGCTCGGCACTGTGGTTCGACTCGAACTGCCTGCACGGCTCGGGCAACAACATCACGCCGTTCCCGCGGTCGAACATCTTCCTGGTGTTCAACAGCGTGCACAACGAACTGGCCGAGCCGTTCGCCGCGAGCGGGCCGCGGCCCTCGTTCGTCGCCGCCCGCCGCGCGGACGTGCTGACCGAGACAGCCACCGGGTGACCGGTCGTTCCGGCTGAGCCGCGAGCGCCTAGCCGAGCGGGGTGCGCAGGGCGGCGGTCAGCCGGGGGTAGAGCTCACGCACCGGCCGGTGGCCGTGCCAGCGGGACAGGGTGCGGGCGAGCCTGCGCAGGTCGACCCGGATGGTGGCCGAGTCGACCACCTCGGCGCCGTCCAGCACCTGCCCGGTCAGCGTGCAGGCGTGGTCCACCTCGCCGGCTGCCGCGTAGGCCAGTGCCCTGCGCGCACCGAACCGGGCATGCACCCGCTGGGCGGTGCCGGGGACGCGGGCGAGCTGCCGGTCGAGTGCCTCCCCGGCCTCCCGCGGGCGGCCGAGGTCATGCAGGCACCAGCCCTCCACCGCGGCGGTCAGCCCCGCGCCGGGCATGGTGGCCGGACCGATCACCGGCCCGCCCGGCGCGTCCTGCCCGGTGTCGTTCAGCAGCTCCGTCGCCCGGTCCAGTGCCCGACGGCACTCGTCGTAGTCGCAGGCCAGCGCGTGCCCCTGGGCCTCGCGGGATGCGGCGAGCCCCCGGATGCGCGCGGGGGTGCGCGGGTCGGCCTGCGCCTGCCGCGCCAGCTCGATGGTGCCGGCGGCGTCCTCCCGGTACAGGGTGACCAGCGCCTGCCGGATCAGCGCGTAGGTGGTCAGCTCGGTGTCGCCTGCCGCGGAGGCCATCTCCACCGCACTGCGGGTCCACCACAGTGCGCCGCGGTCGTCCCCGGCCTCCTGGGTCATCCAGCCCGCGTACTCGGCGTACCTGGCGCCCAGTTTCAGCAGCTCCGCCCGAGTGGGGGCGGAGGCGGAGGCGGCCAGCCCGCGCAGGGTGTGCGTCTGGGCGATCACCGTCGGCAGTACCACGCTGGGACTCGTGATCTGGCCCAGCCTCCTGGTCTGCTCGAACAGGGAACGGAACGCGGGAACCGTCGCCTCCTGCTGCGCCGCGGCCGGCATGCCCTGCGCGCCGAGGCTGAGCCCCAGCAGCGAGCCCGCGCCCAGCGTGAGCAGGTCACGGCGGCGCATCGGCACCAGGCGGGAAGAACCGTCCGGATCCATGCTCATCACCCACACCTCGGCATCGTGCTCGGCCGCGCGGTCCGCGGGCCGGGCACCCGCGGGATCCCTGGTCACCAGTGCGGCCAGTTGCCCGCCGGCATCCAGGGCCGCGTCGCAGTACCGGGCCAGGTCGGCTCCGGCAGGCTTGTCTCCTGTCTCGATCTTGCCGAGATGGCCCTTGCTGTAGTGCACCCGCTGGGCGAGCGCGGCCAGGGACAGCCCCGCCGCGATCCGCCTGCGCCGCAGTTCCGCACCGAACGACGTCGCTTCCCGTGCCCCCGCACCTTCCGTCATGTGCACCCCATGCGCTCGACCGGCTGTGTGGCGGGGCATGGCTGTGCCGCGCGTTCGTGGGTCCGGTGAACACGCGCCGCGACCGATGCCACGACCGTCCCGCCAGGTTACCCATCGCGCCATCTCACAGCAGCGAGTATGTGCGCCGTCGCCCGCCGGGGCCATCCGTCTCCCGTCGTCTCCCCGCCGAGGCGACGGGCACCCCGCCGCGAACCGGCAGGCAAAGGCGCATGCTGTGACATGCGGTCGTCCCGAACCGGTGCCGGGGCGCCCGGTGCAGCAGTGCCGGCATCTGGGGGTGCGCTGCTGCGGTGACCCGGGGTCGTGGGTGCGCGCCGGGGCGGCCGTGCCGCGCGCTCACGACCCCGGCTTGGGCGAGCGCGCGCGGCGGGGCACCCCGCCGCGCGCCGCGTAGCGGTAGTTGGCGAGCAGGATCCTGCCGTGCGGCGCGTCCAGCGGCGGCAGACGGCTGCCGAGCACATACCGGAACGGCAGCGGCAGGAGCAGCTCGGCCAGGTCGGCAAGGGGCGTACCGGCCCGCGGACCGGGCCGGTAGCGCCACATGTCCGGATCGTCCGGCAGCATGGCGACCCGGTGCTCCGGCAGGTAGATCCCGGCGCCGGTGTGGCCGTTGCCGCCGACCGGCAGCACGTGCACGGTGACGCCGGCCAGCTGGAGGATGCACTCGCGATGCACCAGCAGGTTGGGCGGCACCACCTCGGCCGGGTCTGGCTGCCCGCTCCACCCCTTCGGCGCGAGGACGACCACCTCGCTGGCGGCGACCGCACCGGGGTCGACGAGCGCGGCGGTGCCCCGGCAGTACCGGGCATGGTGGTGCGGGTAGACGATCGCGCGCACCGGCCGGTCGGACAACGCGGCGAGCGCCCGCTTGAGGGCCTTGCCGTGCCGCAGGCTCAGCCCGCTGTTGATGACGATCAGCCCGCCGGGGCCCGACACCAGCACGCAGTTGAGCGGTTCGCCGTCCGGGCTGCGCAGTACCCACACCGGCAGGTCGGCGAGCCTGCGCGGGGAGGGTGCCGGATGCCGCCGCGCGGGGTTCGTGCGGCGCTGGGACTGTGGACCTGCTGTCATCGGACCTCGATTCGGTTCCTGCGGTCATCGGCTCGGCTCCACCCTGGGGCCGGCCGCGGCCGCCCGCGTCATCCGCGGCGGGTGATCGCGCCGCCGCTCACAGCAACCCCCTGCGGCGGGCGGCGGTCACCGCGTCCCTGCGATGGCTCACCCCGAGCTTGCGGTAGATACCGCGCAGGTGGGTCTTGACCGTGTTCACCGAGACGAACAGGGACTCGGCGATCTCCTCCGCGGTGCGCATCGAGGGCAGTTCGGTCAACAGCTCCAGTTCCCTGCTGGTCAGGGTGTCGGCCGTGCCGGCGGGCTGCGCGGGCAGCGCGTCGAGCACGGTGGCCGCGAACCCGTCCATCCGGCCGAACCGGCCGGTTCCGCCCGCCAGCAGCTCCCTGATCTGCCTGCCGGCTTCCAGGAACGGGCGCCGGGCGTTGCGCGGCGCGGCCACCTCGAGCGCGCGGGCGACGGCCTCGTGCGCGCGCCGCGGGTCGCAGGCCCGTTCGGCCAGCAGCGCCTCCAGCAGCCAGGCGTCGATCAGGGTGTGCGGGACCACGGGGCGGAGGTCTCCCGCTAGCACGGCACGCAGCTGCCTGCGGGCCGCGGTCAGCTGCCCGCGGTGGGTGTGCAGCGCCGCCCGCAACACCGCGTGTTCCCCTGCGGACGGCAACAGCTGCCCGGCCCGTTCGGCCGCCTGCACCGCCCAGGCCGGTTCGCCGACCCGCAACGCCATCCGTTGCTCCAGCGGGACCGCGTAGGCGACCAGCGCGGGGGCGAGATGCTTGCCGCCGAGCCGGTTCCAGTGCCCGCGCAGCCGGACCAGTACCTCGTGCGGATCGGCCGCGGCCTCGAAGGAGACCGCGGCGTGCAGCAGTCGCGCGGACAGCTCCACGGTCGGATCGCCGGGTGCGTCCAGCAACTCCACCGCGGTCGCGGCGGCCTGCCGGGCCTCGTCCCGGTCCAGTCGCTGGTAGGCGGCGAAACCCAGCATGGTGTGCAGCAGCGAGCAGCGGGAGGTGCGCTCCCAGCCGCGTTCAGCCGCGAACCGGCCTGCCGCGCCCGCCAGCGAGTCCATGCAGGTCAGCTCGCCTGCCGCGGCCGCGGCGGCCGCGAGATAGATCCTGGCGTGCAGCTGGGCGCCGTCCCTGCGCTCGGTGGTGGCGAGCAGCAGGGCCCGCTCCAGGTGCCGCCGCGCCGTCCGGTGCGCACCCCGCCACAGGCCGAGCACCCCGCGGTTGATCAGCACCAGCAGGTCCACATCGACGTTGCCGGACTCCCCGGCCCGTAGCGCGGCCAGCACCTCCCGCGGCTGGCGCACGGTGGCGCCGTACCGGGCGCGCTGCAGCGTCACCGCGGCGTGCAGCGCGCGCAACCAGCCCGAGCGCAGCGGGTGGGCCGAGTGGTTCAGCCTGCCGAGGCAGCGGTCCGTGGCGGGCAGGTCGTTCAGTTCGAGTGCGGTCGCCGCGGCCACCAGCGCCACGGCCGGCCTGGCCAGTACGTGGGCCGGAACCCGGTCGAGCCGTTCCCGCAGCCGCGCGGCCCTGCCCTCGGTGACCTGCTGGAGCCCGAACCGTTGCAGCAGGCTGGCCACCTGCTCGTCGTGGCCAGCCGCGGTGGCGTGGGTGAGCGCGGCGAGGGTGTCTCCCGTGGCGAGGAACCACTCCGCGGCGCCTGCGTGCAGCCGCTGCCGCAGGCGCGGCCCGCGGCGGTCGAGTTCGGCGCCGAGGTACTGGTGCAACAGGGGATGGAAGCGGTACCAGCGCCCGTCGCCCTCCCTGCTGACCAGTGTCCCGGTGCGGGCGAGCGCGTCCAGGGTCTGCCCCGCGTCCTGCTGCCCGCTCAGGGCGATGGCCAGCTCCACGCTGACCGCGGGGCAGACACCGGTTTCCAGTAGCAGCCGCCGGACCCGTGCGGGCTGGCGGGCGAGTACCTCGTCGGCGAGGTAGTCGGCCACGGCGGGGGCGGATCCGGTGAGCCCTTCGATCGTCGCGGCCGGGTCGGCGGAGCCGGCGAGGGACATGGCGGCCAGCCGCAGGCAGGCAGCCCAGCCGCCGGTCCGGCGCAGCAGCAGGTCGAGTTCCGGCCCGGAGGGCTCGACCCCGTGCCCGGCAAGCAGCCGGGCCGCCTCGGCGCGGGTGAAGACCAGCCGGGCGGGGTCGATCTCGCGCACCTTGCCCTCCACCAGCAGACGGGACAGCGCGGGCGGTGGGGCGGACCGGGTGGTGAGTACCAGGTGCACCAGGTGCGGCAGGTAGCGCAGCAGCAGGTCGATGCCGCGCAGCGCGGCGGGGGACCGGAGCTCGTGCACATCGTCGAGGACGAGCACCAGGGGAGTGCCCAGCGCCTCGCAGCAGGCCATGACGGCGGCGAGGAACTCCGATCCCGAGCGCGCGGGCCCTGGACACCCACGGTCCGGCTCCCGGCCGCCCGCCTCGAGCAGCGCGCCGGTGACGGCCGCCGACAACGACCGGATGTCGTTGTCCTCGGCCTCGATCGAGACCCACGCCACCGCGGGGCCGTCCTGGCGTTGCCTGCACCTTCGTGCCCAGTCCGCAAGCAGGACGGTCTTGCCGGTGCCCGCAGCCGCGCGCAGCAGGGTCACGGCCGGACCCGGCTCGTTCCCGGCCGCGTCCAGCAGTTCCAGCAGCCGCCTTCGCTCGACGAGTTGACGTGCGGGCGGCGGAGTTCGAATCTTCGCCGCCGTGATGGCCGAGGCTTCCATCCTTATTCGGCTATGGCCGTGGCGATCCTTACGAGCGCGATAATGCTTCGTGGTACCCGCTCCACCATGGAAAGCGCACTGGCCAGAAGTTGGCCTTCGCGCTCGTCCCGCGCGGCCATCGAAATGATCAGGATAATGGCCAGGTTGACCAGCATGACTCTGGTTCTTGTGCGACGCGAGCGCGAAATACCCACGGAGATCTACTCCCTTCCGTCGTTTCGATGGTGGAGCGGGGTAGATCCTGCCCACCGGCCCGTGCCTTCACTTCACCCGGCGCGGGTGACCCGAGTCCTTTTCCGCCGCGGCGAGACGGGTTTGGAACGACGATCCGGTCCTGGCGGAAAACGCGATTCGCCCGTTGCGGGCGAGGACGACGAGTCCGGCCGCCGGGCACGATGTATCCGGCGAACGTGAAATCCGGTCATCCCTGGAGCAGGATTCACTTTTGCCGGCCGGTACCGGGACCGGATCGAGTACTCGACTGATCCGAATGCCGTAGTCCGGCGCCGTGCGAATGCGGGTCAGAAAGTACGCAGGGTGCGGTCCGGCCGGTACCGGTCCCAGGAACCGATTCGGGGACACGAGTCGAGGTGAACGAAACGACGTCATGCGGACGGACGAGTCGACATGGTGCGCCGTTCCACCGGGTACCGCGGTACTGGCCGAGCGGGACCGGATCGGAAGGGAGCTCGACGACCGGGTGACCCGGCCGCTGTTCACCATCGGGCTGGGGCTGCACGGGCTGGCCGCGCGGGTGCCCTCCGGACAGGTCGGGCAGCGGCTGCGGCAGGTGGTGGAGCAGCTGGACGAGGTGATTCGTGAAGTCAGGGAGACCGTGTTCGACCTGCGCGAAGTGGAAGGCGACAGCGGGCCAGGACTACGCGCCCGGTTGCTGGCGGCGTTGGCGATCCGCACCGCGGACTCGCGGGTGGCCTCCACGGTGTCCCTGCCGGGGGACCTGGACCGGCTCGTTCCGCCGTGGGCCGCGGCCGGTGCCGAGGCGGTGGTTGTGGCCGCGGTCGGCGACGTCCTGCGGCATGCCCGCGCCACCGAGGTGGCGGTCCAGGTACGCGCGGGGGCCGAGTTGCGCATCGACGTGACGGACAACGGCTGTGGCCTCCCCGCGGATGAGGCCAGGGCAGGCCTGCGCGAGCTGGCCTGCCGCGCCACGAACCACGCCGGGGCGCTGGAGGTCGGCCCTGAGCCGGGCGGGGGTACCCGGCTGACCTGGCGTCTGCCGCTGCCCGGCGCGCAGGCAGCGCCGGATGAGAGTCCATTGTGAACGGAAGCTTCCGCAGGCGGAATGGCGGCGGAAGCGGGTAACGGTTCGGGACGTTGGCCATGATCGTGAGGACTTTGTACCCTTTCGGATCCCCGGCCGGTCCGGCGAACCTGGCGCGATGCGCGGGCGGATCGACGGGTCGGGCGCCGACCCGATGGGGGAGTGCGGCTATCTGCCGCTGAGCCGCGCGGAGGCGCTGCGCAGGCTGGGCAGTGTGGCCGTTGGCCGGATCGTGTTCACCGAGCGCGCGTTACCGGCGATCCGGCCGGTGCACCACCTACTGGACACCGACGGGGCGATCATCATCCGCAGCCACCTCGGTTCCACCGTACTGAACGCGGTCGATGCGGTGGTCGCGTACCAGGCCGACCTGCTCGAATCCACCGACCGGATCGGGTGGAGCGTGACCGTCACCGGGATGGCGCGGCAGGCGGGCTCCCCGGAACTGCTGGAGCGGCTGCCGCGCCGGTGGCTCGGCCGGGAGCCGGTGCGGGTGATCCGGGTCGAACCCGAACTGGTCACCGGGTTCGCCCTGGCGGACGGCAGCGGAGATTAGCGGTCTGCCCACCGGATCGGGGCCCAAAGGCCCGCGTTCCGGGGACGCCTTGCCCCTGTACTCCCGAGGTTTGGCGGCGAAGCTCACTGAGAAACCTGAGGCGAGGACGAAGGAGAACCCGGCATCATGACCAACACCGCACAACATCACGCGATTGTCGTCGGCGTGGACGGCTCCGACTCGGCGCTGCTGGCCGTGCGCTGGGCCGCGTCCGAGGCGCGGCGGCGTGACCTGCCGCTGCGCCTGCTGCATATCGGCGTCACCTACCCGCTCATCGCGCGGGGCCCGGACGAGGGGATCGTGGAACAGGGCAACGAATGGGTGGCCTCGGCCGCCGGGGTGGCGGCCGAAGCCGCACCCGGGGTGCGGACCGAGCGCAAGGTCGCCCTTGGTGACCCGGCCCAGATGCTGGTCGAGGCCTCCGAACGGGCCCGCATGCTGGTCCTCGGCTCGCGCGGCCTCGGCGGATTCGCCAGCCTGCTGCTCGGCTCGGTCGCGGTCACCGTGGCCGCGCACGCGCACTGCCCCGTGGTGGTGCTGCGGGGCAGCGGGTTGCCGAGGGCCGACGCCCCGATCGTGGCCGGGCTGGACGGCTCTCCGGCGGGGGAGGCCGCCGTGGCGTTCGCTTTCGAGCAGGCCTCGCTGTGCGCGGCGCCGCTGATCGCGGCGCACACCTGGCACGAGAGCGCGCTGGACGGGGCCTGGGTGGCCGAGCCGTACGCCATCGACGTGACCGAGACGCAGGAGGGTGAACAGCGGCTGCTGGCCGAACGGCTGGCCGGCTGGCGGGAGAAGTACCCCGACGTCGAGGCGCGGGCCGAGGTGTTGCACACCCGGTGGCCCGCCAAGGGGCTGCTGGAGGCCGCGGCCGCCGCCCAGCTGATCGTGGTGGGCTCGCGTGGCCGGAACACGCTGACCGGCCTGCTGCTCGGCTCGACCAGCCAGGCATTGCTGCACAAGGCGGAATGCCCGGTGGCGGTCGTGCGGCCGGAAGGAACCCGATCGACCGGTGTATAACACCCTATACCGCGTGGCTCAGCCGAAGCTGCGGCCGAAAGACCGCAGCCGGAACCCCAGCACGATCAGGGTGACCCCCCAGATGGCGGCGAGGACGCCGATAGCGACCACCAGCGCGAGGGCGCCCTCGCCCGGCTGGACGATCAGCAGCACGCCAAGGACCAGCGCGACCACCCCGGTGAGCGCGAGCAGCCATTCGTTGTCGATCACCTTGCGCAGCCGGATGGCCGCCGCGATCTGCAGCACACCGGCCACGATGGACCAGGCCGCGATCAGCAGGAGCAGCACCAGCACGGTGATCTCCGGCCAGACCAGCGCGAGGACGCCGGTGAGCACGCCAAGCACCCCGAGCAGCACGTGGGCCCACCGGTCGGCGCCGGGAATCGGGCCGCCGGTGAGGCCGATCACCGCGGCCGCGATCCCGTCCACCAGTACGTAGGCTCCCCACAGCACGGCAAGGGCCAGCACCGTGATTCCCGGCCATGCGATCGCCAGTATTCCGAACAGGACGGCGACGGCTCCGCGCAGCACGACCAGCCACCACTGGCGGCGCAGCAACTCCAGCATCGTTCTCCTCGCCCGGTCCTCGCCGGCTCGGCGCTCTCGGGAACTCAATGATCGGGACAGTCGTGCGGACCGGCAACGGCAGGCAGGCGGATTCCGTCTTCCGGGTCAAATTCTCCGATCGCGTCCCGGCCGTCGTTCTGCGACAGTGCACCCGGAACGCGGAGAGGAGCCCGGGTGCGCGGAGTCGGCATGCCGGTCGTCGTGCTGGCGGTGGTCGGCGGCACCAGCGGGCTCGGGTTCCTCGCCGGGCTCGGCAACGCCGCGATCCTGGCCGGCCTGACCGCGCTGTTCTGCCTGCTGGCCTCCTTCGGTGGCCCGCTCGGCGCCGACCTGCGCCTGCTGGCCGCCTTCGCCCCCGCGCTGCTGGTCGGGGTCGGCCTGCCGAAGCTGCTCGCCGGTCCCGCCCCGGCGGTGGCGATCACCCTGCTCACCGTGGTCGTGTTCGGTGCGGCGTTGCTGCCGGTGCTCGGGCCGCGCTTCGTCCCTGTCGGGCTCGGCCTCGGCATGGCCTCGCTGTTCGGCTACGGTTTCCAGCTCACCGGGGCCGCGACCGCGGGCCAGCTGCTGGGCGCTCCCGCGCTCGCCATCGGGGTGGTGCTGCTGCTGCGGGTGCTGGCCGGCGCCAGGGACCCCAGCGGTCCCACCAGGCAGGCGCTGGCCGACGCGCTGGCCGAGGACGACCCGGGCACCACCGAGCGCGCCGCGCGGGTGTGGCTCTCCGAACGGCCGGTGCGCTGGACGGCACGGGTACTCGGCGGGATCCTGCGGCTGCGCACCTTGATCGTGATCCTGGAGGGACGCCGGGGGAGTGTCGATCCCGACGCGGCACGGGAGATCGGTGAGACCATCGCGGCTGCGCGCCGGGAGGCGGCCGTGCTGGCCCGCTCGGTCCGGGTCCGTGGCTTCCCTTCCGGGCCGGAACCGGTGCACCGCAGCCAACGGGGCCGCTTGCCAGGTGACACCGGGACACTGGTGGCACAACTGTGGTCCACACTGGACGACATCAGCGCTGCGGCCCGCGACCGGGACCGGTCCCGGGTGGCCTTTCCGTCCCGGCTGCGGCGCGAAGTGCGGCTGAGCTTCCTGCGCGGCACGGTGAACTGGGGCTCGCCACAGCTGCGGCATGCCGTACGGTGCGCCCTCGGCGTGCTGCTCGCGCTGCTGATCGCCGGCACGAGGCCGGGGGACCCGCTGACCGTGTCCTTCCTGCTCACCACCTTCGGGATCATGCAGCCGGAATGGCGGGACAGCCTGGACAAGGCGTGGCAGCGGGTCGCCGGATCACTGGCCGGGGCCGTGGTGCTCGCGCTGGCGTTGTGGCTGTTGCCCGCGTCCGCCTTGCTGCCGGTCGCGGTGGCCGCCATGCTCATCGGGCTGTCCCTGATGCGGCGCCTTCCGATGGTGTTCAACGGCTGCATCGTGCTGATGGCGGTGGGCATGAACGCGACGAGCAGGCAGCTGGACGCCGGGGAGCTGCTGCTGGAGTACCTGCTGCTGATGCTGCTCGCGGTGGTGGTCGGGTTGCTGTTCGGCTTCGCCGCGATCCCGGGGGTACCCAAACCGGATCTCGGTCAGCGGCTGGAGCACGCCCTGCGCACCGGCAGCGAACTGCTCGAACAGGCCGCCGTCCGGCTGCGCGGGCAGGAGATCGCGCGGGACCGGCCGGCCAGGCGACTGCGTGCCGCCGCGCTGGCCGTTCAGCAGCTGGCCACGGGTGAGCCGGGGGCCACGCCTCCCACGATGGCGCAGCGGGAGGCCGCCGAGCAGGTGCTCGCGGGGTTGCACGGGCTGTACGCGGCCGCGGCCGCCCTGCTGGCCCGCCGGGAGGCGGATCCGGAGATGGCGGCCGTGCTGGAATGTGCCGCCGAGGCCCTCGGCACGGCGGCGGAGCCGGACCTCGGCCCGCTGGAGCGGCTGCGCGCCGGGGAGCGCGACGAGGAGCGGTTGCTGCTTCTCGACGCGCTCTCCACCGGGCTGTACCGGGTCCGGCAGGGCGCGCTCGGACTGCGATGACCGCCACCGGCCCCGCAGGCGGGCGGGCCATGGGTCGTCCACCGGCGCCACCGGGCCCGTCCGACTACAGTGCGAAGGGGAGTCGATCAGTAAGGAGGGGAACCCATGGGCGCCGTACTGGATCGTCCCAGGGACGGGAAGGTCATCGCCGGGGTGTGTGCCGGTATCGCCGACCGGATGGGGTGGAACAGGAACAAGGTGCGGCTGGTGTTCGTGCTGTCCTGCATCCTTCCCGGGCCGCAGTTTCTCGCCTACATCCTGCTCTGGGTGCTGATGCCCAAACGCGACGCCTGACCGGCGACCGCCGTGAGTGGGGCCGGCCGGGCCGGTCAGAGTCCCTCGTCCTCGCGATGCACCCCCGGAGATGGCGGCGAGACGGCCTGCCCGTCGCCGGTACCGGTGGCAACCGGGGCACCGAGCACATGGATCTCCTGGATCAGCCGCTGCAACTGGGCCTCGAGCAGGTTCCGGATCACCGAGGCGTGCACGCTGACCGCCTTTGCCTGATCGCTGGCCTGGTGCACGATCTCGTCGAACCGTTGCCGCGCCGCGGCTTCGGCCTGCCGCAGCAGGTGCTGCGCCCGGGTTTCCAGTGACTCGGCGCGAAGCTGGGCCCGGCTGTAGATGTTGACCTCCGCGGGGGTCGGCTCGCGCCGCCCCTCGTCCGGTATGCCGTGTGAGCGCCGCCAGTCGCGGATCCGGTGGACTTCCTCGCGCTCACGGGCGAGTTGCCGGTCGCGTTCCGCCAGCGCCTCGGCCAGCAGATCGAGGAACGCGTCCACGTCGCTTTCCCGGTATCCTCGGGTGCCGAACCGGCTCGGCGGGAACTTCACCCCGCGCACATCGTGGGGGGTGAGCCTGCGGTGTCGGGAAGAATGCGGCATGGTGGGTCACCTCCAGGTTCCGGGCCGGTCGGTGCCGGAGTTCTCCGTGCTTTCCCCGTTTTCGGTTTTGCCTGCGGCCTCCAGCATCACCGCACTGATCACCTGGTACGCCTCGGCCCAGTTCGCGGCAAGGTCCGGGGTCCAGGCCGCCCCTTCGAAATGCGCCAACGTGGCGAGCAGGCTGGCGCCCACCGGAGGGTAATGCTCCGGTTTGGTGCCGAATTCGACATGGTCGCTGCCCAGTTTCGCGAGAAAGGCGCCAAGCCGTTCGGCCTGGTCCGCCGAGGCCACGATCGTGCCGAGCGCGTTGACGAATTTGTCCCGTTGTCCTGCCATGCCCAGTGGGAACATGTCACGAATCGCCGGTTCGCACAGGGCGAGATGCGAGTAGAAATACAATGCCACCGCGTCTCCACCGGCCGCGCACACCCTGGTCCAGGACTCTTTCAGTGCCGCCGGATCCACTAATTGTCCGCCTGGACGATCTGCGGTCTCAATGCTGCGATCCGGTCGAGCACGGTGGTGACGTCCTCCTCGGCCACCTCGTGCTCGCGCAGGGACTGGCCCAGCAACTCGGCAATGCCCTCGAAATCGCTTCCGGTCACCGCGAGTCCTCGATGCGCGCTGCTCAGGTCGCGTCCGCGGTAGGTTTCCGGGCGACCGACCGCGGTGATCAGGAATGCCGTCATATGCCTGCGTTGTATCGGCATGCTGACCCCGGCGAAATAGTGCTGGAGGTCGGCATCCGCGAGTACCCGGCGATAGAAATCGTCCACTATCGCCGCCGTTCCTGCGTGCCGACCGAGACGTTGATACAGGTCTGAACCAGACACAAGATCAACCTTTCCGGTACTGTGACAGGATCTTCGGGCCGGTTCGCGACGGCGTCGGTCCGTCGCCTTTAATTCACCGGCATGGTGAATGCATACCATCGCCGGTGGCATCGCGAAACGGTCGCGGCGCGCTGAGCGAGCAGTGCTACCCGAATGGCCGCATATGCATCGGCACGTGCCGAGGCGGCGTGCACCCCCGTTTGCCGTAGCGTTCGGCCGCCGGTCAGTCCGGCAGCAAGGGCACCGAGATGCCCTGGTCACGGTGGAGCAGGGTGGCCCTGGTGACCGCGGCCGAACCGAACCGGTCGCGCACGTTGTCCAGCGCGGCGTCCAGCGCGCTGTCGGTGGCCGGGGTGAACGGCAGGGTGAGCTGTCGTGGGGCGTCCTCGGCCAGGTTGCCCAGTGCGAGGCCGAGCAGGGTGAGACCCCGGCGCTCGATCATCGGCCACGCCTGCGACAGCAACTCGCGTGCGGCACCGAGAATGGCCTCGGTCTCTGCGGTGGCATCCGCCATGGTGCGCGAGCGGCTGACCCGCGCGTAGTCGTCGAACCGCAGCCGCAGCACCACCGTGCGGCAGGTTCGCCGGGCCTGCCGCAGCCTGCGGGCGAGCCGGTCGGCCAGTGAGACCACGATGGCGTCCAGATCCGCGCGCGAGCGGGCGCGACGGCCCAGTGCGCGTTGCGCGCCGATCGAGCGCCGCCTGCGGCCGGGATGCACCGGGCGCGGGTCGTGGTTGTGTGCCAGGGAGTGCAGGTGCCTGCCTGCCGCCTGACCGACCATGGCCACCAGCGCGGGCTCGCCGAGCGCGGCCACCTGGCCCACGGTGGCGACCCCACGCTCGCGGAGCCGGGCCGCGGTGGCGGGCCCCACGCCCCAGAGCCGCTCGACCTCGAGCGCGTGCAGGAACTCGAGTTCCTCCTCGGCCGGAACCACCAGCAGGCCGTCCGGCTTGGCCACCCCGCTGGCCACCTTGGCGAGGAACTTGGTCCTTGCGACACCCACCGTGATCGGCAGCCCCACCCGCGCGAGCACCTCGGCGCGCAGCCGGGCCGCGATCCGCGCGGGCGGCCCGCTGATCCGGCCGAGCCCGCCGACGTCCAGGAAGGCCTCGTCGATGGAGATGCCCTCGACCAGCGGGGTCGTCTCCCGGAAGACCTCGAACACCGCCTTGCTCGCCTCGGCATAGGCCGACATCCGCGGCCGCACCACGATCGCCTGCGGGCACAGCGCGCGGGCCCTTGCGCCGTTCATCGCGGTGCGGACCCCGTAGGCCTTGGCCTCGTAGCTGGCCGCGAGCACCACCCCGGGTCCGACGAGCACCGGCAATCCGCGTAGCCGTGGATCATCGCGCTGCTCGACGGCGGCGTAGAACGCGTCGAGGTCGGCATGCAGGATCGTCTCCCGGTTGGACACGAACACATGTTCGCATCGACCCCCGACATCGAGAGTGGGTCAGCGGGTTTGACATTTGTTGTGATGTGGAACATATTAAGCCGGGAGAGCGCTCTCACGACCCTGCTCCCCATCGTCGAGGAGTCATCATGATCTCCCGCCGCGCTTTCCTCGGGGCCACCGCGACCGCGGTGGCCGTCCCGGCCCTTGGCGGTCTCAGCGGCCTGAGCGGCCGGGCTCAGGCCCGCACGCCCCAGAACTTCACCCTCGAGCTGGTGAATCACTCCGGTTCCGGCTCGGCCTTCGCCTACATCGTGGGACTCTCCGGTGGCCGGCCGCTGTTCGTCAAGGCCGACGGCAGTTCCTACTTCCCGCCCTCACCGCCGGGGCCGGTCACCCCGCTCGGTCAGGACTGCGCGATCCCGCTCGGCGCGCCCGGTACCGCCACCCGGCTGCGGGTGCCGCGGATGTACGGCGCCCGGATCTATGTGGTCACCGGAAGCAAGCTGGAGTTCTTCGTCAATCCGGGCCCGCATGTGGTGCACCCCAGCTTCCTGAACACCGGTGACCCGAACTTTGCGCGGGACTGGTCCTTCGCGGAGTTCACCTTCAACGAGGCCGAGCTGTTCGTGAACGTCAGCTATGTCGACTTCGTGGCGGCCCCACTCGGGCTGTCCCTGCGCAGCCTGTCCGGCCGGAGGGAGTCCGTCCCCGGCCTGCCCGCGGGGGCCGTGGACACGGTCTCGTCCGCACTGGTGTCCCAGGCTGGGCGGGACGGAGCGCCGTGGGACCGGCTCGTGCAGCGCGACGGCGGCACGCCGTTGCGCGCGATGAGCGCGCACTACCAGGCCACGGAGTTCGGGTCCTATCTGGCCGGCTACGTCGACGAGGTGTGGAACACCTACTCCGGCCGCACGCTGACCGTGGACACCCAGTCCGGCTTCGGGGTGCTGACCGCACGGGTCAGCGGGGGACTGCTGCGGTTCGAGAACGGGGAGACCTTCGCCAGGCCGAGCACGGCGGACGTGCTCAGCTGCGACAGCGGCCCGTTCAGTCTGGCCGGCGCGAGCCCGGTGCGTAAGGCGATCATCCCCCGGCTGGCGGCCGCGCTGAACCGGACCACCCTGCGGGACAACCCCGACCAGCCGAACGGGGAGCGGCCCGAGCTGTTCTACCGGAACCCGCGGACCAACCACTACGCCCGGATCGTGCACGAGACCCTGCCGGACAACCGCGGCTACGCCTTCCCCTACGACGACGTGTCGCCCACCGGCGGCCCGGACTTCAGCGGTGCGGTGCGTTCCGGGGATCCGGACGTGCTGACGGTGACGGTGAAGGCCCTGCACGGCTGACCCCGACGGCCAACGCGTGGATGCAGAAAGCCAACGCGTGGATGTGGGCGGCAAACACGGTTTCCGGCCGTGTTTGCCGCCCACGCGCGCGTGTTTGCCGTCCAGGTACGCGAGTTTGCTCCCCACGTACCCGAGTTGGCCGTTCCCGATGCCGGAACGGGTCACCGGCCGAGGCGCTGACCGGTTTCCGGGGAGAACACGTGCACCTGTTCGGGGTCGTCCAGGCGCAGCTGGACGGTCTCGCCGAGCTGCGGGGGCCTGCGGCCGTCCACCCGTACGATCAGCCGGGCGGTCTGGTCGCCGACCTGGATCGAGCCGTGCACGTAGGCGTCCGCGCCGAGTTCCTCCACCAGCTCCACCGACAGCTTCGCCGACTCGCCGCCCGGTTCCACCAGCCGCAGCGCTTCGGGGCGCAGGCCGACGGTGACGCTGCTCAGACCCTCCTGCCGCGCGGCCTCCAGGGTGGCACGGGGCAGGGGCACGGTGAGCCCGTCCAGCTGGGCGCCCTGCGCGCTCAGCGGGGCGTCGTGCAGGTTCATGCTGGGTGAGCCGATGAACCCGGCGACGAAGGAGTTCGCGGGCCGCTCGTACAGCTCGCGCGGAGTGTCGCACTGCTGGAGCAGGCCGTCCTTGAGCACCGCCACCCGGTGCCCCATGGTCATCGCCTCGACCTGGTCGTGCGTGACGTAGATGGTGGTGGTGCCCAGCCGGTTCTGCAGCGCCGCGATGTTCGCCCGCGTCTCCACCCGCAGCTTGGCGTCCAGGTTGGACAGTGGCTCGTCCATCAGGAACACCGCGGGCTCGCGGACAATGGCGCGGCCCATGGCAACCCGCTGCCGCTGCCCGCCGGACAGCGCCTTCGGCTTGCGATCGAGGTAGGCGGTCAGGTCCAGCAGTTCGGCCGCGTGCCTGACCCGCTTGGCCACCTCGGACTTGTTGACCCGCTTGAGCTTCAGCGCGAAACCCATGTTCTCCGCGACGGTCATGTGCGGGTACAGCGCGTAGGACTGGAACACCATCGCGATATCCCTGTCCTTCGGGGGGACCGCGGTGACGTCTCGGTCGTCGATGAAGATCGACCCCTCGTCCACGTCCTCGAGCCCGGCCAGCATGCGCAGTGCGGTGGACTTGCCGGAGCCGGAAGGTCCGACCAGGACGAGGAACTCGCCGTCGGTGATGTCGAGATCCAGGTTGTCCACCGCCCGCACCGGGGGAGTGGAGGGGAAAACCCTGGATGCCGCCCGGTAGGAGACCACCGCCATGTGTCACACGCACCTTTCTCGTTCCCGCACTTCTCCGTGCGCTGGATCACTGTCTACAGCGCCGCGCCGCTTCCGGCTAGAGTTAATTAACCAAGTACGTTTATTATTTAACGATGGGCACGGACAGGAAGCACAACCTCGCCCTGCTGATGCGGCTGATCTGCGCGGGCGGGCCGGTCACCAGGGTGGAGCTGGCCCGGCGCGCCGGACTCAGCACGGTCGCGGTCACCAACCTGGTCACCGAGTTGATCGAGGCCGGGGTGGTGGCCGACCTCGGCGCGGTGCCCGCCAGCGGTCCCGGCAGGCCGGCAGGCCGGGTGGCCGCCGCTCACGAGGGGCCGGTCGGGCTCGGGCTGTGTTTCGACGTGGACTACGTCGCGGGCTACGTGGTCGACCTGCGCGGTCGCCCCCGGCACCGGGAGCTGCGCAGGGCGACCCTCGCCGGTACCGAGCCTGCCGAGGCGGTACGCGCGGCCCGGCCGGTGCTGCGCAGGCTGTTCGAGCAGGCGGTGACCACCGACCGTCTGGTGGCCGGGGTCGCGGTGGCGGTGGAGGGCGTGATCGAGCACGACCGGGACGGCTACCCGACGGTGCACAGAGCACCCAGCCTCGGCTGGCGGGACGCCGACCTGCGCGCGCTGGTCGAGCGTGAGCTCGCCGCGCTCGGCGCGCACGGAGTGCCCGTCCAGATCGGCGGCGGGGCCGGGTACGCCGCCGCGGCCGAGGACGTCGAGGAGGGCAGCGCGCTGTACGTCGGTGGCGAGGCCGAGCTGGGCGCCGTGCTGGTCAGCGCGGGCGCGGCCCACCGGGGTGCGGCGGGTGCGGCGGGGTTGCTCGGCCACGTGCCGGTGCGGCACCGGGGCCGGTCCTGCCCGTGCGGCCTGCGCGGCTGCCTGGACGCCTACGCCGGGCGCCGGGCCATGGCGGCGGCCGTCGGGGTGGGCGAGGGTGCGGTGAACCGGTTGCTCACCGGCGAGGACCCCTTCGGGCGGCGGTTGCGCGCGGGCCAGGAGGCCGCGGCCGCCGCGGCGGAGCTCGCCGCCCACCGGCTCGCCGACGCCCTGGCGGGTCCGCTGGCTGTGCTGGACCCGGAGGTGGTGGTGCTCGGCGGCAGGTTGGCCGCCCTCGGCGAGCCCTTCGCCGGGCCGCTGCGCCGCAGGCTGGCCGACCACCACCCGTGGACGTTGCTGCGGCCAGGGCGCCGGGGACCGGACGCGGTCCTGCTCGGCGCGGCCCGCGGTGCACTCGCCGAGGTGCTGGCCGACCCCGTCGGCTGGGCCGACCGTGCACCCTGAGCTCAGCCGGTCAGGTCAGCGGGCGGGTGTCCGCGATGTCGTACTCGGCGACCGAGGCGGCGAGTATCGCGGCGCTCTGCCCCGCATCAGGGCCGTCGCCGCGGAACGCCGCCACCGCTGCCGGTGACTCCCAGCGCTCGAAGACGACGATCCGGCCGGCATCGACCAGGTCCGCGGTGATGGAGAAATCGAGGCAGCCGGGCGCCCGGCGGGCCTGTTCCACCACCTGCACACAACCCGCGAGGTAGGAGTCCCGCTGCTGCGGATCGACCATGAGGTGCCCCGCGACGATGACCATGTACCGCTCCTTCGCTGGCTCGAACCGTTCGTCACCAGGTTCGACTCTCCGACTGGGCCGAACTCATCGGACCGTCCGCCGCGCCGGCGTCCACGGGACGGGCCCGGATCAGCCCGGCGATCAGCACGGCCAGGGCCGCCACCGCACTGCCCACCAGCATCCGCTCCACCAGCCCGAGCGGCAGGAACCGCCACCAGGCCGGTCCGCCGGACATCATGTAGCCGATCGCGGCCAGGATGGTGCCGAACCACAGCAGGGAGAACACGCTCAGTGCCCTGGCCAGCCACCGCCAGCCCGGCATGGTGGGGAACACGGGCCTGGCCAGTAGCAGGATCGCGGCAGGCAGCGACAGGAAGGCGACCACGCTGGTGTAGCGGTGGATCAGGCCGCCGATACTCGGACCGACCGACCAGTCGGTCTTGGTAAACGTGACCAGGACCAGCAGGCTCGCCGTCCAGAGCACGCCGAGGACGGTGGCCGGCAGGGAGAGGCGGCGGCGGGCCACCTCGGCGAAGGCGAGCACGGAGGCCACGAAGACCAGTAACAGGGCAACGTCGAAAACCCACTTGCCCGGCCCGAGCGCGTACTCGCTGAGCGTGCGCCGGACCGGGCTGATCTCGCTGGTCGGCGGCAGCAGATGTAGCGCGGTCAGCAGGCAGGCGCCGAGCGCGAGGGCGACCAGGCCGCTCGCCTGGGCCGTGCGCCGTCCCTGGCCGGTCCAGCCGTGCGTCATGATCGGTGCTCACCTCCGTGCCGGCAGGTTAGCGGCCGGACCTTGACAGAACGCTGAGAGCACCAGGACCCGGCCGGTCATCCCGGCAGACCGCTATCCTGACCGCGAGGAGTCGAGGGAGCCCCGTGAACCTGATGTTGCAGACCATGAGCACCAGGGACGCCCTGGTCGAGGCGGTGCGCAAGCAGATCCTCGGCGGCGAGCTGCGACCGGGTGAGCCGCTGGTGGAGACCGCGCTGGCCGCCACCTTCGGGGTGGCGCGGCCGACCGTGCGCTCGGCCCTGCAGGAACTCGTCGGCAGGAACCTGGTGCAGCGTTCCCAGGGGCGCTCGCTGATCGTGCCGGTGCTGACCGAGGCCGATGTGCGCGACCTGTTCTTCGTCCGTACCCCGCTGGAACTCGCCGCCGTCCGGGAGATCGTGCAGCGGCGGCGGCCGCTGGAGCGGCCCGGGCGGCGGCTGGCCGAGATGGAGGCCCTGCCGGTGGACGCGGGCTGGGCCGACCGGGTGGAGGCGCATACCGCCTTCCACCTTGCGCTGGTCGATGCCGCAGGGAGCGCGCGGCTGAGCCGGATCTACCCCGCGTTACAAGAGGAGATGCAGCTGTGCCTGGCCCAGCTGCGGCCCTCCTACCCCCGGCCACACGACCTGACCGAAGAGCACCGGCTGCTGCTGGATGCGGTCCGTTCCGGGGACGCCGAGCACGCCTGCGCGCAGATGGAGGCGCATCTGCGGCACGCGGTGGAGAGCTTCGCCACCCAGCACTGAACGTATGGCCGGCGCCGCCTTCGACGCTCCGGTTACTTTCGACCGTGGCCGGGCCCGCTCCTGATCCGTACCGTGGCCGGTATACCGAGGAGGAGGTTCGGCGTGGCGACCATCGAGCTGACCAAGGACAACTTCACCGACGTGGTGGGCGACCAGGGTACGGTGCTGATCGACTTCTGGGCTTCGTGGTGCGGGCCATGCCGGATGTTCGCCCCGGTGTACGAGCGTGCGGCCCGGCAGCACGGGGACGTCACCTTCGGCACGGTGGACACCGAGGCGGAACCTGAGCTGGCACAGTCCTTCGGGGTGTCGTCCATCCCGACGCTGGTGGCGATCCGGGACAGCGTGGTGCTGTACGCCCAGCCGGGTGCGCTGCCCGAGCCCGCGCTGGAGGAGCTGATCGGCAAGGTCCGCTCGGTGGACATGGACGAGGTGCGGGCCTCGGTGGCGCAGCAGCAGGAAGAAGGCTGAGCCGCAGGCTCTTTTCCTTGTGGGGCTTGGAGAATTCGTTTCTGTCGGACCGCTGTGGATAGTGGACTTCGGACGGATCGACGGTGGGTACCCGGCGTCGCGCCCGGTTGTCACACGATCGTGGTGGCGTCGGCCGGGTTATCGTCTGCCGCATCGACGTGAAGGAGTCTGATCGTGGCCGACCCGGCGCCCCGCGAGGGGGTCGAACGCATCCTCGGTGAACCGACCAGCGAGCGGCTCGGCTTCCTGCCGAGGCAGGCGCGGTTGCTGCACCGCAGCATCCTGCGCCGGTTCGCCGCCACCGGCGCGCCGCCCGCCCGCGCGGAGCTGGATGCCGAGGCCAGGCAGTGCCTGCGGGAGCTGGCCGAGTGGGACCTGGTCGGCCTGGGGCAGCGGGGCGAGATCGAGCACGCCTATCCCTTCGCCACCGAGCGCACCCCGCACCGGGTGCAGATCGCGGACGGGGCGCAGCCCTATGCGGTGTCGGCACTGCACGCGCTGGGCGCCCCCGCGATGCTGGAGACCGACGCGGAGATCGTCTCGGTGGACCCGCAGACCCGCAGGCGGATCAGGGTCACCGTCGGTGATCAAGGCGCCACCGCCGACTGGCAGCCCGCCACCACGGTGGTGTTCGTCGGAATCCTGATCGTGTGCAGCGAGCTCGGCGACGCCAGGGCCTGCGGCCCCTACACGAAGTTCTTCGGCACCCGCGACAGCGCCGAGACCTGGGCCGAGGCCCGCTCCAACCGGGTGACCGGCGTGCTGCTGGACCAGGACGAGGCCCTGCGGGCCGCCGAACGCCACTTCGCAGGCCTCCTGCGCAGGCACCTGCGCAGTGTGTGACCACCACACCGGCGTCCCTCTCCTCCCGAACGGCCAACCCGCGTAGCTGGGCGGCCAACGCGTGCATGCAGACGGCCAACGCGTGCGCGGGAACGGCAAACACACCACATGCGCGTGTTTGCCGTCTGCGCGCGTGTGTTTGCTGCTCATGGACACGCTTTGGCCGTTCGTTCACATGCGTTGGCTGTTTCGGTGCGCTGGTGATCTCGGTGTCTTCTTGACCCGGTGTGCGGGCGACCATACATTCGTGCCACTGAAGGCAATCCGTTCCGTGTAGCGGCACGGCGCCGGATGGCAGGCGGGCGAGGGAGACATCGGATGAGCGAGCAGCTGATCGTGCGGATCGACGGTACGGTGGCGACCGCGATCTTCAACCGGCCCGCCGCGCGCAACGCGATGACCTGGGCCATGTACGACGGGCTGGTCGAGTTCTGCGACCGGGTGGAGGCCGAACCAGGGGTGCGGGTCGCCGTGCTGCGCGGTGCGGGCGGGAAGGCCTTCGTCGCGGGTACCGATATCGGCCAGTTCCAGGACTTCCGGGACGCCGAGGACGGGATCGAGTACGAGCGGCGCATCGACTCCGTGCTGGACCGCCTCGAGCGGCTCGATGTGCCCACCATCGCCGCCGTGGACGGCCATGCCATCGGCGGCGGGCTGGCCATCGCGGCCGCCTGCGACCTGCGCGTCTGTACCCGCTCGGCCACCTTCGGGGTGCCGATCGCGCGCACCATCGGCAATTGCCTCTCCATGCGCAACTACGCGCGCCTGGTGGACCTCATCGGTGCCGCGCGGACCCTGCATCTGATGTACACCGCCGAGCTACTCGATGCCGAGCAGGCGCTGGCGGCCGGGCTGGTGACGGAGCTCCTCGACGACGGCGAACTGGACGAGCGGCTGAACGCGCTGTGCGCGCGGCTGGCAGGTCATGCCCCGCTGACCCTGCGGGCCAGCAAGCTCGCGATCCGGCGGCTGCGTGCGGCCGCCGTTCCGGACGGCGACGATCTGGTACGGATGTGCTACGGCAGCGAGGACTTCCACGAGGGAGTGGCCGCGTTCGTCCGGAAACGCCCGCCGCACTGGCGCGGCCGGTGAGCACCGGTCGCCATCAGGCGGCTCCGGCCGGACCCCGGAAGCCGAGGGTGGCGCTGACCCGCTGGGCGGCCTCGGTCACCAGCTTCCCGTACCGCTTTCTGGTGTCCTCCGGCATCCGGTCCGCCGGTGCGGAGACGGAGAGGCTGGCCACCGGGACGCCGGTGGAGTCGAAGACAGGGGAGGCGACGGCCGTGATGTCGGCCCGCCACTCGCCGAGGTTGGCTGCGTAGCCGCGCTCCCGCACCCTGCCGAGCTCGGCGTGGAATTCATCGAGGTCCACAATGGTGTTCTCGGTATAGCGCTCGAGCTTCGGCCCGACGATCTCCTCGACCTCGGTCCGCGAAAGATACGCGAGCATGGCCTTGCCGTTCGAGGAGCCGTGCAGCGGAACATGGCTGCCGAGCGGGATCACCGCGCGCACCGGGTGATCGGTCTCCACCCGCTCGATCAGGACGGCCCGGTCACCCTCCAGCACCATCAGGTGCGCGGTCTCCCCGGTCTGGCCACGAAGCTCCGGCAGCACCGCCGCGGCCGCGTCCCGCACGCTCAGGTCCACGATCGCGCGGCTGCCGATCTGCAGCGCGCGGGTGGTGAGTACCCAGCGGGTGACCTCCGCGCCGTCCGGGCAGATCCACCCGGCAGTCCACAGTGTCCGGAGCGCGCGCTGCACCGTGCTCTTCGGCAGGCCCAGCCTGCGGGCGAGATCACCGACACCGGCGGGCTGGTGGTAGGCGACTTCCTCGAGTACGCGGAAGGCGGAGAGTACGGTCCGCATCCCCTCGCTCATCCCGCCAGTGTACCGAGCCCGGCCCGCTCCCACAGCGAGCCGGGAACCACGGCGGTGAGCCGCGAGGGCGCCGTGTCCCACGCCGGACACGGCGCCCTCGCTCATCGCTCGTCCTTGGCAGGGGCAGGGATTACCGCAACCGGGCTCAGTCGCAGGCGGTGTCGTTCAGGGTGAACCCGGCCGGTGCGGCGTGCGACCCGGAATGGGTGCCCTGGAAGCCGAAGCTCACCGAGCCGCCCGCCGGGATGCTGCCGTTCCAGCCGCTGCCGGTGGCCGTCACCGTCTCGCCCTGCTGGGTTACCTCGGCGTTCCAGCTGCTGGTGACCTGTTGCCCTGCCGGGTTGCCGAAGGTGAGGGTCCAGCTCGGCACGCTGGAGTCGCCGTCGTTGTGCACGGTCACCGCGGCCACGTAGCCGGTGTTCCACTCGTTCTGCAGCTGATAGTCCACCGTGCAACCGGCGGGATCGCCAGGGTCACCGGGATCGCCAGGGTCACCGGGGTCGCCGGGGTCGCTGCCGATCGGCGGGTAGGCGTTCGCCAGCAGCTGCTGGAACTGGGCGGAGAACCAGTGCCCGGAGATCGGGGCGTCCGGCAGGGCACCGGTCGCGCTGTTGCCGTTGCGCGGGTTCCCGCCGTAGGTCGGGTCGCACATCCGGTCGAAGCCCTTGCCCTCGTCGTTGGGGATCTCCTCGCTGGAGCCGTCCGACTCGCCGGGCGGCTTCATCCAGACGTAGGCGTCGATCCCGGGTTCCGGATCGGCCTGCGGCCGTTCCCCGAGCCCGGCGCCCGCCTGGTTGCACCAGTTGCCCACGTGGATCCTGCGGTCGATCCTGCCACCGTCCACATAGGCGTCGGCGCTGGTGGTGGGCCCGGGACCGGCCGGCCGGTCCGACCCGCCCCAGCCGTTGCGCGAGGTGTCGATCAGCATGCCGACGCCCGGGTCGAAGCCCTCCTCGACGAGCTGCTCCCGGAAGGCCTGAGCGAAGGACAGCTCGTCCACATAGTCGTTCCAGTCCACCCAGCTCGACTGCGCCCGGATCGGCTGACCGTTGATCGTGTCGTCCACGTCGAAGTGCGGCTCGACCAGCGCGCTGTAGTTGGCCGTGTTGGCGATGAAGCCGTGCACGTCGGACGGCTCGGCTCCGTTCGCGTTCGCGGCCTCGTAGATGATCTCCGCGCTGGGTTCGAAGTTGGACTCCCAGCCGATCCAGCCGTGATGCCCGGCATCGACGTAGTTGTACACATTGGGAATCGCGCCCAGCCGGGAAAGGGCGTACCCGACCCCGTTGACGTAGTTGCCGTTGGCCAGCATCTCGTCGCACTGCTCGGTCGCGGTCGGCCTGCTACCGACGTTGGTGACCAGGTTGGGCAGCGAGTCGATCTCGATCGTGGTGACGATCCGCAACTCGGCGTAGGCCGGGTCGGACAGGATCTCCGCGATCGGGTCGATGTACTCCGATTCGTACCGGCCCAGCTCGTCCGGGCCCAGCTCACCGTTGGAGGCCAGGGCCGCGCAGTCCCTGCCGGGCAGGTTGTAGATGACGATCTGGATCAGGTCGGCGTCCTGTGCCAGCGCTTCGTCGAGATGGTCGCGCAGACCGAAGCCGCCGGTGGTCGGGCTGTCGTTGCCCTCGATGGCGCTGATCCGGTCCAGCCACACCCCGGTGGGCTCGTCGGCCACGGCCTCGCCGCCCGGTTCGGCGGCCGCCTTGGCCGCCCACAACGGGTTGACGTACACCGTCGCGCCGGCATACGGGTTGTCCACCCGTTCCTGCGCGGTGGCCGGGCTACCCCCGCCCGCCAGCAGGGCCGCACCCATTAGCGCCGAGGTGGCCACCCCGGTCACGGCGCGGTGTCTGCGACGCGAGCCGCGCCGCCGACCAGGAGATTCGGTTCTCATTTCGGGCTCCTTACTACGACCTCGTGACGTCGGTGTCCCGAGGTTGCGTGATCCGACGATGGATCTGGGAGCGCTCCCAGTGGCGAACTGTACCAAGCGGATGCGGCGTTGCATAGAGAGTGACGAGCATGTAGCCGGCGCTCCGAAAGTCCATAGTGGATTTTCGTGCTGACCCCGGCGCGGCGGTCGTGGGTGGCCGGGTGGAGAATGAGGTGGTCGGTTGCCGTGCGGGAGGAGATGATCAGAATGTCCGGGGTGCATGCGGCGACCGACGAGCGGGCCCGGCTGCGGGCGGACTGCGCGAATTGTTTCGGGCTCTGCTGCGTGGCCTTGCCGTTCGCGGCCACTGCCGACTTCGCGGTGGACAAGGAGGCCGGTACGCCCTGCCGGAACCTGCGGCCGGATTTCCGCTGCGGCATCCATGCCCGGCTGCGCGAGGAGGGCTTCGCGGGCTGCACGGTGTTCGACTGCCAGGGGGCGGGGCAGCAGGTTTCCCAGGTCACCTTCGCCGGCCGGGACTGGCGAACGGAGCCGGAGCTCGCCGGGCAGATGTTCCAGGTGTTCGCGGTGATGCGCCAGTTGCACGAGCTGCTCTGGTACCTGGCCGAGGCGCTGGCGCTGCCGGCCGCCGCCCCGGTGCACGCACAGCTGCGCAGGGCGCGGGCGAACATCGAAGGACTCACCAGCGGCGAGGCGGCCATGCTCGCCGGGCTGGACGTGGCGGGCCTGCGCGCCGAGGTCAACCCGTTGCTGCTACGTACCAGCGAGCTGGTGCGTGCCGGGGTACCCGGCCGCCGGAAGAACCGCAGGGGAGCCGACCTGATCGGGGCCCGGTTGCGCGGCACGGACCTGCGCGGGGCGAACCTGCGCGGGGCCTACCTGATCGCGGCCGACCTCAGCCGGGCGGACCTGCGCACCGCCGACCTGATCGGGGCCGATCTGCGCGATGCGGACCTGCGCGGCGCCGACCTCACCGACGGCATCTTCCTCACCCAGCCACAGGTGAACGCGGCCAAGGGGGACGCAGCGACCAGGTTGCCCCGCGGCCTCGAGCGTCCCGCGCACTGGCGGGCCTAGCCTGTGCCGAAGCAGGCGGGCGGCCGGAAATCAGTGGTGGATCCGCGGCAAGAGGCCGATGATCGCCGGTATGCCCACCGATATGTTCGTCGACCCGGACCATGACCCTCGGGCCGACCCGCCTGCTCGCGCGGGAGAGCGGGAGACCCTGCTGGGGTTCCTGCGCTTCCAGCGCGCGACCCTGGAACTGAAATGCGGCGGCCTCGAGGCCGCGGACCTGGCCCGCCGCGCCGTGGAGCCCTCCGGCCTGTCCCTGCTCGGGCTGGTACGGCACCTGGCCGAGGTCGAGTGCGGCTGGTTCCGGAACGTGCTGGCAGGCCAGGAGGCGCCGCCGCTGTTCTGCTCTGCGGCCGAACCGGACGGGGACTTCACCGGGGCGGTGGCCGACCCCGCGGTGGTCGCCGAGGCGTGGCGGGCCTGGCGGACCGAGGTGGCCTTCGCCGACCGGTTCGTGGCTCAGGCGCCGGACCTGGAGGTCACCGGCCAGGATCCCTGGCGGGGGCCGATCTCGCTGCGCTGGGTACTGGTGCACATGGTGGAGGAATATGCCCGGCACAACGGCCACGCCGACCTGCTGCGGGAGCTGATCGACGGCGCGGTGGGCCAGTAGCGGCGACCGGCGTCACCTGCGCTCGGCATGGCCATGGCCACCGCTCCTGGGTTAGGCTCGCCTACGGTTTGCCCGGAGGCGAGGAAGAGGACCGAGGATGACCAATCCCTTCGACGACGAGAACGGCCGGTTCCTGGTGCTGGTGAACGCGGAGAACCAGCACTCGCTGTGGCCGGCCTTCGCCGAGGTCCCCGCCGGGTGGGAGATCGTCAAGTCCGAGTCCAGCAGGCAGGAGTGCCTGGACTACGTGGAAGAGAACTGGACGGACATGCGCCCGAAGAGCCTGGTCGAGGCAATGGAAGGCGGCAAGGCCGGGTAACCCTGCGGCGGGCTCAGCCCGCCCGCCGGGTAGGTGCCGCGGCGTCCAGGCCGTCGGCGGCGCGCAGCCCGAGCGCATCCAGTAACTGAGCGCAGTCCTCTGCGTCGCGAGCGGCGGAGGCCACGGCGCGGGCCGCCCGCCTGCGCTGGGCCGGGTCGACGGCCGGTTCCTCGGCCGGTGGCGCCTGCGGGATGGGGTTCTGCTGCTGCCTGCTCATCATCGACCTCCTCTCCCCGGTCGGACTCTGCCCGGTCGGGGCCACCCGGCAGGTACCCGCGCGGGGCCGCGGGGAAACCGGCATGTTTGCCGCGCCGGCGCGCGGGGAACCTGGGGATCCAGGAACGGCCGCCGTCTTCACCCCGAGCGAGCGGCCGTTCCTGCCGTCGGGCCTGTGAGCGGGAGTAACGAGCGCGAC
Source organism: Amycolatopsis aidingensis (assembly GCF_018885265.1). Taxonomy (GTDB): domain Bacteria; phylum Actinomycetota; class Actinomycetes; order Mycobacteriales; family Pseudonocardiaceae; genus Amycolatopsis; species Amycolatopsis aidingensis. The sequence goes on from NZ_CP076538.1 coordinate 3,247,338, forward strand.
GAAGGAGGGCAGCCGGATGCCCACAGCCGAGAACCAGCCGCCTGCCGGCCCGGTACGGCGGTACCTGCGCGCCCACACCAATCCGCCGGTCTTCCTTGTCTCGGTCGCGTTGGTGCTGGTCTTCCTGGTGACCGCGCTGGTGTTCACGCCGGCGATCGAGCAGGGCGCGAACGCCGCACTGGAATTCATCACCGGCAAGCTGGGCTGGTTCTACGTGCTGGCCGCCACCTTCTTCCTGGTGTTCGTGCTCGGTGTGATGCTGAGCCGGTACGGGCGGCTGCGGCTCGGTCCGGACAACTCCAGGCCGGAGTACCGCACGCTGCCCTGGTTCGCCATGCTGTTCACCGCCGGGATGGGGATCGGGCTGGTGTTCTACGGGGTCTACGAGGCTCCCTATCACCTGCGCAACGCGCCCATCTCCGGGTCCGGCGAGGAGGCCGTCACCCAGGCGATGAACTACACGATCTTCCACTGGGGCCTGCACCCCTGGGCGATCTACATCGTGCTCGGCCTTTCCATGGGCTACTTCTGCTTCCGCAAGGGCCTGCCGCTGCGCCCGGCATCCGGCTTCTACCCGTTGATCGGCGACCGGATTCACGGCTGGGTGGGCAACCTGATCGACGTGCTGGCCGTGTTCGGCACCCTGTTCGGCCTGGCCACCTCACTCGGCCTCGGTGCCCAGCAGGTCAACGCCGGGTTGTCCGAGGTGTTCGGGCTCGCGGTCAATCCCACCGTGCAGGTCGCCATCATCGCCCTGATCACGGCGGTGGCCGTGGTGAGCGTGATGCTCGGCATCAACAAGGGAATCCGCCGGTTGTCGGTGGTCAACCTCGGCCTCGCCCTGCTGGTGATGGCCTTCATCTTCGCGGTGGGGCCGAAGCTCTACATCCTTACCGGCCTCGCCGACTACACCGGGTTCTACCTGCAGAACCTGGTCGGTTCCAGCTTCCAGGTTTTCAACCAGGATGCCCAGCCGGAGGCGGCGAGCTGGCAGGCGACCTGGACGTTGTTCTACTGGGGTTGGTGGATGTCCTGGTCCCCGTTCGTCGGGATGTTCATCGCCCGGATCTCCTACGGCCGCACGATCCGCGAGTTCATCGGCGGCGCCCTGTTCGCGCCGGTCGGCGCCTCCATCGTGTGGTTCACGGTGCTGGGCGGCACCGGCCTGCGTTACCAGCAGGACGGCACGGTCGACATCGCGGGCGGGGCCCCGGAGAGTGCTCTGTTCACGCTGGTGGGCGAGTTGCCCATCGGGCCGGTGCTGGCGGTGCTGGTATCCCTGCTCACCGTGCTGGTGGTGACGCTGTTCTTCGCCACCTCGTCGGACTCCGGTTCCCTGGTGGTCGACATGCTCACCAACGGCGGTGACCCGCATCCGGTCCGCGGCCAGCGACTGTTCTGGGCCGTCACCGAGGGCGCCGTGGCGGCCGTGCTGCTGTGGATCGGCGGTTCGACCGCACTGGACGCGCTGCAGTCGGCGGCGATCACCGCCGGCCTCCCGTTCGCGGTGGTGCTGCTGTTCCTGTGCGCCGGGCTGGCCAGGGCCTTCCGCGGCGAGCGGCTGGCCGCCGCGCCCTCGGCATCCCGGCTGGCGACCCCGGACGCGCGGGTGCACGACGCCACCAAAGGAGAGCCGGTCACCGACTCCGCCACCGGCCGGCCCGCACGGCGGCCGCGGGGTGGCCTTTCCAGCCGTAGTTGATCCGGGCCGCGCACAGAGAGGAGGCGATCACCATGCCCGGGCGAGGCCGCAAGTTCCGCAACCCGTTCCGCGGTGTGATCGACGGCGTCAGCGAGATGAACCGGATGGCCGACCGGATGACCGGCGCGGACGGCGGGCCGGTCGAACAGCAACCACGCGGGTACGCCAACGCGTGGAGCCCGGCGACCGATATCGTCGCGCGCGGATCGGACCTGCTCATCCGCTGCGAGCTGCCAGGGGTGCACCTGGACGATGTGGATGTCAGCCTGTCCCGCGGCACCCTGACCATCGCAGGGGAGCGCAGGCAGGACGATGCGGACACCGAGGTCTACGTGCGGGAACGGGCCTACGGCCAGTTCCGCCGGGACATCACTCTGCCGGAAGGAGTGGGCGAGGAGCACATCGAGGCGGAACTCGTCGAGGGACTACTGCGGGTGACCATCGCCGGTTCGGCAGGCGCACCCGGTTCCACCCGGATCGACGTCCGCGGGAGCCGGACCGGTTAGTTGTCCCGGAAATCCTCGGGGTCGGCCTGGTCGAGCAGGGCACGGAAATCCTCGATCTGCCGCTCCTGCTCGCCGGTCGTCATCGAGGAGCCGGGGTCGGCCGGGTCGACCGTGTCGGCCAGCTCGATATCCACCGCGGCGGTGTCCAGTACGGTCTCGGCGACCTCCACCGGCACCCCGGCCCGCAGCCCGATGGCCACGGCGTCGCTGGGCCGGGCGGTGACCCGCAGGCCGTCGTCCAGCACCAGGTCGGCGAGGAAGATTCCGTCGCGCAGGTCCGTGACCTCCACCCGGACGAGGGTGCGGCCGAAGGCCTCCAGCACCCGGCCGATCAGTTCCACGGTGCCCGGCCGGGGGTGCTCGACCTGCTGCTGGGCGGCGAGCAGCGCTTCTGCCTCCGGCGCGCCGATCGCGATGGCGAGCCACCGCTGGTCGCCAGCGGTCTCCCGCAGCAGCATCACCGGCGCCGTTTCCGGTGGTACCAGCACCACCCCTTTGACGTGCATCGGGACCACAACACTCACCGCGCTTTCGGTAGTTGACGACGATACTGGCATTGTCGGATACCCGGAGGCCAGTAGTGACTACCGCCGATCCCGGTAACACTTCGGCCACGCCCGGCGACCGCATCCTAGGGTCCCGGTCGGATGCCGGCAGGGCGGACCCGCCTTCGGAGCAGGAGCACGGGGGTATTCGGGCCAGCGGATATTACGCCACTCGAATGCTCGTGAAGCATTTCCTCCATTTGGACCTCAGTTAGCCGGAATAGGCCGTGCTAGCTTTGTCCGGCGCATCGGACATTTCTGTGGTGCGTGAATCCTTCTCCCATCGCGAGGGCAACCATGTTTCGTTACAGATCTGCTGTCGCCATGACCGCGGGACTGGTCACGGCATGCTCGATTGTGCTGGCCCCGGCGGCCAGTTCCGCGCCGGATGTCGCCGGGCTCGACCCTGCAACCCCGGTTTCCGACGACGGCCGGGTGGGCTCCGCCGTCGCTTCCTCGTCCGGCGCCGAGGAAAAGGGTGACGCCAGTGCGGGATTCGCAGGCACCGGCGATCTCGCTGACGCCACCGGGGTGAACACCAAACCCGACCCCGCCGCCGATCCCGCCGGTGCGGACGGGGACGTCCAGGCCGGGTCGATCATCGGGCCGGACGGCCGCAGCCGGGTCAACGACACCACCACCTATCCCGCGCGCGCCACCGTGTACCTGACCTACACCAAGCCGGGCGGCTCCACCAGCTGGTGCACGGGCTGGCTGTACGCGCCGAACGCGGTGGCCACCGCGGGCCACTGCGTGCACAGCGGGGGCTCCAGCGGGGACTGGAACTACGGGTTCACCGTGTACCCCGGCCGCAACGGCGGCTCCTCCCCGTACGGCAGTTGCACCGTGGACACCAAGTACAGCGTGCTGGGCTGGACGAGGGACCGTAACACCGAGTACGACTACGGTGGCCTGAAGCTGAACTGCACGGTCGGCGACACCGTCGGCTGGTACGGCATGCGGTGGCAGAGCGCCTCCTACGACGGGACGCTGATCTTCAGCAGGGGCTACCCGCAGGACAAGCCGCAGGCAACGCAGTGGTTCACCTCCGACGAGGTGCGCCAGTCCGATACCCGCCAATTGCGCTATCAGCTGGACACCGTCGGCGGGCAAAGCGGTTCGCCGGTATACATGTTCGGCTGTGAGGGTTACTGCGGAATCGCCGTGCACACCACGGGCTATTCGAACCACAACCGCGGGACGAGAATAACGGAGCAGGTTTTCAACAATTACCAGAGCTGGAAGAACTGAGTCCTCGGGGATGGTGTGCGGCCGCTTTCAGCGCGGCCGCACACCATCCTCCTGCGCGACCACGGCCGCCTGCGGCCCGCCGCCGGGGCAGTCGGGCCCATTCGGGTAGCGCATCGCCGGTTCCACCTCGGCCGAATCGGTGAGCACCGTGGTCCCGCCCTCGCCGGTCAGGGTGAGCGTTACCCGGACCAGCGCCATCGGCAGCTCCGGCACGGTGGCGAAGCCGTGCAGCTCGCCGGTGGGGGCGGCCTGTGCCCCGCATACCTCGCCGGCGCAGGTGGAGCTGACCACACCCTGCGAGGGGCGCAGGGTCAGCTCGGGGGTGTGGCAGGAGTCCCGCCAGCACACCTCGATGGCTGCCGAGTCCACTGTGGACGCGAGTGGTTCGCGGACGTCCACGGCGATCCCGACCGGCGTGCCGATGTCGGTGCAGGCTCGCCCGCCACCGGTCCCGGAATCGGCCCCGCAACCGGCCAGCGCGGCCGCGCCGAGCAACACCAGGACCTGTCTGCCGTACCGTGTCATGCCCTACAGACGGGAGCGGGTACGGGAACGGTTGCAGCGGGCGGCCCGTTGCCCGCGGTTGCCAACCAGCCAGCCGAGATCCCTGCCGAAGGACCAGGTCAGCGCGGCCAGTGCCAGGGCGGTCCCGGCCAGGGCCACCGGTGGGGGGAACACCTCGGAGGCCGCGGCCACCAGGACGATCCCCTGCGCGGCCGCGACCGTCTTACGGCCGGGGCGCGGCGGCAGTGGGGCGCGCAGCCACGGCCATACCACCCCGGCCGCGAGGAAGGCGTAGCGCATCAGGCCGATCGCCAGTACCCAGCCGCCGAGCGAGCCGGCCACCAGTGCGCTGAGCACCAGGATCAGCGAGGCGTCGACCTCCATATCGAACCGGGCGCCCAGCGGGGAGGCGGTTCCGGTGCTGCGGGCGACCTTGCCGTCCACCGCGTCCAGTACCAGCGCGATGGTGGCCAGTGCGACCAGCGGGACGGTCGGTGCCTTGCCGGTCATGGCCTCGGCGGCGAGTGCGGTGACCCCGCCGGTGAGCGTGGCCCGTACCAGGGTGACCTGGCTCGCGGGCCCCAGCGGGCCCCGGCCGCGGCGCAGCGCCAGGGTGAGGGCCAGGTAGACCGCGAGGCCGTAGCCGCCGCCTGCCAGCCAGCCTGCGGCACCGAGGCCGGTGGTGGCCGCCAGCAACCCCAGCAGCACCAGTTGCAGGACGAGGCCACCGGCGGCGGTCCGGTGCCCGCCCGCTGTGCACAACCCGACCTCCAGCGATGAGGGGCCCGCGGGCCCCGGCTTCCGTGGCCGCGCAGTGTAGGCGGCCACCGGGCCGAGCGGAAACGCGTGATCGAAGTACCTGATCCGGCCACCGCCGTCGGCAGGGCGGCCCACGGTCCACTTGGTATGCTCGCCGACGAGCCTAGCTGGAGCGCATGCGGCGTCAAGGTCGCTGACCAGCACTGGAGGACTGCCAATGGGGGGCGCAGCCCACGCCTTCTGGGTTCGCGCGCGCGGCCAGGGCGAGATCCGCCCGGTCGAGCTGCCCGAGCCGGGAGCCGATGAGGTGCTGGTGCGCACGCTCTACTCCGGGATCAGCAGGGGCACCGAGGCGCTGGTGTTCCGGGGCGGTGTCCCGCAGAGCCAGTACGAGCTGATGCGGGCGCCGTTCCAGGAGGGTGACTTCCCGGCCCCGGTGAAGTACGGCTACCTGAACGTCGGCGTGGTCGAGCGGGGCCCGGACGCGCTGCGCGGCCGGACGGTGTTCTGCCTGTACCCGCACCAGACCCGGTATGTGGTCCCGGCGGCCGCGGTGACCCCGGTGCCGGACCCGGTTCCCGCGGCACGGGCGGTACTGGCCGGTGCGGTGGAGACCGCGGTGAACGCAGCCTGGGACGCCGCGCCCCTGCTCGGGGACCGGATCTCCGTGGTGGGGGCCGGGATGATCGGCTGCTGCGTGGCCAGGGTGCTGTCCCGCTTCCCCGGTACCAGGGTGCAGCTGGTCGACACCGACCCCGGGCGAGCCGAGGTCGCCGCCGCGCTCGGGGTCGACTTCGCCACCCCGCAGCGGGCCGCGGCCGAGCGGGACCTGGTGGTGCACGCCAGCGGCACCGAATCCGGGCTCACCCTGGCGCTGGAGCTGCCGGTCCGCGATGGCGTGGTGGTGGAGCTGAGCTGGTACGGCGACCGCAGGGTGGCCCTGCCCCTCGGCGAGTTCTTCCACTCCCGCAGGCTGGTGCTGCGCAGCAGCCAGGTCGGCACCGTGTCCCCGGCGCGGGCGGGCCGCAGAGACCACGCCGACCGCCTTGCGCTGGCCCTCGAACTGCTCGCCGACCCGGCCTTCGACGCGCTGGTCACCGGCGAGTGCCGGTTCACCGAGCTGCCGCGGGTGCTGCCCGCGCTGCTCGGCGATGAACCGGCCGCGCTTTGCCACCGTGTGGTGTATGACCGGTAGTCGAGCGGGCTGGAGGGCAGCGCGTTGTTCCAACTCACCGTCCGTGACCACGTCATGGTCGCGCACAGTTTCCGCGGGGAGGTCTTCGGCCCGGCGCAGCGGCTGCACGGCGCCACCTTCGTGGTGGAGGCGACCTTCCGCAGGGCCGAGCTGGACCAGGACAACATCGTGGTGGACATCGGGCTGGCCACCGGTGAGCTCGGGCAGGTGCTCGGCGAGCTGAACTACCGCAACCTGGACGAGCAGCCGGAGTTCGCGGGCGTGAACACCTCGACCGAGTTCCTGGCCAAAGTGGTCGCGGACCGGCTGGCCGAGCGGGTGCACGCGGGCGGCCTCGGTGCGGGTGCCCACGGCCTCGCCGGGATCACCGTCACCCTGCGCGAGTCGCCGGTGGCCTGGGCCAGTTACGAGCGGTCGTTGTGACCGGGCGTGCCGCCCCGAGCTTCCTGCTGCCCGGTGAGGTGGACGATCCCACGGTGCCCAGCGGGGGCAACGTCTACGGCCGCAGGGTGTGCCGGGAGCTGCCCGCGCGGGCGGTGCCGATCGAAGGAAGCTGGCCGCGGCCGGAGCGGACCGCGCGTGCCGAGCTCGCCTGCGCGCTGCGTGCCGAGCCGGATGGCGCGGTCGTGCTGCTCGACGGGCTGGTGGCCTGCGGGGTGCCGGACATCGTCGTGCCGCAGGCGCGCAGGCTGCGGCTGGTGGTGCTGGTGCACCTCCCGCTCGGCGACGAGACCGGGTTGCCTGCCGAGCTCGCCGCGCGGCTGGATGCGGCGGAGCGGGCCACGCTGCGGGCGGTACCTGCCGTGGTGGCGACCAGCCGGTGGGCCGCGGGCAGGCTGGTCGAGCACCATGGCCTGGAAGCGGAAAGGGTGCACACCGTCGAACCGGGCACCGATCCGGCTCCGCTGGCCCACGGCACCGACGGCCGCTCCCGGTTGCTGTGCGTGGCCGCGGTCACCCCGCGCAAGGGGCTCGACCTGCTGGCCGAGGCCCTGTCCGGGGTCGCCGACCAGCGGTGGACCTGCGCCTGCGTCGGGGCGACCCGCCGCGACCCCGGCCACACCACGCGGCTGCGCGGGCTGATCGAACGCCACGGCCTCGGCGACCGGATGACCCTGGCCGGGCCGCGGGCGGGAGCCGAGCTGGCCGCCTGCTATGCCGCGGCGGACCTGCTGGTGCTGCCGTCCAGGGCGGAGACCTACGGGATGGTGGTGACCGAGGCGCTGGCCCGTGGCGTGCCGGTGCTGGCCACCGCGGTGGACGGGGTGCCGCAGGCGCTGGGCCTGACCCCGGACGGCGACCTGCCGGGCATGCTGGTGCCGCCGGATGACCCCGCCGCCCTCGGCGCCGCGCTGCGCGAATGGTTCGCGCGGGCCCGGCTACGGCACCACCTCCGGGTGGCGGCGCGGCGCAGGCGCGGCACCCTGCGCGGCTGGGAGGTCACCGCGCAGCGGCTGGCCGGGGTGCTGGCCGGGCTGCGCGGGGAACCGGGGAGGGCCGCGTGAGCAGCTCTGCTTCCCCCACCTACTCCGCTTCCTGGTTGCGGCTGCGCGAAGATGCGGATGCCCAGGCGCGGGCCATCGGGCTGGTGGCCGCCCTGCGGCCGCACCTGCCCGGCCCGCCCTTGCTGGTGCGGGACCTCGGCTGCGGCACCGGGTCGATGGGCCGGTGGCTCGCCGGATGGCTTCCCGGCCCGCAACGCTGGATCCTGCACGACCACGACCCCGGCCTGCTCGCCGCGGCCGCCGCCGCGCAACCGGAACGCGCAGCCGACGGCACCCCGGTCGACGTGCGCACCGAGCAGGGCGACCTCACCGAGCTGCGTGCCACGCACCTGGCCGGCACCTCGCTGGTGACCGCGTCGGCACTGCTGGACCTGCTGACCGCCGAGGAAGTCGCCGGGCTCGCGGCGGCCTGCACCGGGGCCGGGTGCGCCGCGCTGCTGACCCTCTCGGTGACCGGTCGGGTCGAGCTCACCCCGCCCGATCCGCTGGACGCCGAACTCGCCGCCGCCTTCAACGACCACCAGCGGCGCAGGATGCACGGCAGGCGGCTGCTCGGGCCGGACGCGGCCGAGATGGCCGCCGCGGCCTTCCGGCACGGGGGAGCGACCGTGTGCAGGCAGCCCAGCCCATGGCGGCTTGGCGCGGCCGAGGCGGCGCTGGCCGGGGAATGGCTGCGGGGCTGGGTCGCGGCCGCCGTGCAGCAGCGCCCTGACCTGGAACCGGCCGCCACGGACTACCTGCACCGGCGGCTGCGCGGCTGCGCCGAGGGCGCGCTGCGGGTGGTGGTCTGGCATGAGGACCTGCTCGTGTTGCCGGCGGGGGGATGAGCGTGCGGCGGCGTGTGCTGGCCTGGCTGCGCCCGGGTGCCGGGCTGGCCATCCTCGGCGTGCTGCTGTGGCAGCTGGGCACCGAGGCAGTGGTGGACGGCCTGCGGGTGATCGGGTTGCGCGAGCTGTTGCTGGCACTGGCGATCGGGCTGGCCACCACGGTGCTCAGCGCATGGCGCTGGTGCCTGGTGGCGCGGCGGCTGGGGCTGTGGCTGCCGCTGGGCAAGGCCGTTGCGGACTACTACCGGGCGCTGCTGCTGAACGCCTTGCTGCCCGCGGGCATGCTCGGCGATGTGCACCGCGCGGTGCGGCACGGCAGGCAGGAGGGCGACCTCGGGCTCGGCGTGCGGGCGGTGGTGCTGGAGCGGGCCGCGGGCCAGGTGGTGCTCGTCCTCGCCGGGGTGGCGGTGCTGCTGGCCCGGCCGGCCGTGGTGCCCGCCGAGTTCCGCGGCCTGGTCACCACCTCCGGCGTGGTGCTCGTCGGGCTGGCCGCCCTGCTGCTGGTGCTCGCGCTCACCGGCGGTGGACGGGGCAGCGGCGGGCCGCGGTGGCGCCGGGTGTGCACCGCGTTCGGCGCCGAGGTCCGGACCGGCCTGCTCGCCAGGGACGCCTGGCCGGGGGTGGCCGCGCTCTCGGTCGCCGCGCTGGCCGGTTACCTCATCCTGTTCCTGATCGCGGCGAGGGCGGCCGGATCGGTCGCACCGGCAACCCAGCTGCTGCCCCTGCTGGTGCTCGCGCTGCTCGCCATGGGGCTGCCGGTGAACATCGGGGGCTGGGGAGCCAGGGAGGGCACCGCGGCACTGGCCTTCGGCGCGGCCGGGCTGGGTGCGGCGGAGGGACTGACCACGGCGGTGGTCTACGGGGTGCTCGCGCTGGTCGCGAGCCTGCCCGGCGCCGGGGTGCTGCTGCTCGGCAGGCGGTACGGCGGCCGCGTTCTCGACCCGCGGCGGGCGCACTGCGCCCGGACGCCCGTACGGATTGGACAGTCGACATGACGCAACCGCGCCCGGCCCTGCGCCGGACCGTGGAAACCCGGATGCCCACCCCGGCAGGGAACTTTCGCGCGATCGGGTACCGGGACCCCGGGGACGCGCACGAGCAGGTGGCGCTGGTGCACGGCGAGGTCACCGCGGGCGAGGTGCTGGTGCGGGTGCACTCGGAGTGCCTGACCGGGGACGTGTTCGGTTCGACCCACTGCGAATGCGGGGAGCAGCTTTCCGCGGCCTTGCACGAGATCGTAGCGGCGGGCGCGGGCGTGCTGGTCTACCTGCGCGGGCACGAGGGCAGGGGGATCGGGCTGCTGGCGAAGCTGAAGGCGCTGCGGCTGCAGGACGAGGGCATGGACACCGTGGAGGCGAACCTGGCGCTGGGTCTTCCGGTGGATGCCAGGGACTACCGGCTGGCCGCGGAGATCCTGCGTGACCTCGGGGTGCCCGCGGTACGGCTGCTTTCGAACAACCCGCGGAAGGTGGCCGCCCTGCGGCGGTACGGGATCCGGCTGGTCGAGCGGGTCGGCCTGCTGGCCGAACCGAACGAGGAGAACCTGCGCTACCTGCGCACCAAGCGCGAGCGGCTGGACCATCACCTGCCCCACCTCGACGTGCCCGGCTGATCGAGCACGGCGAGCAGTTCGCCGAAGGCCGTCACCAGGCCGGCGAGCAGCAGGCGGCCCTTCTCCGCTGAGGCCGCCGATGGGCGGCCGACCACCCCGGACTCGCTGTATGCGGCGAGGCCGAGGGTGAGCAGGTGCTCTCGCCCTTCGGCGAGGTGATCGGCGGCGGCGTAGCCGGGGCGGACAAGGTGCGGGTGGGCATGCAGCAGCAGCGAGGTCTCCAGTTCGCCCGCGTGCATATCGCTGCGCGCCGGGGTGACGATCCCGGCGGCGGCGCGCGCCCCGGCCAGCGCCTCCCCGGTGGGGAACAGTGCCATCCGGTAGCCTGCCGGCCCGGCCTCCTGGACTACATTGGACAGTACGTAGTTCCCGCCGTGCCCGTTGACGAGCACCAGCCGCTCGATCCCGGAGCGGCGCAGTGACTCCGCCACATCGGCGACGATCGCGTGCAGGGTGCGCGCCGAGATGCTCACCGTGCCGGGCCAGGCGGCGTGCTCGTGCGAGCAGGAGATGGTGACCGGCGGCAGCCGCAGTACCGGGTGGGCGGCGGCGATCGCGCCCGCGATCGTCGTCGCGATCACCGTGTCGGTGGACAGCGGCAGGAACTCGCCGTGCTGCTCGAAGCTGCCCACCGGCAGCACGGCGACCCGCGCGTCCCGGTCGCGTTCCTCGGTCGTGGTGCTCACCGGCAGCAGCTGCCCGTCGAACCCGCTCATACCTCGCCTTCCGTTCGGTGCTCCGGCCTGCCTGGCCCGCCCTCGCCGCCGGTGATCAGATAGCGCAGCAGGACGACATCGCCGAGCCTGCGCACCTCGGCCAGGGTCAGCGGGTGCCGCGCGTCCTGCGGGAACCTGCCGGGGTGCACGAACCGGGGAGCGTCCGGATCGCCGACGAAGAAGGGTGCGCAGACCAGTTGCAGCTCATCGGCGAGTCCCTGGGTGAGGAACATGGTGTGCATCGCGCCGCCGCCCTCGACCATCAGCCGCCGTACCTTCCTCGCGGCCAGGTCGGCGAGCACCCGCCGCGGGTCGAGTGGGTCCCCGGCGCCGATCACGGTGGCCACCCCGCCGAGCCGTTCCCGAACCGCGGGGACGGCGGAGCCGGGGGTGTAGACCAGCTTGCCCGCCCGCCCGGTGGTGAAGAACCGGGAGGCAGGGTCGAGCCGTCCGCTGGCGGTGACGGTGACCTTCACCGGGTCGGCCGGCACTCCGAACCGCACCGTGAGCCGGGGGTCGTCGGCACGGATCGTGTTGGCCCCGACGAGGATGGCGTCCACCCCGGCCCGCACCTGATGCACCCGCTCGACGTCCTCCTGGTTGGAAAGCACCAGCCGGGTCGCGCTGCCGTCGTCGATGTACCCGTCCAGGGAGACGGCAACGGAGAGCAGTACGTAGGGGCGGGCGGTCATTCGGCGAGCCGGTGCAGCAGGACGATCCCGCCGTGCGCCGGTTGGTCGAGCCGCTGGTCGTCGGTCTCCACGTACTCGTCGATCACCGCGCAGATGCGCCGGTCCAGCTCGGCCACGTCCGCCGCGGACAGGTGCAGCATGAACCGCGCGTATGTGCGCAGCGATTCCGGGCCCGCCTCGGCGAACTCCTCCTGGAATGCCTCCAATGGGGTGGTGCCCGCCTCGGTGACCGGGATGCTCAGCCACCAGGTGTGGGTGGTCGAGCGGTAGGGCTTCTCCAGCGCGCCGCTCTCGCCGGTGCGCACCTCGGCCTGCGCGAGCAGCCCGGCCTCGATCAGCTGGCGGACGTGGTAGAGCACGGTGCCGGGGTCCCGGCCCAGCCGGTCGGCCAGTTGCTTGTTGGTCATCTCCTGCTGCCGGCACAGCCGCAGGATGCGTTGCCGCAACGGGTGCCCGAGGGCCTTGGCCTCGGCGGCCGTGACCGCACGTCGTTCCCGCGGACCAGGCGTGGACTCCTCGGCGTGCTGATCCCGCATGGCCGCAGGGTAGCCCATGGCGGGCGCGCCGACGGCGTCGAACCGGCAGTGATTGAGAAAAGTCCATCGATGTGGGATTCTCCATCAGTGTCGAACCTCGGTGCCGCCTACTGGCGGCTGTGGACCTCCTCCGGCCTTTCCAACCTGGCCGACGGGCTGGTGAAGGTCGGCCTGCCGCTGGTGGCCGTGCAGTTCACCCGGTCCCCGACGTTGATCGCGGGGCTGGCCTTCGCGGCGACCGTGCCCTGGTTGCTGTTCGCCCTGCCGGCGGGCGCGCTCGCCGACCGGCTGGACCGTCGCCGGGCGATGCTCGGCGCCAACCTGGCGCGCGGGCTGCTGCTGACCGCTCTGGCGCTGGCCGTGCTGCTGGATCTCGGCTCGATCTGGGCGCTGTACCTGGTGGCGCTCGGTCTCGGCCTTGCCGAGACACTGCACGACACCGCGGCGCAGTCGATCATGCCGCAGCTGGTGCCCGGCGAGCAGCTGTCCCGGGCGAACGGGCGGCTGTACGCGGTGGAGCTGACCGCCAACGAGTTCGCGGGCCCGCCGCTGGCCGGGTTCCTGGTGGCCACCGGAGCGGTCCTCGCGCTGGCGGCGCCCGGTGTGCTCTGGGTACTGGCCGTCGGCGTGCTGCTGCTGGTGCGTGGCCGGTTCCGGATCGAGCGCGAGCGCGGCACCACGCTGCGCGCCGATATCGCCGAGGGGCTGCGCTTCCTGTGGCGGCACCGGCTGCTGCGCACGCTCGCCGCGATGACCGGAATGATCAACTTCGCCAGCACCGCGATGACCAGCCTGCTGGTGCTGTACGTGGTCGGGCCCGAGTCCCCGATGGGGCTGTCCGAGCGGGCCTACGGGGTACTGCTGGCCACGGTGGCCGCCGGGAGCCTGCTCGGCTCCTTCGGCACCGCCTGGTTCGAGCGGCGGCTCGGCAGGGCCCGCTGCCTCGTACTGTCCATTGTGGTCTCCGCGCTGCTGGTCGGCATACCGGCCGCGACGGCGGACCCGTACCTGATCGGTGCGGGGTTCTTCCTCGGTGGCGCCGGGATCATCGGCTGGAACGTGATCGTGGTCTCGCTGCGCCAGCGGATCACCCCCGAGCGCCTGCTGGGCCGGGTGAACAGCGGGTGCCGCCTGCTCGCCTGGGGCGCCATGCCACTGGGTGCCGCCGCGGGCGGGCTGCTGGCGGAGCTGCTCGGGTTGCGCGCGGTGTTCGCCGTGATGGCGGCGGTGGTGCTCGCCGCGCTCGCCGGTATGCGGATCGTGACCGATGCCGCGATGCATGCCGCCGAGCGCGACGGGCGCGAGGCCGCCGTTGCCGTTCCAGGCTAAGGCCTGTTCCGTCCGAAGTGGACTGTCTTGGTGGCCAGCAGGAACAGGTCGGCCCGCCGGTCGATGCCGTCGGGATCGTCCGGATCGAGCAGCCGGTCCAGTGTGGTCAGGTCATCCTGGTCAAGGGACTCGGCCAGCGCCTCGCGCATCCGCTGGAACCACAACCGCACCCACCGCCGCGGTTGCTCCGCCAGCGGAGCCGGATGCTCCACCAGGAAGCTCTTGCTGTAGGTACCGGTGAGTCCGGCCGCCCGCAGCAGCCGCGGCCAGTGCTCCACCACCGGGACCGATCCTGGCAGCTCCGCCCGCATCCGGTCGAACGCCTCGGCCATCGCGGCGTCCAGCCTTGCCTGCAGGCCGGGCCGCCCGAAACCGAGGTCGCGCGGCAGCCAGCGGGACGGCAGTCCACCCTCGGCGATGGCCAGCACCCCGCCGGGCTCCAGCAGCCCGGCCAGCCGGTTCAGCGCGTCCTGCTGGTCGGCGACGTGATGGACCGTCTGCCCCGACCACACCAGGTCGGCGCGCGGGAGGCCGGCGAGGTCCGCGGGGAACTCCGCGACGCTGGTGCGCAACCGCACGCCGAGCCGGTCCGCTCGCCGCTCGGCGCGGGCCAGCAGCTCCGCGGAGCCGTCCACCGCGGTGACCTCGGCCCGCGGGAAGGCGGCGGCCAGCTCACAGGCGGCGACCCCGGGGCCGCTGCCGACGTCCAGCACCCGCAGGGGGTCGTGTTCCCGCAGCTGCCCGATGGCCTGGTGCAGGTAGTGGTCATGTGCCGCGCCCTCGAGCTCCAGCAGGTCGGCCATCGCGGCCCAGTCGTGCTCGTTCATCCGTCCCTCCAGCACATCGGTTCTCGCCCGAAACCGATCCTGCGCGCGGCCCGGCCGGCTTGACAAAGCTTGTTGCTGTTTCTGCAATAAAGGGATGGAAGACGTACTCGCCGGCGTCGGGCCGCGGCTGAAGCACATCCGCCAGCAGCGCCGGTGCACACTCGCCTCGCTCTCGGAGACCACCGGGATCTCCGTCAGCACCCTGTCCAGGATGGAGTCCGGACAGCGCAAGCCCAGCCTGGAGCTGCTGCTGCCGATCGCCAAGGCCCACCAGGTACCGCTGGACGAGCTGGTCGGTGCTCCGCCGGTCGGGGACCCCAGGGTGCGGCTGAAGCCGGTCCGGCGCGGGGACTTCACGGTGGTGCCGTTGACCCAGCAGCCGGGCGGGCTGCAGGCGTACAAGATGGTGATCGGGACCCGTCGCCGCACTCCCGATCCACAGGTGCACGAGGGCTACGAGTGGTTGTACGTGCTCAGCGGCAAGCTCCGGCTGTTGCTTGCCGACCACGATGTCGTGCTCGGCGTGGGTGAGGCCGCGGAGTTCGACACCCGCCTGCCGCACTGGTTCGGCAGCACCGGGGAGGCACCGGTGGAGATTCTCAGCCTGTTCGGGCCGCAGGGGGAGCGCATGCACGTGCGGGCCAAGCCGCGCATGCGATCATGACGCAATGCCGCTGGGTGGGGACGAGGGTGAGCCCGCCACCGGGCCGTGGGTGCGCCGCGCAGGCCGCATCCTGGCCGCGGCCCCGCCGTGGGCCACGCTGCACCTGGACAGTGTGCTGCGCCCGGACGGCTCACCGGGGGAGTACGCCTGGGTCGAGGCGCCGGACGTGGTCCGTGTCCTGCTGTTGTTGCCCGGCCGCATGGCCGTGGTGGTGCGGCAATGGCACTACCTCACCGGCCCGGCGTGGCAGCTGCCCGGCGGCACCGTGGACCCCGGACTGGACGGCGAGGCCTCCGGTGCGCGGGCACATGCCGCCGCGCGGGAGCTCGCGGAGGAGACCGGGATCCGTGCTGAGCGGCTGATCCCGCTCGCCAGCTGGGAACCGGCACCCGGCCTCACCCCGATGCGGGTGCACGTCTATCTCGGCAGCGGGGTGGCGGGCACCGGCACGGCGCGGCCGGAGCCGGGCGAGGCGGACCTCGAGGTCCACCGGGTGCCGCTGGCCGAGCTGGTTGCCGCCACCATGGACGGCAGGCTGCGCTGCGCCGCCAGCGCGGCCGCCGTGCACGCGGCGCACGGCGGCCACCTTCCGCCCGGTTCCCGGCTCCCGGATGCCGGCGGTCCGTGACCGGCGGGCTATCCCGCTCCGGCAGCCGTTGTGCCTTCGCTGATGTGCAGGATCGCGTCCGCGGATCCGACGGTCGCCTCCTCCAGCGGGAAGTAGCCGCGTTCCGGACTGGTGTCGTCGCGCCGGTGGGCTGTGCCGACGGCGTCGGCCGTGCTCAGTCCCCAGCCGCTGGTCCGGGCCTGTAGCAGGCCCTCATAGGTATCCGGCTCGGGATCCGGCAGGTCGAGTGCCGCACTGCGGCCGAGGCTGCCCGCGATGAAGGTGTACTGCTCGCCAACCAGTGAACCCACGATGGCGCCCGCGCAGAACCAGTCCAGGTCCAGCTCCGGCATCCGCATGCGGCTGCTGCCTCGCTGCAGGTGCAGGTTGTGCGCATAGACCAGTGTCGGCCCGCGCCGGGCCTCGATGCGCCGGATGTCCAGCAGGTTCTGGGCCATGAGCGCATCCCGGACGGCAAGCAGGCGGGACACCCGCGCGCTGTGCTCCAGGGGCTGTGCCGCCTGCTTGTGGTACCGCAGCAAGCCGAGGCCCGCGGTGAGATGTGTTTCGGCCCGGAACCATTCGGCGCGTGAGGTCGCCGCGATCAGCTCCGGGGCGCGTATGTAGAGCTCGGTGCGCAGGTCGTCGGCGACCGAGCGGAGCTGCTGTGCCTCGGCCGTGGCGCCCACCGACCTGGCCGGGTCCAGGATCGCCTCCTGGCGGTTCCAGCGTTCGTCCGCACCGGTGAGGCTCGCGAGGTCGAGGTCGAGCCGCAGGTAGTCGCGGGCATGTTCGAGGTAGCTCCGCGGCTGGGTGCGGTGGTGTTCTCGGTCGGAGCGTCGAAGCCGTGCAAGGTGACCTGTTCGGCAGGCGGCCGGTTCCGGTTGTACTCGCGTATCCAGCTGACCAGCTGCCGGTTGGCCGCCAGTTCGCCGAAACCGTGGGAGAAGCCTTCGCTCATCGCCGTCTCGAGGGTCCCGGAGCCGTCCCGCACGAAGTCGTTCACGGTGAGCGCGGCCACGCGGTCGGTTTCCAGCGCGATCGACCGGAAGCCGTGCTCGACCAGCGAGGCGAACAGTTCGTTGCGGATCCGGGGGAAGGCGGGTTCCTGGTGGGTGGGTTCGCCGAGCGCCAGCAGTTCGCCGGAGCCCGTGCAGAAGTGTCGGATGTCCTGGCTCATGTGGCTCAATCGTATCGTTGAAAGAACGGTTGAGACTTTCATCGCGTTGAACCTGGGATTGTGCAATAAAGTCTCAACCGGGTGATCGACATGAGACCAGCTGACCTTGCGCGAGGGCAGGGCATCTCGACCCAGGCGGTCCGCAACTACGAGCGGAACGGGTTCATCCCGCCCGCCGGGCGCACTCCTGCCGGCTACCGGGTCTACACCGAGGTGCACGTGGCGGCGCTGGCCGCTTTCCGCGCGCTCGCGGCCGCGTATGGGCACGCGGCGGGCGGCCAGATCATGAACGCGGTCGGGGATGGCGAGCTCGACCGCGCGCTGCTGATCATCGACCGGGGTCACGGCCAGTTGCTCCGCGACCGCGAAACCCTCGATACGGTCCGGAAGGCGGTGAATCACCTGGCGGCGGGGCCGGAGGCGGCCGGCGCGGTGGGGGATGCCGAGACCCGGACCATCGGCGAACTCGCGCATCGGTTGCGGGTAACCCCCGCGACCCTGCGCAAGTGGGAAGAGGCCGGCATCCTCGTCCCCGAGCGGGACCCGGCCACCGGGTACCGCCGGTACCGGGCAACCGACATCCGCGATGCCGAACTCGCCCATCTGCTTCGCCGCGGTGGCTACCTGCTGGACCACATCTCCACCGTGGTGCGGCAGGTCCGGACCGCGGGCGGCACCACGGCGCTGGCCGCCGCCCTCGATGACTGGCAGGCACAGCTCACCGCGCGGGGACGTGCCATGCTCGACGCGGCCGCCCGGATCAGCCAGTACCTGAACCTGCTCAGTGAGCGGGCGTGACCGCGGCCGCCCGCTAGGCCCAATACCGCTTAGTTTGGTTGGTTTGGGTTGTAGGGTGGTGGGTGCCCAGGCCAGGACAGAGCAGGTCGTCGTCGGATGAGCGGCTGCCGGATCGGATCGCGATCGGGGTGCTGACGAAGGCGTTTCCTCCGGAGTTGGTTGACGAGGTGCTGGCTGTGACGGGGCGGGGTGAGCAGCGGAAACGATTGTTGCCTGCCCGGGTGGTGGTGTATTTCGTGCTGGCGATGTGCCTGTTTAGCCGGGAGGGCTATGAGGAGGTCACCCGGCTGTTGACGCAGGGGCTGGCGTGGGCGCGGCGGTGGCGGGGCCAGTGGCAGGTGCCCACGACGGGGGCGTTGTCGCAAGCACGGGCCCGGCTGGGGCCGGAGCCGTTGAAGGCGTTGTTCGCCCGGGTGGCCGCTCCGGTGGCGACCGCGAGCACGGTCGGGGCGTGGTATCGCGGCTGGCGGCTGGTCGCCGTGGATGGCACCACGTTCGACCTGCCCGACACGCCGTCCAATGTGGATCACTTTGGTCGTCCCGGTAACTCCCGCGGCGAAGGACAAAGTGCCTATCCTCAGGCGCGGGTGGCGGTGTTGGCCGAGTGCGGCACGCATGCCATCTTTGCCGCCACGGCCGGGCCGCTGGCCACCCACGAGACCGCCCTGGTCCGGGAGTTGTTCGGCGAGCTGGCCTCCGGGATGTTGCTGGTGGCCGACCGGGCGTTTCTGGGCTTCGACCTGTGGCGAGCCGCCGCCGGCACCGGAGCCGACCTGCTGTGGCGTGTGCGTGCCAACGCGGTCCTGCCCGTGGTCGAGCAGTTCGATGACGGTTCGTATCTGTCGGAGATCGTCGCCGCCCGCGACCAATATCGGCGTGCTGATCCGATCACGGTCCGGGTCGTGGAATACACCCTCGGCACCGACGAGACCGTCTATCGGCTGGCGACCACCATCCTGGACCCCCAGTCCGCTCCGGCAGCGGAACTGGCCGCGCTGTATGCCCAACGCTGGGAGATCGAGACCGCCCTGGATGAGGTCAAAACCCACCAAGGCGGCTCGAACTTCGTTCTGCGCTCCCAACACCCAGGCGGGGTCGAGCAAGAGATCTACGGGTTCCTGCTCACCCACCACGCCCTGCGGTCACTGATGCACGACACCGCCCACGCCGCCGAGATCGACCCTGACCGGCTCTCCTTCCTCCGCACACTGCGCATCGCCCGCCGCCAGGTCACCGACCAGGCGGGTTTTTCCCCCGACACATCTGAAACGATCACTACAAGCGGCCCGTGACGAGATCCTGCGCTACCTCATCCCACCGCGCCGCCGACGATCGAATCCCCGCGTGATCAAACGCAAAATGTCCAACTGGCGCCTCAAACACATCCACCACCGGAACCCGCCACCACCGGCCGACCCTGAGATCACCATCGTCGCCGCCACCAAACCCCACCGAACCCCACGAAATCACCTAAATAAGCGGTATTGCACCTAGGCCGTGTTTAAGAAGGCGCGCGGTCGCCGAACCCGTCTACGGGCCGCGACTCGGTCATGGCTGGTGCGCCGGGTGGGCAGGCGGCCCGCAGCCGGGTTCGCGAGGCCTGCGGCCGGACGCGCGCCCGCGCATCACCTCAGGCAGTCACCTTCTTAAACAGCGCCTAGTGTCCTGCGCCTGAAATGCGTTGTAGATATCGGGCGAGGGAGTCGAGGATCTCTTCGGCGGTCTTGCGCCAGACGAAGGGTTTGGGGTCGGCGTTCCACCGCTGGATCCAGTCGCGGACGTCCTTCTCCAATCCCGCCACACTGGTGTGGGCTCCGCGGCGGGTGAGCTGGTCGGTGAGGTAGCCGAACCAGCGCTCCACTTGGTTGACCCACGACGACCCGGTCGGGGTGAAATGCACATGGAAGCGCGGATGCCGTGCCAGCCACTCGTTGACGATCGGTGTTTTGTGGGTGGCCAGGTTGTCGCAGACCAGGTGCACGTCGAGGTCGGCGGGCACCGCCTTGTCGATGCTGGTGAGGAACTTCTTGAACTCGGTGGCGCGGTGGCGGCGATGCAACTCGGTGATGACCGTGCCATCGGCGATGTTGAACGCCGCGAACAGGCTGGTCGTGCCATGGCGAGCGTAGTCGTGGGTGCGTCGCTCCGGCATGCCCGGCATCATCGGCAGGACCGGCTGGGACCGATCCAACGCCTGCATCTGGGACTTCTCGTCGACACACAGCACCACCGCCCGCTCGGGCGGATTGTGATACAGCCCGACAACATCCACGACTTTGCGCACGAACAGCGGATCCGTCGAGAGCTTGAACCCGTCCACCACATGGGGCTTGAGGTCGAAACGCCGCCAGATCCTGCCCACAGTCGAGCGCGACAGCCCGGTGCGCTCGGCCATCGAAGCCCGCGACCAATGCGTGGCGTTGCGCGGCGTCTGTTCCAGAGTCAAGGCAACCACTTCCTCGACCTGGTCCAGCAGGATCGACGGCGGACGCCCCGGCCGCGGCTCGTCAGCCAACCCGGCCAAGCCATGCTCGATGAACCGACCCCGCCACTTGGCCACCGTCGGCACCGACACCCCCACAGCGGCAGCCACATCCTTATTGAACGCACCCGGCTCCGCACACGCCAGCACAATCCGACACCGCAACGCATACGCCTGCGTCGACGTCGCCGCCCGCGCCCCACGCACCAACTCCCGACGATCAGCCTCGCTCACCGTCAACTCAGCCTTCTTCGGCCGACCGATCCGCGCCATCCCCGAACCATACATTTACACAAGCCAATTCAGGCGCAGGACACTAGGGCTCCACGCCGCGCAGCACCGCCTGCTGGGTGGCCCGCAGCTGCTCGCCGGGTTCCAGGCCCAGCTTGTCGATCAGGGTGCGGCGCACCCGCTGGTAGGCGGCCAGTGCTTCGGCCCTGCGCCCGCACCGCCAGTGCGCGACCATCAGCTGCAGGTGGATCGACTCGCGGAGCGGGTGCCGCCGGCACAGGCTCTCCAGCTCGTCGGCCACCGCCGCATGCCTGCCCAGCCGCAGGTCGGCCTCGATCCGGCGCTCGATGACCGAGAGCCGGGTGCAGTCCAGCGACTCGGCGTACCTGCCGAGCAGCCCGATATCGGTGAGATCGGCCAGCGCCGGGCCACGCCACAGCACCAGCGCCTCGTCCAGCAGGCTCGAGGCGCGTTCCGGTTGCCCCGCGGCGAGGGCCCGGTCGCCCTCGGCGGCAAGGCGCCGGTAACGGTGCAGGTCGATCTGCTCCGGCGGCACCCGCAACAGGTAACCGTTCGAGCAGGTCTCGATCAGCTGTGCCGGCCCGGCGGATCCCGCCCCCGCACGGGGTAGCAAGGCTTTGCGCAGCGCCGCGATGTACACCTGCACCGCGGCCACCGCCCGCGCGGGCGAGCGATGTTCCCACAGGTCGTCGACCAGCCGGTTGACCGGGACGAACTCGTTGGCGTGCAGGATCAGCAGTGCCAGTACGGCGCGTTGCTTGGGTGCGCTCGGCGTGCATGGCCTGCTTGCCCGGTACACCTCAACCGGGCCGAGCACCCGGAACTCCAGTTGTCGGCGATTCGGCTGTTCGGGCATATGTTTTCCCCCAAGCGGCCCCAGACGCGCGGTCTCGCGTTTCGCTGGAATTGTCGAGCATTCGCGACGGCGACGCTAGCGGTTCTTAATCGTGCCTTTGGGGCGTTTCCCTAGATTCGTACCGTCCCGAGACGCACCGCTCGACCGATCTTAACGGCTGCGGAGTCCGGGCGGTTGGTCTCCAACCACGCCCCTGCATAGGCGACAGGTAAAAAATCTGTCGGTTGATGGTTCAACATAAGTAAGGGAGGTGAATGACGTGAGCCGGAGCAGCACTTTGGCGCAGGCGGCGGCTCAGCCGTCGACCATGCCGATGGTGAAAACGATTGGCTGCATCTTCTGCTGGAGCCGACACTACCGGCCGTTCGTGCGTGCCTGTGGCAGGCCGAACCCGGTCCTGGTCGCAGCCTGACCGGATGACCCGTCAACAACTCGTCTGCTGGGCGGTGCACCGCCCAGCAGACGGCCCATGACAAGGAAACGGGGCGTGGTACTCATGTCAGCCACTGTGGCCGGGCAGCGGCCACCCGAACTGGACGGCGAGCACACCGAGCACGGTGCGGTGCGGCCGGACAACTGGGGAATTCACCTGCAACCAAACGGCGGAATCTTCGTCGATCGCACCAGCCTCTACTACGTGCGAATGAGCGGGCTCGCGTTGGAGCTTGCCCTGCAATTGGCCCGTATCGGCACCGTCGCCGACCTGGCCCGGTTACGTAGCCGGCTCGACCGGGAACCGCTCGAGGACACCCGGCGCTATCTGGATGCGCTATTGAGTAGCCATCCGGTCACGGAAAGCTGGCGAACCGGCGCGCTGGCAGGCGGAATCCGCGTGACCGGTTCGACCGAGGCGTACCTTCCGTTGAATGCGTCGCTGCAGTTGACCAATGGATGTAACCTGCGCTGTTCCTTCTGTTACGCCAGTTCGGGCGACCCTTTTGCTTCCGAATGTTCCGCGGATGATTGGACCGGTGTGCTGGAACGGCTGGCCACCGCGGGTGTCGCGGCGGTGACCCTGACCGGTGGCGAACCGACCATCGTCCCCGAGTTCCCGCGGATACTGGCCACGGCGAGCGCGTTGATCGACAACGTGGACATCTTCACCAACGGCCTGGCCTGGTCCGAGGCCGCGGTGGACTTCGCGGCCGCGCTGGGCAACGTGCGGATCCAGGTCAGCGTGGACGGCCGTGCCGAACACCACGATCTGTTGCGCGGCAAGGCAGGCTCGTACCGGCGGGCGCTCGGTACCATCCGCAGGCTGACCGATGCCGGGGTCACGGTGTTCGTGGCGATGACCGTCACCCCGGCCAACTATGCCGATGTCGGCGTGGTGATCGAGCAGGTGGCCGAGGCGGGGGCGCGGCTGTTCCGGGCCGGGCGCACGGTCCCGGTCGGCCGCGGGGACGCCGCCGAGTTCGTGCTGAGCAGGCCGCAGGTGGACGCGGTGACCGAGCAGTTCGTCCAGGTGCGCGGCAGGGGCATGGACATCGAGGTGGCAGGCTGGGATCAGTGCGCCGATCCGGACCAGGAGTTCGCCGCCACCGGGCTGGCGGTGGAGTTCCTGACCCCCGGCTACCTGAGCTGGCATATCCGGGCCGACGGCCTGGTGACCCCGTGTCAGGTCGAGGAGACCCCGTTCGGGGACATCCGGACGGACTCCCTGGTCCGGATCGGTGACCCACGGCGGCTCGCCACGCTCCGCACAGAGGTGGTGGGCTGCGCATGCGTGCGCAACATCCGGTTGGACGAGACGGCGGATCTGCCGTTCGGGCTCCGTCCAGGGCCTGCGGCCGCGGAGTGCGCCGGAGTCTGCGCCGGGGCCACGCGATCGGGTGCGGGACAGGGGTGTGGCTGTGGTTGAGCTGATCGCGCTCGGGCTGAGTGCCCCGTTGCTGGTGTGGTTGTTCCTGCGCTACCGGGCCTGCGCATACCCCGCGGTGGCCCCGCGCGGGCTACCGGGCAGGCAGGAGGCCTTGCGGCAGGCACGGCACGCGGTGCTGCGGCTGTGCGGGGTCGACGTACGGGACTGGCGGGCGTTCGCCACGCTGTGGTTCGACGACGAGACCGTGGAGAAGCTGCACCAGATCGGCGCGGTGGAACGCCAGCGTGGGTTCCTGCACGACTGGGGCCTGCGTGGCTCGTGGCGGGTGCGGTTCGTCAGCAACGACGCCGGCGCACGCGGCAGCATCATGGTCGGGCTCTCCGCCCGCGGGGCGGTGCTGCTGTTCGACATCGACGGCCCGGTTCGGCAGCTCGTCACCCATGGGGCCGCCGCGAAGTCCGCCCCCGGCTCCGCGCCGGGTGGCGGGGAACTGCTGGCCAGCCTCGACGGCGCGGACGGTGCACTGTGGACCACGACGAGGCCGAGCGGGCACGGCGAGCTCGACCTCGGCGAAGGGACCGTCGAGTACCTGCACCGCTTCCGCGCCGCCACCGGGGAGGTACGGATCGACCTGAGCGTGGAGACCGTCGGCGATGTGACGCTCCGGGTGGACTCGGTGGTCGACGTGGTCGCGCAGGATGTGCGGGCGGTGGAGCGGGCCGAGCAGCGCGAGGCGCTGGCCAGTGTGGGCGGCCTGCTCGGGGCGGTGCTCGCCCTGGTCACCGGGGTGGCCATCCTGGCCTTCGCAGGCGGGCGGGCCGAGCCGTACCTGGTGCTCGCGCTGGCCTGCCCGGTGCTGCTGGCGGTGCTGGCCAACGAGCGGGCTGCGCTGCAGAACTCGGCGGTGAACGCCTACGACGGCAGGCTGTCGTGGTCGACGTTCCGCACGGTGAACGTGCTGATGTCGGTCGTCACGGCGATCGTGTCCACGGCGGTGGTGGTGATCGCCTCGCTGGCCGGTGTGGTGGTCGCGGACCGGATCGGCCTTGGGCTGCTGGACGAGCCGGGCAGCCAGCTGCTGTGGGGCAGCTGGATCGGCTTGGTGTGGCTGGGTTTCGGGGCCGCAGGCTACGCGCTGCTGCGCAGGGCCGGGGTGGCCAAGGTGTCCGCGGCGCCGGACCGGAGCGCGCTGCGGCACGCCGGGGTGGGCGTCGGTGGCCTGCTTGGCGTCACGGTGCAGAGCGCGGTCAGCGAGGAAGTGGTGTTCCGGCTGCTGGGCGTGGCGGTGCTGGTGTGGCTGACCGACAACACACTGGTGGCCGCGGTGGGCACCGCGGTGCTGTGGGCGGCCATGCACAGCGGTTCGGCCGTCACCCCGCGTTGGCTCCGGATGGGTGAACTTCTCCTGGTGGGGGCCGTACTGGGTGTAGTGATGGTGGAACTCGGGTTGCTCGCGGCATTACTGGCCCATGCGGTCTTCAACGGGGTCTCGCTGGTCGCACCACTGCTGGCGCGGGACCGTGCGGCACCGGTGCCGCGGGGTCACGGGGTGGCGGTGACCTGACCATGGCGACGACCGCGGAACGCGAGGTGACCATGATCGGTGCTCGGGGCAGGGCAGGCGGGCGCGCCGGGGAGCAGGAGATCGACTGGTCCGCAGGGCCCCCGGGGCTCGGCGCCGAGGACGGGCCCCGGGCCCGGCTGCGGGACCTGTGGCACTACCTGCGTTCGCAGCGTGGGCCACTGCTGGTCGCGCTGGTACTGGGGCTGGTGGCGGCGGTCCTCTCCCTGGTGCAACCGCTGCTGGTGATGCAGGTGATCAACGACATCGGCGGGGATATCACCTGGTTGGTGCTCGTGCTGGTCGCGGTGTTCCTGACCGAGGCAGTGATCGGTGGGGTGCAGAGCTTCCTGCTGCAACGCTCCGGCGAGGCCATGGTGTTCGGGGTGCGCAGGCGGCTGATCGGCCACCTGCTGTACCTGCCGGTCCGCGAGCACGACCGGCTGCGTTCCGGGGATCTGCTTTCCAGGGCCGGTACGGACACCACGCTGCTGCGTGAGGTGGTGTCCTCCGGGGTGGTGGAGGCCGTCACCGGCGTTGTGGCCCTGGTCGGGTCGGTGGCCCTGATGGTGTGGCTGGACTGGTTGATGTTCCTGCTGGTGCTGCTGACCGTGCTGGTGGCGCTGCTGCTGGTCGGCGCGGCCCTGCTGGGCATCCGGCACGCGTCCGAACATGCCCAGGACCGGGTGGGCGCGATGACCGCGGACCTGGACCGGGCGCTCGGCGCCTTCCGGACCGTGCTGGCCAGCCGCGCCCAGCAGCGCGAGGTGGACCGGATCAGTGGACGTGCCGAGGAGGCGTACCGGGCCGGGGTGCGTGCGGCCAGGCTGGACGCGCTGGTGGGTCCGACGATGATGCTGGCCGCCGATGGGTCGTTCCTGCTGGTGCTTGGCATCGGCGGGGCCAGGGTGGCGAATGGTTCGATGGACCTCGCCGAGCTGGTGGCGTTCCTGCTGTACCTGATGATGCTGGTGATGCCGCTGATCATGATCCTGCAGGCGGCCACCACCGTGCAGCGCGGGCTCGGTGCGCTGCAGCGGATCCAGGACACGCTGGCCCTGGACACCGAGCCACACCCCGAATCGTGCCCGGAATCGCACCCCGAGCCTGCGGCAGGGGCGGCGCGGGACGATGCGGTCGCGGCCGAGCTGCGGCTGGACGGGGTCTCATTCGGCTACACGGCGGAACGACCGGTGCTGCACGAGGTCTCGTTCGCGGTGCCAGCGCATGCACGGGCCGCGCTGGTCGGTCCGTCCGGGGCGGGCAAGTCCACCATTTTCGCGCTGCTGGAACGTTTCTACGCACCAACTGGGGGCACGATCCGGCTGGGTGGGCGTGACATCGGCACCATGGCACTGGGCGACCTACGCGGCCGGATCGGGTACGTGCAACAGGAGGCACCGATCCTGTGGGGCTCGCTGCGCTCGAACCTCTGCTATGCCGCGCCGGAGGCGACCGAGGACGAGATCGCCGACGCGCTGCGGATGACCAACCTGACCGCGCTGGTCGACCGGTTGCCGGACGGCCTGGACAGCGAGGTCGGTGACCGGGGAGTGCTGCTGTCCGGCGGGGAACGGCAGCGGGTGGCGATCGCCCGCGCGTTGCTGTGCCGCCCGGCACTGCTCCTGCTGGACGAGCCGACCGCCCAGCTGGACGCGGCGAACGAGGAGGCGCTGGCCGCGACCGTGCGGCGAGTGACGCGGCGCTGCACCGTGCTGGTGATCGCGCATCGGATCTCCACGGTCCGGGACGCCGATCTGATCGTGGTGCTGGACGAGGGGCGCGTGGTCGGTACCGGCAGGCACGAGGAGCTGGCGCAGTCGAGCCCGCTGTACCAACGTTTCGCCGGGCAACTGGTGCCTCCGATGACCTGATCGATGATCGGCCGAAGGGTTGTGCCGCGCTGTCCGGCTGGGTTAGACATCTCCCATGACGGAGACACCAGCCGGTGACCGGCCCCTTCCGCAGATCGCCGATCGGCAGACCTGGCAGGCGAAGATCGACGAGCTCCGGGTCAGGGAGAAGGCCCACACCCGGGCCGGGGATGCGCTGGCCGCCGAACGCCGCCGGCTGCCGATGGTCGAGGTCGATCCGCGGACTCCGCTTATCGGAGCCGATGGCCCGGTGCCGTTGGTCGACGTTTTCGACGGCCGGTCCCAGCTGGTCGCCTACTTCCAGATGTGGCACACCGGAAGGCCCGCCGCGGAGCAGTGCGAGGGCTGCACCTTCTCCACCGCCCATATCAACGAGCTGTCCTACCTGCACTCGCGGGACGTCAGCTACGCAACCTTCTGTCAGGGACCGTACGAGGAGAGTTCGCGCTATCGTGACTTCATGGGCTGGACGGTGCCCTGGTACTCGGTGCCGCAGGAATCCGTGGACCGGTTGGTCGCGGACCGCCATTTCGGCATCCTGGTCAGCTATCTCCGTGACGGTGACCAGGTCTACGAGACCTACTGGACCACCGGCCGCGGCAACGAGGTGATGGCACCGTCGTACGGACTGCTGGATCTGACCGTCTACGGCCGGCAGGAGACCTGGGAGGACTCGCCGGAAGGCTGGCCGCAGCATTGGGGTTCCAAAGGCGGCCAGTTTCAGCTGGACGGCCGCCCGACCTCCCAGTGGTCCCGGATCAAGGCCGGGCACAACGACGACCTCGGCACGTAGCCGATGACATGCACTCATTCCGCACCTCCTTGTCGGTGGAGGAGGTTGCGTCTGGGTCTTCGCTCCGGGTCCAGAAACGCGGGTGGGATGAACTCGGGTAGTCCGTTGCGCATTCTGACTTGCCAGTCGGTGTGGTGGATGAGGTTGTGGTGGTACCAGCACAGCAGGGTGAGGTTGTGCAGGGCGGTGGGTCCCCCGTTGGCCCAGAACACGACATGATGCGCGTCACATTGCTTGGGTTTTCTCCGGCATCCCGGGAAAGCGCATCCGCGATCCCGCAAAATCAAAGCCCTGCGGATGGCCAGCGGCACCGCGCGTGTGCGTTGTCCGATGTCGAGGGTCTCGCCTCGCCCGCCCAGGACGGCGGGCACGAGGTAGGAGTCGCAGGCCATGCGGCGGATTTGTGCGGCGGAGTAGGACTCCTGCCCGTGCAGGAGTCCGTATCCGGTGCCGTGTTTGAGGTCGTCGAGGGTGATGGTGACCATGACGGTGAAGGGTTCGCCGGCCTCGGTGGGTCCTTCTTCGGGGCATCCGGCTGCCACGCGCAGCACGTCGGCGAACGCGTCCCCCTGGCGTTGGAACTTGCTGCGCCGGTCCGGTTCGTCTTTGGTGCTGGAGGGTTTCGCTCTCGGTTCGATCAGCCCGGTCAGTACCGCGGCGGTTTCGGCGTCCAGCTCGAAGCTGCCCCGTAACCGCCCACCCCGGGTTTCGCGCCAGTCCAGGTAGCGTTCCGGGCGGGCCAGCTCCTCTTCGGTGGGTGGATTCCCGTCTTGGTCCAGGCGGGCCAGAATCTCTTTACCCAGCGCGGACACGGTGTGGGGTTCGTACTCCCGCGCGGCCTTGGTCAACAGGGCCTCGGCATGCTCCCGGTCCGGCAGGCTGACCGGCTGCGGGAACCGCGCTACCGTCGCCCGGATGGTCTCGATGTGCTCCGGCCCGATTACGCCCTCGGCCGCGGCGGCGCCCACCTCGGGGAGGTCGGGTTCCAGGGGTATCCCACCCGGGCCGTAGCGCCGCACCACCGCCCGCGCATGGGCCACCCGTTGGCGGGCGTCAGACGGGTTGACCCGCAGTATCTCCCGGGTCAACGTCGGCAGGTCCCGATACCCCTTCCGGCTCGCGGTGCCGCGGCCGTCCAACTCGGCCAGGACCGCCAGCTCCCGGGCGTACAGAGCTCGCCGCTGCTGTTCGAGGTCGCCCAGCGCGGTCAGGAGTTCCTCCTCGCTCATGCGGGAGGTGTCGATGCCGAAGGTCCTGGTCACAACCCCAGACTACCGCGACTTCGCTCATATGTTCGATACACGATCGAGTGAGGGTCGGGTTGCCGGGCAACCGGCAACGTGCCTGGTCACGAGCTACCGGCTGAGTCGTTAGAATGCGCTCGGTTCGGAGGTGAGTGTGGTGCGCAAGGACATGCGATCGGGCTGCCCGGTCAATCTGTCCCTGGAGATCCTGGGTGATCGCTGGACGTTGCTGGTGCTGCGCGACATCATCTTCACCGGCGCCCGGCGGTTCCGCGAGCTGCTGGATGGCCCCGAGCGCATTTCATCGAACATCCTCGCCGACCGGCTCGGCACCCTGGTCGAGTGCGGCCTGCTCACCAGGGCCGGTGACCCCTCGCACAAGCAGAAGATCACCTACAGCCTCACCGAGCAGGCGATCCAGCTCGTGCCCGTCTTCGTCCAACTGAGCGCCTGGGGCGTCCGGCACCTACCGGTGGCTGAGGAGTACGCCGCCAGGGCGCGGGTGCTCGCGGACGGCGGCCCGTCGCTGTGGGAGGAGTTCATGGACGAACTCCGCGAGCTGCACCTGGGTTCGCACGCCCGCCGGGCCCCGGCGCCAGCGGGGCCATCCGTCGCCACCCGGCTGGAGGCTGCGTACACGGCCGCGCTCGACCCCGGCGAGGTCAGCCCGCAGTGACCGCGCGATCCCTGTTTCCTGCCTCGGCTGGAAACGGGAAACGCATTGTTCGGTCAATCGTGGCCGGTCATCCTTTGGTCAAGGAAAAGTTTCAGGTAATGATTTTCGACCAAACCGGCTCGCGGTGACTCGTCGACCGGACAGGAAGGTAGTTTCCCATGAAGGTGCTGGTCTCCATTTCCTCGATGGTCCGGATCGCGTTCTGGCTGATGCTGATCGCCGTCGTGTTCGGTGCGGTGCTGGCGAGCGGATCACCACGGGCGGCCGAAGGGGCTGGTCCGGCCTGGTCAGGCCGGGTGCCCTCGGTCGCAACCGGTTCCGCGTCCGGCACCGGCTGACCGCACTCGCTCGACCGAGGGGGAGGTGCGGGGCGGCCGGCCGGAAACCCCGGCCGGCCGCCCCATCCGTTGACCGCTTTTCCGCCACCTGTGGGGTACCCGCCGCGATGCGTCGCCAGCCATACTTGGGCGTGACGTGTGGGGGAGTGGCTTCGGATGAGCGGGACGAGCGGGCGGCGGGACACTTTCGGCGCCGAGCTACGCAGGTTGCGGCTCGCCGCGGGTCTCTCGCTGAGCGCCCTCGCAGAGCGGGTGCACTACAGCAAGGGTTACCTGAGCAAGGTGGAAACCGGCGCCACCGCGCCGAACATGTCGCTTGCGCTGCTGTGCGACGCCGAGTTCGGTACCGCCGGAGCGCTGGCCGAACTCGTACCCGCCAGCACGCGGCGGCAGCAGGTACCACGGCCGCCCGCGCCGTCGCTGCCCGCGCCCCCTCCGGTCACCGCGCACTTCACCGGCCGGGAACGGGAGTTCGAGGAGATCCGGACGGTGCTGCTGGACGACACCCCGGCCGCGCCGCCGGTCTGCGTGCTCAGCGGGATGGCCGGGGTGGGCAAGACCACCCTGGCCGCACGGATCGCGCATCGGCTGGAGGCCAGGTTCAGCGACGGCTGCCTGTTCCTGGACCTGCGCGGTCATACCCCGGACGCCACCGAGGTGAGCGCCGCGGAAGCACTCGACCGCTGTCTGCGCGCCCTCGGTATGCCGGGGGAGGAGATCCCCCGTGACACCGATGATCGCGCCGGTGTCTACCGGAACCGGTTGCGTGGCAGGCGTTTCCTCATCGTGCTGGACAACGTGCGCAGTGCGCGGCAGGTGCTGCCGCTGCTGCCGGCCGAGCCGAACTGCCGGGTGCTGGTCACCAGCCGGAACCGGTTGCACGCTTTGGACGACGCGCACCACGTCCTGCTGGACACCATGCCAGAGGCGGATGCGGCGGCGCTGTTCCGGCGCATCGCGGGCACGGCCCTGCCACCGGCAGGCGCGGACCAGCACACCGACCGGCTGCTGACCCGGATCGGGGACCGGTGCGGCAGGCTGCCCCTTGCGGTGCGGATCGCCGCCGCCCGGTACCGCGGCCACGCCGGCTGGACCCCGGACGAGCTGGTCACCCGGCTGGCCGACGAGCAGGCCAGGCTGGACCTGCTGGACGATGGGGAGCGCAGCGTCACCGCGGCCTTCCGCCTGTCCTACCACGACCTGCCCGAGCAGCAGCGGCATATGTTCACCGTGCTGGCCCTGCATCCGGGCCAGGACATCGACCTGCGCGCCGCCTGCGCCCTTGCCGACACCGACCTGCCCGCGGCCGAGCGCGCGCTCATCGGGCTGCAGGACGCCAACCTGCTCATCCAGCGGGCGCCGCGGCGATACCAGTTCCACGACCTGCTTCGCGCCTTCGCCACGCACGGTGCGGTGGACGCGGTGCCGCAGGCGGGACGGCGGGCCGCGGTCAGCAGGCTGATCGACTTCGCGCTCGCCGGGGCGGAGCGTGCCTCCATCCTGCTGGCTCCGCACCGCAGCAGGCCCGCGTTGCACCTCGGCCGCCTGCCCCTGGAACCCACGCCACTGCCGGATATCGACGCCGCACTGGCCTGGTTCACCGCGGAATGGCCCAACCTCGTCGCGCTCTGCCGGCTGGCCGCCGAGCAGGGACCGCGGCAGCGGTGCTGGCAGCTGGCGTTCAGCCTGCGGGACTTCTTCTTCCTGACCAAGCTGCGGCAGCCCTGGATCGAGACGCACGCCCTCGCCGTGGCCGCGGCGAAGGAGGCAGGGGACACCCGTGCCCGCGCGGGCAGCCTGAACAATCTCGGCGTCCCGTACCTCGAGCTCGGGGACCTCGACTCGGCTGCGGCCTGCTACCAGGAGGCCCTCGGGCTGTTCCACGAACTCGGCGATGGGCTGGGCATCAGCAGCGCACTGGCCAATCACGCCTGGGTGACACATCACCGCGGCGAGCACCAGGCCGCCGTGCGGGACCTGCGCCACGCGCTGGAGTTCTACGAGCGGCAGGGACTGCCGCGCAACGCGGCCATCACGTTGCGCGGTATCGCCTTGATCGAGGCCGAGTCCGGCGCCCTCGACGACGCCGTGCCGCATGCCCTCGCCGCCCTGCGGTCCTGCCAGGAGCTCGGGCTCGACCTGGACGCCGCGATGACGCTCAACTGCCTCGGCCTCGCCTACTACCGATCCGGGCGGTGGGACCAGGCGGCGCGGGCCTACCAGCAGGCTCGCACGCTGGGTGCGGGTGTGGGGAGCCTGCATGAGACGGCCCGCGCGGAGACCGGCCTCGGCAACCTCGCCGCCGCGCGCGGCGACCGGGCCGCGGCGCAGTGGCACTGGGCCAGGGCCGGGGAACACTACCCCGAGCTGAGCACGCTCCGGGTGGCCGAGGCGCGGGACCGGCTCGCCGAGCAGGCCCGCACCTCCTCAGCCGGGGCAGGCCAACCCTGACAGCTACCTGCGGGACTCCAGCCTGCGGATCATCTGGTGCCAGATCCGCTCGAGCAGCTCCTCCGTGGCCAGGGTCAGCTCGCCCGGCTCGCCCCCGAGCAGTGACCGGTCGGACAGCAGCACCGCGACCGTGCCGTCCCGTTCGCCACGGCAGGGGCGGGCGGTGGCGTCCACCGCGGCCTCGTTGCCAGGCTGGTGCCGGTCGAGGCCGAACAGCAGGGTGCCGTCCTCCTGCTCGGTTCGGTCGATGTCCAGCGCGTACACGGTGCGGCCGTGCCGGGTCACCCTGGCCACCACCGCGGTTTCGGACCGCTCGACCGACTCCGCCAGGCCGACCCGCCGCAGCCGGGGCAGTTCCCTCGCCAGCAGGCTGCCGAGGCGGTCCAGCAGCAACGCCGACTGCTGCCGGGCGTCCGGCTCGAGGGGCCGCAAGTCCGGCAGCGGCAGGTCGGCCAGCCCTGGCGAGATGATCTCGCTGATCTCCCTTGGCGGGTGGTGCGCGCTGCCCGTGCTGCTCCGCACCTTCCGCCAGAGTTGCGTGGCGAGTTGCTCCGGGGTGTGGTCCTCGGCCCGCAACACGCCGGTGTGCGGATGCAGCCGGTGCGCGGGCACCAGTGGGCTGCCGATCAGCACCGGCAGGATGTAGCCGCCCCCGCGCTCCATGCCCGTCCACATCGCGGCCTCGAACTCGTCGGAGGGCACCTGCTTGGCGAAGTACTCCGCGGAGATGAACGGCACGAAGTACCGGGTGCGCCTGCCGTAGACCAGGCGTTGCGCGGCCACGAAGTTGCGGCCCCACCATTCGTTGGTCTTGTCCCGGTCGTAGAAGACACGCATGCCGAGCCGGTCGCAGGCGAGCTTCGTGCGCTCCACATAGCTGCGGTGCTCGCCCGCGAAGGAGAACGCGAGGTCGTATTCGATCTCCCCGTCGTCCCGCCCGGTCTCCGGCCGGTGGGGCAGTGGCCCTGGTGGTTCCGGGTCGCCGTGGCCGATCGAGTTTCCGCGCACCACATTGCGGTCCCCGATGGCCGAGTTGTTCACCGGCCCGTAGCTGGTGTGTCCCGAATTCCTCCGCGGCACCGGACTCACCCCTTCCGGATCCGGTTGCCGGAAACCCGGTTGTTGCTGCCGACCGCGGAATTGTGCACATCTCCCGCGATGTAGGTGTTGTTCGCGACCACTTCCTGGGCCTGCCGCATGAACTCCACCACCGAGAGGTCGCGCTCCTCGAGGAACATCCCCACTGCCCGGAACAGCCGCCTGCGCAGCAGCCGCAGGTAGCGTTCGACATCGGCGAGCTGGAAGTAGTTGAGCACGTCCGTGCTCGCGGCGAGCTCGCGGAGGCTGCAACTGGCGCCGTACTTGGCGGGCAGCATCATCCCCGGGGTGTCGGGCAGCGGTTGGATGCTGGTGCACAGGCCGCCCAGCCTGCCGATCAGCGCCGCGGGTAGTTGCACCGCGCCCAGCAGGGAGGCCTGGATCGGCCTTCCCGGCCCGGCGGGCAGCTGGTCCACCGTACGGTAACCCTCCCGCACCGGCAGCAGCACGCACGGAGTCCACTCCAGATAGAGCGTGCGCTCGTTCATCCCGAGATGGAGGTACACGGACACGGTGATGTCCCGGTTCCACGCCTCCACCTCGAACACCCGGTAGTAGCGCAGCCATTCCAGCGGCGCCTCGGCGAGTTCGGCCATCCTGCGCGGCGGCAGCACCTGGTTCGGCGGCTGGTCGAGGCTCGCCAGCACCTCCCGTGCCGCGGGATCGCCAAGGTTGGCCAGCAGCTCCTCGGCAGGCGCGATCACCTCCGCCCGCTCGGTGAGCCCGCTCAGCCGGTCGCTCGGTGCCAGCGAGGGCGAGTGCCGCAGGGTGCGCAGCTCCGCCGAGATGGCGTCGTACAGCTCACTCAGGGCGAAGCCGCGGGGCAGCGGCAGCTCCCCGGCGCGCGCCTGGCCGTTGGTCCCCGCGGCGTGCTCCTCGCTGTCCTCAGCGGGCTCCAGCATCACCGTCATGGAGAACGGCCGGTGCCGGATGCCCGCCCCGACGAACGGTTCGTATCCGCGGTATGCCACCAGGTTCGCGTTCCGGTCCGCCTCGGCCACCCGCCGCAGGTCGGCGGTGTAGCGTTCCCGCCCCAGCCGCCGGACCAGGCGCTCGCCCGGCCAGCGATCGACCGCTGGCGCCGGGGTGAACGAGCCCCGCCGGAAGCTCTTGGTCAGCAGGCACCACAGCACGAACTCCTCGGCCGCCACCACGGCGATGGCGGCAAGGCCGAGGACCACCTCGGCCGGTCCCAGGGTGAGTGCGGGCAGCGCGGTACCGGTGGCGAGGAGTTCCGCCAGTGCGGTGGGCAGGAAGCCCAGGGCCAGTAAGGCGGCGCCGAGCCAGATCCAGGGCAGGTAGCGCCTGGCCGTGGCGTGTTCGCGTGCCAGTACCGGCCAGCGCACCACCAGGGCGGTAACCAGCCACAGCAGGGCCAGCACGATGTTGCTGATCGCGAAGGCGAGCAGGATCGCCAGCAGGGTCCAGTCCCGGATCTGCCTGCGCGCCCTGGCGGCCACGGCTTCCCGCAGTACGGCGCCCGCGTTGACCGCCGTGGACGGCGGGATGACCCGCAGCGATTCGGTGAGGAACTCCCGGATGGCGTTGTCGCAGAAATTCTGATCTTGATGTGCCGCGGCGCAGAGGTATCGGGTCGCCTCGTCGCGCGATTGCGTGATTTCCGGACGGGACGATTGTTCGGTTGTGGTCATGATCTCCTCGGTCGGATTGCTCGTCGATTCGTGCTTGCTTCGCGCGAAACGAGGGATCATAGGCCGGTGTCGATGATCGTCGAGTCCAGCCGGTCAATCGTTATGCGAACCGATGCCCAGTCGGGCCCGGAACGCGGACATCGTCCAGAAAATGTCCAGAAATAGTCCAATAACAAATGATTTGCCCACGGGGTGAATCACCAACCCCGCACAGCGGACGGCCCCGGGTCGCGCGCGGTGCGCGCGACCCGGGGCCGTGGCCGGAACAGGCTCAGGCGGCGATGCCGGAGCGCTTGGCGGCCTTCATGATGCGCCGCTTCTCCTGGCCGGAGATCACCCCTTCCCGCTTGAGTTCCTTGGTGACCTGCCGGACGTGCTTGACGAACTGCTTGTGCCCTGCGTACTGACCGCCCTCGTCGATCAGGTCGTTGATGGTGCAGCCGGAGTCGTTCTCGGTGTTCGGCACCGTGGTGTCATGGCCCGCGATGATCACCGTGTCCCGCACGTCCGAGCCGGGGCAGGCGTCGGTGGCCGAGGCCACCACCGTGAAGGTGAGCTTGCCGTCCACCGAGCGGTTACCCGCCTGGTCGGTGGCGTGGTACAGCACCGTGTGCGCACCGGGGCCGGTGACCTCGAAGGGCTCGCCGTAGGCGGTGTAGGAACCGCCGTCCAGGGAGTAGCGCAGGAAGCGCACCCCGGACCCCTGGTCACTGGCGGAAAGGCTCACCGTGGCGGTATCGACATAGTTCCACTGGGCGTCCTGCGGGCCGACGACCTGTGCGGTGACCTCCGGCGGGGTGGTGTCACCAGGGTCGGCCTCGGCCACGGTGAAGGTCACCGACCCGATATCGGAGAGGTTCCCCGCGTTGTCGGTTGCCCGGTAGCGCACGGTGTGCGCACCGGGCTCGGTGACCTCGAACGGCTCGTCATACGGGCCGAAGGAACCGTCGTCCACCGCGTACTGCACCGATTCCACCCCGGAGCCGGCATCGCTCGCCGCAAGGGTCACCGTGGCCGCACCGACGTAGTTGCCGTCGCCGTCCTTGTCCCCGGTGACCTCGGCGGTGACCTCCGGCGGGGTGGTGTCGCCAGGGTCGGCCTCCACGATGGTGACGATGACCGAACCCTCCTCGGAGGTGTTGCCGGAGTTGTCGGTCGCCCGGTAGACGACGGTGTGGTCCCCGTTGCCCTGGACGGTGATCGGCTCGGTGTAGGCCTGGAACCCGGCCTCGTCGAGGTCGTACTCGATGCCCTTGACCCCGGATCCGGTGTCCTGCGCGTCAAGCGTGACGGTGGCGGAGCCGATGTAGTTGCCGTCGTCGTCCTGGTCGCCGGTGACCTCGGCGGTGACCTCCGGCGGGGTGGTGTCCCCTGGATCCGGCTCGACGACCCGGAAGGGCACCGAACCGGGCTCGGAGGTGTTGCCGGCCATGTCCGTGCCGCGGTACTGCACCGTGTGGTCACCGGGTTCGTCGATCCGCACCGGCCCGGTGTACGGCTGGAACCCGGTGTCGTCCACCTCGTACTCGACACTGTCCACCCCGGATCCGGTGTCCTGCGCGTCCAGGGTGACGGTGGCGGAGCCGATGTAGTTGCCGTCGTCGTCCTGGTCGCCGGTGACCTCGGCGGTGACCTCCGGCGGGGTGGTGTCCTCGCCGCCACCGTCCTCGGTCACCACCAGCACGCCCGCCATCTGCCCGTGCCCGGGGATGGCGCAGTAGAACCGGTACTTTCCGGGGGTCAGCGTCACCTCGGCCTCATGCCGCCCGCCCTTGGCGTCGTTCGGGCCCGCCAGGATGTTCAGGTCCACATCCTGGTTATACTCCGGCGAGGACGTGTCGAAGGTCAGCGTATGGGTCATGCCGGTGGTGTTCCCGGTTGCCGCGCTGTTCTCGAACACGATGGTCGCCGGACCCGCCGTGGCCGTGGTGGTGACCGAGGCGTATTCGGTGATGCTGTCGTCCGCGGTCCAGGTCAGCACCTGCTCCTGGGCGGTGCCGGGGGAGTCCGGTGCCGGCGCCGCGGACACCGGCACCAGCCACAGTGCCAGCAAGCTCGTGCCGAGCCCGGCCGCGGTCAGCGCGCGGGCCGGTCTCGGGCGGCCCCGGAAGGCCGCGAGTAGCCGTTGGATCATCAGAATTCTCCACTCCTCGTGGTGCGGGTGCCCGTACCTACAGCTCCCGCACCCGGATGTTGCGGAACTCGACCAGGTCGCTGTTGCCGTGGTTCTGCAGGCCGATGTAGCCGTTGACGAACTGGCGCAGGTCGCTCGCCGGGTCACCGTCCCGGATGGACTGCTTGCCGGGGGTGTTGTCGAACTCGTTGATCACCACACCGTTGCGGATGATCGTGTAGTGCTGCCCGACGACCCTGATCTCGTAGTCGTTCCACTCGCCCTTCGGGGTCACCCCGGCGCGGCCGTAGTAGACCTGGTCGAAGTTGTAGACCGAACCGGTCTTCTGCGGCTCACCGGAAGCCCCGTCGTAGATCTGGATCTCGTGCCCGCAGTAGATCCCCACCCAGGCCTGCGAGTCCCGCGCGGAGCCACGGGTGCCGCAGCTGCTGGCCGGTCGCTGGTCCAGCGGGGTACGCGGATCGGGGAACCGGACGAACACCCCGCTGTTGGCCCGATGCTGCTCCGGCGCGATGTCCTTGAACTGCAACTTCAGCGAGAAGTCCTGGAACGGCTCCGCCGAGTACCAGAGCATGCCGAGGCCGCCGGAACTGCGGATGGAGCCGTCCGGCCGCAACTCGAAGTTCCCGCTCGGGGCCTGCTGCCACCCGTCGAGGGAGCGCGCGGTCCCGTCGAAGATGGCCTCGTACCCGGAGTCGCCCTCCTTGCCGATGTCGGACTGCCGCGCGGCCGTGACCAGCGTCGAGCGCTCCTGCCTGGTGAGCACGCCGTCCCGCTGCAGCTGCCGGGTCACGGACCCGACGTGCCGCACGAAGGACCGGTGGTCCGGCCAGCTGCTCTCGTCGTCGATCAGGTCGTCCACCGTGCAGGCGCCTGCCGCCTGGTGGTTGCGCACGGCGGTGTCGGTGTCCCGGAAGTGCACGTAGCGGTTGGAGTCCGGCACCGCGCAGTCCACCGTCACCTCGGTACTGGTGGTCACCTGCTCGCCGTCGGCGTAGGTCACCGTCAGCGTCGCGGTGTAGGTGCCCACCCCGGCGTAGGTGTGCCGGGGGTTGGCCTCGGTGGAGGTGCTGCCGTCACCGAAGTCCCACTGGTAGGAAACGCCGCCGGAGCGGGAGCCGTTGAATGCCATGGTCAGCGGCTTGTTCTGCACGGCGGTGGCCGAGACCGACGGCGCCGGGGTGGCAGGTCCGCCCTGGTAGGTGACCCGGATCAGCTTCTGGTTGTCGTCGAGGCTGAAGAAGCCACCCGCGTAGTCCAGCAGGTACAGTGCGCCGTCCGGGCCGAACTTGGCATCCATCCAGCTCTGTAGCTCGTTGTCACCGGTGCCTGCCCGGACGATGTGCCGCAGGCTCTCGGCGAAGGCGGGCGGCTGCTGCTGCGGAACGCCTTCCGGATTCACGGTCACCGCGACCCGGTTGTTGGGGTTGGACTGGTCGCCGATGAACCACTTGTTGTCCCAGTACTCCGGCCACGCGACCCCGCTGTCCACGTTCACCCGCGAGCGGTGGTATGTCGGTCCGTCCATCACGGCCTGGCCGCCGCCCTTGAGGTAGGGCTGGGTGTAGCTGACGTCCTCCTCGTCGTAGGTCGGCACGCCGCTGCCGTCACCGCGGTCAGGGAACACCGGGCCACCGCCGCCGGGGGAGTACCAGATCATGTTGTCCCGCGCGGGCGGGATGTCCACCAGGCCGGTGTTGCGCGGCGAGGTGTTCTTGAGGTTGTCGCAGTCATACCAGCCGGTCAGCACGCTGGCGTCGGTGTTGCTGCGGTCGCGGTAGGGCTGCCGGTTACCCATGCAGTACGGCCAGCCCTGGTTGCCTGCCGAGGTGATGATCGTGGCCGTCTCGTACTTCGCGGGCCCGAGTTCGGGGCTCGGCGAGAACGCGTCCGGCCCGACCCAGGCCGCGGTCAGCCAGTCGTTCTTCTTGTCGTAGTGGAGCCGGGAGATGTTGCGCACGCCCATCACGTAGATCTCCGGGCGGGTCTTGTCCCCTGGATCCTCGGCCTCGGGGAACAGGTTCCCCTCGGGGATGGTGTAGGAACCGTCGTCCTCGGGATGGATTCGCAGGATCTTGCCGTTCAGGTCGTTGGTGTTACCCGAGGTGCGGCGGGCGTCCTGGAAGGAGAGGCCCTTGTAGTCCTTGGTCCAGTTGTTGCCCGAGTAGCCCTCCGAACCCTGGGAGGAGTTGTTGTCCCCGGACCCGATGTAGAGGTTGCCCTCGTTGTCGAAGGCCATGCCACCGCCGGCGTGGCAGCAGCTGTGGATCTGGGCGTCCCACTGCAGCAGGTCCTTGCGGGTGTTCTTGTCGATGGACTGCGCGGCGGCGTCGTAGGTGAACCGGGAGATGGTCCGCTTGCCGATCCGGTTCTCCTTGTCGATGGAGGCATGCGGCATCCAGTAGGCGTAGATCCACCCGTTCTCGGCGAAGTCCGGGTCCAGGGTGATCCCCACCAGGCCCTCCTCGTTCTTCACCAGCTCGCCGCCACTGCCGCGGTTGCCCATCACCTCGAGCGTGGTGAGCAGCTTGACCTGCTTGGTCTCCGGGTCCCACTGGTGGATGGTTCCGCAGCCGAGGCCCACGTTCGGATCCTCCCAGCTGGGGATGGGCCCGGAGGCGCAGGCGGCCTTGCCGATGTAGAACACCGTGCCGTCCTCGGCGATGGTCAGGCCGTGCGGCTCGCCGATCTGGTCGAGCTGGCCTTCCTTGTTCTCCGCGGTGAGCCGCTCGATCCGGTAGTTCGACCCGATGGTGGCCTGGCAGTCGCCACGCACCATGCCGGTGGTCCACTGGATGGCGCCGAGCAGATGGCTGCGGAACCGCTCCTCGGAGTAGCTGTCGGCGGTGCCGCCCATCCCGGTGTAGAAGGAGCGGCCACCGTCGTAGTCCCGGCACCAGGAGATCGGATGGAAGGCGCCGTTCGCGCCCTCACCCGGGTCGTAGGTGTGTTCCTGAACCTGTGCGACCGTGTGTACCTCGCCGATCGGGTTCGGGCTCCAGTTGAGCCACTTGTCCGTGCGGGTCCAGGTCAGCGGAAGCCCCTCGTTCGCGGGGTGCTGCCGGTCGACCACGCTGACCGTGGCCTCCTGCGGCTGTGCCTCCGGCGGCGGCTCGGTCTGCCCGTCCCCGCTGAACAGTTGCAGTTCGGCCAGCTGGGTCGCGGACTCGCCGCTGTTGGCCGTGATGTCCAGCCGGTAGTGCTGGTAGGTCTCGGTGTTGCCGAGGCTGTACTCCTTGGTCTGGAACCGGTCGGGGAAGTCCTGGTCGGTGCGGGTGTCAAGGTTGGTCCAGTTCTGCCCGTCGGTGGAGCCCTGCAACGTCCAGTTCTTCGGGTCCCTGCCCGCGAAGTCGTTGGCCGAGGTGAGCGCGTAGCCGTTCACCGCGGCGGCCTCGGCAAGGCGCAGGGTGATGGTCGCGGCCGAGTCGAAGGCAAGCCACTTGGTGTCGGTGTCGCCATCGACCAGCTTGCTCGCCACCTCGTTCGGCGGGTTCTCACCGCTGGCGGTGACCTCGGCGACCTCCTCGGGGTCCGGGAGGCTGCCGACCGGGCGGCTGCCGATCAGGCCGGTGAACCATTCCGAGCGTTCCTGCGCCCGCGCGGCGTCCCGCACGCCGAGGAACCCGCCGCCGCCCTGGACGTAACGCTGTAGCGCGGCCTCCTGCGTCGCGTCCAAAGTGGTCTCCTTCGCGGAGAGGAAGACCACACCCCGGTACTGCCGCAGGTTCCGCCGGTTGAAGTCGGCGGGATCGGTGGATTCGTCCACGGTGAAGCCGCCTGCCGCGCCCAGTTCCCGCACGGCCTCGGTGGCCCGCTCGACCGGGTCGGCCTGCTCGGCCGCCGCACCGTGGAAGACCAGTACCTTCACCTCGGAGTCCGCCGCATCGGGTTGCGCCGGGCCGCCCGGGGTGTCCGGTCGTCCCGGCTGGCTCGATGCGGGTGTGGTGGCCAACCCGAGCGCCAGCGTCGCGGTCGTGGCCAGCACCAGCGCGCGCCGCCACGGGGCCCGGTGTCCCGGGTGGCGGCGAGGTGGCCGGAACAGCCCTCTTCGTGCCATGCTTGCTCCTTCTCCTCGTCCGATGTGGACTAATGGTCGTTTCCGTGCCCGCGGTAGCGGTCGATGGCCTCTTGCGCGCCGGGCGGCATGCTGCCGTCCTCGTTACGCACCAGGAAGATGCCCGCCATCCCTTGATCGGAGTGGAACTGCACGTGGCAGTGGTACATCCAGGCGCCGGGGCCGACTCCCTCGCCCGCGATCAGCTGGAAACCGTAGGAGCTGCCGGGGTTGAGGTCCTTGTTGTCGATCGAGGGGGTGGGATCGTCCGGTCCGCTGAGCATGCCGGTGCGGTTGTCCACCCAGCGGTGCGCGTGGATGTGGAAGGTGTGGAACTGGTCGCCGTGCCCGATCGCGATGAACTCGACCCGCTCGCCGAGCCGTGCCTCGAACATCGGGGCGTGTGGGGCCATCTTGTTGTTGATGGTCATATCGTTGAACACCACGGTGTACTGCCGGTC
Source organism: Amycolatopsis aidingensis (assembly GCF_018885265.1). Classification (GTDB taxonomy): domain Bacteria; phylum Actinomycetota; class Actinomycetes; order Mycobacteriales; family Pseudonocardiaceae; genus Amycolatopsis; species Amycolatopsis aidingensis. The sequence goes on from NZ_CP076538.1 coordinate 3,288,841, forward strand.
GGGCAGCACATCGCCCTCGCGCCGGACGATCAGGGCGCCGTACAGCCCCTTGCGCAGGCCTTCGGTGCCGTGCGGGGTGCCCATGGCGTGGTCGTGGTAGTGCCAGTAGCCCGCGTTGCCCGGCATCCAGGTGCCGCCCTTGGCCTGGTATGGGGCGCGGGTGCGCCAGGTGTAGAAGCGCCGCTCACCGGGCCGGTTGAAGGAGTCGTTCATCGGGGATCCGTCGGAGTCGACGCTGTAGTCCACCCCGTGCGGGTGGATGGACAGCTGCCGGTCGGTGTTGTTGATCAGCTCGATGTCCAGGGTGTCCCCTTCCCAGATCTCCAGGATGGGGCCCGGCACGGTGGCTCCGCCGGGGGTGAGGCCGTAGCCGATCAGGCCGCCGGGCAGTTCCTCGGCGTACATCGTGATCCGGCGCAGCGCGCCGCCGGAGGATTTCCCGCGTGGCTTGGCGGTCGCCGCGGGTGCGGCCGTGCCGACGACGGCGGGCGCGACGACCGGAGCCACCGCACCCATCGCCGCCGATGTGAGCATCGTGCGGCGCGAGAAGTTCCTGCCGGACAAGCCTTCCTGAGCGTGGTGGTCAGTCATGGTTCTCCATTCGGGATTCCCCAGGGCCTGCGCGCGGACAGGGAGCGCCGCCGTACCCTCTGCGCCGGTCTCACGACATACGCCCCAGTCCACTTCGCCCTCAGTGCTTGGCGGAACGTGCGCGGCCGCACCGGACGCGCGTTCCTCCGCTCGCCACCACAGGTCCGGGCCGCTCCCGGACGCTCTGTCGGTGCCGAGGATTTGCGGTTGGGACGTTAATCACTTCTGGTGGCGGCGTAAACATCTAAGGTCGACATGTGCCAACTTCTGTCTTGTCAATGCAGAAGTGGCTAATCCTTATGGAGTAGCGGATGCGCCCGTCCGGCCGAAGCGCTTCCGGTAGTCCGCCGGGGAGAGCCCGGTGTGCCTGCGCAGCTGCGCGCGCAGGTTGGCGGTGCTGCCGAAGCCGCTCGCGCCGGCGATCCGGTCCAGCTGGAGGTCGCCGCGTTCGAGCAGCCGGCAGGCCAGCGCGACGCGCTCGGTGGTGAGCCAGGCCAGCGGGGTGGTGCCCAGCTCGGCACGGAACCGCCGGTGCAGGGTGGCCGGGCTGGTGGCCGCCCGCGCCGCCAGGTCGGCGACGGTGAGCGGGCGGTCCAGCCGCTCCTGTGCCCAGGCCAGCACCGGAGCGAGCGAGGTGTCCGCTACGGCGGGCACCGGGCGCTCCACGAACTGGCGCTGCCCGCCGTCGCGGCGGCCGGTGAAGATCAGCCGCCTGCTGACCGCGTTGGTGACCTCCGCCCCGTGGTCGCGCTGGATCAGGTGCAGGCCCAGATCCAGCGCCGCGGCGCTACCCGCCGCGGTGAGCACCCGGCCGTCGTCCACGAACAGCACATCGGGTTCCAGCCGGACCCGTGGATAGCGGTGCGCGAACTCCGCCGCCCACCGCCAGTGTGTTGTCGCCCGCCGCCCGTCCAGCACCCCGGCCTCGGCGAGGGTGAAGGCGCCGGTGCAGAAACTCACCAGCCGCGCGCCGCGCCCGGCGGCGCGGGCGATCACGGCCAGCACCGCGGGCGCGGCGGGATGGAGCGGATCCGGCCGGTTGGGCACGATCAGCGTGTCCGCCGCATCCGCGGCGTCCAGGCCCGCGACCTCGGAGAGCGTGAACATACCGAGGTGCATCCGGACGTTCGGCGCCGCGGCGCAGAGCGTGAACTCGTACCAGGGCCGGTTCAGCTCGGGACGGCGCAGTCCGAACAGCTCGGTGGCCACACCCAGTTCGAAGGGGTTGGAGCCCTCGTCGACGAGCACCGCGACCCGATGCGAGAAATCTTGCGACATATGCGATTCCTAGCACTGGTGGCCGGCAGGGGGCCAGCCGCAGGATGAACGTATGAGCAGTCAACCCATCGACCTCGCGACGGCCCTTGCCGGCTTCGACGCGATCTGGAGCCCGCGCATCGTCGCGCGGATCAACGACTACGAGGTCCGGCTCGCCCGGTTCTCCGGCGAGCATGTCTGGCATGCGCACGAGCACACCGACGAGTTCTTCCTCGTGCTGGACGGCGAGATCGACATCGCGCTGCGCGAGGAGGGCGGCGAACGGGTGGTCACCCTGCCCCGCGGCTCGGCGTTCGTGGTGCCCCGCGGGGTGTTCCACAAGCCGTCCGCGCGGGCCGAGGCCGCGGTGCTGCTGGTGGAACCGGCGGGCACGCTGTCGGTGGGCGACCGCCACGAGGAGGTTCCCCGGCATGTCGAGGTCACCACCGGGCACCCGGTACGGAACGGCGGGCAGCCCTGATGAAGCAGGTGGAACTCGCGCCGAGGTTCGCCGCCCTCGGCACCGCCCACCTGGCGGATGCCTGCCTGCGTGCCGGGATCCGGGTGCGGTGCGCGCCGGCGCCGCTGCACCCCGTGGTACCCGCCGGCGGCCGGGTGGCCGGCCGGGTGGCGCCCGCCCGGCATGCCGGGAGCGTGGACGTGTTCCTGGAAGCCATCGAGCAGGCCGCGGCCGGTGATGTGCTGGTGGTGGACAACGGAGGGCGTACCGACGAGAGCTGTGTGGGCGATCTGGTCGTGCTGGAGGCCAAGGCCGCGGGTCTGGCCGGGGTGGTGATCTGGGGGTTGCATCGTGATACCGCGGACATCCGGGCGATCGGGCTGCCGGTTTTCAGCGCGGGCAGCCTGCCGACCGGGCCGTTGCGGCTGGACGAGCGCGCCGCGGACGCGCTGGAGTCGGCAAGCGTGGGGCAGTGGCGGGTGGACCGGATGGACCTGGTGGTGGCCGACGAGGACGGGGCGCTGTTCCTGCCGACCGCCGAGGCGGCCGGGATCTGCTCGCTGGCGGAGATGGTCCGGGACACCGAGCGCGGCCAGGCCGAGCGGATCCGGGCCGGGGTCTCGCTGCGCGAGCAGGTGCGGTTCGGCGATTTCCTCGCCCGGCGCGAGCGGGAGCCATCCTGGACCTTCCGGGATCACCTGCGGGCCGTGGGCGGGGCGATCGAGGAATGACGACCGGGATCCGGCCGGACTTCCTGCGTGCCGCGCGCTCGGCCGCGACTCTGCTGCGCGCCCGCGTGATGGAACTCGCGGGGCGTTCCGACGACCTGGCGGTCAGCGTGGAAGTGGTGCGTGCCCTCAGCAGGGCCGAACTGTCCCTGTCACCATCTCCGCCTGCGGGCGCCCCGTAACCGGCTGCCAGGGACCGGTGCCGTCGATCCGGTCAGAACCGCTGGATCTCGGATCCGGAGCCGAGTTCGGAGAGTCCGCGGACCGTTTGACCCCGGTTCACCAGAATCCGCAACTGGCGGCCTGTCAGCGGGGCGAGATCCAGGCCGTGACCGCAGTCGCGCAGGTCCAGCCGTCCCAGCCGGGGCAGCCGGGCGAGTGCACCGATATCGATCCGGGCCCGGCAACCACGCAGGCCGAGAGACTGCAAACTCGTCAGTGCGGTGATGGCCCCGAGATCCGCGTGCTCGGCGAGGTTGGTGATCTCCAGTCGGGTCAGGCCGGTGATCGCGGCCAGGAAGTCCAGGTCCGCCATCGGCTCGCCAGGGCTGAGCACCAGCTCCGCGACCGATGGTAATCCGGCCAGTGTGGACAATCCGGTGAACCGGCCCGCACAGTTGAGGTTGAGGTAGCCCAGATGGGGTTGCCCGGCCAGGGGAGCCAGGTCGCAGTCGCCGGTGACGCCGGCCAGCAGCCCGTGCAGGTTCCGCGTTCCGGCGAACACGCTCAGGTCGTCCAGCCGATCCGGGAGTAGCACGTGAACCTGCTCGACCTGACGAAACCGGTTCAGATAGGGCAGCCAGGCCGGTTCCCTGATGTCCACGCTGTGATCGAAGAACGGTGCCTCGGCGAGCACCCGCGCGGTGTACTCGTCGAGGTCGAAATACCTGGCACAGGTCATGAGCTCGTCCTGGACCTCCCAGCGTCGATCCCGCGCGTAACGGCGCAGCATGTCCAGGGCGCCGGGCTCGTTCGAGAGGGCCACGGTGCGCACCATGAGCACCGCGCTGAGCGGGGCCATGTCCTGCAGCCTCGTCGGCAGCGCCCGGAAAAGCGCGGACCCCACGGTGGCGAGGGTGTTCACCTCGTCGTAGCTGACCGGCGGCAGCAGTTCGGTCACGCACTGCTTGACGCGGGTGATCACCGTGGCTGAAACCTCGACGGCGATCTCGAGGCAGGCCGCGGCAAGCAACATCAACTGGCGGCGCTCGTTCATCTCCGGGGTGCGGTACAGGGCATAGGCGTTGTCGAGAATCCCGCTAAGCAGCCGATCCCGTTGCGGGGCCGTGGCGTGGGCGCAGGCCATCAGCACCGTCTCGCGCCAGAGATCGGAGCCCGCGTTGCTGATCAACATGTCGATGCTGTCGCGTTCCACAACCTCCTTCGCTGCCAGGAACTCCTGGAAGGTGCGGTGCACGAAGTCAACCCGGCCCAGTACCGGCTGCCGGAGCAGTCCGCTACGTTCGAGAAGGTAGGTGAGCACGTCCGCGGGCGGCTGGGTCACCCCCGGCATCGTGCCGATCTTGAGCCGCAGCTGGTAGATCGCTTCCTCGCGGGACATCTCGGTGCGCCGGTTCTCGTTGAGCCACCATGCCAGCGCGCGCAGCAGGGCTCGTTTCTCTACTGCGGTCAGCTGGATCTCGCTTCCCGCAAGCACCTGCTTCTCGGCGTCTCTGCGCTCTAGCAGCATGTCCAACGCCGCGTCGTACAAAGTCATCCTATCCCGGGGGAGATTGGCCCTGCGGTCCAGGTTCAATGCGCAGATCATGGCGCACAGCAACGGATTGCGGGCCAGGGAGCGCAGGTGCGGCCGGGCGGCGAGATGCGCCAGCAAGGACCGCTGGTGTTTCGGCACATCCGCTCGTGGGCAGGGCAGGACCATCGCCTGGCCGCCCGAGGAGTCCAGCAGGGCGCTGTGCCACCTGTCCACGAACACCCCGACGTCATCGGTCGTCATGGGCTCCAGGGTGGCCAGGTGGAACCGGTCCTTGGCGAACCAGCGCTCGATCAGGTCGGAGGGGCGCGAGGTCACCACGATCCGGCTCTCGGGGTAGCGCGCGACGATCGTGCGCAGCCAGGACCGGACAGCTGCCCGGTCCTGCTCGGGTAGCTCGTCGACACCGTCGATCAGGAAGAGGGCCTCGCCCGCCTCGGCGGTCCGGCGTACCCAGCCCTCGGGAACGATCCCCCATTGCGGGGCGTTGGCATGCAGCAGGATTTCGTCGTCGTCCGGAAGCCGACGGTCGGCGAAGTCACGCAGCCGGATCAGGAACGGCACGAGGCCGTTCCAGGCACCGAGCGAGCCGAGGAACCGCTGCCGGACCGCGGTGACGGCCAGCCACTGCAGCAGTGTGCTCTTGCCTGCCCCGGCGTCGCCCTGGATGAGCACCCGTTGCTTGTGCCCGAGCGCGTCCTCGACCCGAACCACCTGTGAGCGCCGCTCGGCCGGGTCCAGCCGGTGCGAATCGGGCAGCGGGTTCTCTCGCACCCGCGACTCGGTACCGCCGGTGGTGGCTGTGAGGCTGAGGTAGGCAACGGTGAGGGTGACCGAGGGTTCGTAGTAGTTCGTTGTGATCCCCAGGACGTCCAGCCGATCGTAGAGCGAGCTCACCAGCTCGCCGTAGCGGTTGCGGAACTCCTCGTCGGCGCCGATGCCGGTGACGCGGTCGAGCGAGGCTACCGGGAGACGTTCCAGTACCTCGCCTATCTGCCTGGCGATTCCGGATAACCTGGACAGGGTCTCCACCGCAGCGCGGGGCTGGAACTCGGGCAGCTCGCGGACCAGGTGGGCGAGGTAGTAGCAGGTCTGGTCGAGCACAAGGCCGAACAGTTCGGCGGCGGCCTCGGACAGCGCTGCCTGGCGGGCCACCAGCGGCACCTGGAACCGAATCTCCCTGGCCAGCGCGACGGGGTCGAGATCGAGGCGGAATATGGTTTCGTCGGAGAGTTCGGCCTCCTCGATGGCATCCGCCACTGCGATGAGCGCGGCGATCCGTTCCTCGTCCGCCAGCCCGGGAAACTCCCGCTCGCACAGTGGCAGGAGCCGCTCGCTCACCTGATCCTCGATCTCCTCGATCCGGCGGCGGAACTCCCTGCGATGTCGAAGCAGCGGGTAGCGGTGGGCGATCAGCTCGGTCAGGTCGCTGCCGCGCCGCTGGTCGGCGCTGCGGCCGTTCAGCCACGCCCGCGCCGCGCGGCCGGCCATGGTGCCACCGATCTTGAGAAGTGCCTCTTCCAGCCCGACGATGACGTCCTCCCTCGGTGCGCCGACCCGCGCCCGGTTCTGGCTCCGGAGTGTTACCAATCTTAGCCGCGCCGTGCCGGTGCGGGACGGGTCAGACCGTGATGGTGCGCGGCCCGGCGTTGGCGATCTCCTCCAGCGTCGCGGGGTCGACATCGCTGTCGGTGATGAAGGTGTCGATGTCCTTGAGTTCCGCGAAGCGGGTGAAACAGTCATTGCCGACCTTGGTGTGGTCGGCCAGCAGCACGCAGCGCCTGCTGCTGGCGATGGCCGCGCGTTTGATCATGGCTTCGGCGGCGTCCGGCGTGGTCAGGCCGCGTTCGGCGGAGATGCCGTTGGTGGCGATGAACGCGACGTCGACGAAGGTCGCGTCGAGTGCCTGCAGGGCCCAGGCGTCCACGGTGGCGAGGGTGCGGCTGCGCAGCCGCCCGCCGACCAGCATCAGGGTCAGGTTCGGCCGGGCGGCGAGGCTCAGCGCGATGTTGACCGAGTGTGTGACCACGGTCAGTTCCCGGTCGTTGGGCAGCTCATCGGCCAGCCGGGCGGTGGTGGACCCGGCGTCGAGCAGGATGCTGCCCTCGGCCGGAAGTTCGGCGAGCGCCGCCTTGGCGATGCGGACCTTCTCGGTCATCATCACGCCCTCGCGGGTGGCGAGGGCGGGTTCGAAGCCAAGCCGTTCCACCGGAATCGCCCCACCGTGCACCCGCCGGAGCACGCCGTGCCGTTCCAGGATGGTGAGGTCGCGGCGGATCGTCTCGGTGGTCACGGTGAACTCGTCGGCGAGCGCGGTGACGTCCACCCTGCCATTGGCACGGGCTCGTTCGAGGATCACCTGCTGCCGCTCCTCGGCATACACCCCGATCGCTCCTTCCAGCCGTGCTGATCGTATCGGGCGGTGTGGCCCCGGTGCACGGGTGACTCGCCGTCGGCCGCCACGCCCGCCGAGGTCGTAGTGGCCGGGAACTGGCGAAAACACCAGTACCGCAGTCGGAACAATTCGGTTCCGGGCCGGCTCATCGGCGGTCGCGGGTGACGGCCCGGGATTCGGCAGGAGCAAGTGCGACATGAGGAGATGGTCGCCGTGGCCGGTGTGCGAGTCGTGCTTTCGGGTGGTCCCGCGCGGTTGCCCCAGTCGGTGCGCGTGCAGGAGGTAAATGATCTGACCGAGAAGGTGAAGATTGTTTTCGCCTCTGGGTACGAGCACTTCACCGACAGTGGGGAAATGGTGGAAATCGACGGGGACCGGCTGCCCGTTTTCGAATGGTGTGGCCGGACGATGATGGCGGAGTGACCGCGGGCTCGCCCCCGTGGCCGGGCGGGCGCACTAGCCCGGGGCACGTGCCCGGATCCCAACAGATACAACACAAAACCAGATAAGCAGTAGTGAAACCCTTGCAAGCAGAAGGTAGCGTGCCCTACCGTGCTCAGTTGAGCGCGAGTGTGCGCATGCTGCCCGTGGGGTGCGTACTCCGAACGGTGCGAGGCAAGGGGCGGATGCATGATCGTGACGGTGACCCTGAACCCGAGCGTCGACCGGACGATCGAGGTGGAAGGGTTCCGGCGGGGCACCCTGCTGCGGGGCACCGGTGGCCAGGTCGAGTCCGGTGGCAAGGGCATCAATGTGACGAAGGCGCTCTCGGCCAACCGGGTGGACTCGGTGGCGGTGCTCCCGGTCGGTGGTGCCGAGGGCAGGCACCTCGGCGATCTGCTTGCCGCCGAAGGGGTTCCGGCCGTCCTGGTGCCGGTGCGGCCGCCCACCCGGTCCAATGTCAGCGTGGTGGAGCCGGACGGCACGGTCACCAAGCTGAACGAGCGCGGCGGCGGCCTCTCCGGGCCGGAACTGGCCGCCATCCGCGACGCGGTCGTGGGCCACCTGCCCGGTGCGGCCTGGGTGGTGCTCGCCGGCAGCCTGCCTGCCGACGTCCCGGACACCAGCTACGGCGACGCGGTGCGCAGGCTGCGGGAGGCCGAGGTCCCGGTGGCGGTGGACACCAGTGGGAGCGCGCTGGTCGAGGCGATCAAGAACGGCCCGAACCTGGTCAAGCCGAATCTCGTCGAACTGGAGAGCGTGGTGCAGCGGCGGCTGGCGACCCTCGGCGAGGTGGTGGCGGCGGCACGCCTGGTGCAGGGGGCCGGTGCGGGCACGGTGCTGGCCAGCCTCGGCTCGGACGGGGCGGTGCTGGTCGAGCCGGACGGCCGGGCCTGGCACGGGGAGGCGGTCGCGGCCCGGTGCAGCGCGGTCGGTGCCGGGGACGCGCTGCTGGCCGGGTTTCTCGCCGCGGGTGCGGTCGGGCCGGACGCGCTGGGTGAGGGGCTGCGCTGGGCCGCGGCAGCGGTGTCGCTGCCGGGCAGCAGGATGCCGGAGCCGGACGACATCCAGCGGGTGCGGGTGCAGGTGCATCCGGAGTACGCGCCGCACCGGCGGCTGGTGGACCGCAGCTGACCAGCACCCAGCCAAACTAACATGAATCCAAGGAATCGGTTGTAAACCAACATCCACCTGCTTACACTCCGGATCCGGAGAAGCCGTTCTCGTGACTCGCTGCCCGGAGGATGCCGCGGCAGACGGCGATGGGAGGCGCGGCAACGGACATGGATGTTGATTTTCGTGGGTTCCTGCTGGAACGGGACCACGAGCTGGCCTGGGCGGCCGGGGCACTCGATGCTGCCGCGGCCGGAACGGGTGGGGTGGTCGTGATCGGCGGGCCACCCGGCGCCGGGCGGTCCGCGCTGCTGGACGCGCTCGCCGGGGCCGAGCAGGCCGCCCCGTTCCTGCCGCTGCGGGCGAACGGCTCCGCCGCGGAGGCCGACCATCCCCTCGGCCTCGCCCGGCAACTGCTGCGGCCGGTGCTCGGCACGGACCAGCGCCCCGAGCCGGAGGGCTGGCCGCGCGGAGCGGCGGGCCACGCGCGGCGGCTGCTCGCCGCCGTACCGGGCACGATGACCGACGCTCGCCGCGAGGTTCTGCTGCACGGGCTGCATGTGCTGATCGGCGAGCTGGGCAGGGACCGTCCGGTGCTGCTGCTCGCCGATGACCTGCAGTGGGCCGATCCGCCGTCGCTGCGCTGGCTCGGCTACCTCGCCAGACGGATCGTCCGGATGCCGATCCTCATCGCCTGCACCATCGCGGAGGACTGTGCGAGCACCGATCCCGCGCTGCTACGGGAGCTCGCGGCAACCGCCAGCCGCACCCTGCGGCCGGGCCCGCTGTCGCCGCCCAGCGTGCACCGGATGGCCGAGCGGGTGCTCGGCGGTGCCTGCTCGGAGGATCTCGTGCTGACCTGCCTGCGGGCGACCGGTGGCAACCCCGGTGCGCTGGTGGCGGTGCTGTCCGGCCTGCGGGATCGGCATCCCCGGCCCGCGCGGCGGTGGGCGGACGTGCCTGCCGAGACCGTCCAGGTGCTGTTGCGGGACTGGCGGATGGCCTGCCTCGCGGTGCAACCGGAACCCGTGCGTGCCCTCGCCGGGGCGGTGGCGGTGCTCGATACCGACGCGGGCCCGGAACTGCTGCGCGACCTCACCGGCATGACGAGGGAGGAGTACAAGTCGGCCATCCAGGCCATGGACCGGACCGGCCTGCTGGCAGGCACCGGCGCGCCGCGCCTGGCGCATTCCACCGTGCGGGCGGCGGTGATGGCCGAGCTGAGTGCCGAGGCGACCGGCCGCCTGCATGCCGGGGCCGCCCGGCTGTTGCACGAGGCCGGGTACCCCGCCGAGCGGGTGGCCGCACACGTACTGGCGGCCGGTGGCGGGCAGGGGCCCACCGAGCGCAAGGTGCTGCGCCGCGCGGCCGGCGCGGCCCTGGACCGGGGCGCCCCCGGCGAGGCCGTGCGGTACCTGCGTGCGGCGCTGGCCGAGGAGTCCCTGACCGGGCTCTCCAGGGCCCGCCTGCTGGTTGACCTCGCCGTGGCGGGGCGCGGGCTCGACCTCGCCACGGCGGCGCGGGACCTGGTGTCGGCCGTGCCGAGGCTGGGTTCCGCGGCCGAACGCGCCGCGGCCGCACTGTGGCTGCCCCCGGCGTTCGCCGCTACCGACCCCGCCGCCGGCGCGCTGCTGCGGCGGGTCGCGGGCGAGCAGGGCGTCGACCGCACCGGCATCGGCCCACCCGGCCGCGCGGACTCCTGCGGGCCGTCGGAGGCCGGGTGGCGGCTGGAGGCACGGCTGCGCTGGCTGGCCATCCAGGAACCCGCGCCGCCGTCGGAGTGCGCCACCCGGCTGCGATGGCTGCGGGACCAGGAGCCGGTGCTCGCCGACGGTGGGGGCCGCGAACTGCTGACGGTGCTCGCCTACCGGGCACTGCTGACCGGGACGCTGCCCGCGGCGGAGCTGGCGGATGTCCTCGACCGCGTGCTGGAGCGGGAACCGGCGAACGCGGCGCACACCTACACCGCCCTGCCCGCGCTGGCCCACCTCGCGGCCGGGACGGACTCGGTGACCGCCCTGTCCGGCTGGCTGGACCTGGCCGCGATCGCCGTGGCACAGCAGGAGTCCGCGGGCGCGCGGGCGGTGGTCAACGCCGAGCGGGCGGTGCTGCTGGCCGGGACCGGGCACCTTGCAGGCGCCAGGGACCTCGCGGAAGGCGTGCTGGACGGGGCCGATCCTGCCTGGCCGGAGGCCACCACCCTGGCGGTGCTGGCGCTGGCGACGGTCGCCCTGCGGACCATGGACCCCGAACCCGGCCCGCGGATCCGGCTGGCCGTGCGGCACTCCGGCGACCTGCGGGCGATCACCGCGGACCGCATGGTGCGCGGGATGGCGGACCTGGTGCGGGGCGACCCCCGGGCCGCGCTGGACCGGTTCCTCGACTGCGGGCGGCAGCTGGCCTGCTACCAATGGGCGGGCCCCGCTTTCTCCTGGTGGCGCTGCTGGGCCGCGGCCGCCCAGCAGCGGCTCGGCGATTCCGCCGCCGCGCTCGCGCTGGCCGATGCGCAGTACCAGGCGGCGCTGGCCTGGGGCAGCCCGATGGCCGTCGGGCAGGCGCTGCGCCTGCGCGGCACCCTGACCGAGGGTGCGGCCGGGATCGAACTGCTGCGCGAGGCCGTGACAGTGCTGCGCGCCTCCGCCGACCAGATCGAGCTTGGCGCGGCGATCCTGACGCTGGGCAGGCGGCTGGACGCCACCGCGGCGCCAGGGGCCGCCCGCCTGCTGGCCGAGTCCGACCGGATCGCGGCCGACCGCGGCGCCCGCTGGCTGGAACCGGCCCGGCCCGGCGCGGTCACCTTCCCGGTACCGCGGATCACCCCGGCCGGGCGCGGCGCACTGACCGGCACCGAGGACGCCGTGGTCGAACTGGTGCTGCGCGGCTGGAGCAACCAGCGGGTCGCGGACGACCTCGGGGTCACCCGGCGAGCGGTGGAGAAGAACCTGACCCGGGTGTACCGGAAACTCGGTGTGTCCGGGCGGGCCGGGCTGATCGGCAGGCTGGGTGCGGGGTGATGGTGCCGGTACCGAACGCCATCCCCCTGCGGGGTCCGCATCCTCCGAACCAGTACCGGGGAAACCCGCAGTGTTGGCGCGATCCCGGCGCCGCGCCCGGATCTCTTTCCTATGCTCACCTGAACGATCCGACCTTGAACAAGATACGAGGAGCGGTCGAATGACGGACGAGAACCTGGACCCCACGCCTGCCCCCGAACTTCCCGGCGGCAACGGGGTGTTCCGGGCCTTCTTCGACCGGACCGGAATTCGTGCGGCCAATCTGGACGATCAGCTCCGGGTGGTCGAGGCGAGCGTCGACTTCGGCAAGGAGTTCGGCGTCTCGGTACCGTCCCTGCGCGGCGAGCCGCTGCCGGACCTGCTGCACCCCAGCGTGCGCGGCAGTGTGGCGCAGCAGTTCAGCTGGCTGGCCGAGGGGCAGCGGCCACGGTTCGTGGAACGGGTGCTGGCGATGCGCTCCGGCAACTCGGTGTTCGGCGGGGAGCTGACCGGCTTCGCCGTGTACGGCCCCGCGGGCCAGGTGGACAGCCTGATGGCGCTGCTACGGCCCGAGCAGGGGGATCGGGGCAACCATGTGGTGGTCGGCCGCAAGAAGCTGCTGACCGAACTGGACGCCCGCATTCTGGAGGGGGTGGCCGCGGGCGCCTCCACCGTGCAGCTGGCCGCGCTGGTCTATCTCAGCTGCGGCGGCGTGGAGTACCACCTCACGGCGCTACTGCGGATGATGAAGGTGCGCAACCGTTCCGCCCTGGTCGCCAAGGCGTTCTCGATGGGCCTGTTCGGCGTCGGCGGCTGGCCTCCCCGGGTGCTGCCGGAGTACGTGCACTGAGAGCCTGCCCCGGAACTGGGCCAGGGCGTCCTCACCCCGCGCGGTAGAACTCGCGGATCCGGCCGATGATGTGCTCCTGCTCGCTCACCGCCATCCCGACGTAGGTCGGCAGCAGCAACCCGTCCGTGGCGAACCGGGCGGCGTTCAGCGCGGGCCATTCCTGGTCGAAGTACGGCGGTTGCCTGCTCATCGGCTGGAAGAACGGCCGGGTCTCGATCCCGTCCTCGGCGAGGAACTCCCGCAGCTGCGGCATCCGGCTCGCCCGCAGATCGTAGGTCCACAGCACGTCCCGGGGCGGCATCAGGGTGAGCCCTGGCGTTCCCGCCAGTCCCTCGTCGTACCGGCGCTCGATCTCCGCGCGTTGCCGAAGCATCTCGTCGAGCCGTTCCAGCTGTGCGAGCGCCACGGCGGCCTGCATGTTCGTCATCCGGAAGTTGAAGCCGAGCTTCTTGTGCAGGAACCGGAGGTCGCGGGAGTAGGCCCAGCTGTGCAGGTGTGCCAGCTGACCGGCCAGCCGGGGGTCGTCGGTCAGGCAGATCCCGCCCTCCCCAGCAGTCATGATCTTGGTGGCGTCGAAGGAGAAGCAGGCGATGTCCGCCACCGGCCGGATGCCGTGCGCCTCGGCGGAATCCTCGACCACGCGAAGGTTGTAGTCGAAGGCGATCCGCATGATCTCGTCCATATCGCACTGCCTGCCGTAGATGTGCACCGGCATGATCACCTTGGTGCTAGCGGTGATCTTGTCTTCGACCGCGGAGACGTCGATGTTCAGGTCCGCGCCGCAGTCGACGAACACCGGGGTCGCGCCCACGTGGGTGACGGCCCAGGCGCAGGCGATCATCGTGAACTCGGGAACCAGTACCTCGTCGCCGGGGCCGATCCCCAGCGCGCGCAGCGCGAGCGCGAGTGCGGCGGTGCCCGAGGCGCAGGCGACACCGTGCCGCATGCCGTTGTAGGCGGCGAAATCTTGTTCCAGCCGTGGTACGTAGGCTCCATGCGAGGAGATCCAGCCCTCGTTGATCGCGTCGCTCACGTACGCCAGCTCGTTTCCGGCGAGGCTGGGCTTGGCAACCGGGTACTTCACAGTCATGGTTTCCTCGTTCGTCCTCGTCCGGGTGGTCCAGTGTGGTGCGATGTGCGGGCTGGGCCGGTCAGCCGAGTGCGGGCAGGGCCTGTAACAGGTCGGCGGCCGCCTCCCTCCCGCCCGCCGCGCGCATCAGGTTCCGGTAGTGCTCCGCGCGGGCGCGGAAGGTGCGGTCCCGCAGCACGCGGGTGAGTTTGCCGGTCACATCCTCCGGCACGAGGTCGTGCGGGTGGTCCAGCGTCAGGCTGACGCCCCGCTGCCTGCCGCGTACCGCCTGGTCCGGCCCGTCCGCCCACAATGGCCGGATGACCATCGGCTTGCCGTGCCGGAGGCTCTCGTGGAAACCGTTGCCGCCTCCATGCGTGAAGAACACCCGGACCTTGGGATGTGCCAGCACATCATGCTGGGACGGCACCCAGGACTCGATCCGGAGGTTGCCGGGGAGGCTCGCCGCCGGTGGTAAGAACTCCCGCTGCCCCGCGGGCAGCTTCCACAGGATCGAGTGCCTGCCGTCGAGCCTGCGCGCGACCTGCACCATCGACCGGACCTCGTGCGGGGCCAGCCTGGTGACCGTGCCGAGTCCCATGTAGACGACCGAGTCCTGCCGGTCCAGCCATGCGGTGAGCTCCCCGCCGTCCCCGGACGCCTCCGGCAGGGGCGGCAGCAGCGCGCCCACGGTGCGCAGGTGCGCCGGGTAGCGGAAGGGGTACTCCAGCTCCGGCAGCGAGTAACACAGGATCAGCTCCGCCCGCTCGGCCTTGGCAAGGAACCGTCGTGCCTGCGGCGCGATCCCGAGTTCCGCGCGGGTGCGGTGCTCCCGCGCCAGCACCCGGAGCATGCGCGGTTTGGCGAAGGTGGCCATCGTCCGTAGCTTGAACAACTGGTTGGCCAGTTGCTCGCGTGCGGTCATCGGGTAGGGCAGGCCGGAGTTCGGCGCCGGGAACCATGGCGAGGTGTGGCCCCGGCCGAACGGGACGTAGGTGGTCAGCCACACGCTGGGCAGGAACGTGGTGCTCAGCACGTAGGGGATCTTCTTGGTGATGGCCAGGTCGATCCCGTACTGGCACATGCTGTCGATCACCAGCAGCGCCGGCTGGATCTTGTCGGCGGCCGACTCCAGCGCGCGGTACTTGGCGGCCTGCAGGCTGGGATCGTAGCCCTGCTCGATCTGTGCCTGGTGCGCCTTGAAAAGGTCGGCCTGGGTGGCCGCCCGGTAGGTCCGCTCGTCCCAGGTCGCCGCCGATCGTTCCGGGATCGGCTCGCCGAGCGAGGCGAACTCGACCGGGTTGGTGGCGGAGATGCCCGCCACGTCCGCCCGCCGGTACTCGTCGGTGGCGAACCAGAGATCCGGCACCCCGCGGCGGGCGAGCTCGGCGGCCAGCACGCGCAGTGGGTTCATCATTCCGGGTTCCGGAAAACAGACGAAGAGGATCGGGCGGCGGGTGGACGTGGATTGGCTACCAGCCGTCACGGAACTGCCTTTCTCAGCCTGAGTCGATTCCGGGATCGCCGTAAAATGCGCCGCGAAACCCGGTCCCCGCGACCCTACGGGTCAAGGACTAGGGAATTGCCGGATTCTTGTGGTCACCCAGAGTGTCCAATCAGGCGGCATGTGAATCAATCAAGTAGTGACTTATAGTGATATGAATGTTACTAATAGTGGCGAATAGGTGGGGTTTCGGCTTGGCGTCGGATGTGACGGCCCGTGAAAACTCCTGTTCAAGCTAGCTTCGCCAAGTGGCTGCCAAACAGACACAGGTAAACCAACGCAAATCCCTTGCTAACCGACATCCGGGTACTTACACTTTCGTGTTACCTGGGCCACAGTCCCGCCGGGCCCTCCCGGTGCGGCAAATGGGGTGCGGCGTGGCCACGATTGCCAGCCGCCCGCGTGAAGAATGCTTTCAACAATCGCCGTTGGCCGGAAAACGATGGGGAGGCGGTGTCTGCTGTGTCTGCCGCGTCGGTGCCACCGGACCATGTCGCCCCGCTTGCCTGCCGGGACACGCGGCTGGACCCGTTGGAGCAGCGGGTGCGCGCGCTGGCGGCCCGGCGCGATTCGGCCGCGGTCACCCTGACCGGCCAGGGCGGCAGCGGCCGGACCACGCTGCTCGAACGCGCCGCCCGCACGGCACGGGAGCACGGCCTGACCGTCGCCCTCGCGCGATGCACCCCGGCCGAGGCGGAACTGCCCTATGGGGTGGTTTCGCAGCTGGCGGCCCAGTTGCGGCACCGGCCCGCGGGGCGGCCGTCCCTGGATGCGCTGAGCCGAGGCGGGCCGGACGGCGCGGCGGTGGCGGCGCTGTGCGCGGAGTTCCTCGACCTCGCCCGGCATGATCCGATGGTGCTCGCGGTGGACGACGCGCACTGGGCCGATCCGGCTTCCCGCCGCTGGCTGCGCGCACTCGCCGCCCGCCTCCGGCAGGCACCGCTGTTGCTGGTGCGGACGCTCGCGGCGGGAGCGGTTCCGGCCGACCGGTACCCACCGGGGATCGAGCAGATGCTCCCGATGCCCACGCCCGCCGCTGATGCGGCGTCGATGGCGACCGGCTCCGGGCAGGGAGATCGGGTGGTGCGGGCCGTGGACGGGCTGCCGCCGGACGCGCTGGCCCTGCTGCGCGCCATCGCGGTCGCCGGGGACGAGGTCGATCCCGCGCTGCCGCGCGCCCTCGCGCCGCCCCGTGTCCTGCCCGCTCCGGCCGTGCTCGAGCTGCTGACGAGCCTCGGCCTGGTGGCTGGGGCAGGACGACCGCGACCGAGCACGCCCGCGGTACGTACCCACGTGCTGGCCGCGATGCCCGCGGCGGAACGGGATCGGCTGGCCCGCCGCGCGGCGGACCTGGCACACCGGATGGCCCTGCCGGACGAGCAGGTCGCCGGCCTGCTGCTGGCCGCGCCGCCCGCGGGCACCGGATGGGGCGCGCGGCTGCTGCGCCGGGTCGCCTGCTCGGCCAGGAGGCGGGGCGAACCCGGCCACGCGGCGGCGCTGCTGAACCGCGCGCTGCGCGAGCGGCCCGGTGCCGAGCTGCGCAGGGACCTGCTGACCGAGCTCGCACTGATCGAGGCGCCCCGCGCCCCTGAGGCCGCAGCCCGCAGGCTGCGGCAGGTGCTGACCGAGGCCGGACCGGAGGCCGCGCTCGCACCACTGGTGCGGGCCGCGGACCTGCTGCAGGCGCTGGGCGAGGGGGCGGCGGCCCGGCAGGCCATCGCGGACGCCTGCGCGCGCAGGGCCCCCGGCGCGGCCGGGCCGCTGGCCGCCATCGGCCTGCTGGCGGCGGGGGACACCGTCACCGGCCCGGTGCTGCCGGAGCACCAGCTGCCCGCAATCACGGACCCGCAGCCCGACCCGGTGCGAGCGGGTGTGCTCGCCTGGCGGCTGGCGCTGCGCGGCGGCGGGCGAGCCCGGGCAGCCGAACTGGCCGGGACCGCGCTGTACCCGGCTGGCGGGGACCGGCCGTTCGGACCGCGGATTCACGCCTGCCGGGCGTTGCTGTACGCCGAGGAACCGGGCGAGGCCGTGCTGGGGCTGGAGCAGGTGCTACGGGAGGCGCGCGGCCAGGGCGCCGCGCTGCCCGCGGCGCTCGCGCTGCTCGAGCGGGCCCGGTGCGAGCTCGTCCGCGGCAACCTCGCGCTGGTGGCCGAGGACCTGGCCGCGGCACGCGCCCAGCTGCCCCCGGAGTCCTGGCCGCCCAGGGTGCTGCCCGACCTGCTCGCCATGCAGGCGAGCCTGCACCTTGCCAGGGACGAGGTGGAGGAGGCCGAGCGGGTGCTGGCCGCGCCGCTGCCTGCCGCCGCGGCCGAGGGCATCGGCTGGGCACACCTGCAGTACACCCTTGGCAGGCTGCGGATGGTGCTGGCCGACCCTGGCGCGGCGCTGCCCCGGTTCCTGGAATGCGGGCGCGCGTTGCTGTCGCGGAACTGCCACAACCCGGCGGTGTCGGCATGGCGTTCCCAGGCTGCGGCCGCGCAGACCGCGGCAGGCGAGCACGCCGCGGCCGATCGGCTGGTGCGCACCGCGGTCCGGCTGGCCCGGCGCTGGGGCGCCCCTGGAACCCACGGCGCGGTGCACCTGCTCGCCGCGGGTTCCGGCTGTGCCGCCCAGGAGGGTCACCTGCGTGCGGCGGTACCGCTGCTGCGTGCCTCGGCGGTGGCCCAGCCCCGGGTGGTGGCGCTGGCCGAATCGGCGCTGACCCTGATCGCGGCGGGGGATCGGCGCGGCGCCACCCTCGCGCTGGCCGCCGCGAGCCCCGGCGCGGTGCCCGTGCCCACCGGCGCACACGGCTCGCTGTCGGCGCAGGAGCGGCGGATCGCCGCCCTCGCGGCGGCGGGCTGGTCCACCGCGCGGATCGCCGGGCTGCTCTCGCTCGGCGGCCGCACCGTGGAGCAACGGCTCACCGGTGTCTACCGCAAGCTCGGGCTGCGCGGCCGGGCGCAGCTCGCCTCCACCTTCCACCCGGTGGCGATGGCCGGGTGAACGGATTATCGGGCCGGTTCGGCCGCAAGCCCGTACGGAGAGGAGTTCTGTCATGAGTGTTGTCGCCGAGCACGCCTCCTACACCACGGAATGCGCTCAGGTCTGGCGGCCGGAGACCGGCCGGGACGTGTTCCGCTCCTTCATCGAGCGTTCGGGTATCGGGTTCGCCCGGCTCGACCGGGGGACCAGGGTGGTGCGGGCCAACCCGGACTTCGCACGGCAGTTCGGGCGTTCGCAGGACGACCTGTGTGGCCGGGAACTGTGCGAGCTGCTGCATCCCGACGCGCGGGACCGGGTCGCGCTGCGGCTGGCCGCGTTGACCGGGGACGTGCGGGGGCGGTTCACCGAGCGATCGGTCACCGTGCGCCGCGGCGGCACCGCCGAGCTGACCGGCCTCGCGGTACCCGACCACAGTGGCCGGTTCGAGGGCGTACTGGTACTCGTGGAACCGGAGAGCCGGGACGCCGACACCCGGCAGGCCGCCGGGCGCAAACAACTGCTCAGCGAGGTGGACGCCCGGATCGTCGAGGGCATCGCCGCCGGGGTGTCCACCGTGCAGCTCGCCGCCCGGCTGTACCTCAGCCGCGGCGGGATCGAGTACCACGTGACGAACCTGCTGCGCCGGTTCAAGGTGAAGAACCGGCCCGCGCTCATCTCCAAGGCCTACTCCATGGGCGTGTTCCGCGCGGGGTCCTGGCCGCCGCGGGTGCTGCCGGACTTCGTCAAGTAGCTCCGGAGGAGGTGCCGCGCCCGCCGCCTCACCAGGCGGGCGCGAGGGGTGGCCTGGCCCGCGACCGTTCCCTGCCGGTCTCCCGCAGGTCCTCCTCCACCATCAGCCGGATCAGTTCCTCGAAGCTGGTGCTGCTGCGCCAGCCGAGCTCATCGCCCGCGCTGGCCGGATCTGCGCACAGCGTGTCCACTTCGGCCGGACGTACCAGCGCGGAGTCCACGACGACGTGGTCACGCCAGTTCATCCCGGCCGCGTCGAAGGCGACCTCCAGTACGTCTCGCACCGTGTGCATCCGGCCGGTGCCGATCACGTAGTCGGTGGGCGTTTCCCGCTGCAGCATCAGATGCATGGCCCGCACGTAGTCCCGCGCGTAGCCCCAGTCCCTGCGCGCCTCGAGGTTGCCGAGGTGCAGCTTCTCCTGCCTGCCGTGCCGGATGTTGGCCACCGCCAGGGTGATCTTGCGGGTGACGAAATGCGGCCCGCGGCGGGGCGACTCGTGGTTGAACAGGATCCCGGACACCCCATGCATGCCGAAGGACTCCCGGTAGTTGCGGGTGATGAAGTGCCCGTAGGTCTTGGCCACCCCGTACGGGCTCCGCGGGTGCAGGCGGGTCGCCTCGTGCTGCGGGGTCTCGGCGACCTTGCCGAACATCTCGGAGGAGGAAGCCTGGTAGAACCGGATCTGGCCGTCGGCGGTGCGCGAGGTGTCCAGGCCGCAGACCGTGCGGATGGCGTCCAGCATGCGCAGCACCCCGGTGCCGTTGACATCGGTGGTCAGCTTCGGTTGCTGCCAGGACAGCGGCACGAACGACATCGCGCCGAGGTTGTAGACCTCGTCGGGCTGTGCGATGTCCACCGCGGCCACCAGGCTGCCCTCGTCGGTCAGGTCACCGCGCACGAACGACACCTCGCCTGCCAGATGCCCGATCCTGGACCGCTGCGGGTCGGACTGGCCCCTGATCATGCCCCACACCTGGTACCCGAGCTCGAGCAGGTGTTCGGCGAGATAGGAACCATCCTGCCCGGTGATGCCGGTGATCAAAGCACGTTTGGACACGAATTCCCCTTCCGCGCAGGTTTCGCCATTGAACGTCTTCCGGACTGGGGAATTCCCGCGACGGCGCCGGCCCTTCCGCGGCAGGCACTAGGGATTTCCCGACCGCGCTTGCACGAGACTCGGCTGCTGCCGGCTGAGCTGTGACGAGAGAAGGTAGGACGAGTCATGACCGTGTCGGAGGATCTGCCCACCCTGGAAGCCCTGCGTTCGCCCGCGCTCGGGGACAACCCGCACCTGCGCAGGATGCAGGCGGAGAAGCCGCTCTGGCGGGTGCGCACGGCCACGGGCGACGAGGGCTGGCTGGTGCTCGGGCACTCCGAGATCAAGCAGCTGATGCTCGACCCCAGGCTCGGCCGCACGCACCCGAACCCGGAGCAGGCGGCGCAGGCCGCCAAGAACCCGATCTTCGAGCTGATCGCGTCCACCGGCGCGGGCAGCGATCCGCACGAGATGCACCAGCAGGTACGGGCCCTGCTCATCCCGTACTTCACCAGCAAGCGGATGAAGGAGCTGCGCCAGGGGATCGAGCGCATCGTGCATGAGGCCGTGGACGAGCTGCTCACCATGACCCCGCCGGTGGACCTGCAACCCGCGTTCTCCCTTCCGGTGCCGCTGCGCGTGCTGTGCGAGCTGATGGGGGTGCCCGAGGAGGAGCGGGACCAGCTGGCCGTGTTGCTGGACGGGATGCACGGCACCGGGGAGAACTCCTCGGCCGAGGGGGCGGCTGCCTTCTTCGCTTACCTTTCCGACCTGGTGGACCGCAAGCGGGCGGATCCGGGGGACGACCTGATCTCGGGGATCTGCCCCCAGCTGGAGAACAACCAGCTCGTGGTGGTGATCGTGTGCCTGCTGCTGTTCGCGGGGCACGAGAGCATCGCCACCCATATCGGCAACGGGATGGCCCGCCTGCTCACCCGGCCGGACCTGCGCGAGGCCGTCACCGGCGACCCGGAGCTGATGCACACCGCGGTCGAGGAGATGTTGCGCACGGCCAACTTCGGCGGCGGCTGGCAGCCGCACTACGCGCTGGAGGACATCGAGCTGTGCGGGGAGAAGATCAGCGCGGGTGACCTGGTGCTGCCCGACTTCGCGATGGCCAACTTCGACCCCCGCTCCTTCGCCGAGCCGGAACGGGTGGATTTCCACCGCACCCCGAATCCGCACCTCACCTTCGCGCACGGCGCCTGGTACTGCATCGGCGCCCCGCTGGCCCGGCTGGAGCTGAACATCGCGTTCACCGCGCTGCTGACCAGGATCCCGACCCTGCGGCTGACCGTGGAGCCGGAGGAGCTGACCGATCCGGAGAAGGTGCGGACGCGGCTGTCGGCGACCCTGGCCTGGCTGCCGGTGGCCTGGTGACCGGCGCGGCGGTGGGTACGGCACAAGCACAGTCTCGAGCACCGTCCGGAATGGGCGATAACCATGGATAACGAGCAGCGCCTCCGGGACTACCTCCGGCGCGCGGGCGCCGACCTGCAGCGGACCCGGCAGCGGTTACAGGAGCTGGAAACCGCGGCGCACGAGCCGATCGCGATCGTCGGCATGAGCTGCCGGTACCCCGGCGGGGTCGCGGGCCCTGACGACCTGTGGCGGATGGTCGAGTCCGGCGCGGACGGGATCACCGGGCTGCCGGGTGACCGGGGCTGGTCGCTGGACGCGCTGGACTCCTCAGCGACCCTGGCCGGCGGCTTCCTTTCCGAAGCCACCATGTTCGACGCCGACTTCTTCGGGATCTCGCCGCGTGAGGCGCTGGCCATGGATCCACAGCAGCGGGTGCTGCTGGAGTCCGCATGGGAGGCCGTCGAGCACGCCGGGATCGACCCGCTTTCCCTCAGCGGCAGCCGGACCGGGGTGTTCGTCGGCGCGATCCCGCAGGACTACCGGGTCGGACCGGCGGACAATGTGGACGGATTCGCGCTCACCGGAACCACCACCAGTGTCCTTTCCGGACGTCTGGCGTACGTACTCGGCCTTGTCGGGCCCACGGTCACCGTGGACACCGCGTGCTCGGCCTCGCTGGTCTCCCTGCACCTTGCCGCAAGGGCGCTGCGCGCGGGGGAGTGCTCGCTGGCGCTGGCGGGCGGGGTCACCGTGATGCCGAGCCCGCTGACCTTCGTGGAGTTCAGCAAGCAGGGCGGGCTGGCCGTGGACGGCTACTGCCGCTCCTTCGCCGACTCCGCGAGCGGCACCGGCTGGTCTGAGGGCGCAGGCGTGCTGATGCTGGAGCGGCTTTCCGAAGCTCAGCGCAACGGGCACCGGGTCCTTGCCGTGGTCCGTGGCTCCGCGGTGAACTCCGACGGCGCGTCCAACGGGCTGACCGCGCCGAACGGGCCGGCCCAGCAACGGGTGATCGAACAGGCCCTTGTGGACGCCAGGCTGTCCCCGGAACAGATCGACGCCGTCGAGGCGCACGGCACCGGCACCACCCTCGGCGACCCGGTGGAGGCCGAGGCGCTGCTGGCCACCTACGGCCGCGACCGGCCTGCCGGCCGGCCGCTGCTGCTCGGCTCGGTCAAGTCGAACATCAGCCACACCCAGGCCGCCGCCGGGGTGGCCGGGGTGATCAAGATGGTGCAGGCGATGCGGCACGGGGTGCTGCCGAAGACCCTGCACGTGGACCGGCCGTCCACCCACGTGGACTGGTCCGCGGGCCAGGTCCGGCTGCTGACCGAGAACCAGCCGTGGCCGGACTCCGGCGAGCCGCGCCGGGCCGGCGTGTCCTCCTTCGGCCTCAGCGGCACCAACGCGCATGCCGTGCTGGAGCAGGCCCCTGCCACCGAACCGCGGCCGGAACCGGAACCGGTGGGCCCGGTCCCGCTGCTGGTCTCCGCCCGCGGCCGGGAGGCGCTGCGGGCGCAGGCCGCCCGGCTGGCCACCACGGTGGGCGAGCGGAACCTGCTCGATGTGGCGTTCTCGGCGGCCACCGGCCGCTCCCGGTTCGAGCACACCGCGGTGGTGGTGGCCGCCGACCGGACCGAGGCGGCCGGTGCGCTGGCGGCCCTGGCCGAGGGCGCCGGCCAGGGCCCTGCCCTGGTACAGGGCTCCGCGCGGGGCAGGCCCCGGCTGGCGCTGCTTTTCGCAGGGCAGGGCGGCCAGCGGCTCGGGATGGGGCGGGAGCTGAGCGCGCGGTTCCCGGTGTTCGCCGAGGCACTGGAGGAGGTGATCGCCGAACTCGACCGGCACCGGGAACACCCGCTGCGCCCGGTGCTGTGGGGCGAGGACGCCGCGGAGCTCGCGCGGACCGAGCACGCCCAGCCCGCGCTCTTCGCGCTCGAGATCGCGCTCCACCGGCTGCTGGAGTCCTGGGGGATCGTCCCGGACTTCCTGCTCGGCCACTCGGTGGGCGAGCTGGCCGCGGCGCAGGCGGCGGGGGTGTTCTCGCTGCCGGATGCCGCGCGGCTGGTGACCGCGCGGGGCACGCTGATGCGGGACCTGGCCACGGCGGGCGGCGGGATGGCCGCGGTCCAGGCCACCGAGGATGAGCTGCGCCCGCTGCTGTCCGGCCTGGCCGGGCGGGTGGCGATCGCCGCGGTGAACGGCCCGGAGTCGGTGGTGCTCTCCGGTGAGGAGCAGGCGGTGGCCGAGCTGGCCGCGCGGTTGCGGCGGGACGGAAGGCGGGTGCGCAGGCTGGCGGTGTCCCATGCCTTCCACTCCCCGCAGATGGACCCGGTGCTGGAACCGTTCCGCGCGGTGGTGGCGGGCCTGACCGCGCGCGAGCCGCTGATTCCGATCGT
Source organism: Amycolatopsis aidingensis (assembly GCF_018885265.1). GTDB lineage: Bacteria > Actinomycetota > Actinomycetes > Mycobacteriales > Pseudonocardiaceae > Amycolatopsis > Amycolatopsis aidingensis. Next base: position 3,312,462 of record NZ_CP076538.1, read on the forward strand.
GTCCGGCCGCACCGGGGAACCCGCCACGGTCGCCGAACTGGGCTCGGCGGACTACTGGGCGCGGCAGCTGCGGGAGACCGTGCGGTTCGCCGACGGAGTGCGCTGGCTGCGCCGGCACGGGGCCACCGCCTTCCTCGAGCTCGGGCCGGACGGCACCCTCACCGGGCTGACGCAGGACTGCGCCGCGGCGGAGCGCGGCGAGCCGGAGTCCATGGAGTGCACGGCGTTGCCCGCGCTGCGCCCCGAACGGGACGAGGCCGCCACGCTCACCACCGCCGTGGCCGGGCTGCACACCCGCGGCCTGCCGGTGCGGTGGGCGGACTACTTCGCGGGCACCGGTGCCCGCGAGGTGGAGCTGCCGACCTACGCCTTCCAGCGCCGCCGGTTCTGGCCGCGGGACGGGATGGCGGCCGCGGGTGACCTGCGGGCCGCCGGTCTCGGCGCGGCCAGGCATCCGCTGCTGTCCGCGGCCGTGTCCCTCGCCGGGTCCGCGGGCACCGTGCTCACCGGCAGGCTGTCCGTGCGCTCCCAGCCCTGGCTCGCCGACCACCTGGTGGGCGATACGGTGCTGCTGCCAGGGGCCGCCATGCTGGAGCTGGCGATCCGGGCTGGGGACGAGGTCGGCTGCGACCAGGTGGCCGAGCTGACCATGACCGCGCCACTGCCGCTGCCCGAACAGGGCGGGGTGCAACTACAGCTGCGCGTCGACGGCCCGGCCGCCGACGGCGGCCGCTCCTTCGGCATCTACGCCCGCCCCGACGACACCGAGGAACTGCCCTGGACCCAGCACGCCACCGGCGTACTGACCACCGGGGCGCGACCGGGCACCTTCGGCGCGCGGCAGTGGCCGCCGGCGGGGGCCGAACCGGTGGACCTCACCGGGCTCTACCAGCGGCTGGCCGATGCGGGCCTGCGATACGGGCCCGCCTGCCAGGGCCTGCGCGCGGTCTGGCGGCGCGCTGGCGAGGTCTTCGCCGAGGCCGAGTTGCCCGCCGCGGTGGCGGAGGACGCCGGAGCCTTCGGGCTGCATCCGGCACTGCTGGACGCCGCGCTGCACGCCGCGGCCTGCGCCGAACTGGACCAGAGCGCCGCCGGTGGGCTGCCGTTCTCCTGGTCGGGCGCCCGGTTGCACGCCACCGGCGCGCGGGCCGTGCGGGTGCGGCTGGTGCCGGAAGGTGACCGGCTCGCGGTGCAGCTCGCGGATCCCGGCGGGGAGCCGGTGGCCGAGGTGGACTCGCTGGTGTTGCGCGCCCCGGACCAGCAGGAGGCGGACCCGGCGCACCCCGGGCGGGACCTGTACCGGCCGGTCTGGACCGAGGTGCCCCGCTCGGCGGCGGCCGAGGGCATCGCGGTGCTCGGGCCGGACCCGTTCGACCTGGCAGGCACCCTCGGCTGCCCCGCCGGTGCCGACCTGGACGAGCTGGCGACCGGGGAGATACCCGCGACCGTGGTGTTCCCGGTGTCCGGGGACCCCACCGCGGAACCGTCGGCAAGGGCAAGGGAACTGACCGGCTCGGTGCTCGCCACCCTGACGGCCTGGCTGGCCGAGGACCGTTTCCCGGACAGCCGCCTCGTGGTGCTCACCCGGGGCGCCACCACCCCGCAGGCGGACCCGGCCGCCGCGGCCGTATGCGGGCTGGTGCGCACCGCGCAGGCCGAGCACCCCGGCCGGTTCGGGCTGCTCGACCTGGACCGGGACGCCGAGCCCGGGCAGCTCCTGGCCGCCATCGGCCTGGACGAACCGCAGGTCGCGCTCAGGGACGGCGTGCCGCTGGCCGCCCGGCTGGCCAGGGTGCCGCCGGAGCCGGCAGACGCAGGCGCCTGGGACCCCGAGGGCACCGTGGTGATCACCGGCGGCACCAGCGGGCTCGGCGCCCTGCTCGCCCGGCATCTCGCCACCGAGCACGGGGTGCGGCATCTGCTGCTGCTCAGCCGCAGCGGCGCGGCGGCCCCTGGCGCCGCCGAGCTGGTGACGGAGCTGACCGGGCTGGGTGCCGCACCATCCGTGGTGGCCTGCGACGCCGCCGACCGGGCGGCCCTGGCCGAGGCGCTGTCCGCGGTGCCGCGGCAGCATCCGGTGACCGCCGTGCTGCACGCGGCCGGGGTGCTCGCCGACGGAGTGCTCTCCTCGCTCACCCCGGAGCGGCTGACCACCGTGCTGCGGCCCAAGGTGGACGCCGCATGGAACCTGCACGAGCTGACCAGGGACACCGGCCTGGCCGCCTTCGTGCTGTTCTCCTCGGTGGCCGGCATCCTCGGCGCAGCGGGGCAGGCCAACTACGCGGCGGGCAACGCCTTCCTGGACGCGCTGGCGGCGTCCCGCCGGGCCGATGGGCTGCCCGCCGTTTCCCTTGCCTGGGGCCCGTGGGAGCAGGACGAGGGCATGACCGGCAGGCTCGGCGCGGACAGCGCGCGCAGGCTGCGCAGGCTCGGCACCCCGCCGCTGCCGGTGGCGCACGGGCTCGCGCTGTTCGACGCGGCGCTGCGCACCGGCGAGCCGGTGGTGGCGCCGGTACGGCTGGACCTGGCCGCACTGCGCGCCCTCGGCACGGTGCCCGCGGTGCTGCGTGACCTGGTGCCAGGCGTGGCCCGCCGCGCGGCGGCAGGCACCGCAGCCACCGGCGGCGGGCTGCGTGAGCTGGATCCGGCCCGGCGCGGGGAGGCCGCGCTGGAGCTGGTGCGCGAGCAGGTCGCCGCGGTACTCGGGCACGGCGGGACCGAGGCTGTCGACCCGCAGCGTGCCTTCGCCGACCTCGGCTTCGACTCGCTGACCGTGGTCGAGCTGCGCAACCGGCTCAGCGCGGCGACCGGGCTGCGGCTGGCCCCCACGGTGGTGTTCGACCACCCCACGGCGAGCGCGCTGGCCGGTCACCTGGTGCGGCAGGCGACCGGCACCGCTCCAGCGCTCGCGGCCGAACCGGTGCCTGCCGCCACCGAGGAGCCGATCGCCATCGTCGGGATGAGCTGCCGCTACCCCGGTGGGGTGCGGTCCCCTGAGGACCTGTGGCGTCTGGTCAGCGAGGGCGGGGACGCCATCTCCGGCTTTCCTGCCAACCGGGGCTGGGACCTCGGCTCGCTGTTCCACCCCGACCCCGACCATCCCGGCACCTCCTACACCCGCTCCGGCGGGTTCCTGCACGAGGCAGGCGAGTTCGACCCCGCGTTCTTCGGGATGAGCCCGCGCGAGGCGGTGGCCACCGACGCCCAGCAGCGGCTGCTGCTGGAGACTTCCTGGGAGGCGGTGGAACGCGCGGGGATCGCCCCGCACGCGCTGCGCGGCAGCCGGACCGGCGTGTTCGCCGGGGTGATGTACGGGGACTACGGCGCCGTGCTCTCCGGGTCCGAGTTCGAGGGCCACCTCGGCACCGGCAGCTCCGCCAGCGTGGCCTCCGGCCGGGTTTCCTACCTGCTCGGGCTCGAGGGACCCGCGGTGACCGTGGACACCGCCTGCTCCTCCTCGCTGGTCGCGCTGCACTGGGCCATGCGGGCGCTGCACGCGGGGGAGTGCTCGCTGGCACTGGCAGGCGGGGTGACCGTGATGGCCACCCCCGCGCCGTTCATCGAGTTCTCCCGCCAGCGCGGGCTGTCCCCGGACGGCCGGTGCAAGGCCTACTCCGATGCCGCCGACGGGGTCGGCTGGTCCGAGGGCGTGGGGGTGCTGGTGCTGGAGCGGCTGTCCGACGCGCGGCGCAACGGGCATCCGGTGCTGGCCGTGGTGCGCGGCAGCGCAGTGAACTCCGACGGCGCATCCAACGGGCTGACCGCCCCGAACGGCCTCGCCCAGCAACGGGTGATCACCGAAGCGCTCGCCGCCGCCCGGCTGTCCACATCGGAGGTCGATGTGGTGGAGGGGCACGGCACCGGTACCGCGCTGGGTGACCCGATCGAGGCGCAGGCCCTGCTGGCGACCTACGGCCAGGACCGGGACACCCCGCTGCTGCTCGGTTCGGTCAAGTCGAACCTCGGGCATACTCAGGCCGCGGCCGGGGTGGCCGGTGTGATCAAGATGGTGCAGGCCATGCGGCACGGTCAGGTGCCGCGCAGCCTGCACGCGGAAACCTCCTCCAGCCAGGTGGACTGGACCGCGGGCGCGGTCAGGGTGGTGTCCGAACCAGCCGAATGGCCACGGGCGGACCGGCCGCGCCGGGCCGCGGTGTCCTCCTTCGGGTTCAGCGGCACCAATGTGCACACCGTCCTGGAGCAGGCCCCAGAACCCGAACCCGCGGCGCCCGCTGCCGGACCGGAGCCCGCGGCCACGCCGCTGGTGCTGTCCGCCCGGAGCGCGGCCGCGCTCCGCGACCAGGCCACCCTCCTGCTGTCCACAATGGATCAGCAGCCGGAGGTGGCGCCCGCCGACCTCGCGTTCTCCCTCGCCACCACCAGATCCCACTTCGAACGCCGCGCCGCGGTGGTGTCCGGCGACCGGGAGCTCGCGCGCGCGGCACTCGCCGCGCTGGCCGACAACAGGCCGGACCCGGCGGTGCTGGCCGACGAGGCCGTTCCCGGCGGCAGGATCGCGCTGCTGTTCGCCGGTCAGGGCGGCCAGCGCCCCGGTATGGGCCGCGAGCTCTACGATCGCTTTCCCGCCTTCGCCGCCGCGCTGGACGAGGTGCTGGCCGCACTGCGGCCCCACCTGGACCGGCCGCCCGCCGAGGTGCTGTTCGCCGCCGAGGGGAGCGCGGAGGCGGAGCTGCTGGACCGCACCGGCTGGACCCAGCCCGCGCTGTTCGCCGTCGAGGTGGCGCTGTTCCGGCTGCTGGAGCACTGGGGGGTGCGGCCGGACTACCTTGCGGGGCACTCCATCGGCGAGCTCGCGGCCGCCCACGTCGCGGGCGTGCTGTCGCTGGCGGACGCCTGCACACTGGTGGCCGCAAGGGCCCGGCTGATGGAGGCACTGCCCGCGACCGGCGCCATGGTGGCGGTACGCGCGAGCGAGCGGGAACTGCACGCGGCGCTGGCCGAGCTGCCCGCGGGCTCGGTCGAGATCGCCTCGGTGAACGGACCATCGGCCGTGGTGATCGCCGGGGACGAGGATGCGGTGCTGGAGGTCGCGGCCGGGTTCGCCGCGCGCGGTCGCAAGACCCGCAGGCTGCGGGTGAGCCATGCCTTCCACTCCCCGCATATGGACCCGGTCCTGGCCGAGCTGCGCTGGACCGCCGAGGGCCTGAGCTACGCCCAGCCCGCGATCCCCGTGGTGTCCACCAGAACCGGCGAGCCGCTGCCTGCCGAGCTGCTGTGCTCGCCGGGCTACTGGGTCGAGCAGGCCCGGCACTCGGTGCGGTTCGCCGACGCGGTGACCACCCTCGCCGGGCTCGGTGCCACCACCTTCGTCGAGCTCGGCCCGGACGGCTCGCTGTCCGCGGCCGCGGCGGACACCCTCGGCGCGGAGGCCGACGCGGCGCTGATCCCGGTACTGCGCGAGGGAAGGCCCGAGGAGGCCGCCCTGGCCACCGCGCTGGCGCGGATACACCTGCGCGGCGGGACGGTGGACTGGCCAGGCTACTTCGCGGGCAGCGGCGCACGCCGGGTCGACCTGCCCACCTATCCCTTCCAGCACGAGACCTACTGGCCCCAGCCGTCCGGCCGGCAGCGCGGCCGGGAACACTCCTGGCGCTACCGCATCGGATGGACCACCCTGCCCGAGCCCGCCCCGGGACAGCTGACCGGGCACTGGCTGCTGGTCACCACCCCGGAAGGCGGGGAACGCGCCGAACGGCTGGCCACCGCGTTGCGCGAGCGGGGCGCCGAGGTGCGGGAACTGGAGCTGGACACCGACCGCACCGGCCCGGCCGAACTCGCGGGCACCCTGGCCGGGCCCGGTGCACCGGGCGAGCTGAGCGGGGTGCTGTCCACGGTGGCGCTGGATCGGCGTCCCTGCGGCAGCCATCCTGAGCTCGGCGCCGGGCTGGCCGCCACCCACACCCTGCTGCGGGCGCTGGCCGAATCCGGACTCGAAGCTCCACTGTGGACTGTGACGAGCGGTGCGGTGCGCGCGCGGGACGACGACGAGGAGACCGATCCGGAACAGGCCGCGGTATGGGGCTACGGGCGGACCGCGGCACTGGAGTACCCCGGCGGCTGGGGCGGCCTGGTGGACCTGCCTTCCGGCCTGCCGGAACCAGCCGTACGGCGGCTCGCCGCCGTACTGGCGGGCGGGCTTCCCGGCGAGGACCAGCTGGCCGTGCGGGCGGAAGGGGTCCTCGGCAGGCGCCTGCTGCCCGACCCGGCCGGTACGCAGGCCGGCGCACCGGCGGTCCGGGGCACCGTGCTGGTCACCGGCGGCACCGGCGGCCTCGGCGCGGAGGCCGCCAGGTGGCTGGCCGGTGCGGGCGCGCCGCGCCTGGTGCTGACCAGCCGCCGCGGCGAGGACGCGCCGCAGGTGGCCGAGCTGCGTGCCGAGCTGACCGAGCTCGGGGCCGAGGTGGACATCCTGGCCTGCGATGTCGCCGACCGCGCGGCACTGGCCGCGGTGCTGGACGCGATACCGGGGGACACCCCGCTGACCGGTGTGGTGCACGCGGCCGGGGTGAGTGAGTTCCGGCCACTCGCCGAGACCGGGCCGGCCGAGCTGGCGACCGCGATGGCAGCCAAGGCCGGTGGAGCGGCGAACCTGGACGCCCTGCTCGGCGAGCGGGAACTGGACCTCTTCGTGCTGTTCGGGTCGATCGCCGGGGTACTGGGCAGCGGGGCGCAGGCCGGGTACGCGGCGGCGAACGCCTATCTGGACGCGCTCGCACAGCGGCGGCACGCCCGCGGGCTGGCCGCGACCTGCCTGGCCTGGGGTCCATGGGCGGACACCGGCATGGCCGCCGGCGAGGAGGAGAGCCGCCGGTTCGCCCAGCGCGGGCTGCGCAGGCTGGCACCGGGACCCGCGCTGGCCGAGCTGGGCCGCGCCCTCGCGCACGGGGACACCACCGTCACCGTGGCCGATATTGACTGGGCCCGCTACGCGCCGGTGTTCACCACGGCCCGGCCCAGTGCCCTGCTCTCCGCCCTGCCCGAGGTCGCCGGGCAACAGGCGTCCGCCGCGAAGGGCACCGGGACCGAGCTGGCCGGGCGGCTGGCCGGGCTGCCGGAGAGCGAACAGGAACGCCTGCTGGTGAGCATCGTGCGCACCGAGGCAGCCGCAGTGCTCGGTCACGAGGGCGCCGAGGCGGTGGCCGAGCGGCGCGCGTTCACCGAGATCGGGTTCGACTCGCTGACCGCGGTCGAGCTGCGGCAACGGATGTGCACGCTGACCGGGCTGGTGCTGCCGACCACGCTGGTCTTCGACCACCCGAACCCGCTGGAGCTGGCCAGGTACCTGCGCGCGGAGCTTGGCGGCGCCGCGGGGAGCGGGGCGGAACCGGTGGCCACGGCCACGGCCGCGGGCGAGGATCCGATCGTCATCGTCGGGATGAGCTGCCGGTTCCCCGGCGAGGTCGGCGACCCGGACCAGCTGTGGCAGCTGCTGGCTTCCGGAACCGAGGCCCTTTCCGATTTCCCCGGCGGCCGCGGCTGGGAGTCCGCCGTGGCCTACCACCCCGACCCGGACCAGCCAGGCACCACCTACACCACCCGCGGTGGCTTCCTGCACGACGCCGACCGGTTCGACCCCGGCTTCTTCGGCATCTCGCCGCGTGAGGCGCTGGGCATGGACCCGCAGCAGCGGCTGCTGCTGGAGACCACCTGGGAGGCCTTCGAACGGGCCGGGATCGACCCGGTCTGCCTGCGCGGCAGCCGCACCGGATCGTTCATCGGCTCCAGCTACGCCCAGTACGGTGAGGGGTCGGCGGGCGCAGCCGGTTCCGAAGGCACCGACCTGCTCGGCCACGTGGTCACCGGCACCATCCCGAGCGTGCTCTCCGGCAGGCTGGCCTACGTGTTCGGCCTCGAGGGGCCCGCGGTCACCGTGGACACCGCCTGCTCCTCCTCGCTGGTGGCACTGCATCTGGCCGCGCAGTCGCTGCGCAACGGGGAAACCTCGCTCGCCGTCGCGGGCGGGGTGACCGTGATGACCACCCCGGGGCCGTTCATCGCCTTCAGCAGGCAGCGCGCGCTGGCCCCGGACGGCCGGTGCAAGCCCTTCTCCGCGGCCGCGGACGGGATGGCGCTGGCCGAGGGCGTCGGCATCGTGGTGGTGGAGCGGCTGTCCGACGCACGCCGTAACGGGCATCCGGTGCTGGCCGTGGTCCGCGGCTCGGCGATCAACTCCGATGGCGCATCCAACGGCCTCACCGCCCCGAACGGACGCTCCCAGCAACGGGTGATCCGGCAGGCCCTCGCCAACGCCCATCTGTCCACATCGGATATCGACGCGGTGGAGGCGCACGGAACCGGTACCGCCCTCGGCGATCCGATCGAGGTGCAGGCCCTGCAGGCGACCTACGGTGCGGATCGGCCGGATGGCAGGCCGCTGCTGCTCGGCTCGATAAAGTCCAACATCGGGCACAGCCAGTCGGCGGCCGGCATCGCCGGAGTGATCAAGATGGTGCTTGCCATGCGGCACGGCGTGCTGCCGCGCAGCCTGCACGCCGAACAGCCCTCGCCGCAGGTGGACTGGAGCGCGGGCACGGTGGCGCCGCTCGGCGGCCCGGCCGACTGGCCTGCCACCGGGCGGCCCCGCCGGTGCGCGGTGTCCTCCTTCGGCATCAGCGGCACCAACGCGCACCTGCTGCTGGAGGAGCCACCCGCGGTCGAGGCCGTGCCGGAACCCGCCAGGCGGCGGCCGGAGATCGTGCCGCTGGTGCTGTCCGCCCGTGACCCGGCCGCGTTGCGGTCGCAGGCCGGTAACCTGTTGCCCTACCTGGCGGACCCGGAGGCCGACCCGGTCGACCTCGGCAACTCGCTGCTGCGCACCCGGTCGCTGTTCGAGCACCGGGCCGTGCTGCTCGGCAGCAGGCGCGCGGACCTGGCCGCCGGGCTGACGGCCCTTGCCGGTGGCCGGCCGCACCCCGGGGTGGTGGCGGGCACCGCCGATCTCGACGGCCGCACCGTGTTCGTGTTCCCCGGCCAGGGCTCGCAGTGGGCCGGGATGGGCGCAGCCCTGCTGGAGTCCTGCCCGGTGTTCGCCGCGCGGATCGCCGGGTGCGCCGCGGCGCTGCGGCCGTTCGTGGACTGGTCCCTGCCGGAGGTACTGCGCCAGGCCGGGGACGCGCCCTCGCTGGAGCGGGTGGACGTGGTGCAGCCCGCCTCCTTCGCGATGATGGTGTCGCTGGCCGCCGAATGGGGCTCCCACGGGGTGCTGCCGGACGCGGTGGTCGGCCACTCCCAGGGCGAGATCGCCGCGGCGGTGGTCGCCGGTGCGCTCTCGCTCGAGGACGGCGCGCGGGTGGTGGCACTGCGCAGCCGCGCGATCGCCCGGCTGCTGGCCGGTGCGGGCGGGATGCTGTCGATCTCGCTGGCGCCGGAGGAGGTCGAGCCGCGGCTGCCTGCCGGGGAGGTCTCGATCGCCGCGGTGAACGGGCCGCGTTCGGTGGTGGTCTCCGGCTCGCCGCGGGCACTGGACGCCCTGCAGGCCGAGCTCTCCGCCGAGGACGTGCGGGTGCGCCGGATCCCGGTGGACTACGCCTCGCACTCGCCGCAGGTCGCCGCGCTGCGGGCGGAACTGCTGGAGCAGCTCGCCCCGGTCCGGCCGGGGGCCGCCGCGGTGCCGCTGCTGTCCACCCTGACCGGGGACTGGCTGGCCGATGGCGAGGCGGACGCCGACTACTGGTACCGCAATCTGCGCCGCACCGTCCGGTTCGAACCGGCCGTCCGCGCCCTGCTGGGCCAGGAGTACCGGGCTTTCCTCGAGATCAGCCCGCATCCCGTGCTGACCTTCGCGGTGCAGGAGACCGCGGCGGACGCCGGGGAGCAGGTGGTGGCCACGGGCACCCTGCGCCGGGACGACGGCGGCCAGGACCGGATGCTCACCTCGCTGGCCGAGGCGTTCGTCCGCGGGGTACCGGTGGACTGGGCGTACGAGTTCGACGGCACCGGCGCCCGCCGGGTCGAACTGCCAACCTACGCCTTCCAGCACCAGGGATTCTGGCTGCCGTGCGCGCCGCTCGGCGGCGGAGCAGGGCAGGAAGGGGACGACACCTGGGGCGAGCTGGCCGAGGCCGATCCGGCCGCGCTGGCCGCCGAACTCGAGGTGGACGAGCAGGCGCTGGCCACCGTACTGCCCGCGCTGTCCGGCTGGCGCAGGCAACGCACCCACGAGGCCGTCGCGGACTCCTGGCGATACCGGATCCGGTGGCTGCCGGTGCCCGCCGGTACGCAGCCCGCACTGGCCGGGACCTGGCTGCTGCTCACCGCGGACGAGGAGCAGGAAGCCATCGCGGCGGTGCTCGGCGCCGCCATCGCCGGGCACGGCGCCGAGCCGCGCCTGCTGCGGCTGGACGACCCGGAGCCGGACCGGGCCGGCCTGGCCGCGCTGCTGACCGCCGAGGGCGCACCGGAGGCCGCCGGGATCGTCTCCCTCACGGGCATGACGGGCTCGCCGAGTGCCCGGCAGCCGGAGCTGACCGGCGGGCTGGCGCTGAGCCTGACGCTGGTGCAGGCACTCGGCGACGCCGGGGCGCAGGCGCCGCTGTGGCTGCTCACCAGGGGCGCGGTGGGCACCGGCCGGGGCGACCCGGTGGCCGATCCGGGGCAGGCCATGGTGGCCGGGCTCGGCTGGACCGCGGCGGTGGAACATCCCGGCCGCTGGGGCGGGGTGCTGGATCTTCCGTCCACGATGGACAAGGAATTGGATACCGCGGGGGCGCGGCTGCTGGCCGCCGCGCTGGCCGGCGACACCGGGGAGGACCAGCTCGCGCTGCGCCCGGCGGGGCTGCTCGCCCGGCGCCTGGTGCCGGCCCCGGTCGTGGCCGCGCCGGGCCGGTGGCGGCCCGGCGGCAGCACCCTGGTCACCGGCGGCACCGGAACCCTCGCGCCGCATGTGGCCCGCTGGCTGGCCGGACACGGCGCCGGACATCTTGTGCTGGTCAGCCGCGCGGGCCCGGAGTCCCCGCGCGCGGCGGAGCTGGTGAGCGAGCTGGCCGAGCTCGGCGCCACCGCCGAGGTGGTGGCCTGCGATGTCACCGACGCCGATGCCCTCGCCCGGCTGCGCGCGGACCTGAGCGAACGCGGGCACCAGGTGCGCACGGTGATCCACGCCGCCGCCCGGATCGAACTGTGCTCGCTGGCCGAGACCGATCTGGCGGGCTTCGCGCGCGTGCTGCACGCCAAGGTCACCGGCGCCGCCAACCTGGACCGGGTGTTCGGCGCGGACCTGGAGGCGTTCGTGTTGTTCTCCTCGGTGGCCGGGATGTGGGGAACCGGGCAGCACGCCGCCTACGTGGCGGGCAATGCCTACCTGCATGCCCTCGCCGAGCGGCGCGCAGCCTGCGGGCTGCCTGCCACCGCGCTCTCCTGGGGGATCTGGGCCGACGACCGGGAACTGGGCCGGGTGGACCCGGAGCAGATCCGGCGCAGCGGGCTGGAGTTCATGGACCCGCGCACGGCGCTGGCCGGGCTGCGCCGTGCCCTGGACGCGGGCGACACCACCATCGCCGTCGCGGACGTCGACTGGGGCCGCTACCACCCTGTCTACACCTCCGCCCGGCCGACCACGCTGTTCGACGAGATCCCCGCGGTGCGGGCACTGGCCGATGCGGCAGGGCCGGAACCGGAAGGGGCGGGTGGCGAGCTGGCCGGACGGCTGCGCACCCTGTCCGGGGCCGAGCGGATCCGGACGCTGGCCGAGCTGGTGCGCGGCGCGGCCGCCGCGGTGCTCGGCCACGGCTCGGCCGAGGCCCTGCCAGGCAACCGGGCCTTCCGGGACGCCGGGTTCGACTCGGTCACCGCGGTGGACCTGCGCAACCGGATCGCCGCGAGCACCGGGCTGAACCTGCCTGCCACCATGGTGTTCGACCACCCGAACCCACTTGCCCTCGCCGGGTTCCTCGACGGCAGGCTGTCCGGCGCCGGGGCCCCGGCACGCACCGCGCCTGCGGACGGGGTGTTCACCGCGGAGGAACCGGTCGCGATCGTCGGGATGGGCTGCCGCTACCCCGGCGGGGCGGACTCGCCGGAGCGGCTGTGGGAACTGCTGCTGGACGGCGTGGACGCCACCTCCACGTTCCCTGCCGACCGCGGCTGGCGGGCCGAGCAGCTGTACGATCCGGACCCGGACCGGGCCGGGCACACCTACTCGGTGCGGGGCGGTTTCCTGCACGAGGCCGCCGAGTTCGACGCCGCCTTCTTCGGGGTTTCCCCGCGGGAGGCGCTGGCGATGGACCCGCAGCAGCGGCTGCTGCTGGAAACCGCGTGGGAGGCCTTCGAACGGGCCGGTCTCGACCCGCACCGGCTGCGCGGCAGCCGCACCGGCACCTTCGTCGGTGCCAGCTACCAGGACTACGGCACCGGCCTCGCGCACACCGTGGACGGCGCCGAGGGGCACCAGATCACCGGCTCGCTGCCCAGCGTGCTGTCCGGAAGACTTGCCTACCTGTTCGGCCTTGAGGGCCCGGCGCTCACCGTGGACACCGCCTGCTCCTCCTCGCTGGTGGCGCTGCATCTGGCCGCGCGCTCGCTGGCCACAGGGGAGAGCGACCTCGCGCTCGCCGGCGGGGCGAGCATCATGGCCACCCCGGCCGCGTTCATCGGGTTCAGCAGGCAACGAGTGCTCGCCGGGGACGGGCGGTGCAAGGCCTTCGCTGACTCGGCGGACGGGATGACCCTTGCCGAGGGTGTCGGGGTGGTGCTGCTGGAGCGGCTGTCCGACGCGCGGCGCAACGGGCATCCGGTGCTGGCGGTGCTGCGCGGTAGCGCGGTGAACTCCGATGGCGCCTCCAACGGGCTGACCGCCCCGAACGGGCCAGCGCAGCAGCGGGTGATCACCGACGCGCTCGCGGCCTGCGGGCTCGAACCCTCCGATGTGGACGCCCTGGAGGGGCACGGTACCGGGACCGCGCTCGGTGATCCGATCGAGGCGCAGGCCCTGCTGGCGACCTACGGCCAGGACCGGCAGCGGCCGCTGCTGCTGGGTTCGGTCAAGTCGAACCTCGGGCACACCCAGATGGCCTCCGGGGTGGCCGGGGTGATCAAGATGGTGCAGGCGCTGCGGCACGGGGTGCTGCCCCCGACCCTGCACGTGGACACCCCGTCCTCCCATGTGGACTGGAGCTCCGGGGCGATCGAGCTGCTCACCGAGCGGGCAGGCTGGCCGGAGACCGGCCGGGCGCGTCGGGCCGGCATCTCCTCGTTCGGGCTGAGCGGCACCAATGTGCACGCCATCCTGGAGCAGGCGCCGGAGACCGGGGAGCCGGAACCGGCCGAACCGGTGGCGGGACCGGTGCCGGTGCTGGTGTCCGCACGGGACACCCCGGCGCTGCGGGCCCGCGCCGCCGACCTGCTCGACCTGCTCGCCGACCGGCCCGACACCCCGGTCGCCGACCTCGCCCGCGCCCTTGCCACCACCCGCGCCGGTTTCGAGCAGCGCGCCGCGATCCTCGCGGACGGGCCGGAGGAGCTGGTACGCGGCCTGACCGCGCTGCGCGAGGACGCCCCGGCGGCCGGGCTGCACCGTGGCCGGGCAGGCAGCGGCAGCACCGCCGTGCTGTTCTCCGGCCAGGGCGCGCAACGCCCCGGTATGGGCAGGCAGCTCTACCAGCGGTTCGAGGCGTTCGCCCGCGCACTGGACGAGGTCATCGCGCAGCTGGACCCGCAACTGGACCGGCCGCTGCGGGAGCTGCTGTTCGCCGAGGACGGCAGCACCGAGGCCGGGCTGCTGGACCACACCGGCTACACCCAGCCCGCGCTGTTCGCCTTCGAGGTAGCGCTGTTCCGGCTGCTGGAGTCCTGGGGACTGCGGCCGGACTACCTCGCGGGGCACTCCGTCGGCGAGCTGGCCGCCGCTCATGTGGCCGGGTGTCTCACCCTGCCCGACGCCGCCACCCTGGTCGCCGCCCGCGCCCGGCTGATGCAGGAGCTGCCGGAGACCGCGGGGGCGATGGTCGCCGTGGTGGCCACCGAGGATGAGGTCACCGAGCTGCTGGGTGATCCGGACGGCCCGGTTTCGATCGCCGCGGTGAACGGGCCGCACGCGGTGGTACTTGCCGGGGCGGAGCGGGAGACGCTGCGCGCCGCCGCCACACTGGCCGAGCGCGGCAGGCGTACCCGCAGGCTGCGGGTGAGCCACGCCTTCCACTCCCCGCTGATGGACGACATGCTCGCCGAGTTCGCGGCGGTCGCCGCAGGGGTGTGCTACGCGCCGCCGCTGATCCCGGTGGTCTCCACCGTGACCGGGCGGCTCGCCACCGCCGGGGAACTGTGCTCCCCGGACTACTGGGTGGGCCAGGTGCGCCGGACCGTGCGGTTCGCCGACGGGATCGCCACCCTTGCCGAGCGGGGTGTCTCCACCTTCCTCGAACTCGGCCCGGACGCGGTGCTGTCCGGGATGGCGGCGGAGACCCTCGGCGCGCAGGACGAGCGGGCCGCCGCGGCGCCGGTACCCGCGCAGCGGGCGGACCGCCCCGAGGTGCCCGCGCTGCTCGGTGCGCTCTGCGGGCTGTACCTGCGCGGCGTGCCGATCGACTGGGCCTCCTTCTTCCCCCGCGGCGCGAGGGTGGACCTGCCGACCTACCCCTTCCAGCGGGAACGGTTCTGGCCCGAGGCGCAGGAACCGGAACCGGGACCGGGACCCGCGGGCGGCGCGGACGCGGACTTCTGGGCCGCAGTGCGCCGCGCGGACCACGCCTACCTGAGCGCCGAGCTCGGCGTGGACGAGGACACCGCGGCGGCGATCACACCCGCACTGGCAGGCTGGCGGGAGAGCAGGGACCGCCGGTCCACACTGGACGAACTGCGCTACCGGATCGCCTGGCGGCCGTGCCCGGTCCCCGCGCGGTCAGCGGCACAGGGCCGCTGGCTGGTGCTGCTGCCCGCCGGGGCGCCGGAACCGGACTGGCTGGACCCGCTGCTGGACCTGCTCGCCGAGCGCGCCGTCCGGCTCACCGTCCCCTGGCCGGAGCGCGCCGCCATCGCCGAACCGGCCCGCGAGCTGGCCGGGGACCTCGCCGGGGTGCTCTGCCTGCCTGCGGCGGCCACCGGCGAGGAAACCGGGCCGGAGCTGCCCGCCCCGCTGGCCATGGCCGTGGCCGCCGTGCAGGGCCTCGCCGATGCCGGGGTCACCGCCCCGCTGTGGTGCCTCACCCGCGCCGCGGTCCCGGTCACCGTCGCCGACGACCCGCCGGACCCCGCCCAGGCGGCGGTCTGGGGCCTCGGCAGGTCGGTGGCGCTGGAGCGGCCTGCGGCCTGGGGCGGGCTGATCGACCTGCCCGGCGCGCTGGACCGGCACGCGGTGCGCAGGCTGGCCGCCGCCCTCACCGGCGAGGAGGACCAGCTGGCCCTGCGCGAGTCCGGGCTGCTGGCCCGCAGGCTGGTGCGCGCCCGCGACACCGGCGAGCGGCCACGCCCCGCGTTCCACCCCGGCGCGACCGTGCTGGTCACCGGCGCCACCGGCGGGATCGGCTGCCAGGTCGCCCGCTGGCTGGCCAGGGAGGGGGCCCAGCACCTGCTGCTGGTCAGCAGGAGCGGGAGCGCGGCACCCGGCGCGGCGGCACTGGCCGCCGAACTGGGCGAGCTCGGGGCGCGGGTGACGCTGGCCGCCTGCGACGTCGCCGACCGGGACGCGCTGGCCGCCGTGCTCGCGGACATCCCGGACGAACTGCCGCTCACCGCGGTGTTCCACGCCGCCGGGGTGGTGGACGACGGCGTGGTGGACGGCCTGACCCCGGACCGGTTCGCCCGCGTGCTGCGGGTCAAGGCCATGGCCGCGCGGCACCTGCACGAGCTGACCGCGGGCGCGGACCTGTCCGCGTTCGTGCTGTTCTCCTCGATCGCCGGGTTGCTCGGCGCCGCGGGGCAGGGCAACTACGCCGCGGCCAACGCCTACCTGGACGCGCTGGCCGCCCACCGCCGCGCCGAGGGGCTGCCCGCCACCGCGGTCTGCTGGGGGCCGTGGGCCGGGGCCGGGATGGCCGTGGACGGGGAGACCGCGGCCGGGCGGATCCGCCGCGGCGGCCTCACCCCGCTACCACCCGAGCTGGCGCTGCCCGCGCTGCGCGGCGCCGTGGAACAGGACGAGCCCACCCTCGCCATCGCCGATATCGACTGGGCCCGCTTCGGGCCGGTGCTGGCCGCGCTGCGGCCGGCACCGTTGCTGGCCGAACTGCCCGGGGCACGCCCGGCCACCGGCGGTCCCGCACCGGAGCCGCAGCGGCGGCTGGCCGGGTTGCCTGCCGCGCAGCGCGACCGGCGGCTGCTGGACCTGCTGTGTGAGCAGGTGGCCGTGGTGCTCGGTCACGCCGAACCCGGCGAGGTGGACGTGCAGCGGCCGTTCCTGCAACTCGGCTTCGACTCGCTCACCGCGCTGGAACTGCGCAACGCGCTGGCCACGGCCACCGGGCTGCGGCTGCCTGCCTCCCTGCTGTTCGACCATCCGACCCCGCGCGAGCTGGCCACGTTCCTGGCCGCCGAGCTGGCCGGGGACACCCCGCGGGCACCGCAGGCCACCGCCCCGGCAGGCACCGCGCAGCAGGCGGCCGAACCGATCGCGGTGGTCGGCATCGGCTGCCGCTTCCCCGGCGGGGTGTCCTCCCCTGATGAGCTGTGGCAGCTGCTGGCTGACGGCAGGGACGCGATCTCCGGGTTCCCCGCCGACCGCGGCTGGGACCTCGGCGCGCTGGCCACCGGGTCGGCCACCCAGCACGGCGGCTTCCTGCCCGAGGTTGGCGAGTTCGACGCCGAGTTCTTCGGCATCTCCCCGCGGGAGGCGCTGGCCATGGACCCGCAGCAACGGCTGCTGCTGGAGACCGCATGGGAGGCACTGGAACGCGCCGGGCTGGACCCCACCGCCCTGCGCGGCACCGGAACCGGCGTGTTCGTCGGAACCAACGGCCAGGACTACGTGACCATGCTGCGCCGCGCGGCCGAATCCGCGACCGCGGGCGAGGCCGACGGGATCGGCGGCCATGTGGCCACCGGAAACACCGCGAGCGTGCTGTCCGGCAGGCTCGCCTACCTGCTCGGGCTGGAGGGGCCCGCGGTCACCCTGGACACCGCCTGCTCGGCCTCGCTGGTGGCGTTGCACTGGGCAGGCCGGGCGCTGCGTTCCGGGGAATGCTCGCTGGCCCTTGCCGGCGGGGTCTCGGTGATGTCCAGCCCGGACGCCTTCGTGGAGTTCAGCCTGCAGGGCGGGCTCGCGCCGGACGGGCGGTGCAAGGCCTTCGCCGATGGCGCCGACGGCACGGCCTGGGCGGAGGGCGCCGGGGTGCTGGTGCTGGAGCGGCTGTCCGACGCCCGCCGCAACGGCCACCGCATCCTGGCGACGATCCGCGGCTCGGCGGTGAACTCCGATGGCGCGTCCAACGGGCTGACCGCCCCGAACGGGCCCGCGCAGCAACGGGTGATCCGGGCCGCGCTGGCCGACGCCGGGCTGTCCGCATCCGAGGTCGACGCGGTGGAGGCGCACGGTACCGGCACCGCCCTCGGCGATCCGGTGGAGGCGCAGGCCCTGCTGGCCACCTACGGGCAGGACCGGGACACCCCGCTGTACCTGGGGTCGATCAAGTCGAACCTCGGGCACACCCAGGGCGCCGCCGGAGTGGCCGGCGTGCTCAAGATGGTGCTGGCGATGCGGCACGGGTTGCTGCCCCGGACCCTGCACGCCGAGAGTCCGTCCTCGCATGTGGACTGGAGTGCCGGGGAGATCCGGCTGCTCACCGAGCAGGAAGGCTGGCCGGCGGCAGACAGGCCGCGCCGGGCCGGGGTGTCCGCCTTCGGTATCAGCGGCACGAACGCCCACCTGCTGCTGGAGCAGGCCCCGGCGGCCGAGCCCGAAGCCGGGGACGTCGCCGCGGACACCGAGCCCGGCCCGGTGCCCTGGGTGGTGTCCGCGCGGACCGCGGACGGCCTGCGCGCCCAGCTGGACCGGCTCACCGCGCACACCGCGGCCCGCAAGGATGAGTCCAGGACGGCCATCGGCCGTGCCCTTGCCACCGAACGCGCCGCGCTGCCGCACCGTGCCGTCCTTCTGTCCGATGTGGACTCGACCGTGGAGGTGGCGCGGGACACCGCCCGCACCGGCGGCGGGATCGCCTTCCTGTTCTCCGGGCAGGGCTCGCAGCGGCTCGGCATGGGCAGGCGGCTGTACCAGCGCCACGAGGTGTTCGCCGATGCCCTCGACGAAACCCTGGCGCGGCTGGAACCAGGGCTGCGGGAGGTGATGTGGGGCGCCGATCCGGACGCGCTCACCCGCACCGGTCGGGCGCAACCGGCGCTGTTCGCCTTCGAGGTGGCGCTGTTGCGGTTGCTGGAGTCCTGGGGTCTGCGCCCGGACCAGGTGGCAGGCCATTCGATCGGCGAGCTCACCGCGGCGCATGTGGCCGGGGTGCTCTCCCTCGCCGACGCCTGCGCGCTGGTGACCGCGCGGGCCGAACTGATGCAGGCGCTGCCCGCAGGCGGGGCCATGGTGGCCGTGCGGGCCCCCGAGGAGGAGGTGGCCGCACTGCTGGACGAGCGGGTCTCCATCGCCGCGGTGAACGGCCCGGAGTCCGTGGTGCTGTCCGGGCAGGAGGCCGCGGTCGCCGGGATCGCCGCCACCCTGGCTGACCGGGGCAGGCGCTGCACCCGGCTGCGGGTCAGCCACGCCTTCCACTCCCCGCTGGTGGAACCGATGCTCGCCGAGTTCGGCCGGGTCGCGGCCGGCCTGGACTACCGGCCGCCTGCGCTGCCGGTGGTGTCCAATCGCACCGGGGAACCTGCCACCGCCGCGCAGCTGTGCTCCCCGGACTACTGGGTCGGCCACGCCAGGGACACCGTGCGCTTCGCCGCCGGGATACGCACCCTGCGCGCGGAGGGTGCCGAGGTGTTCCTCGAGGTCGGCCCGGACGGCGTGCTGTGCGCCATGGCCCAGCAGAACCTGGCCGAGCAGGAGCGGGACCGCGTCCTGCTGGTCCCCGCGCAGCGCGCGGACCGGGAGGAGGGCACCGCCCTGCTCACCGCGCTCGGCGCGTTGCACGCCCGCGGGGCCGGGGTGGACTGGGCGGCCTACTTCGGCCGCGGCCCGTGCGCGGACCTGCCGACCTATGCCTTCCAGCGCAGCCGGTACTGGCCGGAGGTGGCGGTACCCGCCGCGCGCCCCGCGGCCGACCCCGCGGATGCCGGGTTCTGGACCGCCATCGAAAAGTCCGATGTGGACTCGCTCGCCGCGGAGCTTGACCTCGACCCCGGCGCGCTCACCGCGGTGGTGCCCGCGCTCTCCGCCTGGCGGCGGGCCCGGCGGGAACGGCAGGCGACCGGGGACTGGTGCTACCGGCACACCCGGCAGCCGGTGACCCTGCCCGCCACGGCGGAACTGGACGGCAGCTGGCTGGCGCTGCTGCCGGCGGGCTGGGCGGAGGACCCCTGGCTGAGTGCCGCGGTAGGGGCGCTGCGCGGCAGCGTGTACCCGGTGGCCGCATCCGACCGGGAGACCCTGGCCGGAGAGCTCGCCCTGCTGGAGGCCGGACCCGCCGGGGTGGTGTCCTTCCTTGGCACCGGCCGGGAACGGGAATGGGCCTGGCCCTCGGTGTTGCTGGACACCCTCGCCGAGGCCGGGGTCACCGCCCCGCTGTGGTGCGTGACCCGCGGCGCCTTCCCGGAGGGTGACCCCGCGGACTCCGCGGATCCCGGTGATCCCGGCCAGGCCGCGCTCTGGGGCGCGGGCCGGGCCTGCGCCCTGGACCAGCCGCGGCGCTGGGGCGGGCTGGTCGACCTGCCAGAGACGCTGGAGGGTGCCGTACCGGCCGGGTTCACCGCCGTGCTCGCCGGGCTGGGCGAGGACCAGGCCGTGTTGCGCCCGTCCGGGGTGTTCGCCCACCGGCTCACCAGGGCCGGGCTGGCGACCGAGCGGCACTGGAGCCCGGCGGGCACCGTGCTGGTGGCCGGCGCCGGGGCCGAGCTCGCCGGGCCCGTGCTGCGCTGGCTCGCCACCACCGGCGCCGAACGGGTGGTGCTCGCGGGTGGTGCGCCCGCCGGGGACCCGGCCGGGCTCGCCGCGGAACTCGGTATCGACCTGACCCTCGTTCCCTGCGACCTTGCCGACCGCGCGGCATTGGCCGGCCTGCTCGCCGGGCTGCCCGACCGGCTGGGCGGGGTGATCGTCGGCGCGCTGCCCGCCGACCTTGAGGCCGGGCCAGGCGCCGCCCTGCGGGCCGCGGTTGCGCCAGCCGAGCACCTGGACGACCTGCTCGGCGCGCGCGGTACCGAGGCCTTCGTTCTGCTCGGCTCGCTCGCCGGTGCCTTGGGCATGGCCGGGCACGAGCGGGAGGCCGCGGCCTCGGCCTACCTGTCCGGGCTCGCGCGGCGGCGGCAGCTGCGCGGCGCCCCGGCGACCGCCGTCGCACTCGGCCCACTGGAGGGCCACCATGGCGGCGCGGCACACCTGCGGCTGAACGGCCTGCTCCCGATGCAGCCTGAGCTCACCCTCGCCGTGCTGGGCAGGGTCGTCGCCGGTGGGGAGGCGGTGACCACGGTGGCCGAGGTCGCCTGGGACCGGTTCGCCCCAGCCTTCACCGCCTCCCGGCCGAGCCCGCTGCTGGACGGCCTCGCCGAGGCACGGGTCGCACTGGCGGCCGCGCGGCGGCACGGCAAGGGCGGGCGGGACCAGCAGGACGCCGCCCGGCTGCGCGAGCGGCTGCTCGGCCTGCCCGCGGCCGAGCGCCGGCAGACGCTGGTGGAGCTGGTCACCGACCGGGTGGCCGTGGTGCTCGGGCACACCGAGGCGGTACCGGCGGACCGGGCCTTCGCCGACCTCGGGTTCGACTCGCTGACCGCGATGGACCTGCGTAACCAGCTCGGCGAGGCGACCGGGCTCAGCCTCCCGGTCACCCTGGCCTTCGACTACCCGACCCCGGAGGACCTGGCCGGGCACCTGCTCGGGCAGCTGCTGCCGGAACCGCCGCGCGGCAGCGGCAATGGTGCGGGTAACGGCGAGCTGGATCCGCATGCGCTGCTGGACGCGGTGCCGCCGGCCCGGTTGCGTGCGGCCGGGGTGCTGGACCAGCTGCGGCGGCTGGCGGGCCAGGAGGAGACCGGGCGGCCCGGCGGGGAGGACATCGACGCGATGGATGTCGAGGACCTCGTGCGGACCGCGCTGAACGGCCAGACCGACCAGTCACACGACTGAAGGGTTCGACGATGACTGCATCCAGCGAGAAGGTGGTCGGAGCGCTGCGCAACGCGCTCAAGCAGGTGGAGAGCCTGCGCGAGGAGAACCGCGAGCTGGTGGCCGCGGCGACCGAGCCCATGGCGATCGTCGGCATGGCCTGCCGGTATCCCGGTGGGGTGCGTTCTCCCGAGGACCTGTGGCGGCTGGTCGACGGCGGGGTGGACGCGGTGGGACCGATGCCTGCCGACCGTGGCTGGGACCTGGCTGCGCTGGACGGTTTCGGCGCGGTGGAAGGCGTTCCGCGGGTGCCCCGGCACGGCGGGTTCCTTGACGACATCGCCGGCTTCGACCCCGGCTTTTTCCGGATCGCGCCGCGGGACGCGCTGGTGCTGGACCCGCAGCAGCGGCTGCTGCTGGAGGTGGCCTGGGAGGCGCTGGAGCGCGCCAGGATCGTTCCCGTCGACCTGCGTGGCGGGGACACCGGGGTGTTCGTCGGCGGCGGCACCGGCGACTACCGGGTTCCGATGCACGGCCTGGAATGGCAGACCGCGCAGTCCGGCAGCCTGCTGGCAGGCAGGCTGGCCTACACCCTCGGGTTGCAGGGCCCGACGCTGGCGGTGGACACCGGCTGCTCCTCCTCCCTGGTGTCCCTGCATCTTGCGGCACAGGCCCTGCGGGCGCGGGAATGTTCCCTCGCCCTGGCAGGCGGGGTGACCGTGATGTCCACCCCGGCAGGGTTCGTCGAGTTCGCCGTGCAGGGCGCGCTCTCCCCGGACGGCAGGTGCAAGGCCTTCGCCGAGGCCGCGGATGGCACTGGCTGGGCGGAGGGGTGGGGGTGCTGGTGCTGGAGCGGTTGTCCGATGCGGAGCGCAACGGGCATCGGGTACTCGCGGTGGTGCGGGGGAGTGCGGTGAACTCCGATGGTGCCTCGAACGGGCTGACCGCCCCGAACGGCCCCGCGCAGGTGCGGGTGATCAGGCAGGCGCTGGCGAACGCGGAACTGCCCGGCTCAGCCGTGGACGCGGTGGAGGCACACGGGACCGGGACCCGGTTGGGGGACCCGATCGAGGCGCAGGCGGTGTTGGCGACCTATGGGCAGGACCGCGGCACGCCGTTGTTGTTGGGTTCGGTGAAGTCGAATCTCGGGCACACCCAGGCCGCTGCTGGGGTGGCTGGTGTGATCAAGATGGTGCAGGCGATGCGGTATGGGGTGTTGCCGCGGACTCTGCATGTCGATGCGCGGACCTCGCATGTGGATTGGTCGGCGGGTGCGGTGGAGTTGCTGACCGAGCAGGCGGAGTGGCCGCGGGTGGACCGGCCCCGCCGGGCCGGAGTGTCCGCCTTCGGCGCCAGCGGCACCAACACCCACGTCATCCTGGAGCAGGGCGCCGGGGAACCGGCGGCGTCCGAGCCCGCGGTGCCGCCGCCAGGGGTGGTGCCCTGGGTGCTGTCCGCGCGGACCAGGCAGGCGCTACGGGATCAGGCGGCCGCACTGCTGTCCCATGTGGACGAGGCGGACCCGGAGCGGGCCGATGTCGGCCGCTCGCTGGCCACCTCCCGGTCCGGCTTCGAGCACCGGGCCGTGGTGCTGGCCGGGGACCGGGAGGATGCCGCCCGCTCGCTGTCCGCGCTCGCCGCGGGCACCCCGGACGCCGGGGTGGTCGAGGGCACCGGCACGCCAGGCAAGACCGCGTTCGTGTTCTCCGGCCAGGGCTCGCAGCGGCTCGGCATGGGCAGCGGACTGTACCAGCGGTTCCCGGTCTTCGCCGCGGCCTTCGACGAGGTGGCGGCCGAGCTGGAGACGCACCTCGGCGCCCCGCTGCGCGAGGTCGTCTGGGGTACGGACCCGGACCTGCTGGACGACACCGGCTGGACCCAGCCCGCGCTGTTCGCGCTGGAGGTGGCGCTGTACCGGCTGGTCCGGTCCTGGCGGCTCACCCCGGACTACCTGATCGGTCACTCCGTAGGGGAGATCGCCGCCGCGCACGCCGCCGGAGCGCTGGCCATGGACGAGGCCTGTGCGATGGTGGCGGCGCGGGCCCGGCTGATGCGGGACCTGCCCGGTGCGGGCCAGGACTGCGCGATGGTCGCGGTGGCCGCGCCCGAGCGGGAGGTCGCCCCGCTGCTGGCCGGATACCCCGAGCGGGTGGCGATCGCCGCGGTGAACGCGCCCGGCTCGGTGGTGCTGTCCGGGCAGCGGCAGGCCGTGCACGAGCTTGCCGACACCCTTGCCGGGCGCGGTCACCGGACCAGGGCCCTGCGGGTGAGCCGCGCCTTCCATTCGCCCCTGATGGACCCGATGCTGCCCGGCTTCCGCGCCGCGCTGGACCGGCTGCCGTCCCGGCCGCCGGAGATCCCGGTGGTGTCCAATGTGACCGGAAACCTCGCCGATTCCGGCGAGCTGGGCAACCCGGACTACTGGGTCGAGCACGCCCGCAACCCGGTGCGGTTCGCCGACGGGGTGCGCACCCTGGCCGGGCTCGGCGTGACCACCTTCGTCGAGCTTGGGCCGGACGGCACGCTGGCCTCGATGGTCCAGCAGACCCTGGACGCGGGCGAGGACGCCGGTGGGGTGGTGGTCCCGCTGCTGCGCGCGGACCAGGACGAGGAGCCTGCCGCCGTCCACGCCCTCGCCGAACTGCACACCGCAGGGGTACCGGTCGGCTGGCCGGAACTGTTCGCCGGAACCGGCGCGGGCATCGTGGACCTGCCGACCTACCCGTTCCAGCGGGAGCGGTTCTGGCCTGCCACCGGCCCGCGCGCCACCGACGCCGCAGGGATGGGCCTGGTTCCCGCAGGGCATCCGCTGCTCGGCGCGATCGCCACCTCCGCGGAGGACGGCACCACCCTGGTCACCGGGCGGCTGTCGCCCGCGACCCAGCCCTGGCTGGCCGATCACGTGGTGGGCGGTGCGGTGCTGTTCCCGGGAACCGGCTTCCTCGAACTGGTCCTGACGGCCGCCGAGCAGGCCGGGTGCGACCGGGTGGAGGAGCTCACCATCGCGATCCCGCTGGTACTCGGCGAGCAGGACCAGATCGCCGTCCAGGTCTGGATCGGCGCGCCGGAGGAATCCGGGCGGCGGGAGGTGCGGGTGTACTCCCGCCCCGGCCAGCTGATCGACGCCGACTGGACGGAGCACGCCAGCGGGGTCCTCACCACCGGGCAGCAGGCGCCACGGCCCGCGGACCTCCGGTGGCCGCCGGAGGGGGTCCTCCCGGTGGACCTCGACGGCCACTACGACCTGCTCGCGGGCAACGGACTGGTGTACGGGCCCTCCTTCCGCGGGCTGCGCTCGGCCTGGCGGTGGGACGGCGAGATCCTCGCCGAGGTGGAACTGCCCGAGCTGCACGGCCGCAGCCCCGAGGCAGGCGAGTTCGGCCTGCATCCCGCGCTGCTGGACGCCGCCCTGCAGGCGAGCGCCTTCCTCGAGGCCAACACCGGGCGCAACCTGATGCCGTTCTGCTGGCGCGGGGTCAGCCTGCACGCCCGTGGCGCAGCCATGCTGCGGGTGCGCTGGAGCGGGGACGCCGAGGGGGTCACCCTGTCCGCGGTGGACGCCGAGGGCGCCCCGGTGATCTCCGTCGAGTCACTGGTACTGCGCGCACCCTCCGGCCAGGAGTCCGCGCTCTCCCAGACGGGCGGAGTGCGGGACTCGCTGTTCACCCTGGACTGGCTACCCGTGCCGACCGGTGACGCGTCCACCGAACAACCGTCCCACGCGGTGCTGGCCGGAGACGGGTTCGGCGTGGACGCCACCGAGTTCGGGAACGACCGGGTCGCCTCCCTCACCGAGCTCCTGAACTGGGACACCGTCCCGGAGGTCGTGCTCCTCCCCGTCGCGGGTCGTCTCCCGGCGGGCGGCCCACAGCCGGTACGGGAGCTGACCGAACGGGTCCTGGCCCTGTTGCAGGAGTGGTTGGCTGCTGAGCGGTTTGGTGGTTCGCGGTTGGTGGTTGTTACCAGTGGGGCTGTGTCGGGTTCGGATGTTGGGGTGAGTGATCCGGGGGCTTGTGCGGTGTGGGGTTTGGTGCGGTCTGCGGTGTCGGAGCATCCGGGGCGGTTTGGTTTGGTGGATGTGGAGTCGGTGGGGGATGTGTGGTTGGGGTTGCCGTTGTTGGGTGAGGATCCGCAGGTGGTGGTGCGGGATGGTGCCGTGCGCGTTCCCCGGATGGGCAGGCTCAGCGCCGCCTCCGAGCTGATCCCACCGCCGGATGGCCCCTGGCGGGTGGGCTTCACCAGCAGGGGCAGCCTCGACCGGCTCACCATCGTGCCCTACCCGGAGGCGGAGGAACCTCTGTCCGGTAGGCAGGTCCGGCTTCGGGTTTCGGCCGCGGGGTTGAACTTTCGTGATGTGTTGAATGTGTTGGGGATGTATCCGGGTGAGGCGGGTGCGTTGGGTGCGGAGGCTGCTGGGGTGGTGGTGGAGGTCGGTCCGGACGGGTCGGATTTCGAGGTGGGGGACCGGGTGATGGGTGTGGTGCCGGGTGCGATGGCTTCGATGGTTGTGGTGCCGGATGAGCGGTTGCTGGTGCGGGTTCCGGAGGGTTGGTCGGATGAGACTGCCGCTTCGGTGCCGTTGGTGTTTTGTACGGCGTTGTATGCGTGGCGGGATTTGGCTGGGGTGTGTGCGGGGGATCGGGTGTTGGTGCATGCGGGTGCTGGTGGGGTGGGGATGGCGGCGATTCAGCTTGCGCGTTGGTTGGGTGCGGAGGTGTTTGCGACGGCGAGTGAGTCGAAGTGGGGTGTGTTGCGTGATCTTGGTGTTGCGGATGATCATATTGCGTCGTCGCGGTCGTTGGATTTTGAGGAGCGGTTTCGTGTGGTGTCGGGTGGTGGTGTGGATGTGGTGTTGAATTCGTTGTCGGGGGAGTTTGTGGATGCGTCGTTGCGGTTGCTGGCTCCGGGTGGCCGGTTCCTGGAAATGGGGAAAACAGATATCCGTGAGACGCGTGCTGATGCGGATGGTGATGTTTTTTATCGTGCTTTTGATCTGGCTGAGGCTGGTCCGGAACGTATTGGTGAGTTGTTGACCGAGTTGGTGGGGTTGTTTGGTGGGGGTGTGTTGTCGGTGTTGCCGGTGCGGTCGTGGGGTGTGGGGTGTGTGGGGGAGGCGTTTCGGTTGATGGGTGGTGCGGGGCATGTGGGGAAGTTGGTGGTGGGGATGCCGGTTCCGTGGGATCGGGGTGGTGTGGTGTTGGTGTCGGGGGTACGGGTGGTGTGGGTGGTGTGGTGGCGCGGCATGTGGTGTCGCGGGGTTTTGGTCGGGTGGTGTTGGTGTCGCGTCGGGGGTTGGGTGCTCCGGGTGCGGTGGAGTTGCGGGATGAGTTGGTGGGGTTGGGTGCGCAGGTGTGGGTGGTGGCGTGTGATGTGGGTGATCGTGGGGCGGTGGGTGAGTTGGTGGAGTGGTTGGGTGGGGGTTTGACGGCGGTGGTGCATGCGGCGGGTGTGGTGGGTGATGGGGTGGTGGAGTCGTTGGATGGTGGGGGTTTGGGTGGGGTGTTGCGGGCGAAGGTGGATGGTGCGTGGAATTTGCATGAGGCGACGTTGGGGTGTGGGTTGGCGGGGTTTGTGGTGTTTTCGTCGGTGGCGGGTGTGTTGGGTGCGGGTGGTCAGGGTGGTTATGCGGCGGGGAATGTGTTTTTGGATGGGTTGGTGTCGTTTCGGCGGGGGTTGGGGTTGCCGGGTGTGTCGGTGGCGTGGGGTCCGTGGGTGTCTGGTGTGGGTATGGAGGTGGATGGTCGTCGGGTTGGGGGTTCGGGTGTGGGTCGGGTTGGTGTGGTTGAGGGGATGGCGATGTTTGATACCGCCACCACCACCCACCATTCGCTGCTGATCGCCGCCGCCACCGATATGCCGCAGTCCGTGCCCTCCGGCGAGGTGCCCCCGGTTCTGCGCAACCTGGTCCGCACCGGCCGCAGACTCGCAGCGGGCTCCGGCCGCGAGTCCGATGTGGACCTCACAAGTCGGCTCGCCGCCACCAGGGAGCCCGAGCGACTGGGGCTGCTGACCGACCTGGTCCGCGCCGAGGCGGCCGCCGTACTGGGCCACCCGTCGACGGACGTGGTCGGAGCCCGGCAGGAGTTCCGGGACCAGGGCTTCGACTCCCTGACCGCCGTCGAGCTCCGCAACCGAGTCGGCTCCGTCACCGGGCTACGGCTACCCGCGACCATGGTCTTCGACTACCCCACCCCGGCGACGTTGGCAGGTCATCTGCTGGCCGAGCTCACCGGCGAAGGACTCACCGCCCCCGCCCCGGTCGCCGTCACCAGCACCGACGACCCGATCGTCATCGTCGGTATGAGCTGCCGCTACCCAGGGGACGTACGTTCGCCCGAGGCGCTCTGGGACCTGGTAACCGAAGGCCGCGACGCGGTCGCCGGATTCCCTGTGGACCGCGGCTGGGAACTGAGCTACGGGCAGGCCGATATCGGCACCGCGCGCGGCGGTTTCCTCTACGACGCCGCCGAGTTCGACGCGGACTTCTTCGGCATCTCCCCGCGCGAGGCCATCGCGATGGACCCACAGCAACGACTCGTGCTCGAGGTCGCCTGGGAGGCGTTCGAGCGGGCCGGCATCGACCCGGAGGCGATGGCGGGTACCGCCACCGGCGTCTACCTCGGCGCCGCCGATGCCGACTACGCGGACCTGCTGGTCGGTGGACCCGGCGCCGAAGGCTTCGTGATGACCGGGACCACCTCCAGCGTGATCTCCGGCCGGGTCGCCTACACCTTCGGCCTGGAAGGCCCCGCGGTGACCGTGGACACGGCCTGCTCCTCCTCTCTGGTGTCCCTGCACCTGGCCGCCCAGGCCCTGCGCCTCGGCGAGTGCTCCCTCGCCCTCGCCGGTGGCGTCTCCGTCCTCGCCACGCCCGCGCCGTTCGGCGAGTTCGCCCGCCAGGGCGGGCTCGCGCCGGACGGGCGGTGCAAGGCGTACTCGGACGCGGCGGATGGCACCGGCTGGTCCGAGGGCGCCGGGGTGCTGGTGCTGGAGCGGCTGTCCGATGCGGAGCGCAACGGGCATCGGGTACTCGCGGTGGTGCGGGGCAGCGCGGTGAACTCCGACGGTGCGTCGAACGGGCTGACCGCCCCGAACGGCCCCTCCCAGCAGCGGGTGATCCGGCAGGCCCTGGCCTCGGCCGGGCTGTCGGCCGCCGAGGTGGATCTCGTGGAGGGCCACGGCACCGGTACCAGGCTGGGCGACCCGATCGAGGCGCAGGCGTTGCTGGCGACCTACGGCCAGGATCGGGAGACCCCGCTGCTGCTGGGTTCCATCAAGTCCAACCTCGGGCACACCCAGGCCGCGGCCGGGGTGGCCGGTGTGATCAAGTCGGTGCTGGCGCTGCGGAACGGGATCGCCCCGCGCACCCTGCACGCCGAGCATCCATCCTCCCATGTGGACTGGGAAGCCGGATCCGTCGAGCTGCTCACCGAACAGGCCGAATGGCCGGAAACCGGCCACCCGCGCCGTGCCGGAGTGTCCTCCTTCGGGGTCAGTGGCACCAACGCCCACGTCATCCTGGAGCAGCCACCGGTGGTGCCCGAACCCGAGCGGCCACGGCAGGCCGAGCCGATGGCCGCGGTACCCCTCATCCTCTCCGGCCGGACCACGGCAGCACTGGACGCGCAGGTGAAACGGGTGACCGCGATGCTGACCACCGAACCAGGGCCGCGGCCGGTGGATGTGGGCTGGTCGCTGGTGTCGGGCCGGTCGGTGTTCGAGCACCGTGCGGTGTTGCTGGCCGGAGGGGAGGGTCGCCCGATGGAGGTCGCTCGTGGGGTGGCCGGTGAGGGCAGGACCGCGTTTGTGTTTTCGGGTCAGGGTTCGCAGCGGTTGGGTATGGGCCGGGAATTGTACGAGCGGTTTCCGGTCTTCGCGGAGGCGTTTGATGCGGTGGTGGCGGAACTGGATCTTCCGGTGCGCGAGGTGGCATGGGGCGAGGATGCCGAGGATCTCGCGGAGACCGGTCATGCGCAGCCCGCGTTGTTCGCGCTGGAGATCGCGTTGTTCCGGCTGCTGGAGTCCTGGGGGGTGCGGCCGGACTACCTGGTGGGGCATTCCATTGGCGAACTGGCCGCCGCCCAGGTTACCGGCGTGCTCTCCTTGCCGGACGCCTGCGCCGTCGTGGCGGCCAGGGCCCGGTTGATGCAGGCGCTGCCCGCCGGCACCGGCGCGATGGTCGCCATCCGAGCGGGGGAACGGGAGATCCAGCCACTGCTGGAGTCCTACCCGGATCGGGTCGCGATCGCCGCGGTGAACGCACCCGGCTCGGTGGTGCTCTCCGGGGAGCGGCAGGCCGTGCGGGAGATCGTCGCGGCGCTGACCGATAGTGGCCACCAGGTGAAATGGCTCCCGGTGAGTCACGCCTTCCACTCCCCGCTGATGGAACCGATGCTGGCCGAGTTCACCCAGGCCATCGACGGGATCACGGTGGGCCGGCCGGACATCCCGGTGCTGCCCACCGCGGTCGAGGAGCCCGGTGGCTTCGGGTCGGTGGACTACTGGGTGCGGCAGGTGCGGCAACCCGTCCGGTTCGCCGCAACCATCGACGCCCTCGGCGAGCACGACGTCGGCACCCTGCTGGAGGTCGGCCCGGACGGATCGCTGTGCGCCGCCATGCAGGAAACGCTGCCCGCGGCCACCGTGGTACCGCTGCTGCGGACCGACCAACGGGACGAACCGGACACCGCCTTGCGCGCGCTGGCCAGGCTGCACGTGGCAGGCAGCCCGGTGGACTGGTCCACCCTGTTCCATGGCACCGGGGCGAGCACCGTCGACCTGCCCACCTATCCCTTCCAGCACCGGCACTACTGGCCCCGGCCCACCACCCGCGCCGGGGACGCCGGTGGCCTCGGCCTCACCCCCGCCGAGCACCCGTTCCTCGGCGCCGCGGTCAGCCTCGCTGACGACAGCGGCGTCCTGCTCACCGGCACCCTGTCCCGCACGGCGCAACCCTGGCTGGCCGAGCACCAGGTCGGCGGCACCGTACTGGTCCCGGCGACCGCGCTGCTCGAGCTCGCCGTGCGTGCGGGCGACCAGGTCGGCTGCGCCGGGGTCGAGGAGCTGATGCTGCTCGCCCCGCTGGCACTGCCGGAACGGGGCGGTATGCACCTTCAGGTGCGGGTGGCCAGCGCGGACCCGGATGGGCGCAGGACGATCACCGTGCACGCCCGGCCGGACACCGCCACCGACGGCGAGTGGACCCAGTACGCCACCGGCACACTCGGCCCGGCCCAGCACGATGGCGACACCGGATTCGCAGCCACCTGGCCACCGGAACGGGCCGAGCCGGTCGACCTGAGTTCCTGCTACGAGCGATTCGCCGCCGCCGGATTCGACTACGGCCCGGTGTTCCAGGGGCTGCGCGGGGTATGGCGGCGCGCGGAGGAGGTCTTCGCCGAGATCAGCCTGCCGGAACAGGCCACCGAGGACGCCGGTGCCTTCGGTCTGCACCCCGCGCTGCTGGACGCCGCACTGCACGCCCTGCTGGCGACCCGCCCTGCGGGCGAGCGGCAACGGCTTCCGTTCGCCTGGGAGAA
This sequence comes from Amycolatopsis aidingensis, assembly GCF_018885265.1. Lineage (GTDB taxonomy): Bacteria > Actinomycetota > Actinomycetes > Mycobacteriales > Pseudonocardiaceae > Amycolatopsis > Amycolatopsis aidingensis. Next base: position 3,343,155 of record NZ_CP076538.1, read on the forward strand.
CGCCTGCCTGCATGCCTCCGGCGCATCCGTGCTGCTGGTACGGCTGGCCGACCATGGCAGGGACGCGGTCGCCATCGAGGCCGCCGACGTTCGCGGCCGTCCGGTGCTCTCCGTCGGCTCCCTGCGCGACCGTGCGCTCACCGAGCTTCCCGCCGAGCCGGCGACCGCGTACACCCGTTCCCTGTTCGCTGTGGACTGGCGGCCGGTCCCCGAAGCGGACCACACCACCCGACCCGCCGTGGCCGTACTGGGCGAGGGCCTGGACGGCCTGGACGCCCCCCGGATCGCCGACCTCGAGGAGCTCGCCACCGCGCAGGCGGTACCCGAGGTGGTCCTGGTTCCCGTGACCGGCCCCGTGCTGGACGGGAACCCCGGGCTGGTGAGCGAGTTGACCGGGCACATCCTGGCCCTGTTGCAGGAGTGGTTGGCTGCTGAGCGGTTTGGTGGTTCGCGGTTGGTGGTTGTTACCAGTGGGGCTGTGTCGGGTGCGGGCGTTGGGGTGAGTGATCCGGGGGCTTGTGCGGTGTGGGGTTTGGTGCGGTCTGCGGTGTCGGAGCATCCGGGGCGGTTTGGTTTGGTGGATGTGGAGTCGGTGGGGGATGTGTGGTTGGGGTTGCCGTTGTTGGGTGAGGATCCCCAGGTGGTGGTGCGGGATGGCACGGTGCACGTCCCCCGGATGACCCCGGCGTTCCCTTCCGGCACCCTCGTCCCGCCCCCGGACCAGGAATGGCGGCTGGACTGCGGCGACCGCGGCAGCTTCGACCAACTGGCGCTGGTGCCCCATCCCGACGCCGCCGGGGAGCCTCTGTCCGGTAGGCAGGTCCGGCTTCGGGTTTCGGCTGCGGGGTTGAACTTTCGTGATGTGTTGAATGTGTTGGGGATGTATCCGGGTGAGGCGGGTGCGTTGGGTGCGGAGGCTGCTGGGGTGGTGGTGGAGGTGGGTCCGGACGGGTCGGATTTCGAGGTGGGGGACCGGGTGATGGGTGTGGTGCCGGGTGCGATGGCTTCGATGGTTGTGGTGCCGGATGAGCGGTTGCTGGTGCGGGTTCCGGAGGGTTGGTCGGATGAGACTGCCGCTTCGGTGCCGTTGGTGTTTTGTACGGCGTTGTATGCGTGGCGGGATTTGGCTGGGGTGTGTGCGGGGGATCGGGTGTTGGTGCATGCGGGTGCTGGTGGGGTGGGGATGGCGGCGATTCAGCTTGCGCGTTGGTTGGGTGCGGAGGTGTTTGCGACGGCGAGTGAGTCGAAGTGGGGTGTGTTGCGTGATCTTGGTGTTGCGGATGATCATATTGCGTCGTCGCGGTCGTTGGATTTTGAGGAGCGGTTTCGTGTGGTGTCGGGTGGTGGTGTGGATGTGGTGTTGAATTCGTTGTCGGGGGAGTTTGTGGATGCGTCGTTGCGGTTGCTGGCTCCGGGTGGCCGGTTCCTGGAAATGGGGAAAACAGATATCCGCGATCCCGAATCGGATCGGGTTTCGTTGTATCGGGCGTTCGACCTTGCCGAGGCTGGTCCGCAGCGGGTGCGGGAAATGTTGGTGGAGTTGGTGGGGTTGTTTGGTGGGGGTGTGTTGTCGGTGTTGCCGGTGCGGTCGTGGGGTGTGGGGTGTGTGGGGGAGGCGTTTCGGTTGATGGGTGGTGCGGGGCATGTGGGGAAGTTGGTGGTGGGGATGCCGGTTCCGTGGGATCGGGGTGGTGTGGTGTTGGTGTCGGGGGTACGGGTGGTGTGGGTGGTGTGGTGGCGCGGCATGTGGTGTCGCGGGGTTTTGGTCGGGTGGTGTTGGTGTCGCGTCGGGGGTTGGGTGCTCCGGGTGCGGTGGAGTTGCGGGATGAGTTGGTGGGGTTGGGTGCGCAGGTGTGGGTGGTGGCGTGTGATGTGGGTGATCGTGGGGCGGTGGGTGAGTTGGTGGAGTGGTTGGGTGGGGGTTTGACGGCGGTGGTGCATGCGGCGGGTGTGGTGGGTGATGGGGTGGTGGAGTCGTTGGATGGTGGGGGTTTGGGTGGGGTGTTGCGGGCGAAGGTGGATGGTGCGTGGAATTTGCATGAGGCGACGTTGGGGTGTGGGTTGGCGGGGTTTGTGGTGTTTTCGTCGGTGGCGGGTGTGTTGGGTGCGGGTGGTCAGGGTGGTTATGCGGCGGGGAATGTGTTTTTGGATGGGTTGGTGTCGTTTCGGCGGGGGTTGGGGTTGCCGGGTGTGTCGGTGGCGTGGGGTCCGTGGGTGTCTGGTGTGGGTATGGAGGTGGATGGTCGTCGGGTTGGGGGTTCGGGTGTGGGTCGGGTTGGTGTGGTTGAGGGGATGGCGATGTTTGATACCGCCACCACCACCCACCACGAACTTCTCGTCGCCACCGCGGCGACCATGGGAGCGGGCGCCCCACCGGGCGGAGAGATACCGCCCGTACTGCGCGAACTCGTCGGTACCAGCCGCCGCGTCGCCGCGGACGCTACGGCGGCGTCCGCCACCCAGATCGCCGACCGGCTGGCCGGGATGGACGAGGAGGAACAGCGGAGGTTCCTGGCCGACCTGGTGCGTCGTGAGGTCGCCGCCGTACTCGTGCACCCATCGCCGGACGCGATCCACCTCGACCGCGAGTTCCATGCGCTCGGCTTCAACTCGCTGACCGCGGTGGAACTGCGCAACCGGCTCGGCTCCGCCACCGGCCTGCGGCTGCAGGCCACCCTGGTATTCGACTACGCCACCCCGGCCGCACTCGCGGAGCACCTGCGCGCCGAACTCGTCGGCAGCACCGGGCCACAGGGGCCGTCCGTGCTGGCCGAACTCGACCGGCTGGAGGCGGCCATGGCCGCAAGCGAACCCGACGAGATCACCCGAAACGGCGTTGCCGACCGGCTTCGACAGCTGCTGTTGCGCTGGAGCGGCGCGGACAGCACGCCCGAGTCGAACGGCGTGGCGCAGCGGTTCGAGTCCGCAAGCGCGGACGAGATCCTCGACTTCATCGACAACGAACTCGGCCGCTCGCGCGGCCAGTGAGCGAAGCTCGCACAGGAAGGGCGTCGTACATGTCGGACGATCGCAACCTCGTTGACTACCTGAAGTGGGTGACAGCGGACCTGCACGACACCCGCCGGCGCCTCGCCGAGGTCGAGTCCGGCAGGCACGAACCGGTGGCCATTGTCGGCATGTCCTGCCGCTTCCCCGGCGGGGTGCGCTCGCCCGAGGACCTGTGGCGGTTGGTTGCCGACGGCGTGGACGCCATCTCCTCCTTCCCCGCCGACCGTGGCTGGGACATCGAGGCCCTTTCCGGGGACGACCGCGGCCACAGCCGCACCCTCGAGGGCGGATTCGTGGACGGAGCCACCGAGTTCGACGCCGGATTCTTCGGGATCTCGCCCCGGGAGGCGCTCGCCATGGACCCGCAGCAACGGCTGCTGCTGGAAACCTCCTGGGAGGCGGTGGAACGGGCCGGGATCGACCCGGTCTCGCTGCGCGGCAGCAGAACCGGCGTGTACGCGGGTACCGACGGGCAGGACTACGCCAACCTCGTGCTGATGGCCACCGATCAGGTCGACGGCCACGCGGGCACCGGCGTCGCCGCCAGTGTCCTGGCCGGCCGGGTGGCCTACACGCTGGGCCTGGAAGGCCCCGCGATGACCGTGGACACGGCCTGCTCCTCCTCGCTGGTCGCCCTGCACTCCGCCGCGCATGCCCTGCGCACCGGGGAGTGTTCGCTGGCCCTGGCCGGTGGCGTCACCGTGATGTCCACCTCGCTGCGCTTCGCCGGTTTCACCCGCCAAGGTGTGCTCGCGGCCGACGGCCGGTGCAAGGCCTATGCCGATGGTGCGGATGGCACTGGCTGGGCGGAGGGGGTGGGGGTGCTGGTGCTGGAGCGGTTGTCCGATGCGGAGCGCAATGGGCATCGGGTACTCGCGGTGGTGCGGGGCAGTGCGGTGAACTCCGACGGTGCCTCGAACGGGCTGACCGCCCCGAACGGCCTCGCCCAGCAGCGGGTGATTCGGCAGGCGCTGGCTTCGGCTGGGTTGTCGGTGTCGGATGTGGATGTGGTGGAGGGTCACGGGACTGGTACTTCGTTGGGGGATCCGATCGAGGTGCAGGCGGTGTTGGCGACGTATGGGCAGGATCGGGAGACGCCGTTGTTGTTGGGTTCGGTGAAGTCGAATCTTGGGCATACTCAGGCGGCTGCTGGGGTGGCTGGTGTGATCAAGATGGTGCAGGCGATGCGGCATGGCCGGCTTCCGAGGACCTTGTATGCGGATGAGCCTTCTTCGCATGTGGATTGGTCGGCGGGGAAGGTGGAGCTGCTGACCGAGCAGGTCGAGTGGCCGGAAGCCGGGCGTGCCCGGCGGGTGGGGGTTTCTTCGTTCGGGATCAGTGGCACCAACGCACACGTCATCCTGGAACAGGGCCCGATGCCGACCACTGTAGCGGACCCGGAGGTCGTGCCCGGCCTGGTGCCTTGGGTGGTGTCGGCGAAGTCGGGGGTGGCGTTGTCGGCGCAGGTGGAGCGGCTTGTTGGTGGTGTGGGGGATGTGGTGGATGTGGGGTGGTCGTTGGTGTCGGGTCGGTCGGTGTTCGAGCACCGTGCGGTGTTGCTGGCCGGAGGGGAGGGTCGCCCGATGGAGGTTGCTCGTGGGGTGGCCGGTGAGGGTCGGACTGCGTTTGTGTTTTCGGGTCAGGGTTCGCAGTGGTTGGGTATGGGTCGGGGGTTGTATGGGCGGTTTCCGGTGTTTGCGGAGGCGTTTGATGCGGTGGTGGCGGAGTTGGGTGTTGGGGTGCGGGAGGTGGTGTGGGGTGAGGATGCGGGGGCTTTGGTGCGGACTGGGTTTGCGCAGCCTGCGTTGTTTGCGTTGGAGGTGGCGTTGTTTCGGTTGGTGGAGTCGTGGGGGGTGCGGCCGGATTATGTGGTGGGGCATTCGGTTGGTGAGTTGGCTGCGGCGTATGTGGCTGGGGTGTTGTCGTTGCGGGATGCGTGTGTGGTGGTGGCGGCGCGGGCTCGGTTGATGGAGGGGTTGCGGTCGGGTGGGGTGATGGTGGCGGTGCGGGCTGGTGAGGGTGTGGTGGGTCCGTTGTTGGGGGAGGGGGTGTGGGTTGCGGCGGTGAATGGGCCGGGTTCGGTGGTGTTGTCGGGGGAGCGGGGGGCTGTGTATGGGGTGGTGGAGGTGTTGGCTGGGTTGGGTTATCAGACCCGGGAGTTGGTGGTGAGTCATGCTTTTCATTCGGGGTTGATGGAGCCGATGGTGGGGGAGTTCGCTCGGGCTATCGGGGGTATTTCGCCTGGTGTTGGGGAGGTTCCGGTGGTGGCTGCTGCTGATGTGGGTGAGGGGTTTGGGTCGGTGGGGTATTGGGTGCGGCAGGTGCGGGAGCCGGTGCGGTTTGGGGATGCGGTGGTGAGGTTGTCCGAGTTGGGGGTGTCGCGGTTTCTGGAACTCGGGCCGGATGGGTCGTTGTGTGCCGCCGTGCAGGAGTGCGCGCCTGAACTCGTTGCTGTGCCGGTGCTGCGTGCGGGGCGGCGGGACGAGGAGATGATGCTGCGAGCGCTCGGCGAGCTGTACGTGGCCGGCGTCCCGGTCGACTGGAAGGCGGCGTTCACCGGAACCGGAGCCGCCATTGTCGATCTGCCGACCTACCCGTTCCAGTCCGAGCGCTTCTGGCCACGTCCGTCCACAATGGCTGGTGACGCCGCGGGGCTCGGCCTCGTGTCCGCTGAACACCCGCTGCTGGGTGCCGCCGTGACCTTGGCCGATGACACCGGAACCGTACTGACCGGCACCCTGTCCCGCATGAACCAACCATGGCTGGCCGATCATCAGGTCGGTGGCACCGTGCTGTTCCCTGGCACCGGTTTCCTCGAGCTGGCGCTCCGTGCCGCCGACCAGGTCGGCAGCGACCAGGTGGCGGAACTTACCGTCGCGGTACCACTGCTGCTGACCGAGCACGACCGCGTCGCGATCCAGGTGGGTATCGGCGCCGCCGACGAATCCGGGCAAGCCGAACTGCGAATCTACTCCCAGCCGGTGGACATCCTGGACGCGGAGTGGACCCTGCATGCCACCGGTCTGCTCACCGCCGGTGGCCGGACCACCCCCGAGGTGCCCGCAGCCGAATGGCCGCCTGCCGACTCGACCGAGATCGACATCGACGGCCTCTATGCACGGCTGGCCGAGAACGGCCCCGACTACGGTCCCGCGTTCCGGGGGCTGCACCGGGTATGGCGGCGAGGCCATGAGTTCTTCGCCGAGGTGGCCCTGCCTGAGCAACTCCGCGAAGAGGCGACGGGCTACGGGATCCATCCAGCACTGCTGGACGCGGCGGTGCAGGGCAGTGCCTTCGTCGAGGCCGAAGCAGGCCGCGGCCTGCTCCCCTTTGCCTGGCGCGGGGTAGAGCTGCACGCCAGGGGCGCATCGATGTTGCGGGTCACCTGGACTGTGGAAGGCGAGGAGGTACGGCTGACCGCCACGGACCCAGCGGGGTCCCCGGTGTTCTCGGTCGAGTCCCTGGTGCTGCGCGCGGCCTCGGCCCTCGGCTCGGCAGGCTCCGGAGGCCGGAACTCCTTGTTCCAGCTCGACTGGGTACCGCTCGAACCGGCGATGCCAGACGACGGCGCACGCATCGTTGCCTTTCCCGGCGCCGGGGACCTCGGCCTCCCTGCCCTCCCCGGATCCACCGCCGCCAGCCTTACCGAGCTCGTGGCCGCGCCGGAACCGGTTCCGGAGGTCGTGCTGGCCCCGGTGACCGGAGACCGGAACCCGGCAGGCGTGCGCGAGGCCACCGTCCAGGTGCTGGACCTGCTGCAACGATGGCTCGCCGAGGAACGCCTCCGCGCTTCCCGGCTGGTACTGATCACCCGTGGCGCGGTCGCCGGCGCCGGGGAACAGGTCTCCGATCTGGCGGCCGCCGCCGTCTGGGGCCTGGTGCGCTCCGCGCAGACCGAGAATCCCGGCCAGTTCCAGCTCATCGACATCGACGGAAGCACCTCGTCCGCCGAGGTGCTGACCGGTGCGCTGGCTACGGCCGAACCCCAGTTGCTGGTCCGGAACGGGAACCTGAGCCTGCCGCGCCTGGCCCACCTGTCCACCCCGGAGGAAGACATCGACCCCTTGCCGTGGGATCGGGGTGGTGTGGTGTTGGTGTCGGGGGGTACGGGTGGTGTGGGTGGTGTGGTGGCGCGGCATGTGGTGTCGCGGGGTTTTGGTCGGGTGGTGTTGGTGTCGCGTCGGGGGTTGGGTGCTCCGGGTGCGGTGGAGTTGCGGGATGAGTTGGTGGGGTTGGGTGCGCAGGTGTGGGTGGTGGCGTGTGATGTGGGTGATCGTGGGGCGGTGGGTGAGTTGGTGGAGTGGTTGGGTGGGGGTTTGACGGCGGTGGTGCATGCGGCGGGTGTGGTGGGTGATGGGGTGGTGGAGTCGTTGGATGGTGGGGGTTTGGGTGGGGTGTTGCGGGCGAAGGTGGATGGTGCGTGGAATTTGCATGAGGCGACGTTGGGGTGTGGGTTGGCGGGGTTTGTGGTGTTTTCGTCGGTGGCGGGTGTGTTGGGTGCGGGTGGTCAGGGTGGTTATGCGGCGGGGAATGTGTTTTTGGATGGGTTGGTGTCGTTTCGGCGGGGGTTGGGGTTGCCGGGTGTGTCGGTGGCGTGGGGTCCGTGGGTGTCTGGTGTGGGTATGGAGGTGGATGGTCGTCGGGTTGGGGGTTCGGGTGTGGGTCGGGTTGGTGTGGTTGAGGGGATGGCGATGTTTGATACCGCCACCACCACCCACCACGAACTGGTCATCGCGATGCGGATCAACGCAGCGCTGCGCGACCGCGAGTCGGTTCCCCCGCTGTTCCGCGGCCTGGTCCCCACCAGACGTTCCGCGGCGAACTCGAGCGCAACCGTCGCCACCAGGACGCTGCTCGACCGGCTTCGCGGTCACGACCCGGCGGAACGGGAACGGATCCTCACCGAACTCATCACCGGCTATGCCGCGGAAGTGCTCGGCCACGCCGACTCCAGCGCGGTACGGCCCGAGCACGACTTCCTCGAGTCCGGATTCGACTCGTTGCTCGCGGTCCAGCTGCGCAACAAGCTCGGCGAGACCCTTGGCATGACATTGCCGGGAACTGTCATCTTCGACCACTCGAACCCGATGAAGCTCGCCGCCTGGCTGCACGATCAACTCGCCCACCACGCCGATCTGACCGGCCACGGCACCGGTGGCGGCACCCCCGAGGACAGCGTCGGACGCCTGTTCTTCACCGCCTTGCGCGGAGGCAAGCTCGCCGAGGGACTCGCCATGCTCAAGGCCGTGGCCGCGCTGCGGCCCACCTTCGAAGCGCCCGCCGAACTTGCCGACCTGCCCGCGCCCGTGACCCTCGCGGAGGGCACGGCAAACCCGCAGCTGATCTGTATCAGCTCCCCGGTCGCCGTGGGCGGCGTGCACCAGTATGTGAACATCGCGTCCCACTTCCGCGGGAACCGGAAGGTGGTGTCGCTGCCCCTGCCAGGGTTCGCCCCCGGCGAGTCGCTGCCCGCCACCCCCGAGGCGGCCACGAGGGTGGTCGCCGAGAGCGTGCTCGAAGCCAGCGACGGCGAGCCGTTCGTCCTGGTCGGACATTCCACCGCCGGGGTGGTTGCCGTCGCCGTCGCCGGCCTGCTGGAGGAGAACTGGGGCGTGCGGCCGGAAGGCATCGCGATGCTCGACACGCTGAGCCTGGAGTATGGCGCGGGCGACGCGACCGATTACCTGCAGATGGCGCAGGACGTACTGCGTGATGTCGACGCCGACGAGGCCGCGGGTGACAGCTCCCGGCTCACGGCGATGGCACTGTGGCTGAACAAGCTGCCGGATATGGTGCGGCATGCGACCACCGCCCCGAAGGTGCTGCTGCGCTGCGGGACGGATACCGACGTACCGGACGAGCAACGTGCCTTGCTCGCGCCGGACGATACCGTCCGCTCGCTGGACGCCACCCACTACTCGCTGGCACAGGAAGACGCGGCCCTGACCGCGCGCACCATCGAGGACTGGCTGGACACGACGATCCGGCCATGAACCAGGCCTTTGTCGCGGTTTCATACGCCCTCCTTTCCTTGTCGGTGCAGGAGGTTGCGTCTGGGTCTTCGCTCCGGGTCCAGGAAGGCCGGTGGGATGAATTCCGGCAACCCGTTGCGCATGCGGACTTGCCAGTCGGTGTGGTGGATGAGGTTGTGGTGGTACCAGCACAAGAGGGTGAGGTTGTATAGCGCTGTGGCCCCTCCGAGGGCCCAGGGGATGACGTGGTGGGCTTGGCATTGTTTGGGTTTTCTGCGGCAGCCGGGGAAGGTGCACCCGCGGTCCCGCAGGATCAAAGCCCTGCGGATGGCCAGCGGCACCGCGCGTGTGCGTTGTCCGATGTCGAGGATTTCGCCTTTGCCGCCCAGCACCGCGGGCACGAGGTAGGAGTCGCAGGCCATGCGCCGGATTTGGGCGGCGGAGTAGGACTCCTGCCCGTGCAGCAGCCCGTATCCGGTGCCGTGTTTCAAGTCCTCCAGGGTCACCGTGACCATGACGGTGAAGGGTTCGCCCGCCTCGGTGGGTCCTTCTTCGGGACATCCGGCCGCGACGCGCAGCACGTCGGCGAACGCGTCCCCTTGCCGCTGGAACTTGCTGCGCCGGTCGGGTTCGTCTGTGGTGCTGGAGGGTTTGGCGCGGGGTTCGATCAGCCCGGTGAGTACCGCGGCGGTTTCGGCGTCCAGGTCGAAGGTGCCGTGGAGTCGTCCGCCGCGGGTTTCGCGCCAGTCCAGGGAGCGTTCCGGGCGGGCGAGTTCGTCTTCGGTGGGTGGGGTGCCGTCTTGGTCCAGGCGGGCCAGGATCTCCCGGCCCAGGGTGGTGATGGTGTGGGGTTCGTACTCCCGCGCGGCCTTGGTCAACAGCGCCTCGGCATGCTCCCGGTCGGGCAGGCTGACCGGCTGCGGGAACCGGTCCACGGTGGCGCGGATGGTCTCGATGTGCTCCGGCCCGATCACCCCCTCGGCCGCGGCGGCGCCGACCTCGGGTAGGTCGGGTTCCAGGGGTATGCCACCCGGGCCGTAGCGCCGCACCACCGCACGGGCGTGGGCCACCCGTTGGCGGGCGTCAGACGGGTTGACCCGCAGGACCTCCCGGGTCAACGTCGGCAGGTCCCGATACCCCTTCTGACTCGCGGTGCCGCGCCCGTCCAACTCGGCCAGGACCGCCAGCTCCCGGGCATACAGAGCTCGCCGCTGCTGTTCGAGTTCGCCCAGCGCGGTCAGGAGTTCCTCCTCGCTCATGTGGGAGGTGTCGATGCCGAAGGTCCTGGTCACAACCCCAGACTACCGCGACTTCGCTCATGTGTTCGAACACGATCGGGTGAAGGTAAGCCTCAACGGCACCGGGCGGTGACGATCCAGGCGCGGGAGTCGAACCAGACGCCGTCCTCCCTGGTGTGTGCGGCGAGCGTTGTGCGTAGCCGGGTGACCGCGCGCTCCGCGGCGGCGTGGTCCAGCCGCTTCAGCGTCTCGCTGGTGCAGGTGAAGCCATGGATCCAGGCGAGGGCGGCGGCGATGTCCGCCCCGTAGTAGACAGGCTCGTGTACATCGGTGAAGGTGACCTCGGCGAAGCCCGCGGCTTCCAGGAGCTCCGTCACGGCCGGGGGATCGGCGAGTGAGAAGGGATTCAGTTCCCCCGCGGCGTCGGCTCCCGATGCGTCGGTTATCTCGAGCGCGCGGCGGATGGCGACGATCCATTCGTTGTGGTCGCGGGCTTGCCAGACCATCATCACCAGCCGCCCGGCTGGGCGGAGCGCCCTTCGGATGTTGGCGAAGGCTGCGGCGGGGTCGGCGAAGAACATCGTGCCGAACCTGCTGATCGCTAGGTCGAAATGGTCCTGCGGGAACGGGTGGGTCTGGGCATCGGCGTGTTCGAAGGTGATGTTGCGGAGTTTCTCTGCACTGGCAAGTTGGCGGGCATGTTCGATAGAGGGTGCGGAGAGGTCGACTCCGAGCGCGCTTCCTGCTCGGGCCTTGCGCGCGGCCTGCCGGGTCGTCTGTCCTGTCCCGCAGCCGATGTCGAGGACGTGCTCGCCGGACTGGATCCCGCACGCCCTGCGCAGTACTTCGTTGTGGCGCCGCAGCTCGGCGTCGAAGTCCGTTCGCGTTGCCGTGCTCATGATGAGGTGACCTCCGCTGGGGTAGTGATGGTGGGGCCGTCGCGGAGCACTCCCCGCACCTGGTCGAGCGTGATCGTCTCCGGTTCGAGTTCGGTCATACACCAGGTGGCGCCGGCGGCGACGTACGCGGCGGGATCGACGCCGGGTACCAGAGATATCGCGATGTCGAAGGGCGCGGTGGGGTCGGGGCGAAGGCCGCGGATCCGCTGCTCGATCTCCGCGAGCTGATCGGGGTGCCGCACCTCGACCGGGAAGTACCCGTCCACGCATGCCGCGCGGTGCAGCGGTCCGCTGAGGCCCGCGTAACCGGCGGCCCAGACCGGCACGCGCGGCTGCTGAGCCGGGGTGGGCAGAAAGGCGAGATCGTCGATCACGTAGTGCGGTCCGCGGTGCCGCACGGGTTGCCCCGACCAGGCGGCCATCAGGATGTCCATGGTCTCGTCCAGCATCGCGGCCCGGACCCGGTCCTCGATCTGCTCTCCGGTGCGGGCGAACTCCGCGCCGTAGGCGTCGCCGCCGAGCCCGACGCCCAGGGTCAGCCGCCCCTCGCTGAGCCGGTCCAGTGCGGCGGTCTGCCGAGCCAGCTGGGCGGGCCGATAACGCGGGACCGGCGTGACCATCGGGCCGAGCCTTACCGACTCGGTCGCCGCTGCGGCCGCGGCAAGGGAGATCCACGGGTCGGCGACCCGGGTCACCGGCGCGGACCAGGTGAGTCTGTCCCATACGAAGAATCCGTCCCAGCCTGCCTCTTCGGCTTCGGCGGCCAGCCGGGCCGCCAGGAGAGGATCGGCCAGTTCGTCGAAGAGCGGGACCCACAACGCGGATCGGGGGTTCGTAGCCATGCTGCTGACGCTAGAGGCGCCCTTTCATCGTGAAAAGCGATAATTCTCGATGATTACGATCGGGTCGCACGAAGTATCCTGGCCAGTGTGATCGACGTGGATCTTCGATACCTGACTACCCTCACCGCCGCCGTCGACGAGGGTTCCTTCGGCCGGGCGGCGTCCCGGCTCGGCTACGCGCAGTCCACCGTCAGCCAGCACATCGCCGCCCTCGAGCGGGCGATCGGTGGCCGCCTCTTCGACCGCCCTGGCGGCCCGCGCCGGGTCCAGCTCACCCCACTCGGCGAGGTGGTACTGCCGCATGCCGCCGAGTTGCTGGCCAAGGCCGGCGCGATGCACGCCGCCGTGGAGCGGTTCAAAGCAGGCGAGAGCCGGCTCACGATCGGCACCTTCCAGAGCGTTTCCAACACGCTGCTGCCGGTTCTGATCCGCATGCTCCGCGACGAGTTTCCCAGCTGCGACATACGGCTTTCCGAGCAGGAGGCGGAGTTCCCGGACCTGTCAACCGTCGACCTGCTCTTCTACGACCTCCCCATCGACGACCCCGGCGTCGAACACGTCAAACTCCTCGACGACCCCTACCACCTCGTGGCACCCCGTGGGCGCTTTCCTGATGGCCCTGTCGATCTTTCCGAACTCGACGGGGCGCCGATGGTCGCCTGGCCGCCGGACTGCGCACAGCCTGCCCTGGAGGAGGAACTCGCCACCAACGGCATCCATCCCCGCATCGTCTTCCGCGCCGCAGGCAACGAAACCGTGCTGTCCATGGTCCGAGCCGGCCTCGGCTCGGCGATCCTTCCCAGGCTCGCGATCCAGGCCGCCGACACCACTACCGGGCGTGACCTGAGCATTCATGCGCTGCGTCCGCAGGTGGCCCAACGGGAGATCTACTTGGTGCGCCACGCCTACCGCACTCCCTCGCCGCTGGCGGCCCGCGCAGCCCAACTGGCCGCGGAGATCGCGGCGAACCGCGCGAGTGGAGCCATGCCTACCAGGTGACCAGCAACTGTTCCGGCAACCCGCCGGACAGCGGCGCGCCCGGCTCGTCCGCCGCCACCAGCGGGGTGGCCGGGGTGAGACCGGGCAGGGTGCCGAACAGCCCGGCGAAGGTCGTGCGGAGGATCAGCCGGGCAAGGGGCGCGCCGAGGCAGGTCCACGCGCCGTGACTGAAGGTCAGATGCCGGTTGGGGGAGCGCTCGACATCGAACCCGCGCGGATCCGCGAAGGCCTGCTCGTCGAAGTTCGCCACGGTCAGATCCAGCAGCACGAGCTCGTTCGCGCCGATGGTCACCTCGCCGAGCCGGATGTCCTCGCGCGCGTAGCGGGGCAGGCTGAGGCTGCCGGACAGGCGGAGAATCTCCTCCACGGCCCTGGTACGCAGCTCGGGGCCGCCGGTCACCGCGGCCCGCTGCTCCGGATTGTGCGCGAGCAGCAGGATCCCGTAGTCGATCTGTTTCAGGGTGGCACCGAACCCGGCGAGCTGCACCAGCAGGGAAACCTGGACCACCTGCTCGTCCGGCAGCCCCGCCGCGGACAGCCCGGCGATCATGCCGTCCTCGGCCGCCTCATCCCTGCGGGCAACCAGTTCCCCGAGGTACCCGAGGAAACCAGGCAGGTCACCCTCGGCGGCCAGGCGCATCAGCTCGGCACAGCGTTCCCGGTCCGCCGCGGGCACACCGAGCAGCTCGTTGAACACCTGCCGCAGCAACGGCGCCGAGAAGGTCTCGCGCAGGTCCGCGGGTCGCCCGGTGGCGATCAGCCGCCGGGTCCGCTCCGCCACGAACTCCTCTACCCTCGGCTGCAGTTCCAGCATGCGCCGGGTGGTGAAGTACGGCTTCATCACCGCGCGCAACCCGGCATGCATCTCGTCGGCAGCCTGGTGGTCCGCGCTGGTCACCTGGTCGTAGGTCGGGTGCCCGGCGTACTGGGCCCGGCTGTCCGGGGCCGGGTGCGAACGGCCGAGCCGGGGGTCCAGCAGCAGTTCCCGCACCTCGGCGTGCCCGGTCACCAGCCACGCCTCGTCACCGGCCGGTGTACGCACCCTCCGCGCGGGCGATCCTTCCGGCACGGGCCGCAGGTGCGGGCACATGCGCAGCTCGAACGGCAGGTCGGAGGCCATCAGCATACCGTGCTGGGACACCGTCATCGCGTTCCTCCGTCTCGTGCCGGGGCTCAGTCCTCGTGGATCGTGATCGCCCCTGCGGGGCACAGGTTCGCCGCCTCGGACACCGCGGCCCGCGCGGCTTCCCCCGGCCGGTCGGTGTGCAGCGTGACCATCGCGTCCTCGTCCTGGTCGAAGACCTCCGGCGCCTGTAGCACGCACTGGCCTGCCCCGACACAACGGCCGGTGTTCGCGCTGATCCGCATGTCGCTCCTCCGGGAGGATCGGGGGACGGCTACCAGCCGACCGGAAGGGAGTGCAGTCCGAACAGGGTGCCGTCGTACTTGAACGGCAGCTCCGCCACCGGCCGCGTCAGATGCAGGTTCGGCACCCGTTCGAACAGGGTGCGATACACACACTCCATCTCGGCGCGCACCAGGTTCTGGCCGAGGCACTGGTGCACGCCGAAACCGAAGCCGACGTGACCGCGTGCCGAGCGGCCGGGGTCGAAGTCCCGCGGATGCTCGAAGGCGCAGGAGTCGTGGTTGGCGGCGGCGATGAGCGGCATCACCCCCTCGCCCGCGCGGATGAGCTGGCCGCCGATCTCGATATCGGCCACCGCGGTGCGCATGGCCACCAGGTCGGCCACCGAATGGAACCGCACCAGCTCGTCCACGATCCGGTCGTCCCCTATCCACTGTGGATTGGAAAGCAGGGTCACCACCCCGAGCGCGATGTTGTTCGCGGTGGTTTCGTGCCCGGCGATCAGCAGCAGCATGACCACCCCGGACATTTCCTCCTCGCTGACCACCCCGGTGCCGAGGATGCGGCTGATCAGGTCGTCGGCAGGCCATTTCCGTTTGATCGCGATCAGCCGGTTGATATGCCGCAGTAACTGCCGGACGGCCTCGGCGCGTTCGGCCTCGGTGGTGCCTGCCAGGTCGACCAGGGTCTGCGTCCTGGACTCGAAGAAGTCCCGGTCCGCGTGCGGCACCCCGAGGATCGTGCAGATGATCCGGGAAGGCACCGGCAGCGCGAAGTCGGCCACCAGATCCGCCGCCCCGTCGCTTGCCAGCAGCTCGTCCACGCATTCATGCACGGTGCGCTGGATGGTCGGCCGCCACCGTCTGATCCGCGGCACCGAGAACTCCGGAATGAGCACCTTGCGGAACCGGTCGTGCTCCGGCGGGTCCAGTCCGACGAACCAGCCCGGTATCTCCTCCTGTGTCGGCACCCCACCGGTCCGTGCGACCTTCGGGAAGCCCGCGTTCGCCGGGTTGGCGCTGATTCGTGGATCGGTGAGCAGGGCGCGCACGTCCTCGTGCCGGGACACCAGCCAGACCGGCTGGCCGCTCGGCAGGTGCGCGCGCACCAGACCCTCCCGTTCGCGCAACCCGTCGTACTCCCTCGGGGGAAAGGGCGCGCCGCGCCGGCGCAGCGGGAAGTCCACCACATTCGAGCGGACGTCCGTCATATCCGCCTCCCTCACCGCATCGGCGGCCGCACTGTGCTGATTCGCAGGGTGCCGCACCGGTACCAGAGAAATCCCTAGTCCTCCCGATTCGGGAACGACGCCGGGCCAGGGGTGATCATCCGGCACCCGCTCTGGGGGAAAGTGCAGTCCCCGGTCCATACGGTCCGACTCGATGCCCCGAAGCGAAACCCGCCCTGCCCGCCGGCCGGTTCGCCCCGGCACGAGCCCGGAGGAGTCTGGATGAGCGCGACCAAGGACCACGGTCCCGTCGATATCATCGGGTATCTGCGTTCCGCGGTTGCCCGGCTCGCCGGGATGCCACCGGATGCGGTGGCGACCGGGGTGCCGCTGCGCGAGCTCGGCGTGGACTCGGCGGGGATGACCCGGCTGGCCACCGATATCTCCGACCGGCTCGGCAGGCCGGTGCCGGCCTGGGCGGTGTGGCAGCATCCGACCGTGGCCGCGCTGGCCACCTTCCTCGCGGGCGAACCCGGCACGGCGGACCCGGCGGCCCGGCAGGTGGCGGCGACCGCGGAACCGGTAGCCATCGTCGGCATGGGCTGCCGGCTGCCGGGCGGGATCGATTCCCCCGCCGAGCTGTGGTCGGGTCTGCTGTCCGGTGTGGACGCCGTGGGCCCGGTGCCTGCCGGCCGGTGGGACGGCGAGGACTGGTTCGACCAGGACCCCGCCGCCCCGGGGCGGACCACCAGCCGCCGGGGCGGTTTCCTCGACGATGTCGCGGGTTTCGACGCCGCCTTCTTCCGGATCGCCCCCGCCGAGGCGGACCGGATGGATCCCCAGCAGCGGGTGGCGCTCGAGGTCGCCTGGTCCGCGCTGGAGGACGCCGGGGTGGCCCCTGACCGGCTGGAAGGTAGCAACACCGGGGTGTTCCTCGGAACGATGTGGCAGGAGTACCACCTGGCGACCGGTGCCGACCCCACCGCGATCGGCTCGCAGTCGGCGGTTGGCTGGGACACCTCCATCGTGCCCGCGCGGATCGCCTACGCCCTCGGTCTGCGCGGGCCGGTGCTGTCCGTCGGCACGGCATGCAGCTCCTCGCTCGGCGCGCTGCACCTTGCCGCGCACAGCCTGCGCCGAGGCGAGTCCGACCTGGTCCTCGCCGGCGGGGTCAGCCTGATGCTGCATCCGCACACCACCATTGCGATGACCAAGTTCGGCGGGCTGAACCCGCACGGGCAGTGCCGCGCCTTCGACGCCGACGCCGCCGGGTACGTGCGCGGCGAGGGTTGCGGGGTGGTGGTGCTGCGCAGGCTGTCCGACGCGCTGCGCGAAGGGGACCGGATCTACGCGGTGCTGCGCGGCAGCGCGATGAACAACGACGGCGCATCCAACGGGCTCACCGCACCCAACCCGCTGGCACAGGCCGAGGTGCTGCGCGCGGCCTGGCTGGAGGCCGCGGTTGCACCGCATCAGGTATCCTATGTGGAGACACATGGAACCGGGACGCCGCTCGGGGACGTGATCGAGGCCGGGGCGCTGGGCGAGGTGTTCGCCCGCGGCCGCGCCGAGGAGCTGCGGATCGGCTCGGTGAAGACCAACTTCGGGCACCTGGAACCCGCCGCCGGGGTGCTCGGCGTGCTGAAAACCGCGCTGTCCCTGCACCACGGGGAGCTGCCTGCCAGCCTGCACTGCGAGCGGCCCAACCCGAAGATCGACTTCGCTGGGCAGCGGCTGGCGGTGGTGACCGAGCGGCAGGGCTGGCCGGAGGGGCCCCGCTACGCCGGGGTCAGCGGGTTCGGCTTCGGCGGCACCAACGTCCACCTCGCACTGGAGCAGGCGCCGTACCGCAGGCGCAGGCTGGTCGCGCTGGCCGCGGACACCGAGCGGGAACTGCGCGAGCAGGTGGCGGAGTTCCTGCGGGAGCCGGAGGCGGACGCGCTGCCCCGCGGGTCCGGGCCCTACCGCGCCTTCGCCGCGGTGGAGCGGCAGGCCGAGCTGGCGACCGCGCTGCGGGACGCCCGGCGGACCGCCGAGCCTGGCTCCCGCCCGCGGGTGGCGTTCTGCTTCTCCGGGCACGGCAGCCAGTGGGCGGGCATGGGCCGCGGCCTGCTGGCCGAACCGGCGTTCCGCGCCGCCCTTGCCGAGGCCGACCGCGCCCTTGCCGAGTTCACCGGCTGGTCGGTGTGGGCGGAGTTGCTGGCCGAGCACCCGGAACTGGAGCGCACCGAGGTGGTCCAGCCGGTGCTGTTCGCTTTCCAGGTGGCGCTGGCCCGCACGCTGCGAGCCTGGGGCATCACTCCGGATGTGGTGTTCGGGCAGAGTATCGGCGAGGTGGCCGCCGCGGTGACCGCGGGCGCGCTCACCCTCGCCACGGGCGCCAGGATCATCGCCGTATGGTCCGGGTTGGTCGCGGAACGCGCGAGCGGCACCGGCGGGGTGCTGCTGTGCGAGCTGGCCGAGGCCGATGCCGCGCGGATCGCGGGCGAGCGGCTCACCGTCGCCGGGTCGCTCGCCCCGGACCGGACCTGCCTTTCCGGCCCGCACGACCAGCTCGACACCGTGCAGCGGGAACTGGCCGAGGCGGGGGTGCGCACCCAGCGGGTCGCCATCGACTATCCCTCGCACAGCACCGGCCTCGCCGGGCTACGGCCGGAACTGCTCCGGCGGCTCGGGGAGGTGCGGCCCGGCGCGACCGCGGTACCGTTCGTGTCCACGGTCACCGCGGGGCCGCTGGCGGGCCCGGAACTGGACACCGAGTACTGGGTGCGGAACATGTGCCTGCCCATGCGGCTCGCGGACGCGGTCGCTCCGGCCATCGGGCAGGAGCCGAGCCGGATCGTGGAGATCGCCCCGCACCCGGTGCTGGCCGGGCCGCTGGCCCGCACCGTAGCCGCGGACCCCTGGCTGCCCCGCGCCCCGATCGCCGCGACCTGCCGCAGGGACCAGCCTGCCCGGCAGTCCCTCGAAGACCTCGCCGGTCTGCTATGGACGGACGGCGTCCCGGTGGACTGGACCGCGGTCCGCGGCGGCACGGACGCAGGCGGCAGGCTGCTGCCCTGGGTGCTGTCCGCCCGTACCTCGGACGCGCTGCGGGACCAGGCCGCCGCCCTGAGCGAACATCTGGCCGCGCGGCCCGATCTCGCCGCCGCCGACATCGGCTACACCCTCGCCACGGCACGGGCGAGCATGGAACAGCGGGCGGTGCTGCTGGCGCGGGAGCGCACCGGGTTCGCGGACGGACTCGCCGCCCTCGCCGCGGGCCAGGACGCACCCGGCCTGGTCACCGGCCGCGCCGTACCCGGTGCGGCGGACGCCGGACCGGTGCTGGTGTTCCCAGGGCAGGGCGCGCAGTGGTGCGGTATGGCCCGCGAACTGCTCGGCACCGCCCCCGCCTTCGCCGAGCGGTTCGCCGAATGCGCCCTGGCGCTGGAGCCCTTCGTGGACTTCACCCCGGCCGAGGTCCTCGCCGATGACGAGGCACTGGCCAGGGTGGAGGTGGTGCAGCCGGTGCTGTGGGCGGTGCTGGTGTCCCTTGCCGGACTGTGGTCCGCGCACGGGCTGCGGCCGGCCGCCGTGGTCGGGCACTCCCAGGGCGAGATTGCCGCCGCCTGCGTGGCAGGGGCGCTCTCCCTCGCCGACGGGGCGCGGGTGGTCGCACTGCGCAGCAGGCTGGTGGCCCGCGAACTGGCCGGGCGGGGCGGTATGGTCTCGGTCGCCCTGCCCCGCGAGCACCTGCCCCGGTACCTCACCAGGCTGACCGGACGGCTGGCGCTGGCCGCCGAGAACGGCGCGGCCTCCACCGTGCTCTCCGGCGAGCCCGCCGCGCTGGAGGAGCTGCTGGCCCGGTGTGCCGCCGAGGAGGTGCGGGCGCGGCGCGTCCCGGTGGACTACGCCTCGCACTCCGAGCAGGTCGGCGCGATCCACGCGGAGCTGCTGGAACAGCTCGCTCCGATCCGGCCGCGCCCGGCCGAGCTGACCTTCCACTCCACGGTGACCGGCGAACCGGTGGCGGACACCGGCACCCTGGACGCCGGGTACTGGTACCGCAACCTGCGCGGCACCGTGGAGTTCAGGGCCGCGATCGAGCGGCTGGCCGCCGCGGGCCACCGGGTGTTCATCGAGGCCAGCCCGCACCCGGTGCTCACCATGGCGATCGAGGAGACGACCGCGGACCTCGGCGCGGTCGCCGTCGGCAGCCTGCGCCGGGACGACGGCGGCCTGGCGCGGTTCCACCAGTCCCTCGCCGAGGCACACGTCCGGGGCGCGCGGCTGGACTGGCGCGTGGCCCTGCCCTCGGCGCATCGTGTCGACCTGCCAACCTACCGGTTCCAGCACCGGCGGCACTGGCTGGATCGCGAGCACCCGGCCCCCGGCGGCACCGGCCTGCCGGAGGAGGCCGCGCTGTGGGAGGCCGTGGACCGCGGCGACGTGGACACCGTGAGATCCACATTGGACGTCGAAGCGGACGGGACACTGGCGGAACTGGTGCCCGCACTCGCCGCGTGGCGTAGCCGCGGCCGGGACGAGTCGGCGATCAGGGACTGCTGGTACGAGGTCACCTGGACCCGGCTGCCCGAGCGGCCCGCGCCGGACCCCACCGGTACCTGGCTGGTGCTCCTGCCGGCACGGGACGAACTCGTCCGGCCGGTGCTGGACGGACTGGCCGGGGCCGGCATGGACCTGGTGACCGTGCGGCAGGAACCGCACACCGGCAGGGAAGCACTGGCCCGCTCCTGCGCGGCCGCGGCGGGGACACACCGGCTCACCGGGGTGCTCTCCCTGCTGGCACTGGACACCGGCCCGCACCCGGACCGGCCCGCGGTGCCTGCCGGATACGCCGCCACCCTGCTCGCCATCCAGGCGCTCGGCACCGCCGCCGTCACCGCCCCGCTGTGGTGCCTCACCACCGGCGCCGTACGTGCCGAGTCGACTGGGGACCCGGTCAGCCCTTCGCAGCGGCTGGTGTGGGGGCTGGGCCGGGTCGCGGCGCTGGAGCACGCCGACCGCTGGGGCGGCCTGATCGACCTGCCTGCCGAGCCGGAGCAGCAGACCTGGCGCAGGCTGGCCGCGGCGCTGCACCGCGGCGAGGGCGAGGACCAGCTGGCCATCCGCGGAAACCGCACGCTGGCAAGGCGGCTGCACCGCGCGAGTGTGCCCGCACCCACCGGCTGGCACCCCAGGGGCACCGTGCTGATCACCGGTGGGACCGGCGCACTGGGCGCCCACCTGGCCCGCTGGGCCGCCGGGCACGGGGCCGAGCGGATCGTGCTGGCAGGCCGCCGTGGCCCGGACGCCCCCGGCGCCGCCGAGCTCGTGGCCGAGTTGCGGGCCACCGGGGTGCAGGTGCTGGTCGAGGCCTGCGATGTCGCCGAACGGGACCAGGTGCGCGAGCTGCTGGACCGGATCGACGCTCCGGGCGGCCTGCGCACGGTGATCCACGCGGCCGCCGTGCTGGACGACGCTGTGCTGGACACCCTGGACGCCGACCAGGTGGAACGCGCACTGCGGGTCAAGGCGCAGGGTGCCTGGCACCTGCACGAGCTGACCGCCGGCATCGACCTGGACGCCTTCGTGCTGTTCTCCTCCTTCGGTGCCACCGTCGGCCTGCCAGGGCAGGGCAACTACGCACCCGCCAACGCCTACCTGGACGCCCTCGCCGAGCTGCGGCAGGCCGAGGGACTGCCCGCCACGGCCGTCTCCTGGGGAGCATGGGCCGGGGCGGGGATGGGCCGCACGGCGGTGGCCGGAGTACTGGAACGGCACGGCGTTCCCGGCATCCCGCCGGAGCGGGCCGTGCTGGCGCTGCGCAGGGCCATCGAGGGCGGCAGGCCCTGCCAGACCGTGGCCGACGTGCGCTGGGAGCGGTTCCTCGCGGCCTTCACCGCGGTGCGGCCCAGCAGGCTGCTCGCGGACCTGCCGGAGGTGCGGCGGGCCGCCGCGGCCGCCGAGGACCCGCAGCGGAAGGGCCTGCGGCACCGGCTGGTCACCCTGCCCGCGGACCAGCGGCGCGAGGCCGTGGCCGAGGTGGTGCTCAAGCACGCCGCGGCCGTCCTCGGCTACCGTCCCGGCGACCGGCCCGAACCGGAGCGCGCCTTCCGCGAGCTCGGCTTCGACTCGGTGACCGGGGTGGACCTGACCAACCGGCTGGGCGCCGAGACCGGCCTGCGGCTGCCGGTCACGCTGGTGTTCGAGCACCCGACCCCGGCCGCCGTCACCGGCCACCTGCTGGCCGAGCTGGACCTGGACGAGGGGCCACGCGGCCCGGCGGCCGCGGTGGACGCGGTGGAGACCGCGCTGACCGGGCTCGACCCGGCGGCGTTGCGCGCCACCGATCTCGGCAGGCTGCGGTCCGCGCTGCGCAAGCTGGACCACCTGGTTGGCGCGGGTCCCGAACCGGAGCAGCCTACGGCCGAGGACCCCCGGACGGCGGAGGCCCTTGACGACGTCTCCGATGAGGACCTGTTCCGGTTCATCGACAAGAAGTTCGGCGAGGACGCCGCGGGCACCAGCCGGAGGGCCATGTGACGGCGAACGAGGACAAGTTACGTGAGTACCTGAAGAAGGTCACCGCGGAGCTGGACGCCACCCGGGGCAGGCTGCGGCGGCTCACCGAGGCCGAACGGGAACCGATCGCGGTGGTGTCGATGAGCTGCAGGCTGCCGGGTGGAGTGTCCACACCGGACGGATTCTGGCGGCTGCTGGCCGAGGGCAGGGACGCGATCGGGCCGCTGCCCGCCGACCGCGGCTGGGACCTGGACGCCCTCTACCATCCCGACCCGGACACCCCGGGCACCGTCTACGCCACCGCGGGCGGATTCCTCGAGGACGCGGCCGAGTTCGACGCCGGGTTCTTCGGCATCTCGCCGCGGGAGGCGGTGGCCATGGACCCGCAGCAGCGGCTGCTGCTGGAAGGCGCGTGGGAGGCGCTGGAGGCGGCCCGGATCGACCCGTTCTCGCTGCGCGGCGGGGACACCGGTGTCTACCTCGGCACCAACGGCCAGGACTACGCCGCCCTCGCCACCGGCGAGAGCAGCGAGGGCCACACCCTCACCGGCGGCGCGGCCAGCGTGCTCGCCGGCCGGGTGGCCTACACGCTGGGCCTGCGCGGCCCGGCGATGACCGTGGACACCGCCTGCTCCTCCTCGCTGGTCGCGCTGCACAGCGCGGTACGGGCGCTGCGCGGCGGCGAATGCGCACTGGCCCTCGCGGGCGGCGCCACCGTGATGGCCACCCCGCGGCTGCTGATCGAGTTCAGCAGGCAACGCGGGTTGTCGGCGGACGGGCGGTGCCGCGCCTTCGCCGCGGCCGCCGACGGTACCGGGTTCGCCGAGGGCAGCGGCATCCTGGTGCTGGAACGGTTGTCCGACGCGCTGCGCAACGAGCACCCCGTGCTCGCGCTGGTGCGCGGCAGCGCGGTGAACGCCGACGGCGCATCCAACGGGCTCACCGCACCCAGCGGCGAGGCGCAGCAGGAGGTCATCCGCGCCGCGCTGGCCGATGCCGGGCTCTCCCCGGCCGAGGTGCACGCCGTGGAGGCGCACGGCACCGGCACCACGCTCGGCGACCCCATCGAGGCCCGCGCCCTGCTCGCCACCTACGGGCAGGGACGCGACCCCGGCCGTCCACTGTGGCTCGGGGCGGTCAAGTCGAACCTCGGCCACACCCAGGCGGCGGCCGGGTGGCCGGGGTGATCAAGATGGTGCAGGCGCTGCGGCACGGGCAATGGCCGCGCACCCTGCACGCGACGGAACCGACCTCGCACGTCGACTGGTCCGGGGCGGCGTGCGGCTGCTGACCGAGCCGGTCGGGCTGCCCGAGGACGAGGCGCCGCACCGGGCCGGGGTGTCCTCCTTCGGGATCAGCGGGACGAACGCGCACGTCATCCTCGAACAGGCACCCGCGCCGGAACCCGCCCGGCAGGTCACGCCGGAGACCGAGCTTCCCGCGCTGCCGCTGCTGTTGTCCGCGCACACCGCCGGGGGACTGCGCGAGCAGGCACGCCGCCTCGCCACCCTGCTGACCGGCGCGCAGCGGCCCCGCCCGGTCGACCTCGCCTGGTCCCTGCTCGGCACCAGGGCCCGGCTCGGGCGGCGGGCGGCCGTGCTCGGCGGCCCGGAGCAGCTGGTGGCCGGGCTGACCGCACTCGCCGAGGGCAGGCAGGCGGAAGGCGTACGGCTCGGCACCGAGGTCACCGGGCGGACCGCGTTCGTGTTCCCAGGGCAGGGCGCCCAGCGGGCCGGGATGGGGCGGGCCCTTTACGACACCTTCCCGGAGTTCGCCGCCGCCTTCGACACCCTGTGCGCGCACCTGGACCCGTTGCTGGAACGCCCGCTGCGGGAGGTCGCCTTCGCCGCTGCCGGGACACCGGAGGCGGAACTACTGGACCGCACCGACTTCACCCAGCCCGCCCTGTTCGCCTTCGAGGTGGCCCTGTTCCGGCTGCTGGAGTCCTGGGGCCTCACCCCGGAGCACCTGCTCGGCCACTCGATCGGGGAGCTGGCCGCCGCCCAGGTGGCCGGCATGTGGTCGGTACCGGACGCCTGCCTGCTGGTGGCCGCGCGCGGGCGGCTGATGCGCGAGCTCGGCGGCAGCGGCGCGATGCTGGCCGTGCGCGCAGGCGAGGACGAACTGCCGGAGCTGCTGGCCGGGCGGGAGGACCGGCTGTGCCTTGCTGCGGTGAACGGGCCGTCCACCCTGGTGCTGTCCGGATCCGCGGCCGCGGTGGCGGAGCTCGCCGCGGACTGCGCAGCCAAGGGCCGCAGGACCAGGAAGCTCCCGGTGGCGCAGGCCTACCACTCCAGCCGGATGGAGCCGATGCTGGCCGAGTTCCGCGCGGTGACGCAGCGGGTCACCTTCCACCAGCCGCGGCTGGGCCTGGTGTCCGCGGTGACCGGTGAGGCCGGGACCGGCGAGATGGGCGAGCCGGAGTACTGGGTGCGGCAGGTGCGGGAGACGGTCCGGTTCGCCGCGGGAGTCCGCGCGCTGGCCGCCTCCGGCGTGACCAGGTTCGCCGAACTGGGCCCGGACTCCTCCGCCGCGGCCATGGTCGCCGACTGCCTTGCCGAGCAGCCGGAGCCCGGAGCCGTGGTCGCCGCCCGGCCCGGGGACCGGCCGGAGGTGGAGTCGGTGCTCGGCATCGCGGCCCAGCTGCATCTGCACGGCGCCGGAGTGGACTGGGACCGGGTCTTCGCAGGCACCGGCGCTGGCGTCATCGACCTGCCCACCTACCCCTTCCAGCGCGAGCGGTACTGGCCACAGCCGCCCGCGCACACCGGGGGTACCGCCGGGCTGGAGCTGGAGCCGGTCGAGCACCCCTGGCTCACCGTGCGGCCCGAGCTCGCCGAGGGCGCAGGGCAGGTGCTGGCCGGGCGCCTTTCGCCTGCCGAACATCCGTGGCTGGCCGACCATGTGCTGCACGGCACCACGGTGCTGCCCGGCACCGGGCTGATCGAGCTGGCCGCGGCCGCCGCCCGCGCCTGCGGTGCGTCCAGGGTGGACAACCTGGCCATGGTGGCGCCGCTGGTGCTGCCGGAGGACGGCGCGGTGCGCGTGCAGGTCGCCATCGGCGCGGAGACCGGCGGGCCGCGTTCGGTCGCGGTGTACGGCCGCGCCGAGGACGGCGGCAGCTGGACCCTGCACGCCACCGGTGCGGTGGCCACCGGCACCGGCGCGCCGCCCGGCCCCGGGTTCGCCGCACTGCGCGACTGGCCGGTGCCCGGCGCCGAGGACGTCCCGATGACCGGCTTCTACCAGCGGTTCGCCGACCAGGGCGTCGACTACGGGCCCGCGCTGCGCACCACTGTCCGGCTGTGGCGCCGTGGCGACCGCGGCTACGGCCTGGTGCGGCTGCCGGATGGCATGCCCGGCGACGGTTTCGGCCTGCACCCGGCACTGCTGGACGGGGCGCTGAACGTGATGCGGGCCTGCCAGGATGGCGGCCAGGACGCCCCGCTGGCCCAGGTGCCGGTGGAGTGCACCGGGATGGAGCTGTACGCCACCGGTGGCACCGAGCTGCGCGTCCTGGTCGAGGCACGGCCGCATCCCGACGGCAGGACCCTCGCGGTGTGGCTGGCCGACGCCGTGGGCGAGCCGGTGGGGCGGATCTCCGCCCTCGAGCTCAGATCGGCCAGCGCGGCCCAGCTGAGCGCGGCCGCGGGCACCGGCCGGGGAGAGCTGTACCAGGTGCTGCCGCGCCCGGTGCGGCCCGCAACCGGGCCGGTCCGGCGGCCCGGCACCGTGGTGCTCGGCGGTGCCGGGCGAGTCGCCGAGGCACTCGGCTGCCCGGCCGCGGCCACCGTGGCCGAGCTGGCCGCGGAAGGCGCGGCACCCGGCCGGATCGTGGTGGACGCGACCGAGCCCGCCGCGGAGCCGGAGTCGGTGGCCGTGGAGACCCTGTCCACCCTGCAACTCCTGCTCCGGCGGCCGGAACCGGCCGAGCTGGTCTGGGTGACCGCGGCCGGAACCGGCCCCGAGCTGAGCGGCGCGCCGGTGCGCGGGCTGCTGCGCGCGGCGCGGGCCGAGCACCCCGAGCAGGTGCTGCGGCTGGTCGAATGGGACGGCGGCGCCGAACACCTCGCGGCCGCGCTGGAGCTGGCCGGTGAGCCGGACCTGCTGGTACACGGGCCGGAGCTGCAGGCACCCCGGCTGGCAAGGGCCGAGCGGAGCGCGGCGGACGGACCACCCTCGCTGGATCCCGAAGGCACCGCGCTGATCACCGGCGGAACCGGCGAACTGGGCCGCGTCGTGGCGCACCACCTGCTGGCCACGCACGGGATCCGCAGGCTGCTGCTCACCTCCCGCCGTGGCGAGGATGCGCCCGGAGCCCGCGAACTGGCCGCGGAGCTGACCGCCGCGGGCGCGACGAGCGTGCGGGTACTGGCCTGCGACGTTGCCAACCGCGACCAGGTGGCGACCGTTCTGTCCGAAGTGGACGACAAGTATCCGCTCACCGCCGTGCTGCACCTCGCCGGGGTACTGGACGACGGCCTGCTGCTCGACCACGACCCGGACCGCCTGCGCCGGGTGTTCGCGCCCAAGGTCGCCGGCGCCCGGCACCTCGACGAGCTCACCAGGGACCGCCCGCCAGCGGCCTTCGTGCTCTTCTCCTCCGCGGCGGGCACCATCGGCACCGCGGGTCAGGGCGGTTACGCCGCGGCCAACGCGGTACTGGACGCGATCGCCACCAGCAGGCGGGCCGCAGGCCTGCCTGCCACCAGCCTGGCCTGGGGGCTGTGGCAACAGTCCGGCGAGGGCATGACCGCGGGCCTCGGCCAGGCCGGAATCGCCAGGCTCCGGCGACGCGGCATCAGCCCATTGCCGGTGCGCGACGGGCTGCGGCTGCTGGACCGCGCGCTGCGCAATCCCGCGCCCCACCTGGTGCCGATCGCCATCGACCTGCGGGCCGTGCGGCGGGAGGCCGGGCAGGGCGCCGCCGTGCCCGCCGTGCTGTACGACCTCCTCGGCGGACCGCCGCCCACCGGCACCGCGGGCGGAACCCGGCCGGTGCCGCTGCGGGAGCGGCTGCTCGGTCTCCCGCGGCGGCAGCGCCTCGGCGAGCTCACCACGATGGTGCTGCGCGAGTCGGCCCTGGTGCTGGGGCTGGCGGACCCCGCCGACCTGGACCCCCGGCAGCCACTGGCCGAACGCGGCCTCGACTCGCTGATGGCCGTGGAACTGCGCCGCAGGCTGGCCGAGGCCGCCGGGGTTCCGCTGCCGGCGACCCTCATCTTCGACCACCCCGCACCGCGGGGCATCGCCGGACTCCTGCTGTCCACTATGGATCCCGGAATGGATCCCGGCGAGGCGGGAACCGCGCCCGCGCGGACCGGGAGCGCGGCCCCGCCCGCGGCGGAACCGGTCGCCATCGTCGGTATGGGCTGCCGCTACCCCGGCGGGATCGGCTCCCCGGATGACCTGTGGGACCTGGTGGCAGGGGCAGTGGACACGGCGGGGGAGTTCCCCGGTGACCGCGGCTGGGACCTGGCGGCGCTGTTCCACCCCGACCCGGACCGGGCCGGCACCTCGCATACCCGCTTCGGTGGTTTCCTCGCCGACGCGGCCGGTTTCGATGCCGGGTTTTTCGGGATGTCGCCGCGGGAGGCGGTGGCTACGGATGCGCAGCAGCGGTTGTTGCTGGAGGTGTCCTGGGAGGCGTTGGAGCGGGCGGGGATTGATCCGCATGTGCTGCGGGGTTCGCCGACGGGGGTGTTCGCGGGGGTGATGTACAGCGACTACGCCACCCTGCTCGGCGCGGAGTTCGAGGGCTATCAGAGTACGGGAAGCGCGCCCAGCGTGGCTTCGGGCAGGGTGGCTTATGCGCTGGGGTTGGAGGGGCCCGCGGTGACGGTGGATACGGCGTGTTCGTCCTCGTTGGTGGCGTTGCACTGGGCGGCGCAGGCGTTGCGTTCGGGGGAGTGTTCGCTGGCGCTGGCGGGTGGGGTGACCGTGATGGCGACTCCGAGTACCTTTGTGGACTTTTCCCGCCAGGGTGGGTTGGCCCCGGATGGGCGGTGCAAGGCGTACTCGGATGCGGCGGATGGCACCGGCTGGTCCGAGGGGGTCGGGATGCTGGTGCTGGAGCGGTTGTCCGATGCGGAGCGCAACGGGCACCGGATCTTGGCCGTGGTGCGGGGCAGCGCGGTGAACTCCGATGGCGCATCCAACGGGTTGACGGCGCCGAACGGGCCCTCCCAGCAACGGGTGATCCGGCAGGCCCTCGGCTCCGCGGGACTATCCACATCGGAGGTCGATGTGGTGGAGGGGCACGGGACCGGCACCCCGCTCGGGGATCCGATCGAGGTGCAGGCGGTGCTGGCCACCTATGGCCAGGATCGGGAGACCCCGCTGTTGTTGGGTTCGGTGAAGTCGAATCTTGGGCATACTCAGGCCGCGGCCGGGGTGGCTGGTGTGATCAAGATGGTGCAGGCTATGCGGCACGGCCAGCTCCCGCGCACCCTGCATGCCGATGCGCCCTCGTCCCAGGTGGACTGGACTGCCGGGAAGGTGGAACTGCTGGCGCAGCCCGCCGGCTGGCCGGAGACCGATCACCCCCGGCGTGCCGGGGTGTCCTCCTTCGGCGTCAGCGGCACCAACGCCCACGTCATCCTGGAACAGCCGCCCGCAACCGAACCCGCCCCCGTGGAACCGGACGTCCCTGCCGTCGTGCCCTGGGTGCTGTCGGCGCGCACCGAGCCCGCGCTGCGCGACCTCGCCGGGCGGCTGGCCGGATTCCTGGACACCCATCCAGCCAGGGAAGCCGATGTCGGGTTCGCACTGGCCACCAGCCGGGCCGGGCTGCCCTGCCGGGCCGTGCTGCTCGGCGCCGACCAGGCCGAGCTGCGGGCGGGACTACATGCGCTCGCCGAGGACGCGCCCTCCCCGGCGCTGGTGCGCGCCACGGCAGCCCGCACCGGCGGGTTGGTCTTCGTGTTCCCCGGCCAGGGTGCGCAATGGACCGGCATGGCCCGCGACCTGCTGGCCACCTCACCGGTGTTCGCCGAGGCGATGGCCGGGTGCGCACGGGCCCTCGCGCCGCACCTTGACCTCTCGCCGATCGACGCGCTGGCCGACGCGGAGGCACTGGCCAGGGTGGAGGTGGTGCAACCGACGCTGTGGGCGGTGCTGGTGTCCCTGGCCGCGGTCTGGCGTGAGCTGGGCATCCGGCCGGACGCGGTGGTCGGCCATTCCCAGGGCGAAGTCGCCGCAGCCGTGGTCGCGGGCGGCCTCTCCATCGAGGACGGCGCACTCGTGGTGGCGCGGCGCAGCCGGGCGATCGCGCACGCGCTGGCAGGCAGCGGCGGGATGGCCTCGGTGGCACTGCCGGTCGAGGAGGTCGAGGACCTGCTGCGCCGGTTCGGCGGAAGGCTGTCCGTCGCCGCGGTCAACGGGCCCGCCGCCGTGGTGGTGTCCGGCGCCGTGGACGCCCTGCGGGAACTGGCGGGCCGCTGCGCCGCGGACGGGGTCAGGGCACGCATCCTGAAGGTGGACTACGCCTCACATTCGGCGCAGGTCGAGGTGCTGGAGGAGGTACTGGCCGAGACACTCGCGCCGATCCGGCCGCGGACGGGAGAGGTGCCCTTCTACTCCACCGTCACCGGCGCGGAACTGGACACCGCCACGCTGGACGCCCGCTACTGGTACCGCAACCTGCGGCAACAGGTGCGTTTCCAGGAAGCCACCATGGCACTGGCGGAGGCCGGTCACGGCACCTTCGTGGAGGTCAGCCCGCACCCGGTGCTGGCGGCCGAACTGGAGGACACCCTGGACGGCGCCGTCGAGCATCCCGTGGTCACCGGCACCCTGCGCCGCGAAGACGGCGGCATCCGCCGCCTGCTCGCCTCGCTGGGCCACCTGTGGGGGCACGGGGTCGAGGTGGACTGGACCCGGCTGCTGCCCGGCGCCGACCTGGTGGAGCTGCCGACCTACCCGTTCCAGCACGAGCGGTACTGGCCGCGGGCACGAGCCGGGACAGGGGACGCGGCCGGTCTCGGGCTCGCCGCCGCGGGTCACCCCGTGCTGGGCGGGGCGGTCGAACTCGCCGGGCAGGAAGGCCTGCTGCTGACCGGCCGCCTTTCCCTGGAGACACATCCCTGGCTTGCCGACCACCGGGTGCGGGACCAGGTGCTGTTCCCCGGAGCCGGACTCGTCGAACTGGCCGTACGGGCGGGTGACGAGACCGGCTGCGGCAGCCTGGCCGACCTGACCCTCACCGCCCCGCTCGCGCTGCCCGAGCGCGGCGGGGTCCGGATCCAGGTCCAGGTCGAGGAACCCGCCGAGGACGGCAACCGCGCCGTCACCATCCACTCCCGGCCGGACGAACCGGCGGAGGCTGGCTGGACCCGGCACGCCTCCGGCACCCTCGCCCCCGGTGTCCCGGAGGTGGACACCACCTTCGCGGAGTCCTGGCCGCCGCGGGGCGCCACCGAGATCGACCTGACCGGCTGCTACCAGCGGGCCGCCGAACGGGGCTACGGCTACGGGCCGGCCTTCCGCGGACTCACCAGAGCCTGGAGCCGCGACGGCGAGGTGCTCGCCGAGGTCGTCCTCCCGGATGAGGTACCCGGGGCCGAAGGGTTCGGCCTGCACCCCGCGCTGCTGGACGCGGCCCTGCACCCGGTGCTGGTCGCCGGGTTCGACCTGCCGCCGGGCGCGCTGCCGTTCTCCTGGCATGAGGTGTGCCTGCACGCCGTGGACGCCGGCCTGCTGCGGGTGCGGCTGACCGCCGGAGCGGACGGCACGATCGCCATGGTGGCCGCCGACACCGGGGGCGGGCCGGTGGTCTCTGTCGGCACGCTGGTGCTGCGCGCGGGCGCCGCCGAGCGGGCCACCGGCCCCGGCCCGGCCGCGGACTCGCTGTACACGGTGGACTGGAACCCGGTGCCCCTGCCCCGGAACGTGCCGGAAGGGCCGGTCGGCGTACTCGGCACCGGCCTCGGCGTGCCGGGCGAGGTGCGGTTCGCCGGGATCGGCGAGCTGGCCGGAGGGGACGAGATCCCCGAGCTGGTCCTGCTGCCGGTGTCCGGCACCGGCGCCGACCCGGTCACCGCCGCGCACGAGACGGCCGAACAGGTCCTCGGCACCCTGCGCGGCTGGCTGGGCCAGGACCGCTGCACCGGCTCCCGGCTGGTGCTCCTCACCCGTGGCGCCCGCGCAGGCGCGGACCTCGCCGCCGCCACCACATGGGGCCTGCTGCGCACCGCGATCTCCGAACACCCCGGCCGGTTCGGCCTGCTCGATCTGGAAACCGAGCAGGACCTGCCTGCGGCCCTGCCGCACCTGCTCGCCGGAGAGGAGCCGCAGCTGGCCGTGCGGGAGGGGGTGGTGTGCGCGCCACGGCTGGCCGCCGACCGGACCGAGCTGGCGGCCCCGCCGGGCGCGGCGGACTGGCGGCTGGACGTGCACACCCCCGGCAGCGTGGACGGCCTCGGGCTGGTGCCATGCCCGGCCGCGGACCAGGAGCTGTCCGGCAGGCAGGTCCGGATGGCGGTCTCGGCCGCCGGGTTGAACTTCCGCGACCTGCTGTCCACCCTCGGCTTCCAGGAGGTGCTCGCCGCGCTGGCCCGGTACGAGTCCGGCGCCGGGCTGATGGGGGTCGAGGCCGCCGGGGTCGTGGTCGAGACCGGGCCCGAGGTCACCGGCCTGCGGACCGGGGACCGGGTGATGGGGGTGGTCGCGGGCGGCTTCGGCCCGATGGCCGTGGTGGACGAGCGCAGGCTGATCGCCATCCCCGCCGGCTGGTCCGAGGTGACCGCCGCCGGGGTCCCCGCCGCCTTTCTCACCGCGCTGTACGGGCTGGTCGACGTCTCCGGCCTGCGCCGGGGCGAGCGGGTGCTGATCCACGCCGGGGCGGGCGGGGTCGGCATGGCCGCGATCCAGCTCGCGCACTGGCTGGGCGCCGAGGTGTTCGCCACGGCGGGCGAGGCCAAATGGCAGGTGCTGCGCGACCTCGGCGTCGCGCGGGACCATATCGCCTCCTCCCGCACCCTGGACTTCGAGCGGGCCTTCCGCGAGGTCACCGGCGGGGCGGGGATGGACGTGGTGCTGAACTCGCTCGCAGGCGAGTTCGTGGACGCCTCGCTGCGGCTGCTCGCCCCCGGCGGGCGGTTCACCGAGATGGGCAAGAACGACATCCGCCCGGCCGGGGACCACCCGGAGATCGGTTACCGGGCCTTCGACCTCGACGAGGCCGGGACCGAACGGATGGGCGAGATGCTCACCGAGCTGGTGGCCCTGTTCGATCGCGGGGTGCTGCATCCGCTGCCCACCCTGGGGTGGGACATCCGGCGCGCGCAGGACGCCTTCCGGTTCATGAGCCAGGCCAAGCACATCGGCAAGATCGTGCTCACCGTCCCGCCCCGCTGGGACCGCGACCGGGCGGTGCTGATCACCGGCGGCACCGGCGGGCTGGGCAGCGAGCTCGCCAGGCATCTTGCCGGGCACGGCTTCCGCAAACTGGTGCTGGCCGGTCGCCGCGGCCCGGACGCCGCAGGCGCCGCGGAACTGGAAGCCGAACTAGCCGCGGCCGGCTGCCGGGCCCGGATCGTGGCCTGCGACCTCGCGGACCAGGATGCCGCGCACGAGCTGGTCACCGAGATCGCCGAACGCGAAGGGCTGACCGCGGTGGTGCACGCCGCCGGGGTGCTCGACGACGGCGTGCTGGAGACCCTGACCGCGGAGCAGCTACACACCGTGCTGCGGCCCAAGGTGGACGCGGCCTGGCACCTGCACCAGGCGACCCGCGGGCTCGACCTCGCCGGGTTCGTGCTGTTCTCCTCCGCCACCGGGGTACTCGGCACCACCGGACAGGCCAACTACGCCGCCGCGAACACCTTCCTGGACGCGCTGTGCGCGCACCGCCGGGCCGCCGGGCTGCCCGGCGTCTCGCTGGCCTGGGGCGCCTGGCGGCCAGCCACCGGGATGACCGGCGACATGTCCGATGTGGACAGGGCGAGGCTGCGCCGCTCCGGCCTGCCATCCCTGTCCGTGCCGGAGGGCCTGGCGCTGTTCGACGCCGCGGCCACCACCGACACCGCGCTGGCCGTCCCGCTGCGGGTGGATCGCACGGCCCTCGGTGAGCGCGCGGACCTGCCCGCGATCCTGCGCGACCTGGCTCCCGCCCCCTGGCGCCGCGCGGCCGCCCGTTCGGCAGGGCCTGCCCTCGACCTTGCCGAGCGGCTGCGCGGCCTGCCCGCGGCCGAGCGCAGGGCGGAACTGAGCGAGGTCGTGCGCGGCCAGGTCGCCGTGGTGCTCGGATTCTCCGGCGCCGCGGCGATCGAGGAGAACCGGACCTTCGCCGAGCTCGGCTTCGACTCGCTGACCGCAGTGGAACTGCGGAACAAACTGGGTGCGGCGCTGCGCCACAAGCTGCCCGCGACCCTGGTGTTCGACTACCCGACCACCACCACGCTGGTCGACTACCTGCTCGGCACCGTGGTGGGCGAGCAGGAGCCGGGGATCGGCTCGGCGGCCGAGATGGTCGACCGGCTGGAGACCGCGCTGGCCGCCCCGGCGGAGGAGAACGGGGAGAGCGAGGAACTGCTGGCCCGGCTGGAACGGATCGTGTCCCGGCTGCGGCGCACCGCCGAGCAGGGCGCCGACCGGGCAGGCCCATCGGAGGAGGACATCAACTCCGCGCCGGTGGACCGGTTGTTCGACCTGATCGACGAGAACTTCGCCTCCGCGCAGGACTGAAGCCCCGACCCCGACGCGAGCTTGTGAGGTGCTGGTGATGAACCTTCCCCCGCGGATCACTCCGGTGGTGCGGCTCGCGTGCTGATCGGACTGCTGCGCACCCGGCTGCGGCCCTACCGCCACCTGGTGGCGCTCGCCGCGCTGCTCCAGGCCGTCGAGGTCGTGGGCGTACTGCTGCTGCCCACGCTGAACGCGGCCGTGATCAACCACGGGGTGGTGACCGGCGACCGGGCGGACGTGCTGCGCTTCGGTGGGCTCATGGTGCTGGTGGCGCTGGCCGTGGTCGCCGCGGGGGTCAGCTCGGTGTACTTCGCCGCGCGCACCGCGCTGGCCTTCGGCCGCGACCTGCGCTCGGCCGTGTTCCGGCGGGTGCTCGGCCTGTCCGCACGCCAGGTCGGCCGGATCGGCAACTCCTCGCTGGAGGTGCGCACCGTCAACGATGTCGCGCACCTTGAGTCGCTGGTGCTCGCCGTGTTCACGGCGCTCGCCGCCGCGCCGCTGACCTGCGTGGGCAGCCTGGCGCTGGCACTGAACCAGAGCGTGCCGCTGTCCGTGGTCCCTGCGGCGCTGCTGCCGGTCATCGCGGTGATCGTGGTGCTCGTCGTGCTGCGGATGACCGCGGGCTACCGGCTGCTGCAACCCGGCCTCGACCGGCTCAACCGGACCCTCGGCGAGCAGATCACCGGGATACGGGTGGTGCGCGCGTTCGTACGCGGCGAGCACGAGCGGGCCCGGTTCCGCCGGACGAACGAGCAGGTGCTGCGGCACTCGCTGACCGTGGGCAGGCTGCTGGCCACCATGTTCCCCACCGTGACGCTGACCGCGAACCTCGCCACGGTCGCGGTGGTGTGGCTGGGCGCCGTTCGGGTGGACGGCGGTGCCATCCGGATCGGCACCGTCACCGCCTTCGTGGAGTACCTGGTGCTGATCGTGTGGTCGGTGGCGATGACCACCTTCGTGTTCGTGACCGTGCCAAGGGCCAGCGTGTCCGCCCGGCGGATTCGCGAGGTCCTCGACACCGAACCGGAACTGGCCGCCCCGGCAGCCCCGGTCCGTCCGCACCCCGGCCGAGGCGGCCTCGAGCTGCGCGGGGTGGGCTTTCGTTACCAGGAGGCAGGGGAGTTCGCCCTGCGCGAGCTGGACCTCGCCGTTCGCCCCGGCGAGACGGTGGCGATCACCGGGAGCACCGGCAGCGGCAAGACCACCCTGCTGCACCTCGTGCTCCGGCTGTCCGAGGTCAGCACCGGCGCGGTGCTGGTGGACGGGGTGGACGTGCGCAGGCTCGACCCCGCCGCGCTGACCGCCGCGGTCGGGCTGGTGCCGCAGTATGCCCACCTGCTCACCGGCACGGTGGCAGGCAACCTCCGCTTCGGCAACCCGGACGCGGGCACCGCCCAGCTGTGGCATGCCCTCGAGGTGGCACAGGCCCGCGAGTTCGTCGAACGGATGCCAGGGGGGCTGGACGCGGAGATCTCGCACGGCGGGCGCAACCTGTCCGGCGGCCAGCGCCAGCGCCTCACCATCGCACGCACCCTGCTGCGCAGGCCACGGATCTACCTGTTCGACGACTGCTTCTCCGCGCTCGACCAGGCCACCGAGGCCGCGTTGCTGGCAGGGCTCGCGGCCGAGACCGCGGGCGCCACCGTGCTCCTTGTCGCGCAGCGGACCAGCACGATCCGGCGCGCGGACCGGATCGTCGTGCTGGAGGACGGCCGGGTGGCTGGCACCGGCGCGCACGATGACCTGTTGCTGGGCAACCCCGTCTACCGGGAGCTGGTCCACTCGCAACTGGCCCGGATGGAGGCAGGATGACCGGCAGCGGCGAACCCCCGGACGCGGAACCCGCGCGGTCCCAGCCAGCCGTCGCCCGGCGCCTGCTGGCCCAGCTGCGGCCACACCGATGGCGGCTGGCCGCCGTGCTCGGCACCGCCATCGGCGGGGTGGCCGCGGGCACCCTGGCCGCCCCGCGGGTGCTCGGGTACGCCACCGACCTGATCTTCGCAGGCGCGGTCGGCGGGTCCCTGCCCGCGGGCGCCACGCAGGCGGAGGCGCTCGAGGGGCTGCGGGCCGAGGGCAGGGACGACCTGGCGGAGGTGTACGCCACCGTCGACATCGTGCCGGGGCAGGGCGTGGACTTCGCCAGGCTCGGGCTGGTGCTGCTCGGGTTGCTCGGCCTGTACCTTGCGGCGTTCGCCTGCACCCTGGTGGCGGAACGGCTGACCGCAGTGGTGGTCGCCAGGGTGGTTTTCGACCTGCGCGAGCGGGTGGCGGCCAAGCTGACCAGGCTGCCGTTGAGCTACTTCGACCGGCGCTCCCGTGGCGAGCTGCAGAGCAGGCTCACCAACGATGTGGACAACGTGCAGAAGGCACTGCAGCAGGGGATGGCGCAGCTGGTCACCAAGACGTTCGCGGTGCTCGGCGTGCTGGTGCTGATGTTCGTGGTGTCCCCGCTGCTGGCGGTGATCGTGCTGGCCACCCTGCCGGTGGCGGGGCTGATCGCGGCGCCGATCACCCGGCGGGCGCGCAGCCGGTTCACCGAGCGGTGGAACGCGACCGGCGAGCTGAACGCGCATGTCGAGCAGGTGTACGCGGCACATTCGCTGGTGGCCGCGTTCGGCAGACGTGAGTACGTCGAGCGCACCTTCGACGAGCACAACGAAAAGGTGTTCCGCGCGGCCCGGCGCGGGCAGGTGGCTTCGGAGGCGGTCGAGCCCGCGATGAGCATGGTCGCCAACCTCAACTACATCCTGATCGCGGTCGTCGGCGCGCTACGGGTGATCGGCGGCTCCGTCTCGATCGGCGAGGTACAGGCTTTCCTGCACTACAGCGGGCATTTCGGGCACAACGCGGGCATGCTGGCCGGGATCATCGGCCAGCTACAGTCCGGCCTCGCCTCAGCCGAGCGGATCTTCGACCTGCTGGACGCGCAGGAGGAACCGCCCGACCCGGAGGGGGCTGCGGTTCCGGAACCGGTGCGCGGCCGGGTGTGCTTCGAGCGGGTCGGGTTCTGCTACACCCCGGACACCCCGGTGATCCAGGACCTGTCGTTCACCGTCGAACCGGGGCAGACGGTCGCCATCGTCGGCGCCACCGGGGCGGGCAAGACCACGCTGGCCAACCTGCTGCTGCGGTTCTACCAGCTGGACAGCGGCCGCATCCTGGTGGACGGTACGGATATCGCTACGCTGCCACGGGACTCGGTCCGGCGGCTGACCGGCGTGGTCCTCCAGGACAGCTGGCTGTTCGAGGGCACCGTCGCGGAGAACATCGCCTACGGCAGGCCGCTGGCGAGCAGGGAGCAGGTCGTGGCCGCCGCCCGCGCCACCCGGGTCGACCACCTCATCCGCACCCTGCCCGACGGATACGACACCGTGCTGGACGAGTCAACCGGGATCAGCGCGGGGGAGCGGCAGCTGATCATGGCCGCCCGCGCGCTGCTGTCCGATCCGGCCATCCTCATCCTGGACGAGGCCACCAGTTCCGTGGACGCCCGCACCGAGGTACTCGTCCAGCGGGCGATGACCTCGCTGCTCGCCGGGCGGACGAGCTTCGTCATCGCCCACCGGCTGTCCACCATCCGGGAGGCCGACCTGATCCTGCTGCTGGACTCCGGCCGGGTCGTTGAGCACGGCAGGCACGCGGAACTGCTGGACGCCGACGGCGGCTAGGCCCGGTTGTACGCGGCGCAGGACGGCGTCACCCTGGGGTGACTCCGCGAGCCCGGGTGGCGGCCGGGAACGGCAAACTCGCCGACGCGAACAGCAAACTCGCGTGCATGAGCGGCAAACGCGTGCGCGTGGGCGGCAAACACGCCGGGCCGGGTGTGTTTGCCGCCCACATCCGCGCGTTGGCCCGCCACGCGCATGCGTTGGCTCTCCACATCCGCGCGT
Organism: Amycolatopsis aidingensis; assembly: GCF_018885265.1. Classification (GTDB taxonomy): domain Bacteria; phylum Actinomycetota; class Actinomycetes; order Mycobacteriales; family Pseudonocardiaceae; genus Amycolatopsis; species Amycolatopsis aidingensis. Next base: position 3,380,730 of record NZ_CP076538.1, read on the forward strand.
TGGCCGTCGACGCGCGGGTGATTACCGGGTGGCGGCGGCGATCTCCGCGAGGGAGCAGGCCACGGCGGCGGGGGAGGGCATGGACTCCGCCGTGGCGGCGAGTTCGCGGGCGGCGGTGCGGAAGGACGGCTCGCCGAGCAGGCGGCGCAGGCCGGCGGTGATGGCGGTGTCGTCCGCGTGGTAGCTCGGCACGGTCAGGCCGCAGCCCACCGCGGTGAACCGGTCGGTGAACAGCGCGGTGTTGCTGGCAAGGGAAAGGGTAAGCTGCGGGATTCCGGCGGCGACGGAGGTCATTGCCACCCCGGCCCCGCCGTAGTGCACCACCGCGTCGCAGTCGGGCAGCACCAGGTGCAGCGGCATCTCCACCAGGGGATGAACGTTGTCCGGCAACGGGCCGCAGGCCTCCAGGTCCTCCCGTACCGCCAGTACCAGCACCTCCGCTCCCAGCGTGGTGGCCGCCTCGACCACCTGCGGCAGCCGGTTGGAGACCTGGCCGAAGTTGTGCGTCCCGCCGCGGCCCCACACCACGCAGACCCGTGGCCTGCCGGAGCGGCCCGGCAGTTCCAGGGGTACCGCGCCCGGCCCGTTGTAGGGCACGTACCGCATCGGCAGCCGGGTACCCCGCAGCACCGGCGCGATCGGGTCCGGGCACGGGTCGATGATGTGGTCGATCCGGGCGTAGATCCGCTCGGCCAGATCGTGGCCGACCATCTCGCCCAGGGTCCAGGCCGCCGTCGCGGAGTTCAGCCGCTCGGTACGGCCGTCGGCACCCAGCGGGTCCAGTCCGTCGTCGGGGCCGGTGGGTCCCCACAGGTGGAGGATGTTGGGTACCTGGGCTGCTTCGGCTGCCGGGGGTCCTTCGTAGCCGACCAGGTCGTGTACCACCAGGTGGGGGCGCCAGCAGCGGGCGTAGTCGCGGGCGGCGTCGATGCTGCGGTGCAGGCGCCGGCGGGAGCGGGCCGAGGTGGTGTCCCACCACTGCTGGAAGTCGAAGGTGTCCTTGTCCAGTGGTTCCCCGGTGTCCGGGTGCGGTGGCGGATCGGGGTAGGGCCAGCTACCCAGATAAAAACTCCCCACATTGAAGCTACGGGTGAACAGCAGCAGATCAAGGGTGTCCAGCAGCGGAACGGGGGTGAGCCCCGCGGCCGTCAACCGGTCCACATCGGACTCCGTGCAGAGCACGTGTACCTCGTGTCCGGCGGCGCGCAGGGCCCAGCCCAGCGGAACCATCGGAAAGTAGTGCCCCGGCCACGAGGACACCACGAACAACACCCGCATACGCCACTCCACCCGTTGACAGCGCCGGATTCCAGCCCGGCCGAGAATGACCGGGCCCGGCTGGAGGAATCCCTAGATCCGGTGCCGTTCAATGGCGGCGCGAAGGCCACGCGACAACCACGGACGCCTGCTCGCCCCACCGGAAAGGGGAAGACGTGTCCAAGCGCGCACTGATCACCGGGATCACCGGGCAGGACGGCTCCTACCTCACCGAGTACCTGCTCGGGCTGGGCTATCAGGTCTGGGGCCTGGTCACGCCGAGGGCGGACCCGCGCGCCTCGCGGATCGGGCACCTGCTGGCCGAGGTCTCCCTGCTGCGCGGGGACCTGACGGACGCGGAAAGCCTGGTGGCGGCGGTGGACAGGGCGCGGCCCGACGAGGTGTACAACCTGGCCGCCATGTCCTTCGTGCCGCTGTCCTGGCAGCAGGCGGAACTCGCCGCCGATGTCAACGGCATGGGAGTGCTGCGGATGCTGGAGGCCATCCGGATCGTCTCCGGGCGAGACGGGCCGCCAGGCGGCGCGCACCCCGGGGACCCGCGGTTCTACCAGGCTTCCTCCTCCGAGATGTTCGGCAACGCCGCGGAGACACCGCAGCACGAGCACACCCCGCCGCAACCCCGCAGCCCCTACGGCGCCGCCAAGGCCTACGGGCACCTGCTCACCGGGAACTACCGGGACGCACTCGGCCTGTACGCGGTTTCCGGGATCATGTTCAACCACGAGTCACCCCGCCGCCGCCCCGGCGTCGCGCGCAAGATCTCCCTCGCGGTGGCCCGGATCAAACTCGGCCACCAGGACAAGCTCCACCTCGACCGGCTCGACGCCCGGCGGGACTGGGGCTACGCGGGCGACTACGTCCGCGCCATGCATCTGGCGTTGCAGCAGGACCGCGCCGCCGACTACGTGATCGGCACCGGCCGCACGCACTCCGTCCGGGACATGGTGCGGATCGCCTTCGACGAGGTGGGCCTCGACTGGCGGGACCACGTCACCTCGGGCTCCGGACCGGAGGACACGGTGGAGACCGACCTGCTGCGCGCCGATCCGGTCCGCGCGCACAGCAGGCTGGGCTGGCGCCCCACCGTCAGCTTCGAAGAGCTGGTACGCATGATGGTCGACTCCGACCTGCGCGGGCTCACCACGGAACGGGGCGCGGCGGCCCACCCGCGGATCGCGGGCCAGGTCGGCTGAGCCCGCGGATCTAGGGTTTCCTCCAGCCGCCACGGTCCATCCTTGGTCCGGCCGGATGCCGGTGCCCTGTCGACGACTTGGAGTGGCGTATGCGGGTGTTGTTCGTGGTGTCCTCGTGGCCGGGGCACTACTTTCCGATGGTTCCGCTGGGCTGGGCCCTGCGCGCCGCCGGACACGAGGTACACGTGCTCTGCGCACCGTCCGAAGTGGGCGGACTGACCAGAGCAGGGCTGACCCCGGTACCGGTGCTGGACACCCTGGACGTCACCCAGTACGCGCGGGTGTTCAATGTGGGGAGTTTTTATCTGGGTAGCTGGCCCTACCCCGATCCGCCACCGCACCCGGACACCGGGGAACCACTGGACAAGGACACCTTCGACTTCCAGCAGTGGTGGGACACCACCTCGGCCCGCTCCCGCCGGCGCCTGCACCGCAGCATCGACGCCGCCCGCGACTACGCCCGCTGCTGGCGCCCCCACCTGGTGGTACACGACCTGGTCGGCTACGAAGGACCCCCGGCAGCCGAAGCAGCCCAGGTACCCAACATCCTCCACCTGTGGGGACCCACCGGCCCCGACGACGGACTGGACACCGTCGACGGCAGCAACGGCAACGAGCAGTTCACCTCCGCCACCGCCAGGCACACCCTGACCGAGCTGGCAGGCCACGACCTCGCCGAGCGGATCTACGGCCACACCGAGTACGTCCTCGACCCCTGCCCCGACCCGGTGGCCCCGAAGCTGCGCCGCGGGCAGCGACTGCCGATGCGGTACGTGCCCTACAACGGGCCGGGCGCGGTACCCCTGGAACTTCCGGAACCCTCCGGCAGGCCACGGGTCTGCATGGTGTGGGGCCGCTCCGGCACCCGTACCTTCGGCGCGGCCTCCAACAAGCTGCCGCAGATGATCGAGGCGGCCACCTCGCTGGACGCGGAGGTGCTGCTACTGGCGCTGCGCGAGGACGTGCAGGGGTACGACCTCCCGGACACCGTGCACCCGATGGTCGAGGTGCCGCTGCACCTGGTGCTGCCCGGTTGCGACGCGGTGGTGCACTACGGCAGCGGCGGCGCGACGATGACCTCCGTCGCCGCCGGGGTGCCCCAGCTCGCACTGCCGCTGGCGCACAACTCGGCCCTGCTCACCGGGCGCTTCACCGAGGTGGGCTGCGGCCTCACCGTGCCCAACTACGAGGCCGACGTGCCCTCCCTGCGAGCGGCGCTGGAACGGCTGGTCGGCGAGGCATCCTTCGCGGCGGCAGCAAGGGACCTGGCCGCCATGGCGGCCGGCATGCCCACCCCCGCCGCCACCGTCGGCACCCTCGAGGACATCGCCGGTGCCCGCACCGGCCCGCCGGCGAGCCACGCGCTCGCCTGAGCGAACGGAAGGAGTCCGTGGTGAGCCGCTACAGCCGCCGCGCGTTCGGCCGGGTCGGCGCGGCAGCCGCGCTGGGCGCGGCCCCGGTCGCGGCCGGAGGGGTCGCCAACGCCGGCACGGCAGGGACCGGCCGGTGCCGGACGTTCGTCTTCGTGCCTGGCGCCTTCGGCCGGGCCGCCATGTTCGGCTATCTGGTGAACGCGCTGGCCGCCCGCGGGCATCGCGCGCTCGCCGTGGAACTGCCCGGCCACCAGCCCGGGATGGTGCCCTACGGCCCCGGGTTCCAGGCACCCCAGGACCTCGCGGCGTGGGCGGCCGTGCCCTCCCCGCTGGCCGGTATCGGCCTGCGCGAGTACGTGCGGCACACCATCGGGGTGGTGCGCGCGGCCGCAGGGCACGGCCGGGTCGTGCTGGCAGGTGCCAGCGCGGGTGGCCTGGTGATCGGCCTGGTGGCCCAGGCGGTACCGCACCTGATCGAGCATCTGGTCTACGAGGACGCCTTCTGCTGCGTGCGGCTGCCCAGTATCGCCGAGTACTACCGGACCCCGGAGGCCGAGGGCGCGCACAACGAGTTCGTCGGCCGCGCCCTGGTCGGCGACCCGGCCCGGCTGGGCGCGCTGCGGGTGAACTGGCGCTCAGCCGACCCGGACTTCCTCGGCGAGGCCCGGCCAGCCTTCCTCACTCCGGACGCGCCGGACCGGGAACTGTTGGACGTGCTGAACATCCTGTACCCGGACGATCCACTCGGGCTCAACCAGGCCGACGCCCGGATCGACCCCCGGCGGTGGGGCCGGATCCGGCGCACCTTCGTCCGGCACACCCGCGACGGCCTGGTGCCACTCGCGCTACAGGACCGGATGATCCGTGAGGCGGACGAGCTCACCCCCGGCAACCCGTTCCGGGTGCGCAGCGTGGCCACCGGGCACACACCCGCCGCGGACAGGCTTCCCGAGGTCGTGGCGATCCTCGATGAACTCGGCTGAACCCGGCCGACCCACCGAGCCCGAAGGGTGACGGAGATGAAGGCACTCGTGCTCGCAGGCGGCGCCGGTACCCGGCTGCGCCCGATCACGCACACCTCGGCCAAACAACTGGTTCCGGTGGCGAACAAGCCCATCCTGTTCTACGGCCTGGAGTCGATCGCCGCGGCCGGGATCACCGAGGTCGGCATCGTCGTCGGCGACACCGAGGCCGAGGTGCGGGCGGCGATCGGCGACGGTTCCCGGTTCGGCGTCGCGGTGACCTACCTGCGCCAGCAGGCACCGCTCGGCCTCGCGCACGCGGTGCTGATCGCCGCGGACTTCCTCGGCGGTGACGACTTCCTGATGTTCCTCGGGGACAACTTCGTGTTCGGCGGCATCACCGAGGTGGTGCGGCGGTTCACCGAGCAGCGGCCGGACGCCCAGGTCCTGGTCACCAAGGTGGCCAACCCCTCGGAGTTCGGGGTGGCCGAACTCGACCGGGACGGCCAGCTGATCGGCCTCGAGGAGAAACCGGAGCTGCCGCGCACCGATCTCGCGCTGGTCGGGGTCTACCTGTTCACCCCCGCGGTGCACACCGCGGTGCGGGCGATCGAACCCTCGGCGCGGGGCGAGCTGGAGATCACCGACGCGCTGCGCTGGCTGCTGGAGGGCGGATACGACCTGCGGGCCAGCGAGATCTCCGGGTACTGGAAGGACACCGGCAACGTCGCCGACATGCTCGAGGTCAACCGGCTGCTGCTGGAGACCCTGGAACCGGCCGTGCTCGGTGCGGTGGACGAGGACACCGAGATCGTCGGCAGGGTGCGGATCGAACCGGGCGCCATGGTGTCCGCATCCCGGGTGGTCGGCCCGGCCATCATCGGCGCAGGCACCGTGGTGACCGGCTCCTACGTCGGCCCCTCCACCTCGATCGCGGAGAACTGCGTGCTGCGCGACAGCGAGGTCGAGTTCTCCATCGTGCTGGCCGACTCGCTGCTGGACGGGGTGCACCGGGTCGAGGCCTCGCTGATCGGCCGCAACGTCACCGTGCACGTGACCCAGCGGGTGCCGGTGGCGCACCGGCTGGTGATCGGGGACCACGGCTGGGTCCAGTTGCCCGGCTGACCACGCCGACATCGCTGATGAGGAAGGACGAGCAGATGGAGTTCACCAGCCTTGGCCGGACCGCGCTGCGGGTGAGCAGGCTCTGCCTCGGCACGCTCAACCTCGGGGTACGCACCACCACCGAGGAGGCCTTCACGATCCTGGACCACGCGCTGGACCGCGGGATCAACTTCGTCGACACGGCCAACCAGTACGGCTGGCAGCGGTACAAGGGCTACACCGAGGACCTGCTTGGCGAATGGTTCGCCCTCGGCGGCGAGCGGCGGGACCGGGTGGTGCTCGCCACCAAGGTGGGCAACCCCATGACCGAGCTGCCGAACGACCAGGGGTTGTCCGCCCGCAACATCATCGCCTCCTGCGAGCGGTCCCTGCGACGGCTGCGCACCGAATGGATCGACCTGTACCAGATGCACCACATCGACCGCGCCGCGCCGTGGGAAGAGGTGTGGCAGGCGATGGAAACGTTGGTGCGGCAAGGAAAGGTCCGCTACGTCGGATCCTCCAACTTCGCGGGCTGGCATCTGGTCGAGGCGCAGGCGGCGGCGCGGGAACGCAACTTCCTCGGAGTGGTCTCCGAGCAGTGCGTCTACAACCTCATCACCCGGCAGGTGGAGCTGGAGCTGATCCCGGCCGCGCGGCGGTACGGCATCGCCGTGCTGCCCTGGTCCCCGCTGCACGGCGGCCTGCTCTCCGGCGGGCTGCGCAAGCTGGAGAACGGGGAGGCGGTCAAGACCGCGCAGGGACGCGCCCAGCAGGCGCTGGTGACCCACGGTTCGGCGGTGGCGGCCTACGAGAAGCTGTGCGACGCCTACGGGATGGACCCCGCGGAGGTCGGGATGGCCTGGGTCGCCTCCCGCCCTGGGGTGACCGCGCCGGTGGTCGGCCCGCGCACCCTCGGCCAGCTGGACGGCGCGGTGCGCGCCCTGCGTACCGCGCTGCCAGCCGACCTCACCGGGGAGCTGGAGACGCTGTTTCCTCCGGTGGGCAACGGCGGCCCCGGCCCGGAGGCCTGGGCCTGGTGAGCGGGCGTGCTCAGGACCGGGTCAGCACCCGTTCGGCACCAGGCGCCGGATCAGGTCACTGATCCGGTCGATGTCCGTCGCGGTGACCGCGGTCCCGGTCGGCAGCGCCAGCACCCGGTCGGCCAGCGCCTCCGCGCGGGGCAGCGGCAGCGGGGCATGCCGGTCCGGCCGGTCGGCGTAGGGCAGCAGCTGGTGGCAGGCGGGATGGAAATAGGGCCGGGACAGCACATTGTTCCTGGTGAGCAGCTCGTGCAGGCGGTCGCGGTGGATCCCGGCCAGCGCCGCGTCCACCTCGATGACCAGGTACTGGTGGTTCGCCACCTCGCCGTCGGCCTGCTCACGCACGCTGATACCGGGCACCCCGGCCAGCCCGGCCCGGTAGCGCCGGTGGTTCGCCCGGTTGGCCGCCGCGAAGTCCGGCATGGATTCCAGCGAGGTGAGGCCCATCGCGGCCGCGCCCTCGGTGAGCTTGGCGTTCGTTCCGGCGAACGCGACCTTGCGGTCCGGGGTGATGCCGAAGTTGCGCATCGCCCTGGCCCGGCCCGCCACCACCGCGTCGTTGGTGACGATCGCGCCGCCCTCGAAGCTGTTCACGTACTTGTTGGCGTGGAAGCTGAACACCTCGGCGGTACCGAACCCGCCGATCGGCGAGCCCCGGTAGGTGCAGCCGATCCCGTGCGCGGCGTCGTACAGCACCACCAGGTCGTGCCGCCAGGCGAGCTCGGCCAGCCGGTCGATCTCGCAGGGATGGCCGAACACGTGCACCCCGAGAATTCCCCTGGTGCGCGGGCCGATCAGCCGCTCGGCGTGGTCGGGGTCGATGGTGCCGCTGACCTCGTCCACATCGCAGAAGACCGGCACGATGCCGATCCAGTCCAGTGCGTGCGCGGTCGCGACCCAGGTGAACCCCGGCACCAGAACCTCGTCCCCGGCCACGAGGCCACTGGCGCGGGCTGCGACCTGGATGCCCGCCGTGGCGTTGCACATGGCGACGCAGTAGCCGGTCCCGGTGACCTCGGCCAGCGCCGCCTCGAACTCCGCCACCAGCGGGCCGTCGGTGAGCCACTGCCGGTCCAGCGCCCCCTCGATCCGCTGCCGGAACCGGTCCCGGTCCCCGAGGTTGGGGCGGCCGACATGCAGTGGCTCGGTGAACTCCGGGCCGTCCGCGTTCGTCATCTGCTCCATGGCTCCCCTTTCGGTATCTGTTCCCGCGGTTCGCGGGCGCGGTCCAGGACGGAGCGCAGCGCGGCCACCAGCGTCCTGGCCTGGACGTTGACGTAGTGGCTGTACTTGAGGAACTCGGTCAGCTGGGGCAGCGACATCCAGTGGAACTGCGGAGGGGCCGCAGGCAGCCCTTCGCCGACGTCCACGATGAGATAGCGGGTGGTGGCGTGGTAGAACCGGCCACCCTCCTCGGACAGCACGCTGTCGAACAGCACCGACCCGGCCGGTGCCGACCGCACCAGATCCAGGTAGCGGGGCTGGTGCTCGGGGCCGAACTGGGTGTAGTTCTCCGGGGTGCACTGCACCGTGGGGCCGAGTTCGACCACATCCCGGTATCCCGCCTCCACGGTGGCGTTGACCAGTGCATGCGGGACGCCATGGTGGTACCGGACCAGCAGGGCCGCGATCCCGGTGCCGCGTGGCCGCAGCAGCGGCTGGCACCAGGACGGCACCTCCCTGGTGTTCGAGTCGACCTCGGTCCCGACGATGTCGAAGTACCGGCCGTCCCGGTGCGTGATCCGGTCCGGACGCACCTGCCAGCCGCCCTCGTGTACCGACGGCAGGGGCATCAGCCGCGCCGTGACGGTGTGCTCGCTCAGCTGCTCGGTGAGCCAGCTGCGGATCTCGACCTCGGTGTGCAGCGACTGCCGGTCGCCGTCCGGGGCCCGGTGCCAGCCCGGCATGCAGGACAACACCGTGCGGGTGTCCATGTTGACCAGGTTGTCCACCGCGAGCAGCCGGTTCAGCTGGCGCAGGGTAAGCCAGCAGAAGTCCTCTCCGGCTTCCACCTCAGGACCGACCTCGACGATCATGTTCCGGTTGCGCTTGCAGTAGAACCAGGCGCCCTGCTCGGACTGCAGCACATCGGCCAGCACGGTGCCCGAGCCCGCGGCGGAGCGGCGGAAGTGCTCGAGGTACGGCACGGTGGCGCCGCCGTGCGCGCGGGTGTAGTTGCTCCTGGTCGCCTGCACCGTTGGCGACAGCTGGATCCCGTTCACGTTGCCGGGTTCGGTCTTGGCCTGCACCAGGCAGTGCAGCAGCCCGTTGATCTCCCGTACCACGATGCCGAGGATCCCGATCTCCGGCTGGTTGATGATGGGCTGCGACCACTCCCGGACCGGGCCGGTGTCCGTGCTGACCCGTAGGCCCTGCACCGAGTAGAACCGGCCGGACCGGTGCCGCAGGTCACCGAGTCCAGGCCGGAAGTGCCAGCCGCGCATCTCGTCCAGCGGCACCAGCCGGACCCGCTGCCGGTGCACCCGGCGGCGGTCCTCGAGCCAACGCTGGACCCCTGCGTCGTCCAGCACCGCGCCCCCCGTTGCCGATGCGGACGCGGCCAGCCGTGTGGCCAGCGTTGGATACCGCGTGAGCGAGGCGAGCTCGATCATAGCCTGCCCTCCGAGCGTTGCCGGTCGCCGCACATAGTGGACTCCGGATGCGCGGCAAAACCCCAGTGTTTGCGGCTGCCGGTTTCGCTCTGGGGGATTGTGTAGTTCCCCGTGGGTACGTTTCGCGACTGGCGCGCTGTTCCGCCGCAGGACGGACGTATCACGGGTTGGGGTTGGGCCACGCATGGCAGAGGACCAGGACAAGGTTGTCGACTACCTTCGGCGGGTCACCGTCGACCTGAGCCGCGCCCGTCAGCGGGTGGAGGAGCTCGAGTACCGCAACCACGAGCCGATCGCGATCGTGGGCATGGGCTGCCGCTACCCGGGCGGGGTCGGCTCCCCGGAGGACCTGTGGCGCCTGGTGCACGAGGGTGGCGACGCGATATCCGCGTTCCCCCTGGACCGCGGGTGGCGCACCGGCGAGACGTCCGGCCCTGGCCTTGGTGGGTTCCTGGACGGCGCGGCCGAGTTCGATCCGGCCTTCTTCGACATGTCGCCGCGGGAGGCCATGTCCACCGACGCCCAGCACCGGCTGCTGCTGGAGGTGACCTGGGAGGCACTGGAGCACGCCCGCCTGGACCCGCGCTCGCTGCGCGGCAGCCGCACCGGGGTGTTCGCCGGAATCATCTATGGCGACTACGGCACCCTGCTCGATCCCGAGGACTTCCGTGGGTACCAGGGCACCGGCAGTGCGCAGAGCCTCGCGTCCGGCCGGGTGGCCTACACCCTCGGCCTGGAGGGCCCCGCGGTCAGCGTGGACACGGCGTGCTCCTCCTCGCTGGTTTCCCTGCATCTTGCGGTCCGTTCATTGCGCGGTGGGGAATGTTCGCTGGCCCTGGCCGGTGGGGTCACGGTGATGTCCACCCCGGCGCCCTTCGTGGAGTTCGCCCGGCACGGCGGGCTGGCCGCCGACGGCAGGTGCAAGGCCTTCGCCGAGGCCGCGGATGGCACTGGCTGGGCGGAGGGGGTGGGGGTGCTGGTGCTGGAGCGGTTGTCCGATGCGGAGCGCAACGGGCATCGGGTACTCGCGGTGGTGCGGGGGAGTGCGGTGAACTCCGATGGTGCCTCGAACGGGCTGACCGCCCCGAACGGCCCCGCGCAACAGCGGGTGATCACCGACGCACTCGGCGACGCCGGACTGTCCACTCGGGACGTTGATGCGGTGGAGGCGCACGGGACCGGGACCCGGTTGGGGGACCCGATCGAGGCGCAGGCGGTGTTGGCGACCTATGGGCAGGACCGTGGCACGCCGTTGTTGTTGGGTTCGGTGAAGTCGAATCTCGGGCACACCCTGGCCGCTGCTGGGGTGGCTGGTGTGATCAAGATGGTGCAGGCGATGCGGTATGGGGTGTTGCCGCGGACTCTGCATGTCGATGCGCGGACCTCGCATGTGGATTGGTCGGCGGGTGCGGTGGAGTTGCTGACCGAGCAGGCGGAGTGGCCGCGGGTGGACCGGCCCCGCCGGGCCGGGGTGTCCTCCTTCGGGATCAGTGGCACCAACGCACACGTCGTACTGGAGCAACCCGAGCCGCAGGAACACCCCATCCGCGAGGATGGCCCGCTGCCCGCGGTGCTGCCCTGGGCACTGTCCGCCCGGTCCGCGGGCGGGCTGAGGGCGCAGGCCGGACGGCTGCGCACCCACCTGGACGCCGCGGCCCCGGACGCCATCGACATCGGGCTCTCCCTTGGCGTATCCCGGACCGCCTTCGAGCACCGCGCGGTGGTACTGGCCGAGGATCCGGCGGGTGCGGCGGGTTCGCTGGCCGCCATCGCCGAAGGGCGGCCGGACCCCGCGGTCGTCCAGGGCAGCGCGGTGACCGGGAAGACCGCGTTTGTGTTTTCGGGTCAGGGTTCGCAGTGGTTGGGTATGGGTCGGGGGTTGTATGGGCGGTTTCCGGTGTTTGCGGAGGCGTTTGATGCGGTGGTGGCGGAGTTGGGTGTTGGGGTGCGGGAGGTGGTGTGGGGTGAGGATGCGGGGGCTTTGGTGCGGACTGGGTTTGCGCAGCCTGCGTTGTTTGCGTTGGAGGTGGCGTTGTTTCGGTTGGTGGAGTCGTGGGGGGTGCGGCCGGATTATGTGGTGGGGCATTCGGTTGGTGAGTTGGCTGCGGCGTATGTGGCTGGGGTGTTGTCGTTGCGGGATGCGTGTGTGGTGGTGGCGGCGCGGGCTCGGTTGATGGAGGGGTTGCGGTCGGGTGGGGTGATGGTGGCGGTGCGGGCTGGTGAGGGTGTGGTGGGTCCGTTGTTGGGGGAGGGGTGTGGGTTGCGGCGGTGAATGGGCCGGGTTCGGTGGTGTTGTCGGGGGAGCGGGGGGCTGTGTATGGGGTGGTGGAGGTGTTGGCTGGGTTGGGTTATCAGACCCGGGAGTTGGTGGTGAGTCATGCTTTTCATTCGGGGTTGATGGAGCCGATGGTGGGGGAGTTCGCTCGGGCTATCGGGGGTATTTCGCCTGGTGTTGGGGAGGTTCCGGTGGTGGCTGCTGCTGATGTGGGTGAGGGGTTTGGGTCGGTGGGGTATTGGGTGCGGCAGGTGCGGGAGCCGGTGCGGTTTGGGGATGCGGTGGTGAGGTTGTCCGAGTTGGGGGTGTCGCGGTTTCTGGAACTCGGGCCGGACGGGTCGTTGTGTGGTGTGTTGGATGGTGGGGTGGCGGTGCCGGTGTTGCGGCGGGAGTGGTCGGAGGAGGAGTCGGCGGTTCGGGCGTTGGCGAGGTTGTATGTGGCTGGTGTGCCGGTGGATTGGGCGGGTTTCTTTGCGGGGATGGGTGCGCGGGTGGTGGATCTGCCGACGTATGCGTTTCAGCATCAGCATTTCTGGCCTGCTTCTTCGGCACGCCCCGCCGACGCCACCGGACTCGGCCTGGACACCGCCGCGCACCCACTGCTGGGCGCCAGGACGGCCATCGCCGACTCCTCCGGAGTCCTGTTCACCGGACGGCTGTCCACCGCGACCCATCCCTGGCTGGCGGACCACCAGGTGGCGGGCAGCACCTTGCTGCCGGGCACGGCCCTGCTGGAACTGGCCCTGCGCGCCGGGGAGGAGGTCGGCTGCCGGCGGATCGCCGAGCTCACCCTGCTCACCCCGCTCCCGCTGGCGGGGCACGAGGCGGTGCACGTCCAGGTCTGGGTCGGCGCCGAGGACGAACCCGGCAGCCGCCCGATCGGGATCCACACCCGCCCGGCCGATGAACCGGAGCGGGAGTGGACGCAGCACGTCTCCGGGCGGCTGGCCACCGGTGAACGGCTCGCCGACTTCGGTCCCGGCGAATGGCCGCCTGCCGGGGCCACCGCACTGGACCTGACCGGACTCTACGACCGCGCGGCCGTGGACGGCTTCGACTACGGCCCGGTGTTCCGCGGCCTGCGCGCCGCCTGGCAGCTCGGCACCGAGGTCTTCGCCGAGGTCGCGCTACCGGACCAGGTGCGGGACGCCGAGACTTTCGGGCTGCACCCCGCGCTGCTGGACGCGGCCCTGCACGCCATGCCCTTCGCCTTCCCGGACGGCCCGGCCCGGCCCGGTCTGCCATTCCGGTGGGAAGGGGCCTCGCTGCACGCCGTCGGGGCGGCCGCACTGCGGGTGCGGATCACCCCGCGCGCCGAGGGCAAACTCGCGGTGACCGCGGTGGACCCCGAAGGCACCCCCGTGCTCTCGGTCGACTCCCTCACGCTACGTGCCCCGGCCGAGATGACCGCAACCGCAGGCAGGGCCGAACCGCTGTTCACCGTGGCCTGGTCCCCGCTGCCACCGGCGAGCACCGCCGAACCCACCACGGCCGTGCTCGGCGACGGGCTGGACTCGGTCCCCGACCCGGTGCCGGACCTGGTGCTGCTCGACCTGACCGGCGCCGAGGCCGAGGAGGTGGTGCCGGTCACGCACCAGCAGACCGCCAGGGTCCTCGGCCTGGCGCAACAGTGGCTGGACGAGGAGCGGTTCGCGCATTCCCGGCTGGTTGTGGTGACCCGCGGCGCACTGGACGGCGCCGACCCTGCGGCGGCCGCGGTGGGCGGGTTGCTGCGTTCCGCGGCCGCCGAGCACCCTGGCCGGTTCGTGCTGCTGGACACCGCGTCCGCGGACGATATCGCGCTCGCGTTACCGCAGCTGGCAAGCACGGACGAGCCGCAGCTTGCCGTCCGGGACGGCGAGGTATGCGCTGGAAGGCTACGCCGGACCCTGCCGGACCCTGGGCCCGCCTGGGACCCCGAAGGCGTGGTGCTGCTGACCGGCGGAACCGGCGGAGTGGGCAGGGAACTCGCCCGGCACCTGGCACAGCAGGGTTTCCGGCACCTGGTACTGGCCGGTCGCCGTGGTCCTGCCGCCGAGGGCGCGCGGGACCTGATCCGGGAACTCGCCGACCTGGGAGCCGAGGCGCGGCTGGTCGCCTGCGACCTCGGTGACCGCACCGCGGTACACGAGCTGGTCGAGCAGGCCGGTGTCGAACGCCCGCTGACCGCGGTGGTGCACGCCGCCGGGGTGACCGACGACGGGGTGCTGGCGTTCCAGAGTCCCGAACGCCTCAGCACCGTACTCGGCCCCAAGGCCGATGGTGCTTGGTATTTGCATGAGGCGACTCGGGGTGTGTCGTTGGCGGGGTTTGTGTTGTTTTCTTCTGCGGCGGGTGTTTTTGGTACTGCTGGGCAGGGGAATTATGCGGCTGCGAATGCGTTTTTGGATGGTCTTGCGGGGTTGCGGCGTGCGGAGGGGCTGCCGGGGTTGTCCCTGGCCTGGGGAGCATGGGCAACCGGCATGGCGGCCGGAATGGCCGATGTGGATCGAGAGCGGATGGCACGCACCGGGTTCCGGCCGCTGGAGATCGCGGAAGGCCTCGCGCTGTTCGACCGGGCAACCGGCACGGATGCCACCTGCCTGGTGACCACCCGCTGGATACCCGCGCCCTGCGTGAGATTCCTGAGGTGCCGCCATTGCTGCGGGAACTGGCGGGAGTTCAGCGGCGAGCCGCCGGGCGGAACTCCGGTGCGGCTGGGGATTTGGTGGGGTTGTTGCGTGGGTTGCCGGTGGGGGAGCGGTTTGGGGTGTTGTTGGATGTGGTGTGTGGTCGGGTGGGGTCGGTGTTGGGGTATGGGGATGGGTTTGTGGTGGGGGTGATGTGTCGTTTCGGGAGTTGGGTTTTGATTCGTTGACGGCGGTGGAGTTGCGGAATGAGTTGGGTGTGGTGACGGGGTTGCGGTTGCCTGCGACGTTGGTTTTTGATTTTCCGTCGGTGGGTGGTTTGGTGGAGTTTTTGTTGGGTGAGTTGTTGGGTTCGGGTGGTGTGGTTGGTGGTTCGGTGGGTGTTGGTGGTGTGGTGGGGGATCCGGTTGTGGTGGTGGGGATGGGGTGTCGTTTTCCGGGTGGGGTGGCCTCCCCCGAGGACCTGTGGAATCTCGTGCTCGACGAGACCGACGCGATCAGCGGCTTCCCCACCGACCGCGGCTGGGACCTGGACACCCTGTTCCACCCCGACCCCGAACACCCCGGCACCTCCTACACCCGTTCGGGCGGCTTCCTGCATGACGCGGCCGGTTTCGATGCCGGGTTTTTCGGGATGTCGCCGCGGGAGGCGGTGGCTACGGATGCGCAGCAGCGGTTGTTGCTGGAGGTGTCCTGGGAGGCGCTGGAGCGGGCGGGGATTGATCCGCATGTGCTGCGGGGTTCGCCGACGGGGTGTTCGCGGGGGTGATGTACAGCGACTACGGAACCATCGTCACCGACAAAGGCGCCGAGGGATACCACAGCACCGGCAGCGCGCCCAGCGTGATGTCCGGCCGAGTAGCCTACACGCTGGGGCTGGAAGGTCCCGCCGTCAGCGTGGACACCGCCTGTTCCTCTTCCCTGGTGTCCCTGCATCTGGCCGCGCAGGCGTTGCGTTCGGGGGAGTGTTCGCTGGCGCTGGCGGGTGGGGTGACCGTGATGGCGACTCCGAGTACCTTTGTGGACTTTTCCCGCCAGGGTGGGTTGGCCCCGGATGGGCGGTGCAAGGCGTACTCGGATGCGGCGGATGGCACCGGCTGGTCCGAGGGGGTCGGGATGCTGGTGCTGGAGCGGTTGTCCGATGCGGAGCGCAACGGGCACCGGATCCTGGCCGTGGTGCGGGGGAGTGCGGTGAACCAGGACGGGGCGTCCAACGGCCTGACCGCGCCCAATGGCCCGTCGCAGCAGCGGGTGATCCGGCAGGCGCTGGCTTCGGCTGGGTTGTCAGTCTCGGATGTGGATGTGGTGGAGGGTCACGGGACTGGTACTTCGTTGGGGGATCCGATCGAGGTGCAGGCGGTGTTGGCGACGTATGGTCAGGATCGGGAGACGCCGCTGTTGTTGGGTTCGGTGAAGTCGAATCTTGGGCATACTCAGGCGGCTGCTGGGGTGGCTGGTGTGATCAAGATGGTGCAGGCGATGCGGCACGGCCGGCTTCCGAGGACCTTGTATGCGGATGAGCCTTCTTCGCATGTGGACTGGTCGGCGGGGAAGGTGGAACTGCTGGCGCAGTCGGCCGACTGGCCGGAGACCGGTCACCCCCGGCGTGCCGGGGTGTCCTCCTTCGGGATCAGTGGCACCAACGCGCATGTGATTCTTGAGCAGCCGCAGGTGGCCGCCGAGGTGGAGGAAACAGGAACCGCTCCGGGGAGCCTGGTGCCTTGGGTGGTGTCGGCGAAGTCGGGGGTGGCGTTGTCGGCGCAGGTGGAGCGGCTTGTTGGTGGTGTGGGGGATGTGGTGGATGTGGGTTGGTCGTTGGTGTCGGGTCGGTCGGTGTTCGGGCATCGTGCGGTGTTGCTGGCTGGGGGTGGGGGCGGTCCGGTGGAGGTGGCTCGTGGGGTGGCGGGTACTGGCGGGACTGCGTTTGTGTTTTCGGGTCAGGGTTCGCAGTGGTTGGGTATGGGTCGGGGGTTGTATGGGCGGTTTCCGGTGTTTGCGGAGGCGTTTGATGCGGTGGTGGCGGAGTTGGGTGTTGGGGTGCGGGAGGTGGTGTGGGGTGAGGATGCGGGGGCTTTGGTGCGGACTGGGTTTGCGCAGCCTGCGTTGTTTGCGTTGGAGGTGGCGTTGTTTCGGTTGGTGGAGTCGTGGGGGGTGCGGCCGGATTATGTGGTGGGGCATTCGGTTGGTGAGTTGGCTGCGGCGTATGTGGCTGGGGTGTTGTCGTTGCGGGATGCGTGTGTGGTGGTGGCGGCGCGGGCTCGGTTGATGGAGGGGTTGCGGTCGGGTGGGGTGATGGTGGCGGTGCGGGCTGGTGAGGGTGTGGTGGGTCCGTTGTTGGGGGAGGGGGTGTGGGTTGCGGCGGTGAATGGGCCGGGTTCGGTGGTGTTGTCGGGGGAGCGGGGGGCTGTGTATGGGGTGGTGGAGGTGTTGGCTGGGTTGGGTTATCAGACCCGGGAGTTGGTGGTGAGTCATGCTTTTCATTCGGGGTTGATGGAGCCGATGGTGGGGGAGTTCGCTCGGGCTATCGGGGGTATTTCGCCTGGTGTTGGGGAGGTTCCGGTGGTGGCTGCTGCTGATGTGGGTGAGGGGTTTGGGTCGGTGGGGTATTGGGTGCGGCAGGTGCGGGAGCCGGTGCGGTTTGGGGATGCGGTGGTGAGGTTGTCCGAGTTGGGGGTGTCGCGGTTTCTGGAACTCGGGCCGGATGGGTCGTTGTGTGCCGCCGTGCAGGAGTGCGCGCCTGAACTCGTTGCTGTGCCGGTGCTGCGTGCGGGGCGGCGGGACGAGGAGATGATGCTGCGAGCGCTCGGCGAGCTGTACGTGGCCGGCGTCCCGGTCGACTGGAAGGCGGCGTTCACCGGAACCGGAGCCGCCATTGTCGATCTGCCGACGTATGCGTTTCAGCATCAGCATTTCTGGCCTGCTTCTTCGGCACGCCCTGCCGACGCCACCGGACTCGGCCTGTCCGGCACCGGCCATCCCCTGCTCGCCTGCGCGGTGGAACTCGCCGACGACACCGGCGTACTGCTCACCGGGCGACTGTCCCCGCATACCCACCCCTGGTTGGCAGAGCACACCGTTGGCGGGCAGATCCTGTTCCCCGGCGCCGGTTTCCTCGAACTGGCGATCCACGCCGGGGACCAGGTGGGTTGCGACCACGTGGCGGAGCTGACCCTGGCCGCGCCGCTGGTCCTGCCAGCGCAGGGCCCGGTCCAGGTCCAGGTGCGGGTGGGCCCGGCAGCGGAAGGTGGCAGCAGATCACTCACCATCCACGCCCGCCCGGAACACACCCCGGACGCCCCCTGGACCCGGCACGCCAGCGGCCTCCTGGCCACCGCCGGGCCCTCCGCCGCCTCCTTCCCCGGCACGAACTGGCCACCGCCGGACGCCGAGCCGGTGGAAACCGACGGGCTGTACGAGTGGTTCGCCCAGGCCGGCTACGGCTACGGGCCCAGTTTTCAGGGACTGCGCGCCGTATGGCGGCACGACGGCGAGGTACTGGCCGAGGTCGCGCTACCGGAAGGGGAGGCCGAGGGGTTCGGCCTGCACCCCGCGCTCCTGGACGCCGCCCTGCACGCACTGGCCGCCACCCGGCCCTGGACCGGGGAACAACGGCTGCCCTTCTCCTGGCAGGGCGTCACCCTGCACGCCTGCGCCGCGTCCCTGCTGCGGGTGCGGCTGACCGAGCGGGACGGCGACCGGGTGTCGATCACCGCCGCCGACCCGGCGGGGGAACCGGTCGTCACCATCGAGGCGCTCCGGCACCGGGCCGTGGACCGCGCGGAGCTAGCGGCGCCCGCCGACCCCGGGCGGGACGCGCTGTTCAGCCTCGGCTGGACCCCGGCACCCGAGCCCGACCCCGGATCGTCTGCCCCGGTGGCGGTGCTCGGCGACCACCCGCCGGCCTGGCAACTCCCACCGGACACCGTGCATGCCGCGGACCTGACCGAACTGGCCGAGCTGGCCGCCACCGGCGCCCTGCCCGGGGTGGTCCTCAGCCCGCTCCCCGGAGATCCCGCCGGGGAGGCACCAGCCGCCGGGGCACATCGGGCGAGCGCCGACCTGCTGGAGCTGGCCCAGCGATGGCTGGCCGAGGAATGCTTCGCCGATGCCCGCCTCGTCCTGGTGACCAGCGGCGCGGAGGACGGGAACGACCTGCCGGCTGCCGCGGCCTCCGGACTGCTGCGTACCGCGATCTCCGAGCATCCCGGCCGGTTCGGGCTGCTGGACCTGACGGCCGGGACCGACCTCGGCATCGCGCTGCCGCAGCTGACCGCAGGGACCGAACCGTGGATCGCGGTACGGGACGGTCGGCCGTGCCTGCCCCGGTTGCGGCGTGCCCCAGCCGCGGGCGAGGCCACCACCTGGGACCGCGAGGGCACCGTCCTGATCACCGGCGGTACCGGCGGCCTCGGCCGCCTGCTGGCCCGCCACCTCGCGTCCCACGGCTTCCGGCGCCTGCTGCTGACCAGCCGCCGCGGCCCGGATGCCGAGGGCGCCACGGAACTGGCCGCCGAACTGCGAGCGCATGGCGCCGAGACCACGATCCTGGCCTGTGACCTGACCGACCGGGACGCCGTCGAACGCCTCGTCGCCGGGGCACCCGCGCTGACCGCGGTGGTGCACGCCGCCGGGGTGACCGCCGACGGGGTGCTGGCCTCGCTGGCCCCGGACCGCCTCCATCCCGTGCTCGCGCCGAAGGTGGATGGTGCTTGGTATTTGCATGAGGCGACTCGGGGTGTGTCGTTGGCGGGGTTTGTGTTGTTTTCTTCTGCGGCGGGTGTTTTTGGTACTGCTGGGCAGGGGAATTATGCGGCTGCGAATGCGTTTTTGGATGGTCTTGCGGGGTTGCGGCGTGCGGAGGGGCTGCCGGGGTTGTCCCTGGCCTGGGGAGCATGGGCCAGCAGGGAAGGCCTCACCGGCGGACTGTCCGATGCGGACTGGGAGCGGATGGCGCGGGCCGGTCTGCGCCCGCTGCCGGTGGAACGGGGACTGGAACTTTTCGACACCGCCATCCACACCGACCGGGCCGCCGCGACGCTGGTGGCCACCCCGCTCGACCTGTCGGCGCTCCGCGAACGCCCGGAGATCCTTCCACTGCTGCGCGGCCTGACCGGGCCGCGGCGCCGGGTGGCGGCGGGGGAGACCGGTGCGGCTGGGGATTTGGTGGGGTTGTTGCGTGGGTTGCCGGTGGGGGAGCGGTTTGGGGTGTTGTTGGATGTGGTGTGTGGTCGGGTGGGGTCGGTGTTGGGGTATGGGGATGGGTTTGTGGTGGGGGTGATGTGTCGTTTCGGGAGTTGGGTTTTGATTCGTTGACGGCGGTGGAGTTGCGGAATGAGTTGGGTGTGGTGACGGGGTTGCGGTTGCCTGCGACGTTGGTTTTTGATTTTCCGTCGGTGGGTGGTTTGGTGGAGTTTTTGTTGGGTGAGTTGTTGGGTTCGGGTGGTGTGGTTGGTGGTTCGGTGGGTGTTGGTGGTGTGGTGGGGATCCGGTTGTGGTGGTGGGGATGGGGTGTCGTTTTCCGGGTGGGGTGGCCTCCCCCGAGGACCTGTGGCGGCTGGTTACCGAGGGCGTGGACGCCATCGGCGAGTTCCCCACCGACCGCGGCTGGGACATCGCCGGCCGTACCGCCACCTCCTCCGGAGGGTTCCTCCCCGACGCGGCCGGTTTCGATGCCGGGTTTTTCGGGATGTCGCCGCGGGAGGCGGTGGCTACGGATGCGCAGCAGCGGTTGTTGCTGGAGGTGTCCTGGGAGGCGCTGGAGCGGGCGGGGATTGATCCGCATGTGCTGCGGGGTTCGCCGACGGGGGTGTTCGCGGGGGTGATGTACAGCGACTACGCCACCCTGCTCGGCGCGGAGTTCGAGGGACACCAGGGCACCGGAAGCGCGCCCAGCGTGGCTTCCGGCAGGGTGGCCTACACGCTGGGCATGGAGGGCCCCGCCGTCAGCGTGGACACCGCCTGCTCCTCCTCGCTGGTGGCGCTGCACTGGGCCGCGCAGGCACTGCGCTCGGGGGAGTGCTCCCTGGCACTGGCCGGCGGGGTCACGGTGATGGCAACCCCGGGCACCTTCGTGGAGTTCACCAGACAAGGCGGCCTGGCCCCGGACGGCCGCTGCAAGGCCTACTCCGACGCGGCCGACGGGGTCGCCTGGTCCGAGGGCGTCGGCATGCTGGTACTGGAACGGCTGTCCGACGCGGAGCGCAACGGGCACCAGGTGCTGGCGGTGGTGCGGGGCAGCGCGGTCAACTCCGACGGTGCCTCGCACGGGCTGACCGCACCCAACGGGCCCTCCCAGCAACGGGTGATCCGGCAGGCCCTGGCCTCGGCCGGACTGGCCGCCACGGACGTCGATTTGGTTGAAGGGCACGGCACCGGGACGCCCCTCGGGGACCCGATCGAGGCGCAGGCCCTGCTGGCAACCTACGGCCAGGACCGGGACACCCCGCTGCTGCTCGGCTCGGTCAAGTCGAACCTCGGCCATACCCAGGCCGCGGCCGGGGTGGCTGGTGTGATCAAGACAGTGCAGGCCATGCGGCACGGGATAGCCCCGCGCACGCTGCACGCCGATGCGCCCTCGTCCCAGGTGGACTGGACCGCGGGGAAGGTGGAACTGCTGGCGCAGCCCGCCGACTGGCCGGAGACCGGCCATCCGCGCCGGGCCGGGGTGTCCTCCTTCGGCATCAGCGGCACCAACGCCCACGTCATCCTGGAACAGGCAGGCAGGCCGGACGACCCCGGCCAGGACGATCCAGCCGCGCAACCGCGGCTGCTGCCGTGGGTGCTCTCCGGCCGGACCGAAGGTGCCCTGCGCGCCCAGGCCACCAACCTCATCGCCGCCGCAAGGGAACACCCGGAATGGACCCCGGCCGGGATCGGGCGCACCCTGCTGGGCCGCACCGGGTTCGAGCACCGGGCGGTGGTGCTCGGCGCCGCGCGCGAGCGGCTGCTGGGCGCGGCCGCCACCATCGGCACCGGCAACCCCGGGGCCGGGGTGGTCGAGGGCACCGCCGACCTCACCGAGGTCAAGGTGGTGTTCGTCTTCCCGGGCCAGGGCGCCCAGTGGGCCGGGATGGGCGCACAACTGCTGGCCGAGTCCCCGGTTTTCGCCCAGCGGCTCGCCGAATGCGAGCGGGCACTGGCCCCCTGGCTGGACTTCTCGCCCACCGCGGTACTGCGCGGGGCCGAGGGCGCTCCGGGCCTGGACCGGGTCGAGGTGGTGCAACCGGTGTCCTTCGCCGTGATGGTCTCGCTGGCCGGGCTGTGGCGTTCCTGCGGGGTGCGGCCGGACGCGGTGCTCGGCCACTCGCAGGGCGAGATCGCCGCCGCCGTGGTGGCCGGTGCACTGTCTATCGAGGACGGAGCAAGGGTGGTCGCGGTGCGCAGCCGCGCCATCGCGCGCGGGCTGGCCGGTTCCGGCGGGATGCTGTCCATCGCGTTGCCTGCCGAGGAGGTCGCCGCCCGCCTGCCGGAAGGGGACCGGGTGTCGATCGCGGCGGTGAACGCACCCGGTTCGGTCGTCGTCTCCGGTGCCGAGGACGCGCTCGACGAGCTGGCCGCCGCCCTGACCGGCGAAGGGGTACGGACGAGGCGGATCGCGGTGGACTACGCCTCACACTCCGCCGAGGTCGAACAGCTGCGGGACACCCTCCCCGGCGAGCTGGCCGGAATCGAGCCACGACGGGCGCAGGTGCCGTTCCACTCCACCGTGACCGGGCGATGGCTGGAGGGCCCCGAGGTGGACGCCGGGTACTGGTACCGGAACCTGCGGCACACCGTGGGCTTCGAACCCGCGGTTCGCACCCTGCTCGACCAGCGGTACCGGATGTTCGTCGAGGTCAGCCCGCATCCGGTGCTCACCCCCGGCATCCAGGAGACCATCGAGGCCACCGGCGTACCGGCCGCCACCGGCGCCACCCTGCGGCGCGAGGACGGCGGGCTGGACCGGTGGCTGACCTCGCTGGCCGAGCTGTACGTGCGCGGCCTGCCGGTGGACTGGTCCGCCTGCTTCGCCGATACCGCCACCCGCCGGGTGGACCTGCCCACCTACCCCTTCCAGCACGAGCGGTACTGGCCGGAACCCCCGCCGCATCCGGCGGCGGACGCGGCCGGGGACGAGGAGGGGTTCTGGTCCCAGCTGCGGCAACAGGACCTCGGATCGCTGGCCGCCCGCATCGGGGTGGACGAGGAATCCCTTGGCACCGTGCTGCCGGCACTGGACGCCTGGCGCACCGCCCACCGCCAGGACTCCGCAGTGGAGAGCTGGCGCTACCGGGTGGCCTGGCGCCCGGTCTCCGGCGGCACCGCCCCGGTGCTCACCGGAACCTGGCTGCTGGTCACCACCGAGGGAGTCCAGGACACCGCCGTGCACCAGGCGCTCACCACGCACGGGGCCGAGGTGCACCGGGTCACCCTGGACGCCACCCGACCCGACCGGGACACCGTGGCCGCCCGGCTGGGCCGGCCGGGCGAGCTCGCCGGGGTGGTCTCGCTGCTGGCCATGGCGGAGGAACCGGCAGCGGGGCATCCCGCGCTGACCGCGGGCACCGCCCTGACGCTCGCACTGGTGCAGGCGCTCGGCGACCTCGACCTGCCTGCCCCGCTGTGGTGCCTGACCCGCGGCGCGGTCGCCGTCGATGCCGGGGACCGGCTGGAGCACCCGCTGCAGGCCCAGGTGCTCGGGCTCGGCTACACCGCGGCACTGGAACACCCGCACCGCTGGGGCGGCCTGATCGACCTGCCCCCGGTGCTGGACGATCCCGCCGCGCGGCGGCTCGCCGGGATCCTGGCCGGTCCGGACGGCGAGGACCAGCTCGCCATCCGGGCCACCGGGGTACACGCCCGGCGGGTGCTGCGCGCCCCGGACCCCGGCCGGGAACCCCGGCGCGCATGGAAACCCCGCGGCACCACCCTGATCACCGGTGGCACCGGCGTGCTCGGCGCCGTCCTCGCCAGGCACCTCGCCCGCGCGGGCGCGGAGCACCTGGTACTGGTCAGCCGCGCGGGCCCGCGGGCCCCCGGCGCGCCGGACCTTGCGGCCGAACTCACCGAGCTTGGCGCCGCCGTCACGGTCGAGGCCTGCGACCTGGCCGACCGGGACGAGGTCGCCGCCCTGCTCGACCGGCTGGCCGGCGCGGGCCACGTGCCGCGGGACGTCTTCCACATCGCCGGGCTCGTCCACCTGGCCACCCTCGCCGGCACCGACACCGAGGAGTTCGCCGCGGCGCTGGCCGCCAAGGTCGCTGGCGCCCGGCACCTGGACGCCCTGCTCGACCCGGACACCCTCGACTCCTTCGTGTTGTACTCCTCCACCACCGGGGTCTGGGGCAGCGGCGAACACGCCGCCTACGCCGCGGGCAACGCCTACCTGGAGGCACTGGCCCGCGACCGCCGTGACCGTGGCCTGCCCGCTACCTGCCTGTCCTGGGGCACCTGGTGGGACGACCAGGACCGGCTGCCGGTCGGACGGATCGAGGGCAGCGGCCTGGTGCTGATGGACCCCGAGCCCGCGCTGCGCGCCCTGCGCCGGGCGCTGGACGCGGAGGAGACCCAGCTGACCATCGCCGATATCGACTGGGACCGCTACCACCCGGTGTTCACCTCCGCCCGCCCCTCCCGGCTGTTCGACGAACTGCCCGAGGTACGCGCCCTGCGCCGAGCAGGGAGTGAGCGGGACACCGCCGCGGGCGGCGAGTTCGGCACCAGGCTACGCGCACTGCCGGAGCGGGAGCAGCGGGCGAAACTGCTCGACCTGGTCCGTTCCCAGGCGGCCCAGGTGCTCGGGCACCCCACGGCGCGGGCCGTGCCGGAGGCGCGGGCACTACGCGAGATCGGGTTCGACTCGGTGACCGCCGTCGACCTGCGCAACCGGCTGAGCCGCGCCACCGGGCTCACCCTGCCGGCCACCCTGGTCTTCGACCATCCCGACGCCACCGCACTGGCGGCGTTCCTGCACTCCCTCCTGCTGGGTGGCACGCCCCGCACCGAGGCACCGGCCGCGGCCGGAACCGACGCCGGTGAGCCGGTCGCGATCGTCGCGATGAGCTGCCGCTTCCCCGGCGGTGTGCAGGGCCCCGAGGACCTGTGGCGCCTGCTGGCCGAGGGCGGCGACGCGATCTCCGGCCTGCCCACCGACCGTGGCTGGGACCTGGACGGGCTGTTCAGCGCTGACCCGGACGCCCCCGGCACCTCCTACACCCGCTCCGGCGGGTTCCTCTCCGGCGCCGCGGACTTCGACGCCGAGTTCTTCGGGCTGTCCCCGCGCGAGGCACTCACCATGGACCCGCAACAGCGGCTGCTGCTGGAGACCACCTGGGAAACCTTCGAACGGGCCGGGATCGACCCTGCCGCGCTGCGCGGCGGCCAGGTCGGCACCTTCGTCGGTGCCAGCTACCAGGAGTACGGCACCGATCCCGAGCCCGGCGACGAGGGCTACGTGGTGACCAGCACCGTGGCCAGCGCGCTCTCCGGCAGGGTGGCTTACCTGTTCGGCCTTGAGGGCCCCGCGGTGACCGTGGACACCGCCTGCTCCTCCTCGCTGGTGGCGCTGCACATGGCGGCCCAGTCGGTACGCGGAGGGGAGACCTCGCTCGCGCTGGCGGGCGGGGTCACCGTGATGCCCACTCCCAGGGCGTTCGTCGCCTTCAGCCGCCAGCGCGCCCTCGCCCCGGACGGCCGCTGCAAGGCCTTCGCCGACTCCGCGGACGGGATGACCCTTGCCGAGGGTGTCGGGGTGGTGCTGCTGGAGCGGCTGTCCGACGCGCGGCGCAACGGGCATCCGGTGCTGGCGGTGCTGCGCGGTAGCGCGGTGAACTCCGATGGCGCATCCAACGGCCTGACCGCGCCGAACGGGCCCTCCCAGCAACGGGTGATCCGGCAGGCCCTCGCCAACGCGAGACTGTCCACAACGGATGTCGATCTGGTCGAGGCACACGGCACCGGGACCGCACTTGGTGACCCGATCGAGGCGCAGGCGGTGCTGGCGACCTACGGCGCGGACCGTGACCATCCACTGTGGCTGGGTTCGGTGAAGTCGAACCTCGGGCATACCCAGGCCGCGGCCGGGGTGGCCGGTGTGATCAAGTCGGTGCTGGCGTTGCGGAACGGGATAGCCCCGCGCACCCTGCACGCCGAGCATCCATCCTCCCATGTGGACTGGGAAGCTGGGTCCGTCGAACTGCTCACCGAGGAACGCGCCTGGCCGGAGCTCGACCGGCCGCGCCGCGCCGCGGTTTCCTCCTTCGGGATCAGCGGCACCAACGCGCACGCCATCCTGGAGCAGGCCGAACCGG
This sequence comes from Amycolatopsis aidingensis, assembly GCF_018885265.1. Classification (GTDB taxonomy): domain Bacteria; phylum Actinomycetota; class Actinomycetes; order Mycobacteriales; family Pseudonocardiaceae; genus Amycolatopsis; species Amycolatopsis aidingensis. The sequence goes on from NZ_CP076538.1 coordinate 3,406,485, forward strand.
AACCGGACCGGGCAAGGCCCGCGCTCACCCCCGCCGTGGTGCCCTGGGTGGTGTCCGGCCGGACCGAGCAGGCCGCCCGCGCCCAGGTCGAACGGCTGCGGGCAGCCACCGCGGACGGCGGAGCCGACCCGCTGGACGTCGGCTGGTCGCTCGCGAGCGGCCGGGCGGCACTGGCGCACCGGATGGTGCTGGCCTGGGACGGCACCCGGACCACCGAACTCGCGCGGGGCGCTGGCACCGGCGGTGGCCTGGCGCTGCTGTTCTCCGGCCAGGGCGCGCAGCGCGCGGGCATGGGCCGCGAACTGGCCGCCCGGTTCCCGGTGTTCGCCGCCGCCTGGGACGAGGTGTGCGCCCAGCTGGACACCGAGCTACCGGTTCCGGTGGGGCACACGCTGGCCGAGCCGGAACTGCTGGACGGCACCGGGGCCGCCCAGCCAGCCCTGTTCGCCCTCGAAGTGGCCCTGTACCGGCTGGTGGAGTCCTTCGGGATCCGGCCGGACTACCTGATCGGGCACTCCATCGGGGAGATCGCCGCCGCGCACGTCGCCGGGGTGCTCACCATGGCCGAGGCAGCACGCCTGGTCACCGCACGGGCCGGGCTGATGGGGCAGCTGCCGCCCGGCGGGGCGATGGTGGCCGTCCCCGCGGCCGAGGCCGAGGTCACCCCGCTGCTGTCCGGCAGACAGGACCAGGTCGCCATCGCGGCCGTCAACGGGCCGGAGTCCGTGGTGCTGGCCGGTGAGGAGGACGCGGTGACCGAGGTGGCCGCCCGGTTCCCCCGGTCCCGGCGGCTGCGCACCAGTCACGCCTTCCACTCCCCGCTGATGGAGCCGATGCTCGACCGGTTCCGGGATGCGCTGACCGGCCTGGACCCGAAGGCGCCCGGCATCCCGGTGATCTCCACGCTGACCGGGGAACCGGCAGGCCCGGACTGGGGCTCGGTGGACTACTGGGTGCGGCACGCGCGGCAACCCGTCCGGTTCGGCGCGGCCGTCGCCACCGCGGCCACCCACGGCACCGGCGCCTTCCTCGAACTGGGACCGGACGCGGTGCTCACCGGCGCGGTCGCCGACACCGCGCCGGAGGCGGTGGCCGCGCCCCTGCTGCGCCGGGACCGCGGCGAGGAGCTCGCCACCGTCACCGCACTGGCCCGGCTGCACTGCGCCGGGATTCCGGTCAGCTGGGCCGAACTCTTCACGGGTACCGGCGCCGCCAGGGTGGACCTGCCCACCTACCCCTTCCAGCACCAGCGCTTCTGGCTCGCCCCCCGCGACGGCACCGAGCAGGCCGCGCCCAGCGGGGACGCGCTGTTCCGGCTCCGCTGGCCCCGGGTACCCGGGCAGGCGGCCGGCGCGGACCCGCGCCGGTGGGCGGTACTTGGCGAGCACCCGACGGCCGGGACACTGAACTCCTGCGGCGTCCCGCGGCGGCCGGAGGGCACCGTCGCCGAGCTGGCGGCGGCGATCCCCGGCACCGAAGCGGTACCCGAGGTCGTGCTGCTACCCGTCGACCCCGGCGATGACTGCCCGGCGACCGGGACGCGGGACACGGTGACCTGGCTGCTCGCCCAGCTGCGGGACTGGCTGGCCGAGGACCGGTTCGCCCACTCCCGCCTGGTGCTGGTGACCCGTGACGCGGTGCCCGCCACGCCAGGGGACGAGCTGACCGGGCTGGCCGCGGCCGGGGCGTGGGGGCTGGTGCGCTCGGCGCAGGCGGAGCATCCCGGCCGGTTCGTCCTCGCCGACCTCGACGGCGCGCCGTCCTCGGCCACGGCCCTGCTGGACGCGCTCACCGCCGCCAGGGAACCGCAGCTGGCCGCCAGGGCCGGCGCCGTGCACGTGCCCCGGCTCGCCCCGCTCGACCTTCCCGGCTGGCCGGACGGTGGGCAGGCGGGCTGGCACTGGCCCGACGGCGGAACCGTGCTGATCACCGGCGGCACCGGCGCGCTCGGCAGGCACCTCGCGCGCCACCTGGTCACCCGGCACGGGGTGCGCAGCCTGCTGCTCGTCAGCAGGAGTGGCCCCGAGGCACCGGGGGCGCGGGAACTGGCGGCGGAACTCACCGCACACGGCACCGAGGTCCGCATCGTTGCCTGCGACACCGCCGACCGCGACCAGCTCGCCGCCCTGCTGGACGAGGTCCCGGCCGAACACCCGTTGTCCGCGGTAGCGCACCTGGCAGGGGTGCTGGACGACGGCCTGCTCACCGGCCTCACCGCCGAGCAGGTCGCCAGGGTGCTGCGGCCCAAGGTGGACGCCGCGGTGCACCTGCACGAGCTGACCCGCGGCCTGGACCTCTCGGCCTTCGTGCTGTTCTCCGGATTCGCCGGGGTACTGGGCAGCCCTGGCCAGGCCGGCTACGCCGCGGCGAACGCGTTCCTGGACGCGCTGGCCCACCGGCGCCGCGCGCTGGGGCTGCCTGCCGCCGCGGTGGCGTGGGGACTGTGGGCGCAGGACACCGGCATGGCAGGGGAACTCGGCGCCGCGGACACGGCCCGGCTGCGGCGCTCCGGCATCCTGCCGATCACCCCCCGGCGCGGCCTCGACTTGCTGGACACCGCAGCCGCGGCGGGCACGCCACTGGTGGTGGCCGCCCCGCTGGACCTGACGGCACTCGCCGCGGGCACCCCGCCGAGCCTGCTGCGCGACCTGATCGGGGACACCGGGCAGGACACAGCCGACGGGCACGGCCCACCCGGCGCGGAACTGGCGCGGCGGCTGGCGGGCCGGGACACCGATGGCCAGCGGGAGCTGCTGCTGGAGCTGGTGTCCGAGGTGACCGCGACCGTGCTCGGCCACCAGCAGGGCACCGCCATCGACCGTCAGCGCGGCTTCCTCGACCTCGGGATGACCTCACTGAACGGGGTCGAGTTGCGCAACCTGCTCGCCGCGCGGACCGGGCTCACCCTGCCCACCACGCTGATCTTCGACCACGCCAGCCCGGAGGAGCTCGCCGCCCACCTGCGGGACCTGCTCACCGGCGAGCACGCCGCGGCCACCGCACCGGCACTGGCCGACCTCGGCAGGTTCGAGGCGGCCGTCGCGGAGACCCCGCTCGACCCGGACACCAGGGCCCGGCTGGTGAAACGGCTGTCCGCGGTGCTGTGGACCTTGCGCGCGGGCGAGGACGAGTCGGGCAGCGGTGCGCGGGCCGGGCTGGACGCCGCGAGCGACGAAGAGATGTTCGCGCTGATCAACGAGGAACTCGGGCTCGACTGACCGGGCGCCCGAGGGACCGGATAGCGAGGGACCGACGTATGACGAGCACCGAGAACAAGCTCCGCGACTACCTGAAGCTGGTCACCTCGGATCTCCGCCAGGCCCGGCAGCGGTTGCGGGAGGCCGAGGCAAGGCAGCAGGAGCCGATCGCCATCGTCGGCATGGCCTGCCGCTACCCCGGGGGGATCGGCTCCCCCGAGGACCTGTGGCGGGCGCTGGCCGAAGACAGGGATCTGGTCGGCGGGCTGCCGGCCGACCGTGGCTGGGACCTGGACTCGCTCTACCACCCCGACCCGGACCACCCCGGCACCACCTACGTGCGGGAAGGCGGCTTCCTCGCGGACGCGGCCGGGTTCGACGCCGGGTTCTTCGGTGTCTCACCCCGCGAGGCCCTGGCCATGGACCCGCAGCAACGCCTGATCCTCGAGGTCTGCTGGGAGGCTGCCGAGCGGGCCGGGATCGACCCGCGCGGCCTGCGGGGTTCCGGCACCGGCACCTTCGTCGGCGCCATCCAGCTGAACTACGGCGCCGGAGCGGCCCTGCCCGAGGGGGTCGAGGGCCACCTGGCCACCGGCACCACCGCGAGCGTGATCTCCGGCCGGGTGGCCTACCTGCTCGGGCTGCGCGGGCCCGCCGTCACCGTGGACACCGCCTGCTCCTCCTCGCTGGTCGCGCTGCACCTTGCCGCCCAGGCGCTGCGCTCGGGGGAATGCTCGCTCGCCCTGGCAGGCGGGGTGACCGTGATGCCGGGCCCCGGGGTGCTGGTCGAGTTCGCCCGGCAACGCGCCATGTCGGCCGACGGCAGGTGCAAGGCCTTCGCCGAGGCGGCCGACGGCGTCGGCTGGGGCGAGGGAGTGGGCGTGCTGCTGCTGGAGCGGCTCTCCGACGCACGCCGTCACGGGCATCGCGTCCTCGCCACCGTACGCGGTTCCGCAGTGAACTCCGACGGCGCCAGCAGCGGGCTCACCGCCCCCAGCGGTTCCGCGCAGCGGCGGGTGATCCGTGCCGCGCTGGAGGGCGCAGGGCTGTCCCCGGCGCAGGTGGACGCGATCGAAGGGCACGGCACCGGCACCGAGCTCGGCGACCCGATCGAGGCGCAGGCGCTGCTGGCGACCTATGGCGCGGACCGTGACCGTCCACTGTGGCTGGGTTCGGTGAAGTCGAATATCGGGCACACCCAGGCCGCGGCCGGGGTGGCCGGTGTGATCAAGATGGTGCAGGCCATGCGGCACGAGACGCTGCCGCGGACCCTGCACGTGGACCGGCCATCCTCCCATGTGGACTGGTCCGCGGGCCCGGTTGCCCTGCTGACCGAACCCGTGCCGTGGCCGGAGTCCGGCGAGCCACGCCGGGTCGCGGTGTCCTCCTTCGGGATCAGCGGCACCAACGCGCATGTGGTCCTGGAACAGGGGCCCGCCGCCCAGTCCATCGGTGCGCCCGGTACCGCCCCGGCGCTGGTGCCGTTGGTGCTGTCCGGCCGGTCCGCAGACGCCCTGGACGCCCAGCGGGAGGCGGTGCTGGCGACCGCGGACCAGCATCGCCAGGTGGACCTCGGCTTCTCGCTGGCCACCGCCCGCTCCACCTTCGAGCACCGCGCCGTACTGCTGGCTGGGGAAGGCGAACCGGTGCGGGTGGCGCAGGGGGTGGCCGGCGAGCCGAGGGTGGCCTTCGTGTTCTCCGGCCAGGGCGGCCAGCGGCCGGAGATGGGCAGGGAGCTGTACGCCCGGTTCCCGGTGTTCGCCGACGCCTTCGACGCCGTGCTGGCGGAACTGGGTGAACCGGTGCGGGAGCCGCAGGCGCGACCGGAGGAGACCGGCTGGGCCCAGCCCGCGCTGTTCGCGCTGGAGGTCGCGCTGTTCCGGCTGCTGGAGTCCTGGGGACTGCGGCCGGACTACCTGGTGGGGCACTCGGTGGGGGAGATCGCCGCCGCACACGTCGCCGGGGTGCTTTCCCTCGCCGACGCCTGCACCGTGGTGCGGGAACGGGCCCGGCTGATGCAGGCGCTGCCGCCCGGCGGGGCGATGATCGCGGTCCGGGCGGCCGAAGCCGAGGTGGCCCCGCTGCTTGCCGGGTACCCCGGTGCGGTGTCGCTGGCCGCGGTGAACGCGCCGGACGCGGTGGTGCTGTCCGGGGAGCACGAGGCGGTCACCGCGATCGCGGACACCCTGGCGGGCCGGGGCCACCGGACCACCCCGCTGTCCGTCAGCCACGCCTTCCACTCCCCGCTGATGGAACCCATGCTGGCGGAGTTCGCCCGCGCGGTCGCGGGGCTGGAGACCCGGCCGCCGTCCATCCCCGTGATGTCCACTGTGGATGGTGGACCGGCCACGGAGAACTGGGGCGGCCCCGAGTACTGGGTGAGCCAGGTACGGGCACCGGTGCGGTTCGCCGAGGCCGTCACCGCGCTCGCCGAGACGGGGGTGCGGGCCGTACTGGAGCTGGGGCCGGACGGCTCGCTGTGCGCCGCGGCCCTGCGGGGGCTTCCCGAGCAGGCCGTGGCGGTGCCCATCCTGCGCACGGACCGGCCCGAGGAGGAGGCGGTGCTACGGGCACTGGCCGCCCTGCACGTCACCGGGGCCGCGGTGGACTGGGCCGCGTACTTCACCGGCACCGGCGCCACCCTTGTGGACCTTCCCACCTACCCCTTCCAGCACGAACGGTTCTGGCTCACCCCGGCACCGGTCACAGCGGACGCCACCGGACTCGGCCAGGACACCCCGGAACACCCCCTGCTCGCGGCGCGGGTCACCATCGCCGACTCCACCGGGGTACTGCTCACCGGCCGCCTTTCCACCGTCACCCATCCCTGGCTGGCCGACCACGTCATCGGCGACCGGATCCTGCTGCCCGCGACGGCCTTCCTGGAGCTGGCGATCCGGGCAGGCGACGAGGTCGGCTGCGACCGGGTGGAGGAACTGACCCTCGCCGCGCCCCTGGTGCTGCCGGAACACGCCGCGGTGCAGGTGCAGGTGGCGGTGGGCGCGGGCGAGCCGGGTGAGCGCAGGGAGCTCACCGTGCACTCCCGGCCCGAGGGGGAGCCGGACGCGCCATGGACCCAGCACGCCACCGGCATCCTGACCGCGGGCACGGCGCCGGCCCCCGCCGGCAGCGGGCTCACCGAGTGGCCACCGCGGGGAGCCGAACCCGTCGGGCTGGACGGCTGCTACGAATCCCTCGCCGGGCACGGCTTCGGCTACGGGCCCGCGTTCCAGGGCCTGCGGGCGGTATGGCGCCGGGGCGAGGAGGTGTTCGCCGAGGTCGGCCTGCCCCCGGATATCGCGACCGAGGCGGCCGCATTCGGCCTGCACCCCGCCCTGCTGGACGCCGCCGTGCAGGCACCAGCCGCCGCCGACCGGGACACCGCGGGCGGCCTGCCGTTCTCCTGGCACGGGGTGTCCCTGCATGCCGGCGGAGCGACGGAACTACGGGTGCGGGTCACCCGATCCGGACCCGAAACGTTGTCCGTGCTGGCCGCCGATCCGGCGGGCGCCCCGGTCGCCACCATCGACGGGCTGGCACTGCGCGCCCTGCCCGGCCCGCGGCCGGGAGGGGACGGCATCCGGGACGCCCTGTTCACCCTCGAATGGACCCCGGTCCAGCCCGGACCCGCACCGGAGCTGCCGGTCACCGTGGCCGGGCCGGACCCGCTGGACCTCGCCGGTGCCCTGCGCGACGTCGGCCTGCGGGTGGAGACCGCGGCGGAACCGGCCCCCGCGGAGGGTCCGGTGCTGGTCAGCCTGACCGGCACCGCGGAGCCCACCGGCGAACCCGCCGCGGCCAAGGACCGGGCCGCCGCGGCGCTGGAACTGGTGCAGCGATGGCTTGCCGCGGACCCGCCGCGGGCGTGCCGCCTGGTCCTGCTCACCCGGGGCGCGATGGCAGGCACCGACCTCGCCGCCGCCGCGGCCTGGGGCCTGCTGCGCACCGCGCAGGTGGAGCACCCGGACCGGTTCACCCTCATCGACCTCGATGAGGACCGGCCGGGCCGGGAACTGGCAGGGGCACTGGGCTGCGCCGAACCGCAGCTGCTGGTCCGCGCCGGGCAGCCGCTGGCCGCCCGGCTGCATCGGGCCACCGGCGCAGCCGATTCGTCCACATGGGACAATCGCGGGACGGTGCTGGTCACCGGCGGCACCGGCGGACTCGGCCGCGAGCTGGCCCGCCACCTCGCCGCCGAGCACGGCGTCCGGCACCTGCTGCTGGCCGGCAGGCGCGGCGCCGCCGCCCCCGGAGCCGCGGAACTGGCCGAGGAACTGGCCGGGCTTGGTGCCCAGGTGCGGCTGGCGGCCTGCGATGTGACCGATCCGGACGGGGTGGCGCGGCTGCTCGCAGGGATACCCGCCGAGCACCCGCTGACCGCGGTGGTGCATGCCGCCGGGGTGCTGGACGACGGGGTCATCGAAACGCTGACCCCGCAGCGGCTGGCCACCACCCTGCGCGCCAAGGCCGAGGCGGCCTGGCGGCTGCACGAGGCCACCCGCGACCTCGACCTGAACGCTTTCGTGCTGTTCTCCTCGGTGGCAGGCACCTTCGGCGGCGCGGGGCAGGGCAACTACGCGGCCGCGAACGCCTTCCTGGACGGCCTCGCCCGGTGGCGCCGGGCCCGCGGACTGCCCGCGACCAGCCTGGCCTGGGGCGCCTGGGCGACCGAAACCGGGATGACCACTGGCCGCGCGGAAACCGACCGCACCAGGGCCGCCCGCTCCGGGCTGCCCCCGCTTACCGTGCGGCAGGGGCTGGAGCTGTTCGACGCGGCGCTGGCCGACGGCGGGCCCGTCCTGCTGCCGGTGCGGATCGACCTGCCGGCCGTGCGTTCCAGGGGCGAGGTGCCGCACCTGCTGCGCGACCTGATCCGCAGCCCGGCCCGGCCTGCCGCGAACCGGCAGGCCGGGACCGGCAACGACCTGGCGAGCAGGCTCACCGGCCTGCCGGAGGCGGAACGCGCCGGGGTGGTGCTGGAGCTGACCCGCGGCGCGGTCGCCGCGGTGCTCGGCCATCCCGGTGCCGCCGCGGTCGATCCGGCGCGGAACTTCCAGGACCTGGGGATCGACTCGCTGACCGCGGTCGAGCTGCGCAACCGGCTGGGCACGGAGACCGGGCTACGGTTGCCTGCCACCCTGGTCTTCGACCACCCCACGGCCGCCGCGCTGGCGGAGCGGCTGCTGGCCGAGCTGACCGGAAGCTCCGGTGCGGGCGCACCGGCCATGGCCGCCCCGCGAGCCGCGCCGGAGGCGGGGGAGCCGGTCGCCATCGTCGGCATGGCCTGCCGCTACCCCGGAGGGGTGCGTTCCCCGGAGGACCTGTGGCGGCTGGTCAGCGCGGGCACGGACGCGATCACCGGGTTCCCGGACAACCGTGGCTGGGACCTGGACCGCCTCTACCACCCGGATCCCGCGCATCCGGGCACCTCCTACACCCGGCACGGCGGGTTCCTGCACGAGGCGGGCGAGTTCGACGCCGAGCTGTTCCGGATGAGCCCGCGGGAGGCGCTGGCCACCGACGCCCAGCAACGGCTGCTGCTGGAAGCCTCCTGGGAGGCGCTGGAACGAGCCGGGATCGACCCCACCTCGCTGTCCGGCAGCCCCACCGGCCTGTTCGCGGGCGTGATGTACAACGACTACGTCAACCTGCTGCCTGCCGCGGAGTTCGAGGGTCTGCGCGGCAACGGCAGCGCGCCCAGCGTCGCCTCCGGCCGGGTCGCCTACGCCTTCGGGTTGCAGGGACCCACGCTCACCGTGGACACCGCCTGCTCCTCCTCGCTGGTCGCGCTGCATCTGGCGGGCCAGGCGCTGCGGTCGGGGGAGTGCACCCTCGCCCTGGCAGGCGGGGTCACCGTGATGTCCACCCCCGGCGTGTTCCTCGAGTTCTCCCGGCAGCGCGGGCTGGCCCCGGACGGGCGCAGCAAGTCCTATGCGGACACCGCGGACGGGGTGGCCTGGTCCGAGGGTGTCGGGATGCTGGTGCTGGAGCGGCTGTCCGACGCGGAGCGCAACGGGCACCCGGTACTCGCGGTGCTGCGCGGTAGCGCGGTGAACTCCGATGGCGCATCCAACGGCCTGACCGCCCCGAACGGGCCCGCGCAGCAGCGTGTCATCCACACCGCGCTGACAACCGCCGGACTGTCCACATCGGAGGTCGATGTGGTGGAGGGGCACGGCACCGGTACCGCGCTGGGTGACCCGATCGAGGCGCAGGCGTTGCTGGCGACCTACGGCCAGGACCGGGAGACCCCGCTGCTGCTGGGTTCCATCAAGTCCAACCTCGGGCATACCCAGGCCGCGGCCGGGGTGGCCGGTGTGATCAAGATGGTGCAGGCCATGCGGCACGGCAGGCTGCCACGCACCCTGCACGTGGCCGAACCCTCAACGCATGTGGACTGGTCCACCGGTGCGGTCGAGCTGCTGCGCGAGGAAACCGCATGGCCGCAGGCCGACCGGCCGCGCCGGGCAGGGGTGTCCTCCTTCGGCGTGAGCGGCACCAACGCACACCTGATCATCGAGCAGGCACCACCGGCCCCCGCACCGCGGACACCGGAGGCCCCGCAGGCACAACCCCGGCCCGGCGCCGTGCCCTGGCTCGTCTCCGGCCGCACCGAGCGGGCCCTGCGCCGCCAGGCCGCCGCGCTGGCCGAGGTGGCGGGCGAGCACGAGCCAGCCGATGTCGGGCTGTCCCTTGCCACCACCCGGGCCGCGCTGGAACACCGCGCCGTCGTGGTCGGCACCGGCGGCGCCGAGCTCGCCGCCGGGTTGCGGGCGGTGGCCGAGGGACGCCCCGCACCGGGCGTGCTCGTGGGCGAGGCCGCGGACACCGGCAGGGGCGTGGTCTTCGCCTTCCCAGGGCAGGGTTCCTACTGGCACGGGATGGGGGCCGAGCTGCTGGAGACCGAACCGGTGTTCGCCGAGTCGGTGGCCCGCTGTGCCGAGGCACTCCAGCCATGGCTGGACTGGTCGGTGCCCGAGGTGCTGCGCGGCGCGGCGAGCGCACCCTCGCTGGACCGGCTCGATGTGGCCCAGCCCGCGCTGTGGGCGGTCACGGTGTCGCTGGCACAGGTCTGGCTGGCACACGGGGTACGGCCTGCCGCCGTGCTCGGGCATTCACAGGGCGAGATCGCAGCGGCCTGCGTGGCCGGTGCACTGTCCATCGAGGACGGTGCTGCGGTGGTGGCGTTGCGCAGCCGCGCCATCGCCGAGGAACTACAGGGACACGGCGGCATGCTCGCGGTGCCGCTGGCCGAGGACGCGGCCAGGGAGCGGCTGCGGCCGTGGGAGCCGCGGCTGTCCCTTGCCGCGGTGAACGGCCCGGCCTCCGTGGTGGTCTCCGGGGACCACACCGCGCTCGCGGAGTTCGCCGCGGCCTGCGCGGCCGATGGCCTCCAGGCCACCACGGTCACCGGCGACTTCCCCGCGCACTCCGCCCGGTTCGAGCGGGTGCGCGAGCGGATGCACACCGGGCTGGCCGGTATCCGGCCGGGCCGGGGTGAGGTGCCGCTGCTGTCCACGGTCACCGGCGACTGGCTGGATCCCGCGCGGATGGACGCCGGGTACTGGTACGCCAACATGCGCGAGACCGTCCGGCTGGAGCCTGCCGTCCGTGCCCTGCTCGGCCATGGCCACTCCCTGTTCGTGGAGGTCGGCCCGCACCCGGTGCTCACCGCGGGCATCACCGAGACCATCGAAACGGCCGGGGCCGATGCCGCCATCGTGCCAACCCTCCGGCGCGGTGACGGCGGCCGGGCGCGGCTGCTGCGCTCCTTCGCCGAGGCGAGCCTGCACGGCGCCCCGCTCGACTGGGCAGCCTGCTTCACCGGCGCCGGCGCCCGCCGGGTCGACCTGCCCACCTACGCCTTCGACCGCACCCGGTACTGGCCGGGCCCCGCGCGGGACACCGCGGACCCGGCCGCCGCCGGGCTCACCCCGGCACACCATCCGCTGCTGAGTGCCGCGCTGCGCCTGGCCGACCGCGGCGAGGACCTGGTGCTCACCGGCCGGATCTCGCTGGCCACCCACCCCTGGCTGGCCGACCACACCGTCGGTGGCTCGGTCCTGTTCCCCGGCACCGGGTTCGTCGAGCTCGCCGTGCGCGCGGGCGACGAGACCGGGTGTGAGCGGGTGGCCGAGCTGGCGCTGGCCGCGCCGATGGTGCTGCCCGAGAACGATGCCCTGCGGCTACAGGTCGTGGTGGGCGAACCCGGCGAGTCGGGGCAGCGCAGCCTGGCGGTGTACGCCCGGCCGGACGGCGCGGAGGACCTGCCATGGACCCGGCACGCCACCGGCCTGCTCGCGCCGGGGGAGCGGACCGGGGGCACCCCGGCCTTCGACGCCAGCATCTGGCCGCCCGCCGGGGCCGAGCCCGTCCCGGTGGAGGGGTGCTATGCCGAGTTCGCCGAGCGCGGCCTCGGCTACGGCCCCGCCTTCCAGGGGCTGCGGACGGTGTGGCGGCGGGGCGCCGAGGTCTTCGCCGAGGTCGCCCTCCCCGCCGGGGACGCCGGCGGGTTCGGCCTGCACCCGGCCCTGCTGGACGCCGCCCTGCACGCCGCACTGCGTGCCCACCCCTCCGGCCAGGCCGAGCCCGCCGGACTCCCGTTCTCCTGGGAGGACGTGCGGTTGCACGCCTCCGGCGCGACCGAGCTGCGGGTACGGATCGCACCCGCGGGCGCGGAGGCCCTTTCCCTCGCCGTGGCCGATCCGGCAGGCGCACCCGTGGCCTCGGTATCCGCCCTGCGCACCAGGGCCGTGCCCGTCGATCAGCTGAGCTCCCCGGCCACCGACCCCCTGTTCGGCCTGGACTGGATCCCCGTTGAACTGTCCACGGTGGACTCCGAGGTGAGCGTGCTCGGCCCGGACGAGCTCGGCCTCACCGCGCGGCTGGACCGGACGGTGCCGCCCGACCTGGACGCGCGACAACAGACCGTGCTGGTACCGGTGGCCGGTGCGGGCGGCCAGGACACGATCGGCTCGGCGCACGCGGGCACCGAACGGGCGCTGGCGATACTGCAGGACCGGCTGTCCCGCACCGTAGGCGGCCGGCTGGTCTTCGTCACCCGCGGCGCGCTCACCGGGCACGATCCCGCGGCCGCCGCGGTCTGGGGTCTGGTGCGCTCGGCCCAGGCCGAGCACCCCGGCTGCTTCGGCCTCGTCGATCTCGACCAGGACTCCGATGCCCTGCCGCGGGAGTGCCTCGACCCCGCCGAGCCGCAGCTGGTCGTCCGGGACGGGCGGGCGCTGGCCGCCCGCCTCACCAGGATCCCCGGTACACCCGAACCGTCCACATGGGATACCCGGGGCACGGTGCTGGTCACCGGCGGCACCGGCGGGCTCGGCGCGACCGTGGCACGGCACCTGGCCGAGCGAGGCTTCCGGCACCTGCTGCTGGCCGGGCGCCGGGGTACCGCGGCACCCGGTATCCCGGAGCTGGTCACCGAGCTCGCCGGGCTGGGTGCCCAGGTGCGAGTGGCGGCCTGCGACCTGGCCGACCGGCAGGCGGTGGCGGAGCTGGTCGCCGGGATACCCGAGCGGCATCCGCTGACCGCGGTGGTGCATGCCGCCGGGGTGCTGGACGACGGGGTGGTGGAGGCACTGACCCCGCCGCGGCTGGCCACCACCCTGCGGCCGAAGGTGGACGCGGCCTGGCACCTGCACGAGGCAACCCGCGACCTCGACCTGGACGCCTTCGTGCTGTTCTCCTCCGCTGCCGGGATCCTCGGGGCCGCGGGCCAGGGCAACTACGCCGCGGGCAACGCCTTCCTGGACGCGCTCGCCCGGCACCGGAGGGCCAGTGGCCTGCCGGCCCAGTCCCTTGCCTGGGGCGGCTGGGCCGAGACCGGCATGGCCGCGGGCCTCGCCCCGGCGGAGCGGGATCGGATGGCCCGCCTCGGCCTGCCGCCGCTGCCCACCGCGCGGGGGCTCGACCTCTTCGACCGGGCGACCGCCATGGCCGAGCCGGTGCTGCTGCCGGTGCGGCTGGACCTGCCCGCGATCCGCGCGCGGGGCGAGGTACCGCCGTTGCTGCGCGGGCTGCTGCCCGCCGCCGGACGCCCCGTCGCCCAGCAGGCCCCGGCGGCCGCGGCCGGGCAGCTCACCCGCCAGCTGCGCGGCCTGCCCCCGCGGGAACGCACCGAGCTGGTGGGGGAGCTGGTGCGGAGCCGGATCGCGGCCGTACTCGGCCATGACAGCCCGCAGGCGATCGATCCGGACCGGGCCTTCACCGACCTCGGGTTCGACTCCCTGACCGGGGTGGAGCTGCGCAACCAGCTGGTCACCGCGACCGGGCTGCGGCTGCCGGCCACCGCCGTGTTCGACCATCCCTCGGCCTCGGCGCTGACCGGGCACCTGCTGACGGAACTGCTCGGCGGTGCCGCACCGGAGCAGGCACCGGCCGGCCCCGCCGAGACGGGGGACCCGATCGTGATCGTCGGGATGAGCTGCCGCTACCCCGGCGGAGCGGGCTCCCCGGAACAGCTGTGGCGGCTGCTGTGCGAGGGCACCGACGCCACCTCCGAGTTCCCTGCGGACCGTGGCTGGGACCTCGACCGGCTCCGGCACCCGGACCGGGACCGCCCCGGTACCTCCGCCACCCACCGCGGCGGGTTCCTGCCGGACGCGGCCGGGTTCGACGCCGCCTTCTTCGGCATGAGCCCCCGGGAGGCGCTGGCCACCGACGCCCAGCAGCGGCTGCTGCTGGAGTCCGCATGGGAGGCACTGGAAGCGGCGGGGGTGAACCCGGCGTCGGCCCGTGGTAGCCGCACCGGGGTGTTCACCGGCCTGATGTACGGCGACTACGCGACCCTGCTGGACGGGCCGGAGTTCGAGGGCTATCGGGGCAACGGCAGCGCGGGCAGCGTGGCTTCCGGCAGGGTGGCTTATGCGCTGGGGTTGGAGGGGCCCGCGGTGACGGTGGATACGGCGTGTTCGTCCTCGTTGGTGGCGTTGCACTGGGCGGCGCAGGCGTTGCGTTCGGGGGAGTGTTCGCTGGCGCTGGCGGGTGGGGTGACCGTGATGGCCACCCCGGAGGCCTTCGTGGAATTCTCCCGCCAGGGCGGCCTCGCGCCCGACGGGCGGTGCAAGGCCTTCGCGGACTCGGCCGATGGCGTGGCCTGGTCCGAGGGAGTCGGGATGCTGGTGCTGGAGCGGCTGTCCGATGCGGAGCGCAACGGGCACCGGATTCTCGCGGTGGTGCGGGGCAGCGCGGTGAATCAGGACGGTGCTTCGAATGGTTTGACGGCGCCGAACGGGCCGTCGCAGCAGCGGGTGATCCGGCAGGCGCTGGCCGCGGCCGGGTTGTCCGCCTCGGAGGTGGATGTGGTGGAGGGGCACGGGACCGGCACCCCGCTCGGGGATCCGATCGAGGTGCAGGCGCTGCTGGCGACCTATGGCCAGGATCGGGAGACCCCGCTGTTGTTGGGTTCGGTGAAGTCGAATCTTGGGCATACTCAGGCCGCGGCCGGGGTGGCTGGTGTGATCAAGATGGTGCAGGCTATGCGGCACGGCCAGCTCCCGCGCACCCTGCATGCCGATGCGCCCTCGTCCCAGGTGGACTGGACTGCCGGGAAGGTGGAACTGCTGGCGCAGCCCGCCGGCTGGCCGGAGACCGGTCACCCCCGGCGTGCCGGGGTGTCCTCCTTCGGGATCAGCGGCACCAACGCCCATGTCATCCTGGAACAGCCGCCCGCAACCGAACCCGCCCCCGTGGAACCGGACGTCCCTGCCATCGTGCCCTGGGTGCTGTCCGCGCGCGACCGGCAGGCGCTGCGGGCACAGGCCGCCCGGCTGCGAAGGCGGGTGCGCGCGGGCGACCTCACCGCCCGCGACCTCGGCTACACCCTGGCCACCGCCCGCCCCGCCTTCGGCCACCGCGCGGCCGTGCTCGCCGAGGAAGGCGACCAGGACACCGCGCTGCGGGCGCTCGGTGCCCTGGCCGCGGGCGAGCCGGACCCGGGGCTGGTCGACGGCGAACCCGTACCCGGCCGGATCGCCGCCGTGTTCCCCGGCCAGGGCGCGCAGCGGCTGGAGATGGGCCGGGAACTCGCGGACCGCTACCCGGTGTTCGCCACGGCACTGGAGCGGGTGTGCGGGCTGCTGGACGACCTGCTGCCCCGGCCGCTGCGCGAGGTCGCCTGGGGCACGGACGCCGCGCTGCTGGAACGCACCGGCTGGGCACAGCCCACGCTGTTCGCCTTCGAGGTCGCCCTGTTCCGGCTGCTGGAGTCCTGGGGGCTGCGACCGGACCTGGTCCTCGGGCACTCGATCGGCGAGATCGCGGCCGCGCATGTGGCGGGCGCGATCTCGCTGCCGGACGCCTGCACCCTGGTCGCGGCGCGGGCCCGGCTGATGGAGGCGCTGCCGGAGGGCGGCGCGATGGTCGCGGTACGGGCCACCGAGCAGGAGGTGGAACCGCTGCTCGTCCCCGGGGTGTCGATCGCCGCGGTGAACGCACCCGGCTCGGTGGTGCTCTCCGGTACCGAGCCGGAGGTGACCGCGCTCGCCGCCGGGTTCGCCGACCAGGGAAGGGAAACCCGGCGGCTCACGGTGAGCCACGCCTTCCACTCGCCCCTGATGGAGCCGATGCTGGCGGAGTTCGGCACCGCGGTAAGCGGAATCGAGGTGACCGAACCCGCCATCCCACTGGTGTCCAATGTGACCGGTGCCAGGGTGACCGCGGCGGAACTGGCCGAACCCGGCTACTGGACCAGGCACGTGCGGCAGACCGTGCGCTTCGCCGCCGGGGTGCGCACCCTGCGGGAGGAGGGCGCCGGGATCTTCCTCGAACTGGGACCGCAGGCCGCACTCAGCGCGATGGTGGAGGACACCCTCGCCGAGCGGGAGGACCAGGGGTCCTGGCTCGCCCTTCCGATGCTGCGTACCGGCCGCGGTGAGCTGGCCGCCCTGCTCACCGCGCTGTGCACGGCGCACTGCGCAGGCGCCGGGATCGACTGGCCCGCCTTTTTCGCCGGAACCGGTGCGCGCCTGGCAGACCTGCCGACCTACCCGTTCCAGCACACCCGGTACTGGCCGTCCGGCGGACCGCGGCGCGGCGATGTCACCGCGGCCGGGCTCACCGAAGCCGGGCATCCCCTGCTCGGGGCGGTGGCCGAGTTCGCGGACGGCGACGGCGCGCTGTTCACCAGCAGGCTGTCGGTGCGCGAACACTCGTGGTTGGCCGACCATGCCGTCTTCGGCCGGACCCTGCTGCCCGGGACCGCACTGGTGGAACTGGCCTTACGCGCTGGCGACCAGGTCGGCTGCGGCAGCCTCGCCGAGCTCACCCTGGCCGCCCCGCTGCTGCTGCCCGAGGACGACGAGATCGTGCTACAGGTCCGGGTCGGCGCGCAGGCGGAGGAAGGGCAGGAACGGCAGGAAGGACACCGCACCGTCACCGTCCACTCCAGACCGCAGCACACCGGCGGCCGATGGACCCTGCACGCCACCGGCATCCTCGCCCCGCCGCCGGATCCCGCCGCGGGCGATGTCGCCGGGCAGTGGCCGCCACCGGAGGCCGAACCGCTCGACGCCGCAGGCTGCTACCAGCACTTCGCCGCGGCCGGACTCGGCTACGGGCCCGCCTTCCGCGGGCTGCGGGCGGCCTGGCGGCTCGGCGAGGAGGTCCTCGCCGAGGTCGAGCTGCCCGAGCAGCTACGCGAGCAGGCCGGCCGGTTCGGGCTGCATCCCGTGCTGCTCGACTCGGCCCTGCACGCGATCATGCTGGCTGGCGGGCAGCTGGGGCAGCTGCGGCTGCCGTTCTCCTGGGAGGGGGTGCACCTGCACGCCGAGGGAGCCGCCGTGCTGCGGGTCCGCCTGCGCTGGTCCGGGGACACGCTGGCCATCCGCGCCACCGACGAGCGGGAGCGGCCGGTGGCCACCGTGGCGGGCCTGCACCTGCGTGCCGTATCGGCGGGGCAACTCGCCGCTGCCGATGCGGGCGGCCCGGCGCGAGACTCGCTGTTCCAGCTCGACTGGACCGGGGTACATCCGGAAGCCGATGAGCCGGGGAGCTGCGCGGTACTCGGTCCGGACCCTTTCGGGCTCACCGCGACCGGCCTGCGGGCCGTGACCGCCGCCGGGCTGGACGAGCTGACCGGAATGGACCCGGTGCCCGAGGTGGTGCTCGCTGCACTCGCCGCCGATTCCGGCGATGACCCACCCGCCGCGGCGCACCACCTGGCCGCCGAGGCGCTGCGCCTGGCCCAGCGGTGGCTGGCCACGGCCGAGTTCGCCGGATCGCGGCTGGTGTTCCTCACCCGCGGCGCGGTACCCGCCGGGGACAGCCCGGCGGACCCGGCGGCCGCGGCACTCTGGGGGCTGGTGCGCTCGGCCCAGGCGGAGCACCCCGGCCGGTTCGGCCTGCTCGACCTGGACGGACCGGCGCCGCCCCCCGCGGCGGCACTGGCGCGGGCACTGGCGGCCACCGCGACCGAACCGCAGCTCGCCCTCCGCGGCGGCGAACTGTTCGCCGCCCGGCTGCGCCACGCTCCCGCCGCGGGGGAGCAGGGACCGGAATGGGACCCGGAGGGCACCGTGGTGATCACCGGCGGCACCGGGGGACTCGGCGGCCTGCTCGCCAGGCACCTGGCCGCCGAGCACGGGGCGCGCCGGTTCCTGCTGCTCAGCCGCCGTGGCCAGGACAGCCCCGGCACCGCCGACCTGGTGGCGGAACTGGCAGGGCACGGCGCACAGGCCGAGGTGGTGGCCTGCGACGGCGGCGACCGCGCGGCGCTCGCCGCCGCGCTGGCGGCCGTGCCGCCAGCGCACCCGGTGCGGGCGGTGGTGCACGCCGCCGGGGTGCTGGACGACGGTGTGCTGGAAGGCCTGACGCCCGAGCGGGTCGGCGGGGTGCTCCGGGCCAAGGCGGACGCCGCCTGGCATCTGCACGAGCTGACCAGCGGGTTCGACCTCACCGCCTTCGTGCTGTTCTCCTCGGTGACAGGCACCCTCGGCGCCGCCGGGCAGGCCAACTACGCCGCGGCCAACGCCTTCCTCGACGCGCTCGCCGGGCACCGGCAGGCCGCCGGGCTGCCCGCGATGTCCCTCGCCTGGGGCCCTTGGGATACCGAGGCCGGGATGACGCGGCAGCTGAGCGCGGCCGGGGGCGAGCGGATCCGCCGCACCGGCATGGTGGCGCTGTCCCCGGCGGAGGGTCTTGCCCTGTTCGACGCCGCCCTGCGCGGGGACCGGCCCGCGGTCGTCCCGGCCCGGCTGGACCTGCCCGCGTTGCACGCCAAGGGCGAGCTCCCGCCACTACTGCACGGCCTGGTCCGGGCGCCAGCCCGCCGCGCCGCCGCCGAACCCGTCGCGGACCTGCGTGAACGCCTGGCCGGCTTGCCTGCAGCGCAGCGGGAACAGGCCCTGCTCGACCTGGTCCGGGCCGAGGCCGCCGCGGTACTGGGTCACCAGGGTGCGGACGCGGTGGACTCCGGGCACCGGTTCTCCGACCTGGGATTCGACTCGCTGACCGCGGTGGAGCTACGGAACCGGCTCGGCAGGGCGACCGGGCTACGGCTGCCTGCCGCGCTGCTGTTCGACCACCCGAGCCCGGCGGCCCTGGCCGCGCACCTGCTGCCCCGGCTCGCTCCCGAGCCGGAGGAGGAGCACGGCGTGCTGGCGGAGCTGGACCGGCTGCGGGCGCGGCTGGCCGGGCTGACCGCCGACGAGACCCTGCGCAGGCAGGTGGCAGGCAGGCTGGAGGTACTGCTGGCCGGATGGTCCGGCCGGCCGGAACCGGAAACGAACGGCAATGGCGCGGCCGACTTCGGCTCGGCCTCGGACGAGGAGATGTTCAGCCTGCTGGACCACGAACTCGGGCAGGGCTGAGCAGGCGGGCAGGCCGCCGGGACCGCACCGGCCCGGCGGCCTGCCCGCCTTCACGGCTCGATGCTCACCTTGATCGCCTCGCCGCTGGCCACCAGCCGGATGGCCTCGGGCAGCCGGTCCAGTGGCAGGGTATGGGTGATCAGGTCCCGCACCGCAACCGCACCGCTCGCGATCAGCTCCAGCGCCCGTTTGTTGTGCGCAGGGGTGGAACCGTTGGCCCCCACGATGCTCAGCTCGCGGTAGTGCACAAGGTTCGCGTCCAGCGTGATCGTCGGCTTGTCCTTGGGCAGGCCGCCGAACAGGCTGATCCGGCCGCGGCGGGCGGTCATCCGCTGCGCGTCCTCCTGCGCCGCACCGGAGGCCGCCGCGGTGATCACCACATCGGCCCCGCGCCCTTCGGTCAGCTCGAGCACCTCGTCCACCACGTCCACATCGGACCCGCAGATCGCCGCGTCCGGCTCGACCACGGCGGCCGACATGTCCAGCCTGGACCGGCTCAGCTCCACCAGGAACACCTTGGCCGCACCACGCGCGCGGGCGAGCCGTACATGCATGCAGCCGACCGGACCGGCCCCGATCACCACCACCTCGTCCCCGGTACCGACCCCGGCCAGCTCCTGGCCGTTGAGCACGCAGGCAAGCGGCTCGGCCACCGAGGCCTCGGCGAAACCGACCCCGTCCGGAATGCGGTTCAGCCCGTCCACCGCCAGTACCTGCACCGGCACCACCAGATACTCGGCGAACCCGCCGTCGTAGTGATAGCCGACCGAGGTCTGGTTCGGGCAGATCGTCATCCGGTCGCCCGTGCAGTCCTGGCAGGTGCCACAGGGCACTGCGGCGATCACCTGCACCCGGTCCCCGGCGGCCCAGCCGCCGTGGACCTCCGGCCCGGTCTCCACCACCTCGCCCGCGATCTCGTGCCCGATCACCCTCGGCGGCACCAGATGGTGGTGGCCGTGGTTGAAGATCTTCACGTCGGTCCCGCAGGTGGAGCAGTGCCGGACCCGGATCCGGACCTCCCGCGGGCCGAGCGGCCGCCACTCGGCATCCTCCAGTCGCAGGTCCCCTGGCGCGTAGAACCGTGCGACCCTCATGCGCCTGCCCCTTTCCGCACCGAACCCAGCAACTCGTGCACGGTGTCCACACTGGTCGTGCCGCGCAGCAGCTCGGCCCGTTCGGCGTCGAGCAGGACCTCCGCCAGGGCGGAGAGCACGGCCACGTGCTCCTCGCCCCTGGCCGCGATGGCCACGCACACCCGCACCGGGGTGCCGGTATCCCAGTCCACCCCGCCGGGGAACTGCAGCACGCCAAGGGCGGTGTGCCGCACCAGCGCCCTGGCGGCGTCGGTGCCGTGCGGGATCGCCACCCCCTCGCCGATGTAGGTGGAAACCGACCGCTCGCGTTCCAGCATGGTCTGCGGGTAGCCCGGCTCCACCGCGCCGATCTCGGTCAGCAGGGCGCCGCACTGGGCGATCGCGTCCCACTTGTCGGCCGCGGTCAGCCCGAGCCGGATACTGTCCTTCGGCAACACGTCCTGAGCTGGTCTCGAGTCAGCCACGAAGCTCCTTACCATCCTTGATCGCGGCCTCGATCCGGTCGAAGGCCGGGTCCTTGAGGAACGAGTGGAACTCGACCACCACCGCTTGCGGCGCGGATGCCCGTGCCCGGTCGGCCAGCTCGGCGTGCGTGAGCACCAGCAGCGCGTCCGCCGGGATCTCGTGCACCGAAACCGCCTCCACCCGCACACCATGTGGTTCCAGCCGTTTACGCAGCTGGCCGGTGAGCATCATGCTGCTGCCCATCCCGGCGTCGCAGGCGACCACGAGCCTGGTCAGGGTGTCCGCGCGGACAACAGGGCCGGCCCGCTCCGGTTCGGACCGCTCGCCCGGCGCGGCGCCGACCCGGGTCTGCCGCGGCGCGCCCGCCGCGGGCGTGACCTCCGGCGTGGTGATCGCCTCGTTCTGGGCGCGGCCGAACCCGAGCAGGGCGGCGGCGAACACGAACGCCACCACCGCGGCGACCACGATGCACAGCAGCACGCTGAGATGCCCGCCGCGTGGGGTCACCGCGAGGTAGGCGAAGACACTGCCGGGAGCCGGGGTGGCGAGCAGGCCCGAGTTGGTCATCATCGCGGTGGCCACACCGGCCATGCCGCCCGCGATCGCCGCAAGCAGCAGGCGCGGCTTCATCAGCACGTACGGGAAGTAGATCTCGTGGATGCCACCGAGGAAGTGGATGATCATGGCGCCGGGGACGGTTGGCCGCATCGTGCGCGGTCCGAAAAGGAGGAACGCGGTCAGGATGCCGAGTCCGGGACCGGGGTTCGTCTCGATCATGAACAGCATCGACTGGCCCGCCCCGGACACCTCGGCCGCGCCGAGGGTGCCGAGCACGCCGTGGTTGATCGCGTTGTTCAGGAACAGCACCTTGGCCGGTTCCACGATGAGCGACACCAGCGGCAGCAGGTTGTTCGTGATCAGCGCGTCCACGCCGGTACCCGCGGCCTCGGTCAGCGCCTCGATCATCGGTCCCACGGCGGCCAGTCCCAGCAGCGCCATGCCCGCGCCGAGAATGCCGAGGCTGAAGTTGTTGACCAGCATCTCGAAGCCGGTCTTGATCCGGCCGTCGACCAGCCGGTCGAACCACTTCAGCAGCAGCGCGGCGATCGGCGCGATGATCATCGCGCCGAGGAACATCGGGGCCTCGGTGCCGACCACCACGCCCATCGTGGCCACCGCGCCGATCACCGCGCCGCGTTGCCCGTGCACCATCCGGCCACCGGTGTAGCCGATCAGCAGCGGCAGCAGGGTGCTGAGCATCGGGCCGACCAGGGCGCCCAGCGTCTCGTTCGGCAGCCAGCCTTCCGGGATGAACAGCGCGGTGATCAGGCCCCAGGCAATGAAGGCGCCGATGTTCGGCATGATCATTCCGGCCAGGTAGCGGCCGAAGCGCTGCACCCTTGCCCGCGCGCCAGTGCCCTGCAAATGCTTGAGTTCAGCGATACTGGTCATCGGCTTGCTCCGTCCGTGCACCTGGTGTGGCCCGTGTGGTGATCACGAAGGTGGTCGGGTACCGGGTGGCGAGGTACCAGGGCGAACGTACCGGTGGCTCCGCAGGCAGGGAAGGTCGCCGATGCTCATCTGTGGATCGCCGTCCGGCCACCGGATCGGATC
Source organism: Amycolatopsis aidingensis (assembly GCF_018885265.1). Taxonomy (GTDB): domain Bacteria; phylum Actinomycetota; class Actinomycetes; order Mycobacteriales; family Pseudonocardiaceae; genus Amycolatopsis; species Amycolatopsis aidingensis. Next base: position 3,428,679 of record NZ_CP076538.1, read on the forward strand.
GTGGCGCCGGGGTGCGCTCGTCTGCTCCGGTTCCGGTGCGTCGCCCGGCCGGCGGGCGCCGTCCACGAGGTGTTGGCGTTCTTCCGCATACATGTGGCTTTACCACCCAAAGCATCTGTAAGTACTACTGTGTACTTGGTCTCACCTTTGAAAGTCAAGACTTCCGGGTTCCTGGGGATTGCCCCAGTCCGATATCCAGCAGGCTGGGGCGTCAAGTGCGGCGCCGAGTGAACTGCGAGGTGCTCGAGGCTCCGGAGGGATGACCCCTCCGGAGTCCGGGGTCGTGTTTCCACTGTGGACATGCGGAACCGGTGGACGATTAACGGTGAGCCAGGGTCGAGAATCGCTCAGATGAGCACCAAAATTTCGTTATGGCATACCCTCTTGACCGAGTTTGTCCCGCGAAGTTCACTTTCCCCGTCGCTCACATGTACAAGGAAGTGCTCATATGAGCAAGACGGAGGACATCATGGCATTTGGTTTCCGGGGGACGGGACGCCGTCACGTGCTCGGGATCTCCGCCGCGGCCACCGTCGCGCTGCTGGCGAGTTCCTGCGCCGGCGCCGGCGGTGGCGGTGACTCGGGGGGTGAGGGCGCGACCGTGACCATCGCGACGGTCGCCAACCCGCAGATGCAGGACATCGAGAAGCTGACACCCAAGTTCAACGAGCAGCATCCGGACATCAACATCGAGTTCGTGACGCTGCCGGAGAACGAGCTGCGGGACCGCGTCACGCAGGACATCGCGACGCAGGCGGGCCAGTACGACGTGGTCACCATCGGCACCTACGAGACGCCCATCTGGGCGGAGAACGGCTGGCTGACCGGGCTGGACGAGTACGCGAGCCAGGGTGACTACGATGCCGGGGACATCATCGGCCCGGTGCGGGAGGCGCTGTCCTTCGAGGACCAGATGTACGCCGCCCCGTTCTACGGCGAGTCGTCGTTCCTGATGTACCGCAAGGATCTGTTCAAGCAGGCCGGGCTCACCATGCCCGAGCAGCCGACCTGGGAGGACGTCGCCGGTTTCGCCGCGAAGCTGGACGACGACGCGCAGCAGCGGGCCGGGATCTGCCTGCGCGGGCTGCCCGGCTGGGGCGAGGTGCTGGCCCCGCTCAACTCGATGATCCTGACCTACGGCGGCCAGTGGTACGACGAGAACTGGAACGCCAAGCTGGATTCCCCGCAGGTCAAGGAAGCGGTCCAGTTCTATGTGGACCTGGTGCGCGAGCACGGGCAGCCGGGTGCGCCGAACTCCGGCTTCTCCGAGTGCCTGACTTCGATGGCGCAGGGCAACTCCGCCATGTGGTACGACGCCACGGTGGCCGCCGGTTCGCTGGAGGACTCCAGCACCAGCAAGGTGGCTGGCAAGATCGGGTACGCACCGGCGCCGACGGTGCAGACCGACCACGCGGGCTGGCTGTGGGCGTGGTCGCTGGCGATCCCGCAGACCTCGGACGCCAAGGACGCCGCGTGGGAGTTCATCTCCTGGGCGACATCGAAGGAGTACCACCGGCTGGTCGGCGAGGAGCTCGGCTGGACAAGGGTGCCGCCGGGCAGCAGGCTGTCCACCTACGACATCCCGGAGTACCAGGAGGCGGCGGGCCAGTTCGCAGAGCCGACCCTGGACGCGATCCAGAACGTGGACGTCAACCAGCCCGGGGTGCACCCGCAGCCGTGGACCGGGGTGCAGTACGTCGCGATCCCGGAGTTCCAGGATCTGGGGACGAAGGTCTCCCAGGAGATCTCCGCGGCCATCGCGGGTCAGCAGTCCGTTGACGAGGCGCTGGTGAAGGCCCAGCGGTACGCCGAGGAGACCGCCAAGGAGGGCGGGTACAAGTAATGAGTGCCGATCTCGCCACGGCGGCGTCCCTTCCGGGGCGCCGCCGTGCCCCCCGTAAACCCAGCGCGGCGACCCGCTGGAAGCTGCGCGGGCCGCTGCTGCCCGCGCTGGCCATCGTCATCCTGCTGACGCAGATCCCGCTGCTGGTGACGCTCTACTACAGCCTGTTCTCGCAGAACCTGCTGCGCCCTGGATCGACCGAGTTCGTCGGGCTGGACAACTACGCGAAGGTGTTCACCGACGGATTGTTCCGCAACGCGGTGCTCAACACGGTCGTGCTGACCGCGGGCACAGTGCTGTTCTCGATCATATGCGGTACCGCGCTCGCGGTGTTACTGGACAAGAAGTTCTTCGGCCGCAGCATCGTGCGTACCCTGCTGATCACCCCGTTCCTCGTGATGCCGACAGCGGCCGCGCTGCTGTGGAAAACCTCCATGTTCAACGCGGTGTTCGGGATGCTCAACTGGGTGCTGTCCCCGTTCGGCGTGGAGGATCTCGACTGGGTCAGCCAGTTCCCGATGGCCTCGGTCATCCTGGTGCTGACCTGGCAGTGGACCCCGTTCATGATGCTGATCGTGTTGGCCGGCCTGCAGAGCCAGTCGCCGGAGGTGCTCGAGGCCGCCAAGGTGGACGGCGCGGGCGGCTGGGCCACCTTCTGGCAGATCACCATGCCGCACCTGCGGCAGTTCATCGAGCTGGCGATCCTGCTCGGGTCGATCTTCATCGTGCAGACCTTCGACGCGATCTTCATGATCACCCAGGGTGGCCCTGGGCAGGCGACCACCAACCTGCCGTACTTCATCTACCAGCAGACCTTCCGCGCGTTCGATGTCGGCGAGTCGGCCGCGGCCGGGGTCATCGTCGTCGTGGCGACCATCGTGATCGCCACCTTCGCGCTGCGGGTCATCTCCCGCCTGTTCCGAGAGGAGGGATGAGCGTGTCGCATCTGGCACCCGCGTCCCCGCGGCCCGCGACCCGGCGGGATACCGGCTCCGGCACCGGCGGCGCCGGGACCGGTCAGCCCCGGCGCCGCAGGCGCAGGTTCGGCAGCCCATGGCTGGCGCTGCTGGCCTGGGCGGTGGGCCTGATCGTGTTCTTCCCGGTGCTGTGGATGTTCCTCACCGGGTTCAAACAGGAGTCACAGGCCTCCACGGACCCGCCGACGTTCTTCTTCGAGCCGACCCTCGAGCAGTACCGGGCGATCCTCGGCCGGGACTTCGGTCCGTACTTCCTGAACTCACTGAGCGCGACGCTCATCTCCACGGCGCTGGTGATCGTGCTGGGCACCCCGGCGGCCTATGCGCTTTCCCTGGCGAAGATCCCGCGCTGGCGGGACTCGCTGTTCTTCTTCATCTCCACCCGGATGATGCCGGTGGTGGCGATCATCCTGCCGTTGTACATCATCGCGAAGAACCTGAACCTGCTCGACAACGTGACGATGCTGGCGCTGGTCTACACCGTGATGAACCTGCCCATCGCGGTGTGGATGATCCGGTCCTTCCTGATCGAGATCCCCAGCGAGGTGCTGGAGGCCGCCAGGGTGGACGGCGCGTCCCGCACCACCGAGATGCGGCGGATCATCCTCCCGATGATCGCGCCCGGCCTGGCCGCGACCGCGCTGATCTGCTTCATCTTCGCCTGGAACGAGTTCTTCTTCGCGGTCAGCCTGACCGCGACCCAGGCGCCCACCGTGCCGGTGTTCCTGGTCGGCTTCATCACCAGCGAGGGGCTGTTCTGGGCTCGCCTCTCGGCGGCCTCCACCATGGCGGCACTGCCGGTGATCCTTGCCGGCTGGGCCGCGCAGAAATGGCTGGTGCGCGGGCTGTCCCTCGGAGCGGTGAAGTAGTGGGCGAGATCGCAGCGGAACTCCTCCGGACCGCGCTGCTCGCCGGGGAGGCGGCGGGCAGGCAGCTGCGTGCCCGGCAGGCGGGGGTACGGCAGGCCGCCACCAAGTCCAGCCCCACCGACCCGGTCACCGAGGCCGATCATGCCGCCGAGCGGACCGTGGTGAACCTGCTGCGCCGGTGGCGTCCCGAGGACGCCGTACTGGCGGAGGAGGGCACCCTGCTCGCCGGGACGAGCGGGTACCGGTGGGTGATCGACCCGCTGGACGGCACCGTGAACTACCTCTACCAGCGCGCGGGCTGGGCGGTGAGTGTGGCGGTGGAGGACGCCGACGGTGCCGTGGCCGGTGTTGTGGTGGACCCGGTGCTCGGGGAGACCTTCCACGCGGTGCGCGGTGGTGGTGCCTTTCTCGGCGAGCGGCGGCTGCGGGTGAACGATCCGGTTCCGCTGGAGCGGGCGCTGGTCGGTACCGGGTTCTCCTACCACCCGCGGTCAAGGGAACGGCAGGCCAGGCTGGTGACCGGGCTGTTGCCTGCCGTGCGCGACATCCGGCGCACCGGCACCTGCGCCGGGGACCTCTGCGCGCTGGCCGCGGGCAGGGTCGACGCTTTCCTCGAGGACGAGCTTTCGCACTGGGACTGGGCCGCGGGCGCGCTCATTGCCGCCGAGGCCGGGGCGGTGGTCAGCACGCTGCGCCCGGCCGAGGAACGGCACGGGTTGCTGGCCGCGGGCCCGGCCCTGCATACCGGGCTGAGGGAACTGGCCGGCGACTGATTCGCAGGCGGCGGGTCAGGCCAGTGGCGCCGTCCAGACAAGCCGGGTGCCCCCGCCGGGCGGGGCGGTGAGGGTCATGGTCCCGTTCGAGCGGGTGGCGCGCCCGGCAAGGTCGCGCAGCCCACGGTGCCCGGCGTCCGCCGGAATCCCGGTGCCGTCGTCGGTGACCTCCACGGTCAGCTCGTCCGCCGCCGACACCAGGACCGCGACCGCCGTGGCACCGGCGTGCCGGACGGTGTTGGCCAGTGCCTCGCGTACCACGGCCTCGGCGTGCTCGCCCAGCCCGGCCGAGATGACACCGAGGGGGCCGGACATGCGCACGGTGGTCTGCAGGCTGGTTCCGGCCGTGAGCTCGGCGACGGCCTCGTGCAGCTGCCTGCCAAGGTAGCCGCCGCCGGTCTCGCCGTGCAGGTCGAAGATGGCGGAGCGGATCTCGCCGATGATGCTCTGGGCGTCCTCGACCAGCGCGCCGAGCCGCAGCCGCAGGTCCGGATTGCGGGCCCGCTGGCGGGCGCTTTGCAGGCCGAGGCCGAGGGCGAAGAGGCGTTGGATGACGTGGTCGTGCAGGTCGCGGGCGATGCGGTCGCGGTCGCCGAGTACCTGTAGTTCGTGCAGCCTGCGCTGGTCGTCGGCCAGTTGCAGGGCGAGTGCGGCCTGTTCGGCGAAGGCGGCGGCCATGGCCAGCTGCTCCGGGGTGAAGACAGGCTTGCCCGGTCGGCGTACCACGACCAGTACTCCGAAGACCGATTCGGCTGAGGAGCGCAGGGGCAGCACCAGCGCCGGGCCGAACTCGGCGTTGGTGCCGTCGGTGAGCGGGTAGGCCAGTTCGGTGACGCGGCGGGGTGTGGTGTCGCGGAAGGTGGTGCCGGAGGTGGATTCACCGACCGGGATGCGCTTGCCGGTCAGGTCGTGGACGTCCGCGCCCGCGTGGACGGTGATGACCAGCTCGCCGACCTCGGGGCGGGTTGTTCGGGATCCGGGGGCAGCGCGATGAACGTGTAGTCGGCTGCGGTGAGGGCGAGGGCGCGGTTGGCGATGAGGTGCAGGACGTCGGTGGTGTGGGCGGCGGCGAGGAGTTCGGCGCGGATCTCGCTGGTGGCCTCCTGCCATTGCTGGCGTAGCCGGGCCTCTTCGTACAGGCGGGCGTTTTCCACCGCGATCCCGGCCGCGGCGGCCAGCGCCTGTACCACTACCTCGTCGTCCTCGGTGAAGGCCTGCCCGCCGTTCTTTTCGGTGAGGTAGAGGTTGCCGAAGACCTGGTCGCGCACGCGCACCGGGACGCCGAGGAAGCTGTGCATCGGCGGGTGGTGTGCCGGGAACCCGGCCGAGGCCGGATGGTCGGAGATCTCGTCCAGCCGGATCGGTTTGGGCTGCTGGATGAGCAGGCCGAGCAGGCCGTGCCCTTCGGGCAGGTCCCCGATCTGCTGCCGGGTGTGCTCGTCGATGCCCTCGTAGACGAACTCGGCCAGCCCCTCCCCGTCCGGGGCCAGCACCCCAGCGCCCCGTAGCGGCAGTCCACCAGCTCGATCGCGGCATGCACGATCCGGCGCAGGGTCGCATCCAAATCCAGGCCGGGACCGGGCCGCGAGAGCGCGTCCAATTGTGCCGTGACCTGATCCGGTTTGCGGTCGGCAACCATAGCGTAAAGCCTGGCACCGGCGAGGTGCACCGCCAAGACTCATGCCCGGATTGGCGCACCCTTTTCCCGATGTTCGTGGAGATTTTCTACCGCCGAACGGGCGTATTTCGGAATTCTCGGGTAGTGATCTTCGTGGTGTTGACAGGGAACGGGTGGGCAAGGATAGTGAAATCATTGACTACTGGGGTCATGTTCGAACGGCGAAAGCCCGCCCATTGTGGGCGGCTGCCGGAATCCGTTTCCCGATTTCGTCGGATATCAGAAGGGACATGCGAATGCGAATCGTGGCTGGCGTGATCGCGACGCTGGCGGTGACCGCGGGCCTGGCCACCGCGGCCCCGGCCGCCGTGGCGGCCGAGCGAACCGCCGCGTACGCGATCAACGACGGCGGGGTCGTCATCGGTAGCGTCGGTTACCAGGCGGCCCGGTGGGATGCCGATGGCACCCGCGGTCTACTGGAGACCCTTCCGAACAGCATCGTCACCCACGCCAACGGGATCAACGACGCCGGGGTGATCGTCGGCACCGACTTCGTCGGCGACCAGGATCAGGTGGCGGTGCGCTGGGACGCCGATGGCACGATCAACGAGCTGGGTGGGCACAGCTCGGTCTACAGCGCGGCCCACGCCGTGAACGACAACGGGGTGGTCGTCGGTGACATCGCCGGTTTCACCTCGGGTTCCGCGGTGCGCTGGGACCGCGCGGGCAGGCTGACCAGGTTGGACACCCCATCCGGCTACGACCGGGCCACCGCGCGGGCGGTGAACGACGCGGGCACCGTCGCCGGATACCTGCGGGTGGACGGCTCCGGACCCGGCACCGCCCGGACCCAGGCGGTGCGGTGGAGCGACACCGGTGCCGCCACGATCCTGCCCGGGCTGCCCGGCGGTGGCAGCAGCTATGCCTTGGGTATCAGCAGGGACGGCACCGTGATCGGCGAGGCCGAGGGCGCGGACGGCAACGGGCACGCGGTGCGCTGGGATGCCGCCGGCACGCTGACCCGGCTGGCCACCCTCCCCGGTGACACCGTGAGCTCGGCCTCGGCGATCAACGAGGACGGGGTGACCGTCGGCTACACCACCACCCCGGACCGCGCCAGCCTGCACCCGGTGCGCTGGGACCGGGACGGTTCGGTGCACGCGCTGGCCACCTTGCCGGGCGGCGGCTCGGGCGTGGCCGAGGGGATCAACGACCACGGGGTGATCGTCGGCTACGACACGGGCAGTGCCGGAACCACGGCCGTGCGCTGGGACGCCGATGGCACCATCAGCAGGCTCGGCGGGAGCACCGCACCCCGGTGACCACTCGCGCGGGCGGGACTCAGGCGTCGAGCCGGTAGCGCCGGATCGCCTCTCGCGGTGTCCCGTCCGCGCTGCCGCTGTCGTCGTCGCCGCGCATCGCGAGCACGGCGACGGCGATCGACTCGGCGTCGATGTGGAAATGCCTGCGCAGGGCGCTTCGTAGGTCGGAACGGCCGAAGCCGTCGGTGCCGAGGGAGAGGTAGTCGTTTGCCAGCCAGGGCGCGATCTGGTCCGGCACGGCTCGCATGAAGTCGCTGACCGCGATCACCGGCCCTGGCTGCTCGCGCAGGGCGCTGGTGACGTAGGGGATCCGGCGCGGCTGGTCCGGATGCAGCAGGTTCCACTCGTCGCACTCCATGGCCTCGCGGCGCAGCTCGCTCCAGGAGGTCGCCGACCAGACGTCGGCCGCGACGCCCCAGTCCTCGGCCAGCAGGCGCTGCGCCTCAAGTGCCAGGGGCATGGCCACCCCGGAGGCCAGGATCTGGGCCCGCGGCGCTTCGCCCTCGACCGGGGCACGCCGGTAGCGGTACAGGCCACGCAGGATCCCGCGCTCCAGTTCGCCGCGCTCGGACTCGGGCGTCTCCGCGGGCTGCTGGTACGGCTCGTTGTACACGGTGAGGTAGTAGAAGACGTCCTCGCCATCGGGATGCCGTTCGGTCGAGCCGTACATCCGGGCCAGCCCGTCCCGGACGATATGCGCGATCTCGAAACCCCAGGCGGGGTCGTAGTGCACGCAGGCCGGGTTGGTGGAAGCCAGCAGGGGTGAGTGCCCGTCCTGGTGTTGCAGGCCCTCGCCGTTGAGCGTGGTGCGGCCCGCGGTGGCTCCGATCAGGAAGCCGCGCCCCAGCTGGTCGCCCATCGCCCAGATGAAGTCGCCGGTGCGCTGGAAGCCGAACATGGAGTAGAAGACGTAGACCGGGATCATGGGTTCGCCGTGGGTGGCGTAGGAGGTGCCCGCCGCGATGGCGGAGCCCATGCCGCCCGCCTCGCTGATGCCCTCGTGCAGCAGCTGGCCGCTGCTGGATTCCCGCCAGGACAGCAACATCTCCCGGTCCACCGAGTCGTAGCTCATCCCGGCGGGCGAGTAGATCCGGCACTTCGGGAACAGGGAGTCCATCCCGAAGGTGCGTGCCTCGTCCGGGATGATCGGCACGATCCGGGGACCGACCTCGGGGTCCTTCAGCAGTTCCTGCAGCAGCCGGACGAAAGCCATGGTGGTCGCCACCGGGCTCGAGCCGGAACCGCGGCGCAGACCCTGGTACGCCTGCTCGCCCGGCAGGGTCAGCCGCCGCGGCCGGACCGACCGGCGGGGCAAGGGCCCGCCGAGCTCGCGCCTGCGCCGCCGGAGGTACTCCAGCTCCGCGGAGTCCTCGCCGGGGTGGCAGTACGGCGGCAGTTCGGCGTCCAGCTCGGCATCGGAGATCGGCAGGCGCAGCCGGTCCCGGAAGGTCTCCAGTTCCTCGCCGGTCAGCTTCTTCATCTGGTGCGTGGCGTTGCGTGCCTCGAAGTCCGGCCCGAGCGTCCACCCTTTGATGGTGTGCGCCAGGATGACCGTCGGCTGGCCGGTGTGCTCCCGCGCGGCGCGGAAGGCGGCATAGACCTTGCGGTAGTCGTGGCCGCCCCGGGACAGCCGTTCCAGGTCGGTGTCGGAGTGGTCCGCGATCAGGTCGCGCAGCCGCGGGTCGTCGAAGAAGTGTTCCCGGATGTACCCGCCGGATTCCGCGGAGTAGGTCTGGAACTGCCCGTCCGGAGTGGTGTTCATCCTGTCCAGCAGCACTCCTTCGGTGTCCATGGCGAGCAGGGGATCCCAGTCACGGCCCCAGACCACCTTGAGTACGTTCCAGCCCGCGCCGCGGAAGTGCGCCTCCAGTTCCTGGATGATCTTGCCGTTTCCCCGTACCGGCCCATCGAGCTGCTGCAGGTTGCAGTTGATTACGAAGGTCAGGTTGTCCAGCTGCTCGCGGGCGGCCACCCCGATCTGCCCGATCGACTCCGGTTCGGCCATCTCGCCGTCGCCGAGGAAGGCCCACACGTGCGAGTCCCCGGTGTCGCGGATGCCGCGGTCGCGCAGGTACCGGTTGAACCGGGCCTGGTAGATCGCGTTGCTGGGGCCAAGGCCCATGGTGACGGTCGGGTACTCCCAGAAGTCCGGCATCAGCCGCGGGTGCGGGTAGGACGGCAGCCCGCCGCCCGGATGGGAGAGCTCCTGCCGGAACCCGTCGAGCTGATCCTCGCTCAGCCGCCCCTCCAGGTAGGCCCGGGCGTAGATCCCCGGGGAGGCGTGCCCCTGGATGAACACCTGGTCCCCGGAGCCGTCCTCGCCTCGACCGCGGAAGAAGTGGTTGAACCCGACCTCGTACAGGCTGGCCGCCGAGGCGTAGGTCGCGATATGCCCGCCGACCCCGATTCCGGGCCGGTTCGCCCTGGCCACCATGATCGCCGCGTTCCACCGGATGTAGGCGCGGATGCGGCGCTCCAGATGCTCGTCCCCTGGGAACTCCGGCTCGTGCTCCGGCGGGATGGTGTTCACGTAGTCGGTGCTGCGCAGCCCGGGAACGCCGACCTGGCGGGTCCTGGCCCGCTCCAGCAGCCTGAGCATCAGGTAACGGGCCCTGGTCGTGCCGTGGGTGTCCACCACCCCGTCCAGGGACTCCACCCACTCCGCGGTCTCGGCGGGGTCGGTGTCCGGCAGCTGACTGGGCAGCCCGTCGCTGATGATCGGGTAACCGGTGCTTGCCGACTCCCGGTGACTCACCGCATTCACCTCGGCTTGCTCGGGCGGGTCGGTACGCGACCCCGCGGTCTCTGGTCGATGATCGTTTGTCTCCCGGGCTACCGGGTGCCCGCCCTGGCGGTCGGTGAAACCGGCACGGTTCGGGCCGACGCGGAGCGGGATTGGACCCGGCGCGTGGCGGGTAGCCGCAGTCGAGTGCCCACCATGCCCGAGGAGGACAGACATGCCCGAGACGGTCGGCGACCACCTGCTGCGACGGCTCCGCGAATGGGGGGTCGAGCAGGTGTTCGGGTATCCCGGCGACGGGATCAACGGGATCGTGGCCGCCTTCGGCGCGGCGGACAACCGGCCCCGGTTCATCCAGGCCAGGCACGAGGAGATGGCCGCCTTCCAGGCGGTCGGTTACGCCAAGTTCAGTGGCCGGTGCGGGGTATGCATGGCCACCTCCGGCCCCGGCGCGGTGCACCTGCTGAACGGGCTGTACGACGCCAAGCTGGACCACGTGCCGGTGGTGGCGATCGTGGGGCAGGTGGCGCGCAGCGCGATGGGCGGCAGCTACCAGCAGGAGGTGGACCTGCAGGCCCTGTTCAAGGACGTCGCCGCGGAGTATCTCGTCGAGGTGAACGTGCCGGAGCAGTTGCCGAACGCGCTGGACCGCGCCATCCGCACCGCCGAGGCACGGCGGGCACCAACCGCGGTGATCATTCCAGCGGATCTGCAGGAGCAGGAGTACACGCCACCGCAGCACGAGTTCAAGCAGGTGCCCTCCAGCCCGCCGTCCTCCGCAAGGGCCGTGGTGACCCCGCCCGAGGACGAGCTCGCCCGCGCGGCCGAGGTGCTGAACGCGGGGGAGCGGGTCGCCATCCTGGCCGGGCAGGGCGCCCGCAACGCGGCCGAGGAACTGGCCCAGGTCGCCGACCTCACCGGGGCCGGGGTGGCCAAGGCCCTGCTCGGTAAGGACGTGCTGCCCGACGACCTGCCGTACGTCACCGGCGCCATCGGGCTGCTCGGTACCCGGCCCAGTTACGAGCTGATGCGGGACTGCGACACCCTGCTCATCGTCGGCTCCAACCTGCCGTACTCCCAGTTCCTTCCGGACTTCGACCAGGCGCGGGGAGTGCAGATCGACATCGACGGCTCGATGATCGGCATGCGGTTCCCCACCGAAGTGAACCTGGTGGGCGAGGCCAAGGGCACGTTGCGGGCGCTGTTCCCGCTGCTGGAGCACAAGGACCCCGGCACCTGGCGGGACACCATCAAGGGCAATATCGCCTCCTGGTGGGAGACCATGGAGCAGCAGGCGAACCTGGAGGCGCACCCGGTGAACCCGATCCGGGTGGTGCACGAGCTGTCCCCGCGGATCCCCGAGGACGCCATGGTCACCGCCGATTCGGGTTCCTCCACCAACTGGTACGCGAGGAACCTGCGGATGCGCGGCCGGATGCGCGGTTCGCTTTCCGGGACCCTGGCGACCATGGGACCCGGCGTGCCCTACGCCATCGGCGCCAAGTTCGCCTTCCCGGACCGGCCCGCGGTGGCGCTGGTCGGCGACGGTGCCATGCAGATGAACGGGCTGGCCGAGCTGCTCACCATCGCCCGGTACAGTCCGTTGTGGACCGATCCGCGCCTGGTGGTGTGCGTGTTCCACAACAACGACCTGAACCAGGTGACCTGGGAGCTGCGCGCCATGGTGGGTGCGCCCAAGTTCGAGGAGTCGCAGAACATCCCGGATGTGTCCTACGCGGACTTCGCCCGTGGGCTCGGGCTGGAAGCGGTCGCGGTGGACTCCCCGGACCAGCTCGGCGCGGCCTGGGAGCGGGTGCTCGCGGCGGACCGTCCGGCCGTGCTCGACGTGTACTGCGACGCCGAGGTGCCGCCGATTCCGCCGCACGCCACCTTCGAGCAGCTGAAGTCCACTACGGAAGCGCTGTTGAAGGGCGACCCGAACGCCTGGCACGTACTGGTGCAGGGAGCAAAGACCAAGGCACAGGAGTTCCTGCCGAGCCGGAGCTGACCGGGCCCCGAGGAGAGCGATATGGCATGGATCCGGCGTAACCCATGGGTGACTGCCGCCGTGGCGGGCCTGTTGCTGGGCGGCGCACTGACCGCGACGGGCATCGGGTCCGGCGCGTCGGGCCCGGTGTGGGTGGGGATGCCACTGGCGCTGCTGGTGTTCCTGCTGTGGCCGCTCGTCGGGCGGATACGGTCCCGGGTGGAAGCGGCGGAGGACATGGCTCTGAACGAGCGGTCCGGCTCCGCCAGGGCGCTCGGCGGCCGACCCGATCCGCTGGCGCCCGACCAGCACAGCACCACCGGCACGACCCCGAACGGGATATTCGTCGGCAGGGTGGCCGGCGAGGACACCGGCGCCACCGGGATCACCGGCGCCGAGCGCAGGGCCCAGGCCCGCGACGAACCGGAGCGCCGGGACGGGCAGCCCGGCCGGGGGTAGTGCCGTGAACAGGTTCCGCCGGTGGCGCTGGTAGAACAAGATCGGCAGGAGTCCAATATCGTGCCGATCTTGCAGGAGCGCGCTGCCCGTGCCATGCCCGCCGAGTACGTCGAGTGGATCGCAGGGCGGCGGGCACGGCGCTGCCGCATGGCGTGGCCGGACCGGCAGAGCGGAACGCGGTAACCGGCGGCCGGGCGCTACCGAGTGGCGAAGGCGAGGCCCCTGGCGGCCAGCTCCTCCTCGAGGATCCGGATCGCCTTGGGTCCCACGCCATGGATCCGCAGCAGCTCCGCGGAGGACACGCCGGTCAGCTGGTCGTACCGGGTGTACCCGTGCAGCGCCAGCTCGCGCCGGGCGACCCTGCCGATGCCGTGCGGGAACTCCGTCGGTTCGGCGGCATCCTGAGTCGGCATTCCGATCCTTCCTGGTTGCCTGTCCTGGGACCGGGAAATCATATCCGGTACCAGGCGTGCGCCATTCGGGTTTCATGCGTCCTTACCTTGGCGGTGGAGGAGGTTGCGTCTGGGTCTTCGCTCCGGGTCCAGAAACGCGGGTGGGATGAACTCGGGTAGTCCGTTGCGTATGCGGACTTGCCAGTCGGTGTGGTGGATGAGGTTGTGGTGGTACCAGCACAGCAGGGCCAGGTTGTATAGCGCGGTGGGTCCTCCGTGAGCCCAGTGGATCACGTGACGGGCCTGGCATTGTTTGGGTTTCCGGCGGCAGCCGGGGAAGGTGCATCCGCGGTCCCGCAAAATCAAAGCCCTGCGGATGGCCAGCGGCACCGCGCGTGTGCGTTGTCCGATGTCGAGGATTTCGCCTTTGCTGCCCAGGACGGCGGGCACGAGGTAGGAGTCGCAGGCCATCCGCCGGATTTGGGCGGCGGAGTAGGACTCCTGCCCGTGCAGCAGCCCGTATCCGGTGCCGTGCTTCAAGTCTTCGAGGGTGATGGTCACCATGACGGTGAAGGGTTCGCCCGCCTCGGTGGGCCCTTCCTCCGGGCACCCCGCTGCCACGCGCAGCACGTCGGCGAACGCGTCCCCCTGGCGTTGGTACTTGCTGCGCCGGTCGGGTTCGTCTGTGGTGCTGGCGGGTTTGGCGCGGGGTTCGATCAGCCCGGTGAGTACCGCGGCGGTTTCGGCGTCGAGGTCGAAGGTGCCGCGGAGTCGTCCGCCGCGGGTTTCGCGCCAGTCCAGGGAGCGTTCCGGCCGGGCCAGCTCCTCCTCCGTGGGTGGGGTGCCGTCCTGGTCCAGCCGCGCCAGAATTTCTTTACCCAGCGCGGTGACGGTGTGGGGTTCGTACTCCCGCGCGGCCTTGGTCAGCAGCGCCTCGGCATGTTCCCGGTCGGGCAGGCTGACCGGCTGGGGGAACCGGGCCACGGTGGCGCGGATGGTCTCGATGTGTTCCGGCCCGATTACGCCCTCGGCCGCGGCGGCGCCCACTTCGGGCAGGTCGGGTTCCAGGGGTATGCCACCGGGTCCGTAGCGCCGCACCACCGCCCGCGCCTGGGCCACCCGTTGGCGGGCGTCATACGGGTTGACCCGCAGCATTTCTCGCGTCAACGTCGGCAGGTCGCGATACCCCTTCTGGCTCGCGGTGTCGCGGCCGTCCAACTCGGCCAGGACCGCCAGCTCCCGGGCATACAGAGCCCGCCGCTGCTGTTCGAGGTCGCCCAGCGCGGTCAGGAGTTCCTCCTCGCTCATGCGGGAGGTGTCGATGCCGAAGGTCCTGGTCACAACCCCAGACTACCGTGCTATCGACCACATGTTCGATACACGATCGGGTGATGGTGCAGGGGTTGGATGTTGGGCGACTCCGGTTTGAGCAGCCGGGGTAGGGGTAACCCGGTGGGGCGAAGGCCGATCTCCATGCCCTGCGAGGAGGAATGATGCCGAGTGCACCCAGGCGGTCCCCGGCGACGGCGCAACGGAACTGGATCGAGGCGCACAACTCGGCGGAGCGCGTGGATGCCTCGGCCGGCAAGGAGGCCCTGTACCGGCAGGCCGCCCGGCTGGGCGTTCGCGGACGGTCTTCGATGACCAAGCAGCAACTGGTCGATGCCCTGCGACGTGCGAACACGCGCGGCACGGCCACGGCGCGCACGTGACAGAGCGGCCGCCCCACTGTCCGTCAACCGTAGGCGAGAGGAACGAACCAGTGCTGATCAATACTATTTCGGCGCAGGGTGACCTCGTGGTTCAGCGTGCGTGGCTGGACGCGATCTCCGTTGTCCGGGTCGACGGCGAGATCGATCTCGGCAATGCCGAGGTGCTGGAAGGGCCGATCGAGGAAGCGTTGTCGGCACGGCCGGAAGGCCTGATCGTCGACCTGACCGAGGTCCGGTTCTTCGGCTCTTCCGGTCTGTCCCGGCTGGTGGACGCGGCCGAGCGGTCCGAGGCGACCGGCGCGCTCATGTCGGTGGTCTCCACCCGCCGCGAGGTGCTACGCCCGATCCGCGCCACCGGGCTTTCCGGCTACCTGCGGGTTCGTTCCTCGGTCAGCGAGGCCGCGCGCGACCTGGTGGCCACCCGGTAGGCGCGGTCAGCGGACCACGACGGTGTGCGGGCCGGAGGGGGTCAGCTCACCGATGACCGCAGCGCCGGGGATCTCACCGGCGACCAGTAGCCCGCCCGAGGTCTGCGCGTCGGCCAGCAGTAGGGCCTCCTGTTCACCAATCGCGTCCAGGTCGGCGTGCGGCCGAACCCAGTCCAGATTGCGGCGGGTGCCACCGCTGACGTACCCGTCGCGTACCGCATCCCTTGCGCCGTCCACATAGGATACCGCGGCAGCGTTCACCGTGGCCGTCACCCCGCTGGCCCGTGCCAGCTTGTGCAGGTGACCGAGCAGGCCGAAGCCGGTGACATCGGTGGCGCACCGGATTCCGGATGCCACCGCCGTGGCGGCCGCGTCCGCGTTCAGGGCCGTCATCGTGGCGATCGCCGCCTCGAACCGTTCCCCGGTGGCCTTGTGCCGGGTGTTCAGCACGCCGATGCCGAGCGGTTTGGTCAGCGACAGCGGGAGTCCCGGGCAGCCGGCATCGTTGCGCAGCAACCGTTCCGGGTCGGCCGTGCCGGTGACGGCGAGGCCGTACTTCGGTTCCGGGTCGTCCACGCTGTGCCCGCCTGCCAGGTGGCAACCCGCCTGCGTACAGGAGTCCACCCCGCCGCGCAGGGTCTCGGTGGCCAGTTCGAGCGGAAGTACCTCACGCGGCCAGCCGAGCAGGTTCACCGCCACCACCGGGATTCCGCCCATCGCGTAGACGTCGGAGAGCGCGTTGGCGGCGGCGATCCGGCCCCAGTCATAGGGATCGTCGACCACCGGGGTGAAGAAGTCGGTGGTGGCGATGACCGCGAGGTCGTCGCGGACCCGCACGGCCGCCGCGTCGTCCCCGGCCTCCAGCCCGACGAGCAACTCGCCTGCGGGCAGCTGGGGCCGGTTGCCGCCGAGGCTGCTCACCATCTCCTCCAGTTCTCCTGGCGGGATCTTGCAGGCACAGCCGCCACCGTGCGCGTACTGGGTCAGCCGGTAGGTCATGTCTCCATGCTCCTCGCCCCCATCCGGGTGGCAAAGCGCGGCGTGCCTTGCGAGGATGGGCGAATGGCTGGCGCGGGACAGGGAGGCGTATCCGGCCTGGTGGTCGGCGCGGTCTTCAAAACCGTTGAGTGGCGGGCACCGTCGCTGGCGGGTTCGATTCCCGTCCGCCTCCGCCAGCGCGGCGGGTGGCGGGATGACTGACCCTCGCCGCCGTATCCCGGCCACGGACACGGTGCTTGCCAGACCGGAGTTCATCACCGCCGAGCGTGCGCTGGGCCGCGCGCTGGTCCGGTCGGCGGTGACCCGGGCGCAGGAACGGGCCAGGGCCGGGGAAATCGAGCCGGAAATGGTGGCAGAGTCCGCGTTGGCCGCGTTGCCGCGCACGGCGGCGGGTCTGCGGCCGGTGATCAACGCCACCGGCGTCGTGGTGCATACCAATCTGGGGCGGGCGCCGCTGTCGGGATCGGCGCGGGAGGCCGTGGCCGATGCGTGCGGGGCAACCGATGTGGAGTTCGACCTGGCCAGCGGGCAGCGGGCGCGGCGCGGTCGTGGGGCGCTGGCAGCGTTGGCCGAGGCAGTGCCCGCGGCGGGTGCGGTGCATGTGGTGAACAACAACGCCGCCGCACTGCTGCTGTGCGCGCTGGTGCTCGCACCGGGTAAGGAGATCGTGCTCAGCAGGGGCGAACTGGTGGAGATCGGGGACGGTTTCCGGATCCCGGAGCTGCTGGCCGGTGCCGGGGCCAGGCTGCGTGAGGTCGGTACGACCAACCGCACCACGGCGGCGGACTACGCGACGGCCATCGGCCCGGACACCGGTTTCCTGCTGAAGGTGCACCCCTCGAACTTCCGGATCACCGGGTTCACCGGCGCGGTGCAGGTGGCGGAGCTGGCCGGGCTCGGCGTCCCGGTGGTGGCCGATATCGGGTCCGGGCTGCTCGCCCCGCATCCCACGTTGCCGGAGGAACCGGACGCCGCAGGCATGCTGCGGGCAGGGGCGAGCCTGGTGACGGCGAGTGCCGACAAGCTGCTCGGCGGCCCGCAGGCCGGCCTGCTGCTGGGGGAGGCCGCCCTCATCGAGCGGCTGCGCAGGCACCCGGTGGCCCGCGCCCTGCGGGTGGACAAGCTGACCCTGGCCGCGCTGGAGGCGACCCTGCGTGGCCCGTGGCCCCCGGTGCGGCGCGCCCTGGAGGCCGAGGTGGCGACGGTGCGGGCCCGGGCAGAGCGGATCGCGGCGGCTCTGGCCGCGGACGGCATCGAGGCCGAGGTGACCCCGGCACGCGCCGCGGTCGGCGGTGGTGGGGCTCCGGGGGTGGAGCTGCCGAGTGCGGCGCTGAGCCTCCCGCCTGGCTGTGCCGAGCGGCTGCGTACCGGGCAGCCGCCGGTGGTGGGCAGGGTGGAGCGCGGCCGTTGCCTGCTGGACCTGCGCACGGTCGATCCGGAGGAGGACGAGGCGCTCACCGAGGCGGTACGCCGATGTACGTGGTAGCCACGGCGGGACACGTCGATCATGGCAAGTCCACTCTGGTGCACCGGCTCACCGGCACCTGGCCGGACCGGCTGGCCGAGGAGAACCGGCGCGGGCTCACCATCGAGCTGGGGTTCGCCTGGACCGAGGTGCCAGCGGGCAGGCTCGCGTTCGTCGATGTTCCCGGCCACCAGCGATTCGTGCCGAACATGCTGGCCGGGATCGGCCCGGTGGTCGCGGTGCTGTTCGTGGTGGCCGCCGACGAGGGCTGGATGGCGCAGTCGGCGGAGCATCTGGCCGCACTGGACGCGCTCGGTGTGCGGCACGGCCTGCTGGCGGTGACCAAATCGGACCGTGCCGATCCCGGCCCGGTGGCCGAGGCCGCCCGCGAACAGCTGGCGGGCACCAGCCTCGGCGCGGTGACGGCGGTGGCGGTCAGCGGGCGCACCGGCGAGGGACTCCCGCGGCTGCGCGCCGAGCTGGACGCGCTGGCGCGCGGGCTGCCCGAACCGGACCGCACCGCCGATGTCCGCCTGTGGGTGGACCGCGCGTTCACCGTACGGGGCGCGGGCACCGTGGTGACCGGAACGTTGCCGCAGGGCACGATCGAGGTCGGCGACGAACTCCTCGTCGCGGGCGAGGCGCAGCGGGTGCGGGTGCGCGGCCTGCAGTCGCTTGGCACCGAGGTGGGCTCCGCCACGGCCGTGGCGCGGGTGGCGGTCAACCTACGCGGCATCGATCCGGCCGCGGTCGGCAGGGGAGCGGCCCTGCTGACGCCCGGCGCCTGGCTGACGACCGACGAGCTGGACGTACGGCTGCGCGGGGACGAGCCGGCCTGGCTGCCCCGCGAGGTCATGCTGCACGTGGGTTCGGCCGCGATACCGGCCAGGGTCCGCGCACTTGGCAGGACCACCGCGCGGCTGTCCCTGCGCACCGGGCTGCCGCTGCGGGTTGGCGATGTCGGACTGCTGCGCGACCCGGGGCGGCACCGTATCGCCGCCGGGGCCGAGGTACTGGACATCCGCCCGCCCTCGCTACACCGCCGGGGCGCCGCCAGGGCACGGGCGCAGGAGCTCGCGCATGCCGATGCCACGGATCTGGCCGAGGCGACGCTGCGGCGTCGTGGTTTCGTGCCGGCCGGACAGCTGCGCGCGATGGGGCTGCCCGCCACCGCCGGGATGGTCCGGCACGACTGGGTCGCCGACCCCTCGCTGTGGTCCGCGCTGCCCGCCAGGGCCCGTCGGCAGATGGCCGAGTGGCAGCGGGCGAACCCGCTGGCCCCAGGGATGCCCGCCGAGGCGCTGCGCGAGCGGCTCGGGTTGCCCGCGGCGCGGCTGCTGCCGGAGGCGCTCATCGGCACCGGGCTGACCCTCCGGGACGGCCTGGTGCACGACCCATCGGCCGCGCCGCTGCCCCCCGCGGTGCGGCGCGCGGTGGAGGTGCTGGAACAGCGGCTAGCCGACCAGCCCTTCCGCGCCCCGGAGGCGGGCGAGCTCGCCGAACTCGGCCTCGGCGCCAGGGAGCTCGCGGCCGCGGTGCGCGCGGGCAGGCTGACCCGGATCGGAGACGGCATCGTGCTCGGCCCCGGCGTCGTGGCCAAGGCTCTCGGTGTGCTCGCCGGGCTGTCCCAGCCGTTCACCGTCAGCCAGGCCCGCAAAGCACTGGACACCACCCGGCGAGTCGCCATCCCCCTGCTGGAACACCTCGACGTCCACGGCCACACCGAGCACCTCCCGGACCACACCCGCCGGGTAATGCCCTGAACGCCACGTTCGAGACGTCAGACGTCTCAAAAGTGCCGTTCGCGACGTCTGATGTCCGGAAAGCCACGTTCAGGGCTCTTCGGCGCGGATGCGCTGACGCTGGGGGATGACGGTGTACTTCGGGTCGGCGGCCGATGCCTGGCCCGCCTTGAACACGCCCCATTTGGTGCAGGCCGACGCCGCGAGCAGGGCCGCGCCGCCCAGGCCGCGCAGGAGCCGGCTGCGGCGCCCGAGCGCCGCGCAGGCCACGCCGGCGACGGACAGCGCATCGCCCGCCCGTACCAGCCTGCCCGCGCCGCCACCGCGGTAGGGCTCCGCCACCATGCCGAGGCGCCGTTCCATCCGGCGGAACGCGGCCAGCTCCAGCGCCGTGCCCGCGACCGCGAGATTGCGGGCCGGGGCCACCGCCCTGGCCGGGGCCGCCAGCAGGCCGAGGCCCGCGGCCGCCACGGCGCCCGAACCCACGAAGAGGTAGGGCAGCTCGCGGTGACCCTCATGCCATGCGGGGACCGCGGTGTCGCTGAGCAGCGCGGCCGTGTAGGCGGCCAGCGCCGGCCCGGTCAGCGCCGCGCCCGCGGTGGCCGCGGCACCGATCCTGGGCAGCTTCCCGCTGACCGCGGACAGCGCGGACACTCCGGCCAGCGGCCCGTAGCCGGTGAGGATCCAGGAGCCGATGTTCATTGGCGAGCTCGGCTTGAACACGCGCAGCATGTTCAGGAACCGTTCCGGCCGCCCGAGGTCGTGTACCAGCGCGCCGACCGACAGGGTCACCGCGCCGAGCGCGCCGGTCTTGGCCACGGTGGCCACCCCGTGCCTGCCTGCGCGGTGATAGCCGGCGGCGAGCACCGAGGACGCCCCGGCCAGGCCGCCGAGGAAGAGGTAGCCCGGGATGTCCGGGGTCTTCCACACCGGTGGGTTCAGCACCGGGGTGCCGTAGTAGGAGGTGAACTCGGTGTCCGGCACCACGGGTTGCTCCCCGCCCCTGCGGCCCGCCATGCTCAGCCCCTGCCCGTGCCGAGAAAGGCCGCGGCCGTGCCGGCCAGCAGCGCGGCGGCGGCGCCCGCGACATGCCGCCACATCCGGGGCAGGTCCCGGGTGGTGACCACCGGGTCCGGTGGCAGGCCGTACACCTCCGGTTCGTCCAGCAGCAGGAAGAACGCGCCGTCGCCGCCGACACCGTCGTCCGGGTCGGCCCCGTAGAGCCGGGCGTCGGCCACCCCGGCCTCGTGCAGCTCCTCCACCCGCCTGCCCGCGCGCTCGCGCAGTTCCTCCAGGGGTCCGAACTGGATCGAGTCGGTGGGACAGGCCTTGGCGCAGGCCGGTTCCAGCCCGTCGCCGAGCCGGTCGTAGCACAGGGTGCACTTCCAGGCCCTGCCGTCCTCCTTGCGCTGGTCGATCACCCCGTACGGACAGGCCGGAATGCAGTAGCCGCAACCATTGCAGATGTCCTCCTGCACCACGACCGCGCCGAACTCGGTGCGGAACAAGGAACCGGTGGGACAGACGTCCAGGCAGGCGGCATGCGTGCAGTGCTTGCACACGTCCGAGGACATCAGCCAGCGGAAGTCCTCTCCGGTGGAGGTGCCGCGCTCGGCCATGGTGAACACGTCCTGGTCCTGGTGCAGCCCGGGATCGGGGCGGGTGACCGGCTTGTTCTGCTCGATGAACGCCACATGCCGCCAGGTGTTGGCGCCGAGGCCACCGGTGTTGTCGTAGGACATCCCGGTCAGGTCGAGGCCCTCGGCCGGGATGGCGTTCCACTCCTTGCAGGCGACCTCGCAGGCCTTGCAGCCGATGCACACCGAGGTGTCGGTGAAGAACCCCATCCGCGGCGGATGGTCGGGGTAGCCGCTGTCCCCGGCCGGATCGGCAGGCTGTGCCCGGGTGGTCCGCATGCTGGTCATCTCACACCTCGGTTCCGGTCTCGTCGGTGATGCCGGCCCGGCGCTGGTAATCCCGCACGAACTCCACCCGTGCGGGGCCCCTCGGGCGCCTGCCCGGCCGGATATCGCAGGTCAGCGCCTTGACCTCCTGGATGTGCGTGTTCGGGTCCAGTGCCAGGGATGCCAGCTCGTTGGCGGCGTCCCCGGCGCTCAGGCCGTTCGGCCCCCAGTGGTAAGGCACGCCGACCTGGTGCAGGATCCGGCCGCCCACCCGCAACGGCGGCATCCGGTCGGTGACCAGCACCCTCGCCTCGATGGCGGTGCGGGCCGTCACGATCGTCGCCCAGCCAAGGTGCGCCAGGCCGCGCTCGCCTGCCAGCTCGGGGGAGACCTCGCAGAACAGCTCGGGCTGCAACTCGGAGAGATAGGGCTGCCACCGCGACATCCCGCCCGCGGTGTGGTGCTCGGTGAGCCGGTAGGTGGTCAGCACGAACGGGAAGACCTCGGCACCGGGTTCCCTTCCGCTGGGCTGGAACCGGTTCGCCCGGTGCCGCAGGAGCTGCCGCACCGGGTTGCTCTGCTGCCCGTACAGCGGGTTCGGGAACGGGGACTCGTGCGGTTCGTAGTGTGTGGGCAGCGGCCCGTCGGTGAGCCCGGCGGGTACGTACAGCCAGGCCTTGCCGTCGGCCTGCATGATGAAGGCGTCGGTGCCGCGCAGCGCGTCCGGCCCGGTGGCACCCTGCTCGGGCTGGAAGTCCGGCGGCTTGGTGGCCTTGAAGTCCGGGACGTCGTGCCCGGTCCACCTGCCCTGCTCGGCGTCCCACCACACGTACGCCTTGCGCGGGCTCCACGGCCTGCCGTCCGGGTCGGCGGAGGCGCGGTTGTACAGGATGCGCCGGTTCAGCGGCCAGGCCCAGGCCCATTCGCCCGCGACCCAGTCCTGCTCGCTGCCGGGCTTGCGCCGGGCGGCCTGGTTCACCCCTTCGGCGTAGACGCCGCAGTAGATCCAGCAACCGCAGGCGGTGGAACCATCCTTCGCGAGCTGTTCGTAGCTGGACAGCGGTTGCCCGTCCGCGTCCCAGCCGTTGATCTCGGCGAGCACGGCTTCGGCGTCCGGTTCGGCGGTTTCCCCGGTGGTGGGGTAGTCCCAGGTCAGCTCCAGCACCGGCCGGTCCCGGTCGGCGGCCCGCGCGGCCAGCTTCTCCCGGATCCGGCGGCCGAGATGGTAGGTGAACCACAGGTCGCTGCGGGCGTCCCCGGCCGGTTCCACGGCCTGGTGGTGCCATTGCAGCATCCGCTGGGTGTTGGTGAAGCTGCCCTCCTTCTCGGTGTGCGCGGCCGCGGGCAGGAAGAACACCTCGGTGCCGATGTCCTCGGTGCGCAGCTCGCCGGTCTCGATCTCCGGCCCGTCCCGCCACCAGGTCGCGCTCTCGATCAGCGAGAAGTCCCTGACCACCAGCCAGTTCAGGTTGGCCATGCCCAGTCGCTGCAGCTTCGCGTTGGCCGAGCCGACGGCCGGGTTCTCGCCCATCAGGAAGTAGCCGTCGCAGGTGCCCTCCAGCTGCGCCAGCACCGTCTCGTAGGTGCTGTGGCTGCCGGTCAGCCGGGGCAGATGGTCGAAGCAGAACTCGCTGTCCGCCGTCGCGGCCTGGCCCCACCATGCCTTCAGCAGGCTGACCAGGTAGGACTCCATATTGCCCCAGTAGCCCTTGCGCGTGGACTCGGCCTGGATGAAGGTCGCCAGGTCCACATTGGTGTGCGCGTGCGGCATGGGAATGTAGCCAGGCAACAGGTTGAACAGGGTCGGGATGTCCGTGGACCCCTGGATGGAGGCATGCCCGCGCAGCGCCAGGATGCCGCCGCCCGGCCTGCCGATATTGCCCAGCAGCGCCTGCAGGATGCCCGCGGTGCGGATGTACTGCACGCCCACCGTGTGCTGGGTCCAGCCGACCGCGTAGGCGAAGGCGCTGGTGCGCTCCCGCCCGGAGTTCTCAGCCAGCGCCTCGCACACTCGCAGGAACGTCTCCCGCGGTACTCCGCAGGTCTCCTCGACCCGCTCCGGGGTGTACCTGGCGAAGTGCCGTTTGAGGATCTGGAACACGCACCGGGGATGCCGCAGGGTCTCGTCGGTCACCGGTTCGGTGCCGATCTCCGCGCCCCCGGAGCCGTGTGCCTCGCCACGCCCGGACTCGCGCACCCGGCCGCGGGTACGGGACTCCCACAGCAGGTCCCGCTTGCCGGAGGCGGCCTGCACCTCGGCGCCCTCGTACTGCCAGGTCCGCACGTCGTAGCTACGGCTGTCGCGGTCCAGCCCGGAGAAGACGCCGTCCAGCTCGTCGGTCCCGGCGAACTCCTCGTTCACGATGGTCGCGGCGTTGGTGTAGGCCAGCATGTACTCGCGGAAGTACTTCTCGTTCTCCAGCACGTAGTTGACGATGCCGCCGAGGAAGGCGATATCGGAGCCCGCGCGCAGTGGCACGTGCATATCCGCCAGCGCGCTGGTGCGGGTGAACCGCGGGTCCACGTGGATCACCTTCGCCCCGCGTGCCTTGGCCTCCATCACCCACTGGAACCCGACCGGATGGCATTCGGCCATATTGGAACCCTGGATGACGATGCAGTCGGCGTTCGCCAGGTCCTGCTGGAAGGTCGTCGCGCCACCGCGACCGAAGGAGGTTCCCAGACTGGGAACCGTCGAGGAGTGTCAAACGCGCGCCTGGTTCTCGATCTGCACCGCGCCGAGCGCGGTGAACAGCTTCTTGATCAGGTAGTTCTCCTCGTTGTCCAGGGTCGCGCCGCCGAGGCTGGCGAAGCCGAGGGTGCGTCGCGTGCGCAGCCCTTCGACCTCCTCCTGCCAGCCGCGGTCCCGGCTGGCGATCACCCGGTCGGCGATCATGTCCATCGCGGTGTCCAGGTCGAGGGACTCCCACTCGGTGCCGTACGGGCGCCGGTAACGCACCCGGTGCTCGCGCGCGGAACCGGTGGTCAGCTGCAGGCTGGCGGCGCCTTTGGGGCACAGCCGACCCCTGCTCACCGGCGAGTCCGGATCGCCCTCGATCTGGGTGACCTGCCCGTCCTGCACGTAGACGTTCTGGCCGCAGCCTACGGCGCAGTAGGGGCAGACCGACTTGACAGTGCGCTCGGCGCTACGGGTGCGCGGGGCGAGCCGCTCGCTGCGCTCGCTCTTGGCCGCGGCGCCGCGGCCGGACGGGTCCCGGCCCGCCAGCTGGCGGTACACCGGCCAGCCCTCGATCCACTGCCGTACGCCCATCGGCCGTCCTCCGCAGGTCGCTGTGCCGCCGCCAACCGTAACTACCCCTGGGGCGGCTCCGGCAAACTCACGCGCCGATCCGGTCCAGTTCGGCCAGCGCGCCCTCGGCCCCTTCCTCGCCCTGCTCGGCGCGGGCGGCCAGTTCGTCGCGGAAGCGGGAACGCGCGTGTTCCAGGGTGCTCCACTGCTCCCGGTCGAGGCGGGCCTCCAGGCCGGACTCCACCACGGTGTCGTAGCCGCCCTGGTCGTTGGGCTCGATGGCGTAGCGCATGCCGTCCGGCCGGTGCCAGACCCAGATCGCCAGCGACATCAGCGGGTGCTCCCTTCCTCCGGAAACGCCCGGCCCGTTTCGCCCGGCCACCTCGGCCCGGTGCCGGGTTCCTCCTCGGCCGCGGCATGCGCGTCCTGCGGTCCCGGGTCCCTGCCGGCCAGCAGCTCCGGGCCTCCCCAGGCCGCGCGGTTTTCCTGTTCCTCCAGCCGGTGCCTGCCCATGGTCCCTGGTTACCCACCGGCTCCGGCCGGTAAACAGCGGGTTCACACATGGTCGCGGGGTACGGTCGTGTCCCAGTTGCGGGACAGCACCCGTACCTCGCCCTCGTAGGCGTCGAGCTGGGCATGTATCCGGAACTCGGTGGTCGTGCAGGTCAGGATCGTGCGGGTGACCGCCCAGGCGTTCCACCCGCCCCTGCGGAACCCGGTGGTCCAGGCCACCTCGCCGCGGGCCGAGGTGAAGTCCTCGCCGACGCAACCGTAGGTCTCCTCGGCACGCTGGGTCACCTCGAGGCCGATGTCGTCCAGCAGGACGGTTCCGGAGTCCTTGATGACGTGCAGCGCGGAGTGGTAGTCGATCAGGTCGCGGACCACGTTCCAGCGTTGCTTACCCGGTTGCAGCACGGTGGTGCGCAGCGGCGGCGCGCCCTCCGGCTCGTCGAACGGATGCGGGGTGACCTCGTCGGAGTCGGCAACCGCGCGCATCGGCAGGGTCAGCGCGCAGCGGCCGGGGAACACGGTCAGCCGCACCGGCCGGGGCGGTGGCCAGGCCAGCGGCCAGTATGATGTGGACAGTGAAAGGCGGATGCGGTGGCCGGGCGGGAAAGCCTGGGCCACGCCGTTCAGGGAGACCCTGGCGCGGTACCGTCTGCCGGGTTCCAGCTCCGCGGGCTCGGCGTCGCCTGCGCGGTGGGTCAGGTTGAGCAGGCCGTAGGTCACCCGGGTGGCGCGGCCGTCCGGCGCGACATCGGACAACCGCGCGGCGACCATCGCCACCGGCTGGTCCACGGTGAACTCCAGCTCCACCACCGGCGCGCCGAGGATCTCGTGCCGTTCGGTGAGCTCCTCGGTCTCGAACACCAGCGAGCCGCCGTCCTCCTCGCGCTGGTCGTAGGGCAGGTCGGGTGGCGCGTTGTAGGAGCACCACTTCCCGGCGAACTGGCCGACCGAAAGCGGCGACTCCACCGAAAGCTCCCGCTGCTCCCGCTCGGCGTCCGCCGCCGAGGAAGGGTCGAGGATCCGGTACTCGGCCAGCCCGTAGCTGACCGTCCGGACGTGCGGGGACGGCCAGCGGGGCTCGCCGACCCAGCGGCCGGGGCGTTCCTCGTAGGCCGTTGAGGGCGGCACGCTGTCCTGCATCCACGTCCGCAGCATCGGTTCGTCCAGCACGCCGTTGTCGATTCCGTTGAGCCAGCGATCCCACCAGCGCAGCAGCTCCTGCAGGAACCCGATCGCGGGACCGGGCTCACCGAGGTGCGGGTACTTGTGCGACCACGGCCCGATGAGTCCCTTGCGCGGTACGTCCAGCCGCTCCAGCAGGCGGAACACCGAGTTGGAGTAGCCGTCGGCCCAGCCGCTCACCGCCAGCACCGGGCACCGGATGGCGGCGTAGTCCTCGCAGACCGAGCCGTGCCGCCAGAACGCGTCCCGCCGCTGGTGCTCCAGCCAGTCCTGTAACCACAGCCCGCTTTCCCGCAGCCGGTCGTACCACATCTCCCGCCACCGGCTGCCCACCACGGCAGGGTCGGGCGGGCAGCTGTTGTAGGCGAACATGGTGGATGCCCAGGACAGGTTGTCGCCGAGCAGACATCCGCCCATGTAGTGGACGTCGTCGGCGTACCGGTCGTCGGTGGAGCACACGGTCGCGATGGCGTCCAGGCCGGGCGGGCGGCGCGCGGCAACCTGCAGCGCGTTGAAGCCGCCCCAGGAGATGCCCATCATCCCGATGGAGCCGGTGCACCAGGGCTGCCCGGCGATCCAGGCCAGTACCTCCTCGGCGTCGCGCAGCTCCTGTTCCAGGTACTCGCCGGTGAGCACGCCCTCGGACTCACCGCTGCCCCGCAGGTCCACCCGGACCGCGGCGTAGCCGTGCCCGGCGAGATAGGGGTGGTGGACGGAGTCCCTGCGCGCGGTCAGGTCACGCTTGCGGTAGGGGATGAACTCGAGCACGGCGGGAACCGGATCGTCCTGCGCGGAGACCGGGCGCCAGATCCTGGCACCGAGCCGGACACCGTCGGACAGCGGAATCCACACATGCTCGTCCTCCCGGATCGCGTGCGCGAAGGACGTCACCTCACGCATCCGTCGCCTCTCGCTCCCTTCACTCCTCGCGGTCCTCGATCTCGAACGGCAGCTCGGCAACGCACCGCTCGTACTTCCGTACGAGTTCCCGCTCGCTGTCCGCGCCGGTGTACACGGTCGCGAGCACGTAGCTGTAGCTGTCCTGGCCGTGCTGCGCGGAGAGCCGGTCACCCGTGCGCACCGAGACCTCGGCCGAGCAGCCGGGGATGCGGTCGGTGATCGCGGTGACCTCCTCGGGTGTCGGGCTGCGCCGCACGACCCCGTCGGCGAAATGCCGCAGGAACCACTTGGCCGCGACCGGATACGCACCCTGCCGGTGCGGCAGGTCGGGCGGCAGGCCCAGCGCCAGCCGCAGCGAGCACTGGTGGTTCGGCACACCGTCCACCTCGTGGAAGAGGCGCGCGTGCGACTGGGAGTGCCGGGGGTTCACCTCCAGCAGGGTGATCGCGTCCCGGTCGGCGTCCCAGAAGAACTCGATGTTGAACGCGACGTGGGACAGTCCGATGTGCTCGATCACCCGGCAGGCGATATCGGCCAGCCGGTCCTGCACCGCCTGCGGCAGCGCGGATGGGTACTGGTAACGCAGGAAACTGGCGGAATCCGGATAGGTGTGCGAGTCGATCACGCCGTAGGCGCGCACCTGCGAGCCGGTGCTGTACCCCTCCACGGTCACCTGGGTCCCGCTGGCCGACTCCTCGGCGATGCATGCCTGCCCGCCCGCCTCGGCGACCCGCGACGGAAGGTCCAGGTGGTCCAGCAGGTGCTGGAAGGGCTTGCCGACCCGGTCGATGCCCCCGCGGATGACGTCGAGCGCGCCGGTGAACTCCTCATGGTCGTGCACCTCGAAGGCGAGTTCCGAGGAGTACGCCTTGATCGGCTTGATCCACATAGGATAGCCGAGCCCGCGCGGCGGCGCGGTGTCGTCCAGGTTCACCAGGCCGAACCGCGGGTACTCATTGATGACCTCCTGCTGTGCCAGCCTGCTCCAGTACTTGTGCTCGCAGGTGACCACCGCCTCCAGGGTGGCCGACGGCAGGCCGAACTCCCGGCACAACAACGGAACCATGGAGCTGGTGGGGAAGTCCCAGTAACCGAGGATGGCATCCACGTTGCCCTGGAAGCCGGACAGCTGCGCCCGTGCCTTGGCCAGCAGCTCGGTCAGCCGGAGTTCGTCGCTGTGCACCAGCTCTTCCACGGTCAGCAACGAGTGGAACCGGATGTGCTCGGTTCCCGGTATCCGCTGCAGCTCCGCGAGGTTGCCCTCGTCGAGGCCGAGTACGAAGACGTTGGTGGACATACTCTGCTTCCTGTCCGGTGGGGTCATCGGGACATCCGGTCATACGCCTGCCGGGCCGAGGCCGCGTGGTCGGACATGTCCCGCCACGGGCCGGCGGTGCGGGCGATCCGGCGCAGTAGCCCCGCGGCGTCGTACCGGTCCGGCGCGGCCCGCCCCAGCTCGGCGAAGTCCAGTGGGGTTGCCGCGGTCGCGCCGGGACGGGCGCGCAGGGAGTACGGGGCGATGAAGGTCTGGCCGTAGGCATTGCGACCGGTGTCCAGGAAGATCCGGCCACCGCGCCGATCCTTGCGGTGTGCGGTGGTCAGCAGGCCGGGCTGGTCCCCGGCGAGCCGGTCGGCCACCGCCCGCCCCCAGCGCTCGCACGGTGTCGAAGCCGGTGTTGCCGTCCAGCGGGCTGACGACGTGGTAGCCGCTGCCACCGGTCGCCTGCAGGAACGCGGCGAGGCCGAGTTCGGTGAGCAGGTCGCGGGTGCGGCGGACGGTGTCGCGCAGATCGGCCATGCGCACCCCCTCCGGCGGGTCGATGTCGAGCACCAGCCGGTCCGGCCGTTCCGGATTGTCCACTGTGGAAGGCCAGACGTGCAGTTCGAGGCTGGCCTGGTCGGCGAGGTAGACCAGGCAGGCCGCGTCCTCGCAGACCACGTGCCGCACGCTGCTCGACTCGTCCGTGCGCTGCGGCATGGCCCGCACCGGCAGCCAGTCCGGGAAGTGGCCGGAGGCCTCCTTCTGGAACCATCCCTCGCCGTCCACCCCGTCCGGGAACCGGCGCAGGGTCAGCGGGCGCCCGCGCAGGTGCGGCACCATCACCTCGGCCACCCGGCGGTAGTAGTCCACCACGTCCGCCTTGGTCAGTCCGGGTTCGGGATAGAAGACCTTGTCCTCGTTGCCGACCCGCAACTCGTGGCCGGCGATCTCGATGGTGCGCATCAGTCCTCCCGGAGGTTCCGAGCCTCCGGTCTACCCCGGTCCCGCGCGGGACAAACCTCGGCCCGGCGCCTTGCGATATGCCACTGTGGACAGTGCGGCGGCGCCGCGGCGACCGGCCGGGTGCCCCGAGACGGCGCCTGTACCTCGGATTTCCGGCGTGGTCAAGATTGGTTCGCCCGGGGTAGGTGCGGTGGGCCGTCTGTCTGATTCATCACGTGCCCCATTGCGTCCTAGCTCGATTGGGTTAGGCTAACCTAAACCGCCGCCTGGGGGCTGGGCGCCCGTTCCACGGTGTCCTGGCCGCGCGCTGCGCGGGGCCACCTCCAGCCGCGGGCAAGCCGCCGCCGTGCAAGCAGCCAGCAGAAAGGGTCGACCGTGCTCCCCACCATCGCGCCGTACCCCCTTCCGGTCCGGGCCGAGCTGCCGGACAACAGGGTCGAGTGGCGAGCCGACCCCTCCCGGGCCGTCCTGCTGGTGCACGATATGCAGAACTACTTCCTCGCGGCCTTCGGGGACGGGGACAGCCCGCTGCCCGCCGTGCTGGACAACATCGCCACGCTACGCAAGTACTGTGCCGGGCT
Organism: Amycolatopsis aidingensis; assembly: GCF_018885265.1. GTDB lineage: Bacteria > Actinomycetota > Actinomycetes > Mycobacteriales > Pseudonocardiaceae > Amycolatopsis > Amycolatopsis aidingensis. The sequence continues at coordinate 3,458,556 of NZ_CP076538.1, forward strand.
GGACATCCCGGTGATCTTCACCGGGCAGCCGCCGGGGCAGAGCGCGCAGCAGCGCGGGCTGCTCCAGGAGTTCTGGGGCTCCGGGCTGCCCGACGACCCGCATGCGGCCGCCATCACGGCCGCGCTGGAGCCAGGGCCCGATGACCTGCGGCTGACCAAGGCGCGCTACAGCGCCTTCGTCGGCACCGACCTCGCCGACCTGCTCGGCGAGCGGGACCAGCTGATCCTCACCGGGGTGTACGCGCATATCGGGGTGCTCGCCACCGCGGTGGACGCCTTCATGCGGGACATCCGGCCGTTCGTGGTGGCGGACGCGGTCGCCGACTTCAGCCCCGAGGAGCACGAGCGGGCGATGCGCCAGGTCGCGCAGCGATGCGGTTCGGTCACCACCACCGCGGCACTGGCCGACGACCTCGACGCCACCGCGCGATGACGGTCCTCGCCGACGACACCGCGCGGGTGGTGGCGACCCTGCCCGCGCCAGCCGAGCTGGCCGCACGCAGCCCGCTGGACACCGGGTTGCGCGCGGCCATTGCCGGGCACCGGCGGGCGGTGCGCGCGATCGTGCAGGGTGCCGACGACCGGTTGCTGGTGGTGGTCGGCCCGTGCTCGGTGCACGACCCGGATGCCGCGCTGCACTACGCCGGCGAGCTGGCCGCGGTGGCCGCCGAGTACGAGCGGGACCTGCTGCTGGTGCTGCGTGCCTACCTTGAGAAGCCGCGCAGCCTGCTGGGCTGGAAAGGGCTGCTGCACGACCCGGACCTGGATGGTGGCGAGGACCTGGCCGGGGGGCTGCGCAGGGGGCGCGAGTTCCTGGTCCGGGCCGCCGGCACCGGCCTGCCGCTGGCGTACGAGTTCGTCGACCCGTTCCTGGCGCCGTTCCTGCTGGACCTGGTGTCCTGGGGCGCGATCGGAGCCCGCACCGTCGCCGCCCAGCCGCACCGCCAGCTGGCCTCCGCGCTGCCGATGCCGGTCGGGATGAAGAACGCGGTGACCGGCGAGGTGGAGGTCGCGATCGCGGCGGCGCGGGCGGCCGGCGCGCCGCATGTCTTCGCAGGGCTCGGGCCTGCGGGCGCGCCCGCGGTGCTGGCCGGGGCAGGCAACCCGGCCTGCCATGTGGTGCTGCGCGGTGGGGTCGTGCCCAACCACGACGCTGCCTCGGTCGGCGCGGCGCTGGACCTGCTGCGCACGGCCGGGTTGCCTGCGCACCTGATGGTGGACGCCGCACATGGCAACAGCGGTAAGGACCACCGCCGCCAGCCCGCGGTCGTCGCCGAGCTGGCCGCGCAGGTGGCGCACGGGCGCCACGGCCTGATGGGGGTGATGGTCGAGTCCTTCCTGGAGCCGGGGCGCCAGGACATCACCGCACGGCCGCTGCGCTACGGCGTCAGCGTCACCGATGCCTGCCTGGGGTGGGCGGACACCATCGGCTGCCTGGACACCCTCGCCGCGGCCGTGCGGGCCCGGCGGGAGGGCTCGGCCCTGGCGGAACCGGGAGGGAACTGAGATGCCGGATGCGGAAGGGACCGCGCTGGTCACCGGGGCCGCGCGGGGGATCGGCGCCGCGGTCGCCGAGGCCTTCGCCGAGCAGGGCAGGCCGGTGGCGCTGCTGGACAAGGACCCGGAGGTGCGGCAGACGGCGAAGGAGCTCAGCACTGCCGGGGCGCGCGTCCTCGCGCTGGTTGCCGATGTCGCCGACCCGGCCGAGGTGGAGACGGCCGTGGCCGCGGCCGAGGCCGAGCTCGGCCCGGTGACCGCCCTGGCCAATGTGGCGGGAGTGCTGTGCACCGGGGGAGTGCTCGACCTCGACGACGACGACCTCGCCCGCAGCCTCGCGGTGAACACCACCGGAGTCTGGAACACCGGCCGCGTGGCCGGGCGCCGGATGCGCGAGCGCGGCACGGGCAGCATCGTCACGGTCGCCTCGAACGCGGCGGCCACGCCCCGCGTCGGAATGGCCGCGTACTCGGCCTCCAAGGCCGCCGCGGTTGCGCTGACCCGCAACCTCGGCCTCGAGCTCGCCCCGCAGGTGCGGTGCAACATCGTCTGCCCCGGCTCGACGGACACAGCCATGCTGCGGTCGATGTGGCCCGATCCCGCCGACGACCGCGGCGCCGAGGCCGTGGTGGCGGGCAACCAGGGGGAGTACCGGCTTGGCATCCCGCTGGGACGGATCGCGGCTCCCCGTGAGGTGGCGGCGGCGGTGCTGTTCCTGGCGGGTGAAGCCGCCCGGCACATCACGATGCAGTCCCTCACGGTCGACGGGGGCGCCACCCTCGGCGGCTGACCCGGCGGCCTGGTGACCCAGCCCCGAATCCCGGCGAAAGGAAGTTCGACGTGCCCACACCGGCCCTGGTCCGGCCCCGGCCCGCGCACCGGGCGTCCGACCTGCTCGCCGCCTACCTGCCCGGCTCGTTCTACTACTCCTCGGCGCGCGGGTCGCTGCTCGCCGACGGGGTGCACAGCAGCGTGCGGGCCAGGCCCGGTTCCCGTGCCCACACGGCCGCCGAGGCGCTGGAGGCGGCCGCGCTGGCCGGGGTGGCCGACCCGGTGGTCGTCGGGGCGCTCGGGTTCCGGCCGGACGCCGAGAGCAGCCTGGTCGTGCCCGCCGTGGTGCGCAGGGCGGGCGCCCCGGACCGGGCCGGGGCGCCTCCGCCGGGTCCGCCCGCGCCGGGGGAGGCGGCCTGGTCGATGACGCCGCGGCCGGAGCCGCAACGCTACGCGGACGGGGTTCGCCGGGCGCTGGACCTGATCGAGGCAGGCGAGGTGAGCAAGGTGGTGCTCGCCCGCTGCCTCGAGCTCACCGCGGGGGAGCCGGTTGCCGTGCCCGCCCTGCTCGCCCGCCTGGTGCGGGCGGACCCGGCGGCGCACGCCTTCGCGGTGGACGTGACCGCCCCCGGCGACCCTGCCACCCGCACCCTGCTCGGGGCGAGCCCGGAACTGCTGCTGGCCCGCCACGGCGCGACCGTGGTGGCCAACCCGCTCGCCGGTTCGCTGCCGCGCTGCGCGGACGAGGCGGAGAACCGCAGGCGGGTGGCCACGCTGCTGGCCTCGGAGAAGGACCGCAGGGAACACGCCTACGTGGCCGCGCAGGTCGGCGAGGTGCTGGGCCGGTTCTGCACCGAGGTCTCGGTGCCAGCCGAACCGGAGGTGATCGGCACGCCGACGATGTGGCACCTGTCCAGCCGGATCACCGGGACGCTCGCCGATCCCGCCGACCCGGCCTCCTCCTCGCTCGCACTGGCCGAGGCGCTGCACCCCACGCCGGCGGTGTGCGGGGTGCCGGCGGCCAGGGCCAGGGACGCGATCGCGGACCTGGAACCGCAGGACCGCGGCTACTATTCCGGCCTGGTCGGCTGGACCGGCCCGGACGGCGATGGCGAGTGGGTGGTCACGATCCGCAGCGCCGAGGTGTGTGAGCGCACCGTCCGGCTGTTCGCGGGCGCCGGGATCGTCGCAGGCTCCGACCCCGCGGCCGAGCTCGCCGAGACCAGCGCGAAGTTCCGCACCCTGCTGCGCGCACTCGGATGGGAGGATGCCGCGTGAGTCATGTGGCCTGGCCGCCGGAGTTCGCGGCCCGTTACCGCGCGGCAGGACACTGGCGCGGGCAGACCTTCGGTGCGCTGCTCAGTGCGCTGGCCGCCGCGTACGCCGAGCGCACCGCGGTGGTGGGGGAGACAGCCGGTGCGACCGTGCGCTGGAGTTTCGCCGAGCTGGACGAGCGGGCGCACCGGATCGCCGCCGGGCTGACCGATCTTGGTATCGCGGCCGGTGCGCGGGTGGTGCTGCAACTGCCGAACGTGCCGGAGTTCCTGCCGGTGGTGTTCGGTCTGTGGCGGGCGGGTGCCTGGCCGGTGTTCGCGCTGCCCGCGCACCGGCACAGCGAGCTGCGGCATTTCGCCGCCCAGAGCGAGGCAGCCGCGATCCTCACCGTCGGGTCGCACGAGCGGCACGATCACGCGGCCACCGCCCGCGCCGTCGCGGCTGAGGTGGACTCGGTCCGGCGGGTGCTGGTCGTGGGCTCAGCGGAGTTCGGCGAGCTCGCGGCCAGTGCGCCGCGCGAGCTACCCGATCCCGATCCCGGGGGCGTGGCCTTCCTGCAGCTGTCCGGCGGGAGCACCGGGCTGCCGAAGCTGATCCCGCGTACCCACGACGACTATCTGTACAGCGTGCGGGAGAGCGCGCGGATCTGCGCCCTGCGCCCGGACAGTGTGTACCTGGCCGCGCTGCCGGTAGCGCACAACTACCCGCTCAGCTCGCCAGGGGTGCTCGGTGCGCTGCACGCGGGCGCCGCCGCCGTGCTGGCCCCGCGCCCGGACGCGGACACCGCGTTCCGGCTGATCGAGTCCGAGCGGGTGACGATCACCGGGGTCGTCCCGCCGCTGGCCGCGGCCTGGGTGCAGGCGGCGGCGCGCACCGAGCGGGACCTTTCCAGCCTGGAGGTCCTGCTGGTCGGCGGGGCGAAATGCGGCCGTGAGCTGGCCGAGCGGATCGGGCCCGCACTGGGGTGCCGGTTGCAGCAGGTCTTCGGCATGGCGGAGGGCCTGGTCTGCTACACCCGGCTGGACGACCCGCAGGAGCTCGTGCTGGAGACCCAGGGACGTCCCATCTCGCTGGACGACGAGATCCGGGTGGTCGATCCGGAGGACCCCGCCGCGCCCTCGGACGCCGTGGTGCCACCGGGAGAGGTGGGCGCGCTGCTGACCCGCGGCCCGTACACGATCCGCGGTTACTACCGGGCCGCGGAGCACAACGCGACCGCGTTCACCGCGGACGGCTTCTACCGCACCGGGGACCTGGTGCGCCGCCGCCCCTCCGGGCACATCGAGGTGGTCGGCAGGGCGAAGGAACAGATCAACCGGGGTGGGGAGAAGGTGGCGGCCGAGGAGGTCGAGAATCACCTGATGGCCCACCCCGCGGTGCTGGACGCCGCGGTGGTGGCCGTGCCCGACGAGTATCTGGGCGAGCGGACCTGTGCCTATGTCGTGCCCAGGGCGGGGGCCGAGGTCACCGGCGCCGAGTTGCGGCGGTTCGTGCGGGAACGCGACGTCGCCTCGTTCAAGGTCCCGGACCTGATCGAGGTGGTCGGGGAGTTCCCGGTGACCGGGGTTGGCAAGACCAGCAAGCGTGAGCTACGGGTGGCGCTGGCCGCCCTCGTGCAGAAGGAGTGATGCGCCGATGAACGCACCCGCACTGTCCGCGGACCGGATCCGGGCCGATGTCGCCGGCCTGCTCGGCTGCGAGCCCGCCGAGATCGACGCGAACGAGAACCTTTTCGACCGGGGCCTCGACTCGGTCCGGGTGATGTCCCTTGTGGAGCGCTGGCGGGCGGAGGGGGCCACCGGCCTGGAGTTCCCCGACCTGGCCGAGCGGCCGGAACTGGCACACTGGACCGAGATCGTCGCCGGTGGTGCGGGCAGGTGAGCCGCGCCGACCAGCGCGACCGGCACCTGGAGCGGATCGCCGAGGTGCGGGCGGGCACCAGGGCGGAGAAGGTGCCCTACCCGATCCGGATCCGGCGCACCGAGGTGCTGCGCACCCGGATGGTCGGGGCGGGCCTGCTGCGGGTGACCCTTGGCGGACCCGGGGTCGCCGGGTTCGAGGCCCACTCGCCGGACGAGCACGTCAAGCTGATCTTCCCGGACGCGGATGGGACGCTGCGCCTGCCCGAGCCGAACGGGTCGATGCTGCGCTGGCCACGGCCCTCGCCCACCACCAGGGAGTACACGGTGCGCCGCTACGATCCGGCGGCCGGTGAGCTCGATATCGACGTCGCACTGCACCCCGGCGGGCTCGGCTCCGACTGGGCACAGGCGGCCCGGCCGGGCGAGGTGGTGCATGTCGCGGGTCCGCCCGGCGGGCTGATCGTTCCGCATGGCTACGACCGTTACCTGCTCGCCGGGGACATCACGGCGCTGCCCGCCATCGCCCGCTGGCTGGAGGAACTGCCCCGCACGGCCGCGGGCTGGGCGTTCATCGAGGTCGCCGACGCCACCGAGGAGATCGAGCTGTCCGCGCCGGAGGACGTCGAGGTGCGCTGGCTGCACCGTGGCGTGGTGCCGCCGGGCGGCGGCGACCTGCTGGAGCGTGCCGTCCGCGCGGTGACCGTGCCCGAAGGGGAGCGGGTGTACGTGTGGCTCGCCGGGGAGGCGGGCGCACTGAAGCCGTTGCGCCGCTGGATCCGGGATGAGCTGCGGCTCGGCAAGGGCGACTACGACGTCACCGGCTACTGGAAGCGGGGGGTCGCGGACTTCGACGAGGAGCATGAGGACGGACATGAGGACGGACACAGCCACGGGCACTGACGTGGCGACCTCTCTCGTCTAAGGTAAGCCTACCCTAGCAACTGCTCTGGTTTTCTGGATGTCAAGGAGTACGCATGTCTTCAGGTCGATCGCTGCGCATCGCCGGGGCGATGGCGCTCGCGCTCACCCTGGCCGCGGGCTGCGGGTCGGGCGGCGCGGGCCAGGACGCCGCGGCCCAGGGCGAGACCCGGGTCTTCACCGCGGACAATGGTGAGATCACCATCCCGGCCGATCCGCAGCGCGTGGTCGCCACCGGGTACGCGGTGCCGGTGCTGATCCAGGCCGACGCGCCCCTGGTCGGGATCTCCACCTGGAAGCGCGGCGTGCCGATGATGACCGAGGAGGACAAGGCCGCCTACGACGAGCTGCCGAAGGTCGCGGGGGAGCAGGCGGCCGAGACCAACTACGAGGCGATCGCCAAGGCCGACCCCGACCTGATCGTCATCGGGGTGCCCGCGCCGGTGCTGGGCGATATCGACGTCCCGCGGCTGGAGGACATCGCGCCGGTGGTGGCGATCGGTCCCACCGTGCCCTCGGCCTGGCGCGAGCTGTCGCGGCGCCAGGCGGACGCGGCAGGCGCGCTGGAGCGGTTCGACGCCATCAAGGCCGAGTACGAGGCCAAGGCGGAGAAGCTGGCCGAGAAGTACCAGGACGTCCTGCCGCAGCTGAAGCTCGGCCACGTCGGCGAGTACGGCAAGGTCGCCAAGGGCACCTTCCAGCGCGAGTTCGACGGCTCCTGGGGTACCAACGTGGCCAACGACATCGGCGCGAGCTACTACGGCGAGGTCAAGGAGAAGGGCAAGGGCTCGCGCTCGGTCAGCGAGTACCCGTCCATCGAGGAACTGCCGACCGCCTTCGCCGAGGCCGACGCGATCACCTACTCGGTCGAGGCCGACGGCTCGGTCCCGGAGTCGGTCCAGTACGTGCTGGACTCCGAGCTATGGAAGAACCTTCCCGCGGTCAAGGCCGGGCAGACGTACCCGATCCGCTACACCCAGGCAGCGACCTACCGGGAGGCCATGCTGACCCTGGACGCGATTGACGAGTCGTTCGCGCCGATGCTGAAGCAGTGACGGTCGAGCGCAGGCTACCCGGGGCGACCGGCGAGTCGCGGACGCGGATCGCGGTGCTGGTCGCCGCGCTGGTGCTGCTGCTGGTGGCGGCGGTGGCCAGCATCGGCATCGGTGCGCACACCGTCGCCCCGGCCGAGGTCCTGCGGGCCCTGTTCGCCTATGACGGGTCCGACGACCACGTCATCGTCTGGGACATCCGTGCACCCCGCGCGCTGCTGGCGATCGGGGTGGGAGCGGCGCTGGCCACCGCGGGCACGTTGATCCAGACGTTGTCCCGCAACCCGCTCGCCGAGCCCGGCATCCTCGGGGTCACCGCGGGTGCCGGGTTCGCGATCACCGTGGGCTCCGCGCTCGGCCTGGTCGCCAGCCAGGCCGGGCAGCTGGTGGCGGCCGTGCTGGGCTCGGCACTGGCCGCGCTGCTGGTCTACTCGGTCGGCAGGCAGTCGCCGCTGCGCCTTGTGCTCACCGGGGTGGCGCTGACCGCGATCCTGACCACCGGGGTCTCCCTCGGGCTGCGGCTGATGCTGCCGGAGGTGTTCGACCAGTACCGGTTCTGGGCGGTCGGTTCGCTGGCGGGCCGGGAGCAGGCGCCGCTGACCGTGCCGCTGGTGGCGATCGGGCTCGCGCTGGTCGGCGCGCTGCTGGTGACCAGGGCGCTGAACGCGATCGCACTCGGCGAGACGGTGGCGCACACCCTGGGTGCCAACGTGGCCAGGGTTCGCCTGATCACCCTGGTGCTGGTCACCGTGCTGGCCGGGGCGGCGACCGCGGTGGCGGGCCCGATCCTGTTTGTCGGCCTGATCGTGCCGCATCTTGCCCGGCGGCTTGCCATGGGCTCGATCCCCTGGCTGATGGTCTACACCATGATCCTCGGCCCGATCCTGATGCTGGTGTCCGATATCGGGTCCCGGATTCTGCTGCCCACCGGTGAGGTCCCGGTCGCGATCGTGACCGCCTTCCTCGGCGGGCCGGTGCTCATCTGGGTGGTTCGGAGGTACGGGACGGTGGCGCTGTGACGGTCCTCGCGGTGCCCGGCACGGGCAGGTCGGTCCACCTCGAACGCCGGACGCTGGTGCTGGTGGTGGTGCTGCTCGCCGTGATCCTGGGCCTGGGTCTGCTGGGCCTGTGCTTCGGCGCGGACTGGGCGAGCCCGGGGGAGGCGTTCGCGGCCCTTGCCGGGTACGGCGACTCGGTGGTGGTGATCAGGGACTGGCGGCTGCCGCGGGTGCTGGCCGGTGCGGTGTTCGGCGCCGCGCTGGGGGTGGCCGGGGCGATCTTCCAGAACCTCACCCGCAACCCGATGGGCAGCCCGGACGTGATCGGCCTGGACGCGGGCGCCTACACCGGAGCCCTGATCGCGCTCACCGTGCTGTCCGGCACCTCGGCACAGCTCACGCTGAGCTCCGTACTGGGCGGGCTGGTGGTCGCGGCCGTGATCTACCTGCTCTCGATGGACGGCGGACTGTCCGGGCTGCGGCTGGTCGTGATCGGGATCGCGGTGAACGCCATCCTGACCGCGTTCAACTCCTGGATCGTGCTGCGGGCCGAACTGGAGATCGCGATCGCGGCCGTGGGATGGAGCGCGGGCTCGCTGAACGGGATCGACTGGGCGAACCTCTACCTGCCGTTCACGATCATCGCCTGCCTGCTGGTGCTGATGGCGACGCAGGCGCATGCCATGCACCAGACCGGGCTGGGGGACGCCGTCGCGGCCACCACCGGGGTGCGGCTGCACCGGCTGCGCCTGCTGATGGTGGTGGTCGGTGTTGGCTGCACCGCCACGGTGACCGCGGTGGCCGGCCCGATCGTGTTCATCGCGCTGGCCGCCCCACAGATCGGCCGCAGGCTGGCCAAGGCCCCCGGCGTCCCGCTGCTGCCCGCCGCGCTGACCGGTGCGGTGTTGTTGCAGGGCGCCGACCTGACTGCCCAGATGCTGCTGGCGCCGGTCGCCCTTCCGGTCGGCGTGGTGACCACCGTGATCGGCGGGTGTTACCTGATCTGGCTGCTGACCAAGGAAGTGAGGCGGGTATGAGCACACGCCTGACCGCACGGGAGCTCACCCTCGGCTACGGCGACCGGGTGGTCTCGACCCGGCTGAGCCTGGACATCCCGGACGGTGCCTTCACCGCCATCGTCGGCCCGAACGCCTGCGGGAAGTCGACCCTGCTGCGCGCCTTCGTCCGGCTGCTGCGGCCGGACGAGGGGCAGGTACGGCTCGACGAGCGTGCGGTTGGCGCGTACCCGCCGAAGTCGCTGGCAAGGATGCTGGGTTTCCTGCCGCAGGATCCGCTGGCCCCGGAGAACATCAGGGTGCGGCAACTGGTCGGCCGTGGCCGCTTCCCGCATCAGGCGTTGCTGTCCACCTGGTCGCCGGCGGACGAGCGGGCCGTCACCAAGGCGATGTCCGACGCTGGCGTGGCAGACCTGGCCGACCGGCCGGTGCACGAACTGTCCGGGGGCCAGCGGCAGCGTGCCTGGGTGGCGATGGTGCTGGCCCAGCAGACCCCCTACCTGCTGCTCGACGAGCCGACGTCCTTTTTGGACATCACGCACCAGTACCAGCTGCTCCGTCTGCTCGCCCGGCTGCGCGACGAGGGTCGCACGGTCATCACGGTGCTGCACGACATAAACCAGGCCTGCCGCTTCGCCGATCATGTGGTGGCGATGCGGGACGGCCGGATCGTCGCCGAGGGAACGGCTGCGGACATCGTGGACGCGGAACTGCTGAAGGAGGTCTTCGACCTGCCAAGCATCGTCGTCCCGGACCCGGTGACCGGCACCCCGATGGTCGTACCGACACTGTAGTGGTTCGGTTCGGCGCGGACACGGTCTGCTGTCCGGATCCCGTCGCGGAATGGCGAAACACCCGCTGTCGTCTGGTGCTGCCTGGTTCTATCTTCACCTCATGACCGTCGTCGCGCCGATTCTGATCGGGATCCTGTACGTAGTGCTCAATTCCCTCATCCGCGTGCCGCATCGCCGCCGGTTCAACGCGATCATGGTGGCTGGTGCGGGTGCCGCGTATCTCAGTGGCGGGGGTTTCGGTGCATGGGAGTTCGTGTTCACCGCGGCGGTGACCTATTGTGCCTATCGTGGTCTGGAGTCCTGGACGTTCGTCGGTATCGCGTGGTTGCTGCACACCGGGTGGGATTTGTTACAACATCTGGATGGGAATCCGATTATCCCGTTCGCGGAGCATTCCTCGCTCGGTTGCGCGATCTGCGATCCGGTGATCGCCGCGTGGTGCCTCACCGGCGGCCGGTCCATCCGCGAACTCGTCCGCGGCCCGAGGTGCGCGCCCGCAGGTTCCGTCCGCAACCCGTCCGCATAGCCCGGTCGGACGTACCGGAGTCGATGGCCTGATCGTGCGCTACCGGCTGGTTCGGCGGATCGCCACGGACGAGGTGAGTGCGGCGACGACCCAGACGAGCGGACCGGAGAGTCCGCCGATGGGATCGACGTGGCCGGGCAGCACCATGACGATCACGAAGGCGGCGTCGATCAGGCCGAGGACGACGAGATTGAGCCAGTAGCCGAACCAGTCGTTACGCCGATTGAGGAACCAGGCGACGGCGATCGCCTGGGCGCCGAACACGGTGGCACAGACGAAAAACATCATGCTTTCCGCCTCGAGTTCACTGGCAGACAACCCGTCTGCTCCCGCGGAGCCCACCATCGAGATCCCGAGGCCGAGATGGAGCAGTCCCCACAGCAGGTAAGCGGCAGCACCGGCCAGGGCCCAGCGGGAGCGCTGCGGACCGGGGCGGATGACAACGGTATCGTTCACGACGTGAAAGATACACGTCGTGAACTAACTGGCCCCGCCGGTCCTGACCAGGTAGTGGCCGAAGCGCTGACGGCAACCCGTCAGCTGCACTCGGCGACCGAGGAACTCCTCGACGCCGCGGCCGAACGCTATGGCATCAACCGCAACGACCTGCGCTGCCTGGAGATCCTCGAGCGAGAGGGACCGATGCAGCCAGGTCGGCTGGCCCAGGTCAGCGGGTTGAGTCCGGCCGCGGTCACCAAGGTCCTCGATCGTCTCGAACGGGCCGGGTACGTCATCAGGCCCGGCGCGGGTGCCGACCGGCGTGCCCGCCCGGCGCAGGTCTCGGAGCGCCACCCGCAGCGGCGCCGCGAGATATGGCAGCCGGTGATCGACGCCGCTCACACCGCCTTGGCCGGCCAGAGCCCCGAACAGGTCCGGGCGCTCACCGCTGTTCTCACCGGCCTCGCCGAAGCCAACCATCGAAGCGCCCGGTACCTGCGGCGGTGCTGATCGGCAACGGCGGATCGGGGAGTAACTCACATCCGCACGTCCACCGCTCGTGTTAGGTTAGCCTACGTTTCCTCTCTGGGGATCGAAGGCCGAGTACTCCGATGAGTCGAGGAGCGTGAGTTGAGCACTGCCCACGTCCAGTCCCGCAGGCCCGCCGAGGCACCGGCCGAGGAACTGCTCGAACTGACCAGTGCCCAGCTCGGCATCTGGAACGCGCAGCGGCTGGAACCGGACTCGCGGGACTACCTGGTCGGGGACGTGCTGGAGATATCGGGGGAGCAGCCGGTCGACGTCGAGCTGCTGGCCGAGGCGATCCGGGCTACCACGCAGGAGGCGGAGAGCCTGCGGCTGCGGGTGTTCGAGACCCCGGACGGGCCGCGCCAGGTCGTCTCCGCCGAGCCCGTGGCGTTGCCCGAGGTGGTCGACCTGCGGGCCGAGGCCGACCCGGCGGCGGCCGCGCAGGAACTGGTGGAGGCCGAGCGGTACCGCGCCGCGGAGGCCTGCCGCGGGATGGTGGACCGCAGGCTGTACTCGCAGACGATTCTCCGCCTTTCCGAGGGCACGGTCTGGTACACCCAGCTCGGGCACCATCTGATCTTCGACGGCTACACAGCCGCGATGCTGGCCCGCCGCACCGCCGCCCACTACACCGCGCTGGTGCGGGGCACCGAGGCGCCGCGCTCGACCTTCGGCAGGTTCGCCGACCTGGTCGAGGCCGACCGGGCCTATCTGGCCAGCGAGCAGTTCGAGGCCGACCGCGCGTACTGGCGCGACCGGCTCACCCCGCTGCCCGAGCTGGGGGACCGCCAGGCCCCGATGACCGGCCCACCGCAGCACACCCTGACCGCCCGCGCCGAGCTCCCGCCGGAGGAGGTCGCCCGGCTGCGCGCGGCGGCCGAGGACGCCGGCACCACCTGGGGCGAGGCGCTGATCGCCTGCTACGCCGCCTTCCTGCACCGGCTGCAGGGCGAGACCGACATCGTCTTCGCCCTCCCGCTGATGTGCCGCACCGGCTCGACCGAGCTGCGCACCCCGGCCATGGCGGTGAACGTGCTGCCGCTACGGGTCACCGTCCGCGGCGGAGACCGGCTGGACGAGTTGAGCAGGCGGGTCGCGGACGCCATCCGGGAAATGCGCGCCCACCAGCGCTACCGCGGCGAGAACCTGCCGCAGGACCTGGCCGTACCCGGCGCGGGTGCGCTGCTGCACGGGCGGGGCGTCAACCTCAAGGCCTTCGACCTCTCGATCGACTTCGCAGGCGCAACCGGCGTGATGCGCAACGTCGCGGGCGGCCCGCCGGAGGACATGGGGCTGAGCGTGCTGCCGACCCCGGACGGCGGCCTGCTGCTCGGCTTCGAGGTCGACGCCAGGGGCAACGACCAGGCCGGGGTGGACCGCAGGCTGGCCGTGCTGCGCACCCTGCTCACCGGCCTGACCGCCCCCGAGGCCCCGGCGGTCGGTCAGGTCGAGCTGCTGGAGCCCGCCGAGCGTGCCGGGCTGCTGGCCGACTGGACCGTGCCCGCGCTGCCCGGCTCGCCAAGGGACGTGCCGACGGTGCTCGCCGAGCTGGCCGCGACCGCACCGGAGCGGACCGCGCTGGTGCACGGTGAGCTGCGACTGGCCACCGGTGAGCTCGCCGAACGGGTGCACCGCCTTGCCAGGGCGCTGCGCGCACGCGGGATCGGCCCCGAGGACGTGGTGGCGCTCGCCCTGCCCCGCTCGGCCGAGCTGGTCGTCGCGCTGCTCGCCGTACTGGACGCGGGCGCGGCCTACCTGCCGCTGGACACCGAGCACCCGGCCGAGCGGCTGCGCGAGCTGGTCGCCGACGCCCGCCCCGCGCTCCTGCTGGCTACCGCGGAATCCCCGGAGATCGATCCCGGCGAGGCGAAGGTGCTCCGCCTGGACGCCAAGGACACCGTGGCGGAACTGGCCGTGCTGCCCGGCGGGCCGCTCTCGCCAGCGGAGCTCGCCGCGCCGCGGCACCCCGAGCACCCGGCCTACCTGATCTACACCTCCGGTTCCACCGGGCGGCCCAAGGGTGTGCTCGGCCGGTCCGGCGGGCTGGCCGGGCTGCTGCACCACCAGCGGGCCACCGTGGTGGCGCAGGCGCAGCGGGAGGCGGGGCGGCGGCTGCGCGCCGCGCACACCTACTCCTTCGCCTTCGACTCCTCCCTCGACCAGCTGGTCTGGTTGCTGTGCGGGCACGAACTCCACCTCTACGACACCGAAACCACCCGGGACGCCGAGGCCCTGCTCGCCGCGTACCGGCGGGACCGGATCGACGTCGTGGACACCACCCCCTCGATGGCCGCCCCGCTGCTCGATGCGGGCCTGCTCACCGCCGAGCACGGGCACCGGCCCGCGCTGCTGCTCCTCGGCGGCGAGGCCACCCCGGAAACCCTGTGGCGCCGGGTCACCGAAACGGGCATCCCGGCCCGCAACATGTACGGCCCCACCGAGGCCACGGTGGACAGCGCCACCGCCAGGATCGAAGGCGGCGAGCCGGCCATCGGGCACCCGCTGGCGGGAACCCGGATCTACCTGCTGGACAACGCCCTGCGGCCGGTGCCGCACGGCAGCCGCGGCGAGTTGTACCTTGCCGGGCCGCATCTGGCCCGCGGCTACGCGAACCAGCCGGGGATCACCGCGGACCGGTTCGTCGCGGACCCGTGGGGGAGCCCCGAGGATACCGCGGCGCGAAGCGCCTCGATGGGGGGCGGTGGCCGGGCGACGGGTGGGCGGGCGTACCGGACCGGCGACCTGGCCCGCTGGGTGCCCGGCCGCGGCCTGGAGTACCTGGGGCGCGCCGACGGGCAGGTCAAGATCCGCGGCCACCGGGTGGAGACCGGGGAGGTCGAGGCCGCGCTGGGCGCGGTGCCCTGCGTGAGCGCGGCCGCCGCCGTGGTCCGCACCGACGGCGACCGCACCCGGCTGGTCGGCTACGTGGTGCCCACGAGCTCCGGGACCGAGCTGACCGCCGACTCGGTGCGTGCCACGCTCGCCGAGCGGGTACCGGACCATCTGGTACCCGCGGCCGTGGTGTTGCTGGACGAACTGCCGGTCACCAGCAACGGCAAGCTGGATCGCGCCGCCCTGCCCGCACCACCCGCCACCGGCGGCGGCCGGGCCGCGAGCACCGAACGGGAGCGGCTGCTGTGTGCCGCCGTCGCCGAGGTGTTCGGCCTGGAGCAGGTCGGCGTGGACGAGGACTTCTTCGCCCTTGGCGGGGACAGCATCACCGCCATCACGGTGAGCAGCAGGCTGCGCGCGAGCGGGCTGGAACTGCGCCCGCGGGATCTGCTGGCCCGCCGCAGCCTCGCCGCGCTGGCCACGGCGAGCAGACAGCTTGCGGCGGAGCCCGCCGCACCGCCGGACGAGCCGACCGGGCCCGTTCCCGCCCCACCGATCGTGCGCGCCCTGCTCGACCCGCATCCGGACCCGGCGGCCGTGGCCGGGTACGCGCAGTGGACCGCACTCCGGATCGAGGAACCCCTCGGCCTTCCCGACCTGGTCGAGGGGGTGCGTGTGGTGCTGGACCGGCACGACGCGCTGCGGCTGCGGGCCACCGGCACCGAGCTGGTCGTCCGCCCGCCCGGCGCGGTGTCCGCCGCCGCGGTGGTGCGGGAGGTGCACACCGGCGAGGAGGCGGAACTGGCCGGACAGCTGGCCGCCTCCCTCGATCCCGGCGCGGGTGAGCTGCTCCGGGTGGCCCTGCTGCGCACCCCGCAGGGCGAGCCGGACCGGCTGGTGGTGGTCGCGCACCACCTGGTGATCGACGGGGTCTCCTGGCGCATCCTGCTGCCCGACCTGCACACCGCCTGCACCGCGGGGGCCGGGGACCTCGCCCCGCCGACGGCCTCCTGGCGACGGCATGCGCTGCTGCTCGCCGAGCAGGGCGAGACCGGTGCCCGCAGGCCGGAGCTGGACCACTGGCTCGGCGCGCTGGACGGCACCCGCCTCGGCGCGCGGCCACTGGACCAGAGCCGGGACACCGTGGCCACCGCACACCGCTCCACCACGATCGCCTCCCCCGCGGCCACCGAGGCGGTGCTCGGCACGCTGCCATCGGCCTACCGCGCCGGGGTGGACGAGGTGCTGCTGGCCGCGCTGGTGCTGGCGCTGCGGAAATGGGGCGTACCCCACGAGGAACCGGTGAGCGTCACCATGGAGGGCCACGGGCGGGAGCACCTCGACCTTTCCCGCACCATCGGCTGGTTCACCGCCGAGTACCCGGTGCGGGTGCCCGCGACCGGCTCCGGGCAGGGCGACTTCCCCGACCTGCTGCTGCGCGCGGCCAAGGAGGCCAAGCGGGGCGTCCCGGACGGCGGCACCGGTTATGGCGTGCTGCGCCATCTCGACCCGGAGACCCGGCCACGCCTGGCCGGCATCCCGCCACCCGACGTGCTGCTGAACTACCTCGGCCGGTTCGCCCCGCTGCCAGGAACCGGCTGGCGGCTGCCGGAACGCGACGCCTTCGCCGTGCTCGAACCGGACGGCAAGGCACTGGAGCAGGTGCTGGCGCTGAACTGCTTCGTGCATGAGGAAGAAGCACCCCGGCTCGCGGTGGAGTGGACCGCGGCGGGTGAGGTGCTGGACCGCGACGCCGTGGCCTGCCTGCAGCGGGCCTGGCAGCAGGCGCTGGACCTGCTGGCGACCCATGCCGAGCGGATCGGGCCGGACGGCGGCGGCCTGACCCCCTCCGACCTACCGCTGGTCGAGATCGACCAGGACACCATCACCACCCTGGAGCGGCGGCACCGCCTCGCCGAGGTGCTGCCGGCCACCGCGCTGCAGGCCGGGCTGTCCTTCCACACCCTGGTACGCGACACCGAGGACACCGATGTCTACGTGGTGCAGGCGGTCACCGAGCTGGCCGGGGAACTGGACCCCGCGCGGCTGGCCGCCGCGGCGGCGGAACTGCTGCGGCGGCATCCTTCGCTGCGGATGTACCTCGCCACCACGGCCGGCGGCGAGATCGTCCAGGTCATTCCCGCCGAGGTCGAGCTGGACTGGCGGCGGCTGGACCTTTCCGGCCGGGCCGGGGAGTTCGCCGAGCATGCCCGTGCCGAACTGGAGCGTCCCTTCGACCCTGGTGAGCCGCCGCTGATCCGCTTCCTGCTGTGCACCCTCGGCCCGGCCGAGCACCGGCTGGCCATCACCAACCACCATGCCCTGCTGGACGGGTGGTCGATGCCCCTGGTCGGCCGCAGGCTGCTGGCGATCTACGCCGAACTCGGCGGCGGCCCCGCGGTGCCGCCCGTGGCCGAGCTGCCGGAGTACTTCCGGTGGCTGGCCACCCGCGACCGGGAGGCATCGCTGCGGGCCTGGCGGGACGCACTGTCCGGAGTGGACGAGGGCACCCGGCTGGCTCCGGCCGCCGCCGGTAGCACGGTGGAGCGGCCCGGCCGGGTCTCGATCCCGCTGGGCGCGAAGTTCAGCGAGCGACTGCGTGCCTTCGCCCGCGAGCAGGGCGTCACCCTCACCGCCGTGTTGCAGACCGCATGGGGCCTGCTGCTCGGCAGGCTCACCGGGCGCCGGGACGTGATCTTCGGCTGCCCGGTCTCCGGCAGGCCCGCAGAGGTGCACGGCGTGGAGTCGATGATCGGCCAGCTCGGCAACACCATCCCGGTGCGCATCCGGCACGATCCCGCGGGCAGCGCCGAGGCCCTGCTCGCCAGGGTGCACGCGGACAACGTCGCGCTGGCCGAGCACCACCACATCGGACTGCCGGACATCCAGCGCCTCGCCGGAGCAGGCGAGTTGTTCGACACCATGCTGGTGATGGAGAACTTCCCGCTGTCCAGCAGGCAGCGGACCCCGCTCGCCCCTGGCCTGGAGCTGGCCGGGGTGCACATCACCGACGCCACCCACTACCCGCTCACTGTCATCGTGATCCCCGAGGACGAGATCGTGATCGGCCTCGGCTACCAGCCGCGGGCCTTCGACGAGGCCACCATCCGCGGCTACGGCCGCTGGCTGCACAACCTGCTGCGGGAGATCGTCGCCGACCCAGGGCGGCCGGTGGCACGGCTGCCGATGCTGGAGCCAGCCGAACAGCACCGGCTGCTGCGCGCCGGCACCGAGGTCCTTCCGGCCCGGCCCCGGCAGGGCTGCCTGGACACCTTCGCCGGCTGGGTGCGCCGCAAGCCGGCCGCGGAGGCCGTGGTGTGCCGTGACCGCAGCCTCAGCTACGCCGAGCTGGACCGGCTGTCCAACCGGCTCGCGCACGCGCTGCTGGAACGCGGCGTGCGGGCCCAGGACCCGGTGGCCGTCCTGCTCGGGCGCGATATCGAGATGGTGGTCGCCCTGTTCGGCGTGCTCAAGGCCGGGGCGGTGTACGTGCCGATGGACGCGAGCTACCCGGCCGACCGGCTCGCTTACATGCTGGCGGACATCGCCCCGGCCGCGGCGGTCACCACCGGCGAGCGGCCGCCCGCCGCACCGGAAACCCCGGTGCTGCGGCTGGACCTTCCGGACACCCTCGGCGCGCCCGACCAGCCGTCCACATGGGACACCGACCCCGCATGGGCGCGGCAGGGCCTCACCGCGGACGCGCTCGCCTACGTCATCTACACCTCCGGCACCACCGGGCGGCCGAAGGGCGTGGCGGTACCGCACCGCGGGGTGCCCGACCTGATCTCGCTGCAGGAGGAGGTCGTCGGGGTCACCGAGCACGTCCGGTACCTGCACTTCGCCTCCACCAGCTTCGACGTGGCCTTCTGGCAGTTCATGCTGCCCCTGCTGTCCGGAGGTACCTCCGTGATCGCCCCGGAGGAGGTGCGGGTACCCGGCGAGGAACTGCTCGACTACATCACCGAGCACCGGGTGACCGGGGTCAACCTGCTGCCGTCCTTCCTCGCGGCCATGCCGGACGACGCGGTCGTGGACCCGGAGATCTTCTTCGTGGTCGGCGCCGAACGGCTCGACCCGGAGCTGGCCCGGCGCTGGGGCGATGGCCGGGTGGCGCTGTTCAACGCCTACGGCCCCACCGAGGTCACGATCAACTCGGTGACCTGGCGTTACGACCCGGCGGACCCCGGCCCGCTGCCCATCGGAAGGCCCGACCCGAACATCCGGGCCTACGTGCTGGACGGCGGGCTGCTGCCGGTCGGTGTCGGTGTGCCGGGGGAGCTGTACCTGGCAGGGCCGGGCCTGGCCCGCGGCTACGTCGGCCGCCCGGGCCTGACCGCGACGGCCTTTCCCGCCGACCCGTACGGCGAACCCGGCGACCGGATGTACCGCACCGGGGACCTGGTGCACTGGCGGCCCGACGGGCAGCTGGTCTTCCTCGGCCGGGCCGACCATCAGGTGAAGATCCGGGGTTTCCGGATCGAGCTCGCCGAGATCGAGACCGTGCTGACCCAGCACCCGCAGGTGCGGGCCTGCGCCGTGATCGTGCGCGAGGACCAGCCAGGGGACCGCCGCCTCGTCGGGTACCTCATCCCCACCGACGATGCCGATCCGGACCCCGCGGAGATCCGCGGGTACCTCGCCGCGGAACTGCCCGACCACATGGTGCCCACCGCGCTGGTCACCCTGGACCGGCTGCCGCTCAGCCCGAGCGGCAAGCTGGACCGGGCCGCGCTGCCGGTGCCGGAGTCCGGGCCGGCGACCCCGGCCCGGCCGCCGGCCAACCCGGCCGAGGCCGCGCTGCTGGAGGTGTTCCGTGCGGTGCTTGGCAGTGAGCAGGTCCAGCTCGACGACGCATTCTTCGAGCTCGGCGGGGACAGTATCGTCTCACTGCAGGTGGTTTCCAGGGCCCGGCGCAAGGGGCTCACGCTGACCGCGCGGGACGTGTTCGAGGGGCGCACCGTGGCCGGGATCGCGGCCCGCGCGGAGACCCCCGAGCAGGAGGTGCCGACCTTCGCGGCGCCCGCGGTCGGGGACGCGCCGCTGACCCCGGTCATGCGGGACCTGCTGCGCCGGTGCGCGGCGGGCGGGTCCTCGGCCACCGGGTTCTGCCAGTGGCTCGAGGTCTGCGTGCCCGCGGGCGGCGACCCGTTGCTGTGGCGGGCCACATTGGACGCGCTGCTGCGGCAACATCCGGTGCTGCGGGCACATCTGATCCGGACCGGAACCGGAACCGAACCGGTGCTGCGCATCCCGCCGGAAGGCACGGTCACCGGGGCGGACCTGCTGATCCAGGTGCGGGCAGGGGAGTCCGATGACCTGCGTGCCGTGGTGGACGCCAAGATCGCCGAGGTGCGGGAACGGATGGACCCGTGGGCCGGTCCGTTGCTGCGTGCCGTCTGGGTGGATGCCGGGCGGGGCAGGCTCGGCAGGCTGGTGCTGATCGCCCACCACCTCGTGGTGGACGGGGTGTCCTGGCGCATCCTGCAGGAGAACCTGGCGTACTTCGAACGGATGGGCCCCGCCCTCGGTGAGTCCTTCCTCGGCTGGGCACGGCAGCTGCGCGCGGCAGGCGACACCCGGCGCCCCGAACTGCCGTACTGGCAACGGATGACGGCCACCCCGCCGGTCGCCGGGCGCGCACTGGATCCGGCCAGGGACACGGTGGCCACCGCCCGGCAGCACGAGATCCGGCTCGACGCCGAGCAGACCCGGACCCTGCTCACCACGTTGCCGCAGGCCTACCGCACCTCTCCGGACCCGGTGCTGCTCACCGCCCTGGTCCAGGCCATGCACAGCTGGCGGGGGACGACCGAACTGCTGGTGGCCCTGGAGAGCCACGGCCGCCCGATGGGCACGGCCGACCACAGCGGACCGGTCAACCTGAGCGAGACCGTCGGCTGGTTCACCGCGATCCACCCCGCCCGGCTCGAACTGGCCCGCGGCCTGCCGGAGACGGTGAAGGCGATCAAGGAACACCTGCACGCCGCTGGCGACAGCCTCGGCTACGGCATTCTCACCACCGCGGGGCTGCTGCCAGAGGTACACCCGGAGGTCAGCTGGAACTACCTTGGCCGGTTCCCGGAGCGGGCGAGCGAGGAGATCGTATGGCGGCGCCCGCCGGATGCGGAACCACTCGGCTCCGGGGCCAACCCGGACCTGCCGCTGCCGCACAGCCTGATGATCAATGCGCTGGCCGACGACGAGTCGCTTGGCATCCGGTTCACCTGGCCCTCCGCGTTGTTCACCGCGGAGGAGGTCGGCGAGTTCGCCGAGCATTTCCGACAGGCACTGGCGCGGCTGGCCGGTGAGCCCGAACTGCTCGACCGCGCCGGGCTCACCCCATCGGACGTCCGGCTGTGCACAGTGGACCAGGACACCATCGAGCTGTTCGAGCTGGACCAGCCGGTCGACGACATCCTGTCGCTGGGCCCGCTGCAGCGGCTGATGCTGCGGCATTCCAGGGCGGAGTCCCCCGACCCGTACACGGTGCAGTCGACCTTCTCGATCTCCGGTCCGCTGGAGGTGGAGGCACTGCACGCCGCCGGGGCGGACCTGCTGGGGCGGCACCCGAACCTGGGCGCGGTGTTCCCTGCCGGGCAGGAGGTCCAGGTGATCCCGCGGCGGCTGCGCCCGGACTGCCGGGTGCTGGACGTGTCCGATCTGGACACCGCCGAGGCCGACCTGCGGGTGGACCGGATCCTGACCGAGGACAGGGCCGAGTCGTTCGACCTCGCGGCAGGGCCGCTGCTGCGGCTGACCGTGATCCGTCGCGCCGCCGAGCGGTTCGAGCTCGTGCTCACCAGCCATCATGCGCTCTCCGACGGCTGGTCCGCGCCGCGCATGCTGACCGAGCTGTTCGGGTTGTACACCTGGCGAACACAGGGCATCCCGCACCGGCTGCCTACGCCGAGGTCGTACTCGGCGTACCTGCGGTGGCTGGCGGAACGCGACCACGAGGCCGACCTGGCAGCTTGGCGCACCGAACTGGACGGCCTGCCCGAAGGCGACTACCTGACCGGGGACCGCGCGGGCGGTGGTTCGGCCGTGCATCCCGCACCGGTGCTGCTGGAGTTCGACCGCGCGCTGGTCGCCGGGCTGACCAGGGTCGCGGCCGAGCGACAGCTGACCCCCAACACCCTGGTGCAGGGGGCGTGGGCGGCGGTGCTCGCCGCGCGGTCCGGGCGGTGGGACGTCTGCTTCGGCGCCATGGTCGCCTGCCGCCCGCCCGAGATCAACGGGGTGGAGGAGATGATCGGCCTGCTGGCCAACACCGTGCCGGTACGGGCCCGGTTCGGCGGCACGATCGCGGGCACCCTGGCCGAGTTGCAGGCCCGGCAGCAGGCGATGGCCGAGCATCACCATGTCGGGCTGGTCGAGCTGGAACGGCTGACCGGGCACACCAGGCTGTTCGACAGCCTGGTGGTGTTCGAGAACTACCCGGTGGACCCCGAGCGGATCCGGGAGCCCGCACCGGGCCTGCGGATCACGGCGACCCGGTTCCGGGAGGCCACCCACCACCCGCTGACCCTGACGGTGATGCCGGAGGGCGAGGGCTGGATCGGCGTCCTCGGGTACCGCGCGGGCATGTTCGACGCGGAGGAGGTCCGCGGGCTGGGCGCGGACCTGCTGGCGGTGCTGCGGGAGTTCCGGCAGCAGGGAGCCCTCGAGCGGGATCCGGCCGATGTGCTCGCCCGGCTCGCCGATGAGTAGCGGGGGAGGGGTGGCCGCCGGCGGGGCCGAGCGGATCGACGCGCCGCTGCTGCGGGCCGCGTTCATCCTGGTGCTCGGCACGTTCATGGCGACCCTGGACGCCACCATCGTCACGGTCGGCATCGACACCCTGGTCACCGAGTTCGACGCCTCGGTCACCGAGATCCAGTGGGTCAGTACGGCCTACCTGCTGGCGGTGGTCACCACGGTGCCCACCTCGGGGTGGCTCGCCGACCGCTTCGGCAGCCGCCGTACCTGGATCGGTGCCGTGCTGGTGTTCCTCGCCGGCTCGGTGCTCTGCGCGCTCGCCTGGTCGGTGCTCAGCCTGGTGGTGTTCCGGGTGCTGCAGGGCCTCGGCGGCGGGGTGCTCCCGCCGACGGGGCAGGCCCTGCTCGCCCGCACCGCGGGCCCCCGGCGGATCGGCAGGCTGATCAGCGTGGTCGCGGTGGTCCCGATGCTCTCCCCGGTACTCGGGCCGCTGATCGGCGGCTCGATCCTCGGGGTGGCGGACTGGCCGTGGCTGTTCTACGTCAACCTGCCGATCGGGCTGGTCGCGGTGCTGCTCGCCCGCCGGTTCGTACCCGCGCACCCGCCCTCGGCGGCAGGCGCCCCCTTCGACGTCCGCGGGGCCGCGCTGCTGTCGCCCGGGCTCGCCGTGCTGGTGTTCGGCCTCACCGAACTCGGGCAGGGGCAGGCGGCGCCGCGGGTGGTGGCCTGGGTTGCGGTGGGCGCGGGCCTGGGCATGCTGTTCGGCTTCGTGCTGCACGGCCTGCGCACCAGCCGCAGGCCGTTGATCGACCCGCGGTTGTTCACCCGGCCACCGTTCGGTGCTGCCGCACTGGCACTGGCCGTGCTGGGCGCCTCGGTCTTCGGCGCCACCTTTCTGCTGCCGCTGTACCTGCAGGCGGGCCGTGGCCTGTCCGCATGGGAGGCGGGCCTGCTGCTCGCCCCGCAGGGGGTGGGCGCCGCGCTCGGGTCGTTGCTGGTGAACCGGACCATCGACCGCGTTGCCGCGCGCACCCTGGTGGTGCTCGGCATCGGGCTCATCGCGTTCGGCACCTTCCCGTTCACCCAGCTGGCGAGCACCCCCGCGGACGGCCTGATCGCAGGCTCGCTGCTGGTGCGCGGCCTCGGCATCGCGATGGTCAGCGCGCCGGTGATGAACATCGTCTACAGCAGGATGGAGCAGGAGCACCTCCCGCGCGCATCCAGCGCGCTGAACCTGCTGAACACCGTCGGCGGCTCGGTCGGCACCGCGACGCTCGCGGTGATCCTGCAGGCGAGGCTCACCGCCAGGGGCACCGAGGCGGCACCGGCCGCGCAGGCCTTCGCCGACACCTTCTGGTGGGTGCTGGGTTTCTGCCTGGTCGCCGCCATCGGCGCGACCAGGCTGCCCGGCCGGGACCGGGCCGCGGTGACGCCACGCTCCTGATCGCGGCGCGCCGCTGCCGAGGCCCGCCGTTCGTCGTATAACGACCTATACGGATCCGCTCCGGGCTTTCCGGAGCCAGGCCACTGTGGTTACCACATTCGTTGATTTCCGCCAGCCAACTCCGGTACGCAAAACCCACCGCTACGGAAGTTGGGGCGGCCGCCGCGGCCTCGGCGAGGCTGGTCCTATGACGAGCACAAGCGAGCGCGGGGACAGGCGGCCTGCGGGCCAGTTCTCGCTCGATGGCAAAGGCAGCCTGGTGACGGGCGCCTCCCGCGGGATCGGGCGGGCGATCGCGATCGGCTACGCCCAAGCCGGCGCGGATGTCGCTCTTCTCGCCCGGAGTACCACCGCGCTGGAGGAGGTCGCCGACGAGATCGAGGGGTACGGGCGACGCGCCCTCGTCCTGACCTGCGATGTCGGTGACGGCGGGCAGGTCGACGACGCGATCGCCACGGCGATATCCGAGTTCGGCCAGCTCGACGTGGTGGTGAACAACGCGGGCGGGTTCGACTGGGCGGGTCCGGTGCTGGACCTGGAGCAGCAGGACTGGAGCGCCGTGCTGCGGATCAACCTCGAATCCGTCGTCCGGGTCTGCCGCGCGGTCGGCAGGCATCTCGTCAAGCGCGGCAGCGGCTCGGTGGTCAACCTGTCCTCGATAGCAGGTCTCGGCGGGGTGCCGATGCTGGCGCCCTATGCCGTCGCCAAGGCGGGCATCCTGTCGCTCACCCAGACCCTCGCGGCGGAGTGGGCGCAGTCGGGGGTACGGGTGAACGCCCTGACGCCCGGCTGGGTCCGTACCGAGCTGACCGAGGCATTTCTCGGCAATCCTGAGGCAGCGGCCGGCCTGCTCAGTGCCGTTCCGGCCAGCCGGTTTGGAGAGCCCGATGACGTCGTCGGCCCGGCGATCTTCCTGGCCAGCGACGCATCGCGGTTGGTGACCGGCGCCTGCCTGACCGCCGACGGCGGCACCACCTGCTACGTGGGCGGTCCGGCCATGCTCCAGCTGACGGCGCTGGGCCGGGTCGCCGTCTGACCTCCTTGTCCGGAACACCGCAGATCGGTACGGAAGGACGAACCACATATGCCTGCGCGAACCGTCCACCTCTTCCCGGGACTCGGGGCCTACTCCACCGGTGCGCTGCGGCAAGCGCGCGCCGACCATCCCGAGGTGACCGCCACCTTCCGCGTGCTCGACGATGTGGCCGTGGCCCGCGGCCTGCCCGAGGTGTCCGGTGCACTCTTCGGTGCCCACGCGCCCTCCCTCGGCGAGCTGCTGGAGCAGCCGGCGGAAGTCCTCCAGCTCGCCATCTTCGGGGTGTCGGTGGCGACCCACGAGGTTCTCCTTCGGCTCGGCGGCGAGCCCGATCTGCTGCTGGGGCACAGCTTCGGTGAGATGGCCGCGCTGGTCGCCGCGGGTGCCTTCGACCTCGCGGACGGCGCCCAGCTGGTCTGCGCCCGCTGCGCTGCCCTGCGGGACTGGGAGGGCAGGGGCATGATGGCGGCCATCGGCACGCACGAGGCCGCCGCACGGCACCTGGCCGGGCTGCTGGACGAACCCGGGCTGGTGGTCGGCTGCCACAACGCCCCCCGGCAGAGCGTGCTCAGCGGTCCGGTGCCCGCGATCGACCGGGCCGAGCGGGTGGCCGGGGCGCTGGAGCTTCCCTACGCACGCCTGCAGCTGCCCTATGCCTCGCACCATCCCGCGATGCGGCCCGCCGTGCCGGTGTTCCGCGAGCTGATGGACGGCGTGCGCCAGCGGCAGCTGCGGCTCCCGGTGTACTCGCCGATTCACCACCGGCACTACACCGACGAGGACGACCTCAAGCAGGAGCTCGCCGAATGCCTCGTGCTGCCGGTGGACTTCGTGCGAGCCGCGCGTGACCTGCACGCCCGGGGCTACACGCGGTTCGTCGAGGCCGGGGCACTGAACGCACTCACCCGGTGCGTCGAGCTGACCGTACCCGGGGTCGAGGTGGCGGCACCGCTGGTCGACCCCGACCGGGAGCTGGCCGGGTTGCACGCGGCGGCAGGAGTGGCCCCGGAGCGTTCCCCGCAGGTGCCAAGGCCCCGCGACCCCCGGCCTGCCGACGGCGCGGCCACCGTGGTCGCACCCGCCGCCGGACCCGAGCCGGCCGAACCGGTCAGGCAGGCCGACACGGTCTCGCCCGAGCCGCCCGAGCAGGCCCGGGCCAACGGCCACCCGCCGAGAGAGACGGTGCTCGCCGAACTGCGCCAGATGTACGCGGAGGCACTGGAGTACCCGACCGACGTACTCACCGCGGACGCGATGCTGGAGGCCGAGCTCGGGGTCGACTCGCTGAAACAGACCTCCCTGCTGTCCCGGGTGGTCGACCGGTTCGGGATGACCGGTGAGCGGGACCGGGTGCGGGTATGGGAGCTGCCCACCCTCGGCCACATCGCCGACTACGTAGCCGAAAGGTCCGGAAGGCGGGAGGCCGTATCGTGAGTCACCAAGACGGTATCTTCGCGGGTCAGGTAGTCGTGGTCACCGGCGGCGCCCGCGGCCTCGGCCGGGTGATCAGCAGGGCGTTCGCCGAACGCGGCGCCCATGTCGTCATCAACTACTTCCACGCCACCGAGGATGCCCCTGCGTTGCTGGCCGAGCTCACCGAAGCGGGTCACTCCGCGGAGCTGATCCGCGCGTCCGTGGCGAACAAGTCCCAGGTGGACACCATGTTCGACACGGTGACCGAGCGCCATGCCGGGGTGGACGTACTGGTCAACAACGCCGCTTCCGGCGCCCTGCTGCCACTGGACGAGCTGGACGAGTCGCACTGGCAGCGTGCGCTGGACACCAACCTCCGGGGCAGCCTGTGGTGCGCCCGGCGGGCCGCGGCGCTGATGGCCGGCCGTGGTGGCGGCGCGATCGTGAACCTGTCCTCGATCGGCAGCACACTGGTGATCAGCGACTATGCCACGATCGGCACGGCGAAGGCGGCGGTGGAGTCGCTGACCCGCTACCTCGCCGTGGAGTTCGCCGCGGACGGCATCCGGGTCAACACCGCCTCCGGCGGCCTCATCGACGGCGCCGTGGCCGGGATGTTCCCGGACGCGGGCCTGCTGGCCGACCAGGTCCGCGCCGCGACCCCGCTGGGCAACCGCCTGGGGCGGGAGGAGGAACTGGCCGAGGTGGTGACCTTCCTGGCCTCCCCACGTGCTTCCTGGATCACCGGCCAGACCGTCGTGGCGGACGGCGGGTTGTCCCTCGGCTCCATGGCGCTGTCCCCGCGGCGGCCCGCCAGGACCGGCGAGGCGGGCCCGGAGGGTTCCGGCGACGAGATCGCGGTCGTCGGCGCGGGCGTGCTCGCCCCTGGCGCCAGCACGCCCGAGGAGCTGTGGCAGGTGCTCTCCGGATCCGAGCACCGGTTCGTCGAGCCCACCCGGTTCGACATCGACGCCTTCCACTCCACCGATCCGGATGCCGAGGACCGGACCTACACCCGGCGGTCCGGATTCATCACGGATTTCGTTCCGCACCCCGCCCTGCGCGCGGAACTGGAGCGCGGCGCGCTGCCCAGCACCGAGTCGACCACCGTGTGGTTGCGGCACTGCCTGCATACCGCACGGGAAGGGGTGAGCCTGCGCGCTGCGGACCGATGTATCGCGACCTTCGGCTACACCGCAGACGGCAGCCAGGAGCTGGAGGAGTACCTCGTGTTCTCCGGCTTCTCCCGGTTGCTGGGCCAGGACCCCGGAAACCGGCTGGCTCGCAGGTACGCCAGGCTGCCCGCCCCGCCAGGGGAGTTCCTGCCGCACCGGGTGGGGCGCAACGCCATCGCGGGCCTGCTGCCGGACCGCACCGAACTGGTCATGGTGGACACCGCGTGCTCGTCCTCGCTGTACGCGATCGACCTCGGCATGAAGGCGCTGCGGGAGGGGACCTGCGAGGTGGCGGTCTGCGGTGGCGCCTTCGCCTACAGCGCCCGCAACCTTGTTCTGTTCTCGAAGCTGCACGGCCTTTCCAAGACCGGTGAGGTGCGCCCGTTCGACCGGGAAGCGGCCGGGGTGCTGTTCTCGGACGGAGCGGGCGTGGTGCTGCTGAAACGGCTCGACCGGGCCCGCGCGGACGGCGATCGCGTCCTCGGTGTCATCGACGGTGTGGGTCTGTCCTGCGATGGCAGGGGAAAGGCCATCTACGCGCCGAACGAGCGTGGGCAGCAGCTGGCGGTGCGGCGAGCCTACGCGGCGGAAGGGCTCGATCCCTCCTCCGTGCGGTGGGTGGTGGCGCATGCGACCGGCACCCAGGCCGGGGACAGCACGGAGGTGGCGAGCCTGGACAAGGCCGCGGGCAGCGGTCCGCCCGCGTTGCTCTCCTCCAACAAGGCGATCGTCGGGCACACCGGGTGGACCGCGGGCATGGTGTCGGTGGTGCAGGCCCTGCAGGGACTCGCCCGCGGCGAAGTACCGGCCCAGCGCTACCTGAAGCGGCCGATCCCGGCACTGGACGGCACCCGGTTCACCGCTCCGACCGAGGCCGCCCGGCTGCCCGCGGCTCGCACCCGGCGCGCAGCCGTGTCCTCCTTCGGCTTCGGCGGGACCAACGCGCATCTGGTGCTCGGTTCCGGGCCGGCCGACGACCTGCGACCCGCTCCGGAGTGCCTGCCCGACGACATCGTCGTCGTCGGCTGGTCGGCGGACACGCCGGGACGGCCGGACCTGGTGAGCTGGCTACGCGGGACCGGTCCGGCACCGGAGCGGTCGTTCGGGGAGGACTACCCGATTCCGGACTTCACCGAGGTCCGGTTGCCCCCGGCGACACTGCGCAATATGGACCGCGCGCAGATCATGCTGCTCAGGGCCGCGGCCGCGCTGCCGGAGGAGGTACGTGCCGTTGCCTGCCGGATGCGGGAGGCGACCGGCGTGATCACCGGGCATATGGGTCCGACCAGGCGCGCCGTGCACTACGCCCTGCGCTGCTACCTCGGCGATGTGGAAAGCGTGCTGGATGGCGGGCTGGACCCGCAGCTCACGGAGCGGGTCCGCGCGCTGGTGCCGCCGAGCACCGAGGACGCGTTTCCCGGCATCATGCCGAACATCATCCCGGCGCGCCTGGCCTCCCTGTGGGACTTCCGTGGCCTCAACCTCACCGTCGACACCGGACCCGACGCCAGCCTGGATGCCGTCCGGACGGCGGAACGCTACCTGCGCCACGGTGATCTGGACCTGGCCGTGGTCGCCGGGGTCAACGGGAACAGCACCGCGGAGCTCACCGAGGTGCTGGCCGGCTCGGGCGAGCAGGACCAGCTCGCCGAGGGCGCCTTCGTCGTCATCCTGGCCAGGGAGTCCACCGCACGGGCCGAGGGGCTGCCGGTGCTGGCGCGGGTGCGGACCTCGCTGACCGACATCGAGCCCGGTACCCGGCCGCGCGCGATGGCGCCGCTGCGCGGGTCGGGCCGCACCTACCTGGCCGCCGACGGCATGGTGGCGCTGCTGGCCCGGCTCACCGGTGCCCAGGGGCCGGGCCGCCTCGGCAGCGTGCGGGAGTGGGGGCCGTCGCTCGAGGTCGATGTGCCCGCGGGCGGGGAGACCACGCCCGCGGCCACCGGGCGTCCCGTCCTGCGTAGCGTGCCCCGGCTGGCCCCCGCGCGGCCGCGGCTGGTGCGGGCACCCCGCCCGGCACTGCCGCCGAACACCGTGCTGCTGGTGCCGGATGCGTCCCTGCTGGATGGCTGGGAACTGCCGCCGGAGGTGGTGCCGGTCATCGCGCCCGCGGATGCCGCGCGGGAGGAAGCCGTGCTGGCGCGCTCGCTGCCGTCGGAGCCGTTCCGGATCGAGCACATCCGGTTGCTGGCCGATCTCGGCGCGCGCGGCGGGCCGGCCGATGCGCTGGGCATGGTCGGCCGGTTGCGTGGCCTGCACGACCTGCTTCACCTCGCGGCGCAACGGTGGATCGCTGGCACCGGCGACTCGCTCGGCGTGGTGCTGCTGGACGCGGTACGCGATGGCGTGCCGCATCCCGCAGCGGGTCCGTTCACCGGCATGGTCAAGAGCCTGGCCAGGGAGTTGCCGGAGGCGCTGAGCCTGGCCCTGCTGACCGATACCGGCGACCCGCGGAGCGGACTCGACCAGTGGGCCGTCGAGTCGGGCCGGGACCACGAGCCTGCGGTGGTGGTCCGGGATGGCGAACACCGGCTCGCCTACACCCTGGACACCGCGGAATGCCCGTCCGGGCCCGCCGCGGAGCCGCTGCCTCCCGGTGCGGTGGTGGTAGCGGCAGGCGGCACCCGGGGGCTGACCGCGGAACTGCTGGTCGGGCTCGCGGCCCGCTGCAGGCCGACGGTGTACCTGCTCGGCAGGTCCGCACCCGCCGCTCAGGATCTGCCGGACCGCGCCACCTTCCTCGCCCGCCAGCGGTCGGCCCGCCCGGAGCATGGTGTGGCGGAGCTGAACGCCGAGTACGACCGCCTGCGCGCCGCCGCGGAGAGCGCGCGCACGATCCGCAGGATCGCCGAGCACACCGGCGAGGGATGGGTGCACCATGTGACCTGCGACCTGACCGATCCGGAGTCCGTGCGGGCGGCCATCGACCGGGTACATGCCGCGCACCCACGGGTCGACCTGCTGCTCAACGCCGCCGGTGTGCACCGCGGTGGCAGCGTCCGGGCCACCTCGCTGGAGCAGGCGCGTACGGTGCGGGACACGAAGCTGCTCGGCTACCTGAACCTTGTCGGCGCCTTCGCCGGACGACGACCGCACCGCTGGGTCAACTTCGGTTCCCTGCTCGCCGTTCTCGGCTGGCCGGGCGAGGCCGACTACTGCTCGGGCAACGATCTGCTTGGGCTCGCCGCACCGTGGCAGTCGCGCTTCGGTGCAGGGCACGAGACGACGCTGGCATGGGCGCTGTGGGACGAGGCCGGTTTCGCCAGCGAGCCGGTTACCCGGGACCTGTTGCGCGGCCAGAACATCCTGACCGGACTGTCTGATCAGGACGGTGTAGGACTCTTCCTGGAAGAGCTGGCTGCGGGGCTGCCGGACCCGTTGGTCACCCAGCTCGGCAGAACCGAGCGGAACTGGCTGTCGAGCCTGCGCCGCGGCCCGTTCCCGTTCCGTGGCGGGCCGGACACCGGGATGCTGTGGCAGCCGGACGGCACCATCGACGGCTATCTGCGGCAGCACCTCCTGCGCGGGGTGCCCACCCTTCCCGGTGCCTTCGTGCTCGAGCTCGCCGCCGCGGTGGCGGCGGCGAGCGGGCCGGGCGCCGTTCTCCGGTTCCGGGACCTGACCTTGCACGCTCCGGTGACCGCACTGCCAGGGCGCACCCCGACCTACCGGGTGACGGCCGAGCGCGCGGGCGAATCGGTGGAGGTACGGGTGCTCAGTGACACCCTCGCACCGGACGGGCGGGTGCTGCGCAAGGACCGCATGCACGCCCGGCTCGTGGTGGAGCCCGGGCCGCTGCCCGCGACCGGCGAAGCCGGGGAGACCGTGTTCGTGTCACTGGGCGGGTCCGGTCGGCGGCCGCGGCACTACGGGACCGGGGACTCCCTGATGCTGTCCGGGCCCTTCCGCTCGCTCACCGATGTGGACGACCGGTCGGCCACGGCCACCGCCAGATTCGCCCCGGAACTGGGACAGTGGGCGGAGCGGTTCGCCGCGTTCCGGCTTCCGGTGCTGCTGGTGGACGCGATGGTCCAGCTGGGCGCCCTGATCGAGCAACGGGCCGAAGGGCAGGAACCGGCGGTTCCGGTGGGGTTGGATTCGGTGGAACTGGGCACCACGCACAACGACGTGGCCCTGCTGGATGTGCATGGTCCGGAGATCCTGCTGCGGGCGCGGCAGGGCGATATCGCGGCGGTGGCGCCGGACGGCAGGGTGCTGGCGCGGCTGCGGGGGCTGCGCTGGTCCGGCCGTCCGGACCTGTCCCTCGCCGCCACCGAGCCCGGGAGGTCGGTGCGATGAACGACGACCTGCGTACCGCGCTCGGCGCGCTGGTCCATGGCGATCCCGCTGAGGCGCTGCCCGCCGACCTGGGCGAGGCGTGCGCTGGCGGGCCGTTCGCCCCGGCCGAAGGGCTGACCTACGAGCAGCAGTGCCTGCTGACCTACCGGCGGATGCGCTGGCTCGGGGACCGGCTTCCACCGGCCAGCACCTTGCTGGCCAGGCCGGCTCAGCTGTTCACCGTCCTCGAATGGTGCGCGGTCACCAGCCCGCCGGTGTTTCTCGGGATGACCTTGCACACGTGTCTGAGCCTCGGCGCCATCCAGGAGTTCGGTTCCGGCCGGGACGATCTCGGGGACCATATCGGCAGGCTCGACTCGATGGACTCTTTCGGTTCGCTCCTCGTCACCGAAGCAGGCCGGGGCAACAGCCACATCGGTATCCGCACCGAGGCCCGGTACGACCCGGCGACCGGCGGGTTCGTGCTGACCACGCCGACCAGGGACGATGCCAAGTTCATGCCGAACGTCGGGCTTGCCGGGGTGCCGAAGCTGGGCGTGGTGTACGCCCGGTTGCGGGCCGGGGGAGCCGATCACGGGGTGTTTCCGTTCGTACTGCCGATCCGGGACGCCGACGGTCCACGTCCCGGCATCGAGATCACGCCGTTGCCGGAGGCACCGTACCTGCCGCTGGACTACGCGACCATCACCTTCGATGGGGTGCGGGTGCCGGCCCGGGGCCTGCTGCACGACTCCGCGCGGCTGTCGGCGGATGGGACGTTCCGGGATCCGCTCGGCCACGGGGACGAGCGGCTGGCACGTTCGCTGGACGTACGGCACCGGGCCTGGGTGGCCTCCGCGGCCGCACTGGGTGCGGCGATCCGCGCCAGTGCCGCGCTCGCCATCCGGTTCTCGGCCGGACGGAACACGTTGTCGCGCGCCGCGCCCGAGGGCCCGGTCCTGCGTTATCGGAGCCAGCAGCGGCCGCTGTACGGCTGCCTCGCGACCGCGTACGCGATGACCAGCCTGATCAACCAGGTCAAGCGCACGCTGGTGGCTTCGGCGCAGGTACCGGATCCGGCCTGGACCCGAGGGCCAGGGTTCAACCGGACGATCGGGCTGGTCAAGGCGATGGCCGGCTGGGAGGCCGAACGGGTAGCGGCCGAATGCGGGCAACGCTGCGGCGCACACGGGATGTTCGGCAGCAGCGGGTTCGCCGCGTACCAGGGTCTCGGCCATATGCTCGGGCCGGCAGCGGGGGACAGCTACCTGATCGTGCTGGAAGCGGCACGGGCGATGGCGGCCGGAACCGCCTACCGGCCGCCATCGCCAGGGATGGTGCAGCTGAACCGGCGAGCGGTGGGGGAGCCGCAGGTGGTGCGGGAGCTGGTGGCGGCACGGGAACGCTCGCTGCACGCCATGCTGTCCGGCGAGCTGGACACGGCCGCGCGCCGCGCGCAGGGGCCGTTCCAGGCCTGGGACAACCGCAGCTGGCTGGCCCGCGAGCTGGTCGAGGCGCACGGAACCCGGCTGGCTGTCGAGTGCCTGCTGGCGGACGCACGGACGCTGGCCGAGCCGGGGCGTACGGCGCTGGAACTGCTGTGCGCGTTTTTCGGTCTCCGCGAGGCGTGGCGCCATTCCGGCTGGTATCTGAGCACGGAGGCGCTTACTGTCCGGCAGGTGCGGGCGATCCCCGCCCGCCTCAACGGGATCTGCGAACGCCTCACCGCACACGCGGAACCCCTCGCCGGGGCCCTGCTGCCTGCGGGTCTCGACCCGTGGCCGGGTCCTGCGGGCGTGCTCGGCCCGGCCGTGGCCGGGCACCGGTGATGCGGTGCCCGGCCGGTGTGGTCACACCAGTCTGGCGCGCTCGGCGAGGCGCCACATCTCGTGCCGGACCGTCGCGTCGTCCTGGCGTAGCACGAGCTGGATGAGGTCGCGTGCCTCGCTGTTGAAAACCACTTCCTCGGGCGAAACCCGCTCCGTCCGCAGCAGTGCGAACGTGGCGGCTGCCGCGTCCCGCTGCCGGGCGTGCGCGCGAGCGAGCGTCAGGTAATACCGGGAGCGCGTGGACCGGAACTCCGCCTCGGCGAGGTCGACCCTGGCGGCCGTCCGGAGCGCGCGCCGGGTATGCCCCAGGATGACCTCGAGACAGATGCCCTGCACGTCCACGGCGGCTCGGCCGAAGTCGCCGCAGGAGCAGCCGGGCACGGTGTCCTCGCTCGGTAGCCTGGCCGCCGCGGCGCGGGCGCGATCGAGTAACTCATAGGCCGTGAGCTGCTCGCCAGCGGCGGCTGACACGGTGGCGGCGGTCAGGTGGACCGCGCCCCAGGTGGCGACGGCCGACCGCGGTCCGGAAGGCGTGTCGGTACCGAGCCGGCCGGCGGCGGTGCGGCACAGATCGGCTGATTCCTGGATGCGGCCGAGCCGGAGCAGGACGGCTGCCAGGCCGCCTTCGCAGGCGGCGTGCACGGCCGGGTCACCGGTCTGCGCGGCACTCGCCACCGCACGCTCCGCGGTGAGCAACGCGAGCGGGAGGTCGTTCACCTGGCTCAGGAACGCCGCCGCGAGCCGGTGCACCTCGGCCACGGCGCGGTGCTGCGCTACCGCATCGCGCCCGGTGGCCGGGCCGGCCAGCGCGCTCGCCGCGGTGAGCAGCCACGGTAGCCGGTGCTGGAGCACGCTGTAACGCCACCGGGCGTCCCGCCAGTCCGACCACGCCGTGCGCAGCTGATCGGTCACCGTGGCCTGCTCCGTGCCACCGTCCCCGGGGCCGGTCATGCCGAACAGGGCTTTCCGGATGGCGGCCGACGCCGTGCGCGGGTCCGGCCCGGCCGTAGGCGTAGCGGTGGTCACGCCGAGGAAGGACGCGACATCGTCGACGCGCAGGACGTCCGCGACTCGCAACAGCGCGGACAACTTGTCCGGTCTGCGCTGGTCCTTCTCCACCTGCCGTAGCCATTCGGCGCTGTACCCGACGAGCGCGGCCAGCGCCTGCCGGGACAGCCCCCTCCGGCGGCGCATCAGCTCGATCTTCCGGCCGAGGGTAAGTTCCGAAATCATCTACTTCCCTTCTGTGTGCAGAATCTACTCTGCCGCGTACGTGCGGCAGATCCAGGTGAAAACCTGCACCGTCCACTCGCCGGATGTAGTTATTTCTGACGTCGGGACGAAATGTTCGTAGCGGTTTCCAAGCTCGATTTTCACCGGATCGTCGTTGTTGGGAACGCAACGCAGCCGTTCGGTGTCCGGGAGGGTCGAAGGGCCCCCGACCAGCAGTGCGTTGGGCTCGTGTCGAGTGGGTACCATGCGTCTCGTTGCTCCTCCTGTGGTCACGGCCAGTGATCGGTTTTCTGCGCCAGAAGTGTCATGCCATAAATGATCACCATGGTTTGCTTTGGCGGTCGCGAATGTGGGTCGCGTCGATCACGCGTACTCTTACACAAGCAGGAAGCATTCGTTGCCGCCAATACTCGGGCGTCGATGGGGCTGTCCAGTTTGCGTGGATTATTGACGAACAGGCCCTTGCCATCGGTCGTCGCATGTGGAAGCGAGGGATAGGTAGTGGGTCGGGCACC
This sequence comes from Amycolatopsis aidingensis, assembly GCF_018885265.1. Lineage (GTDB taxonomy): Bacteria > Actinomycetota > Actinomycetes > Mycobacteriales > Pseudonocardiaceae > Amycolatopsis > Amycolatopsis aidingensis. The sequence continues at coordinate 3,493,687 of NZ_CP076538.1, forward strand.
CAATGTTCGGTTGCGCTCCTTGCTGGACGAGGCGCGGTGGAACGGTGCGGAACTCGCGCGCGCGGTCAACGCGACGGCGGTCGAAGCGGGTGTGCGGACCGGCTACGGGCGCGCCTCGGTGGCCAACTGGCTGGCAGGCAGCCGCCCGCGGGGGAAGGTGCCGGAGCTGATCGCGGAGGCGCTGTCGCGGCGGCTCGGCCGGACCGTGACTGCGAGCGACACCGGTTTCGGCCACAACGGTGAACCTGTGCGTCGGCGGACACACCACGGCCAGGACGAACTCGGCCGCGGCGCCGACCGGGTACCCGCGGGCTCAGCGGTTTCACGTGCACCGGGCGTGTACAGCGTGGCTGGACTGGATGTGCCGCGATGGGCGCAGGTGCTGCCAGCCGACCGGGAGCGGCCCCGTGCACCGCGTGGCCCGTGGCGGCTGAGCGGCACCGAGCTGGACGCGGCGACGACGATGCTCACCGCGTTCTCGCGCGCCGAACGCGCCTGCGGGGCGGGGCCGGTTCGTGCCGCGCTCACCGAATACCTCGAGACCACGATCCACCCGTTGCTGGGAGCCGTCGGTGCGACCTCTGCGGTCCGCCGGAGTTTCCTTTCCGTCGCGGCCCGGCTGCGTTACCTATGTGGCTTCCTGTACTTCGACGACGAGTTGCATGGTGCGGGTCAGTGGCATTACCGAAGCGCACTCCAGCTCGCCGTCGAGGCGGGTGATCCGACCACCTATGCGATCGCGCTGAGGGCGTTGAGTGTGCAGGCACGCGCACTCGGCCACCATCGGGAGTCCGTACGGCTGGCCGAGGGCGCGGTGGAGGCCGGCACCGTGCGGGCCGTACCGGAGGTGCGGGCGTTCCTCGTCGGGCAGCTCGCGGTCGCGCGGGCCACGCTCGGCGAGCGCAGGGCCGCCGTGGCGCACCTGTGCGAGGCCGAGCGCATCGTCGAGCGGATGAGCGGCGGGATGGCCGCGGTCGGCGCGTACCACCGGGCGGCGCTCGCCCACCAGCGCGCGGCCGTGGCCGCCGGCCTGGGTGATCGGGCGGGCGCGATGACCGCGCTGGAGGATTCGATTCGGCATCGCCCTTCGACCGAGCTGCGTTCGCGGGCCGTACTGCTGGCGAAGCTGGCCGAGCTGAGGCTCGACGCCGGGCAGGTGGAGCAGGCCGGCGAGATCTGGCATCGGTTTCTTGACGACTACCCGGTCGTCCGCAGCGGCCGGGTGGACACGGCGTTGCGGACGTTACGGTCGCGGCTACTGCCGCACCGGAAGCTGCCGGGAGTCGAGGAACTGCTGGGCCGCGCTTCCGCTGTCCGCGCAGGCGGTGGCTGAGCGCTCGGCCGTCGTTCCGGCAGGGAAGGTGGCCGGGTCGACGGTCTCGGACATCATCCGGCGCCGTACGACCGAGGCCGGCCCCAGGCCGGTGAGGACCCCGATGACGTTCGGCAGCAGGTCGGGCGGGGCGGTGTCGGTGACGGCGAGGCCGATGCTCTCGGCCCCATCGAGCCAGTCCGGCCGGATGCGTTCCGGACCGGCGACCAGCTCGGCGGAGACCCCCGCCTCGGCGGCGAACCGGAGCGCGTCCCTGACGTCCATCGTGTCCGGGCTACCGAGGACGAGCATGGTGTCGCAAGTGGACGCAACGGTGCGGATCGTCTCCTTCCAGTCCGATGCCGCGTAGCAGTATCCGTGCGGGTGCGCACCCCGGATGCCGGGGTAGCGGTCCCGCAGCAGCTCGGCGATCCGGACGGCCTCCTCGATCACCGCGCCGGGCTGGATGACATAGGCCAGACGGGTGGGGCGATCGCCGAGGCCGGCGACGTCCTCGGCAGAGGTGACGACCGTTCGCCCGGCCACGGGTGTGGGCGGCCCGGTGCTGGCCGCCCGGCTGTCCACGAGGATGACCTCCTCGTCCTGGTCCTCGAAGTACCGGGCCTCGGCCCGGCTCAGCGCGCCGTGCAGGCAGCCCTGTGCATGGGTCGCGTCCGAGCCGATGGCGAGGACGATGCGCCGGGTCCGCCACAGCGCGGACCAGGTGGTGATGGCGTACCGTGCCGCCGATATCGCGTCCCGGTCTGCCTGGTGTGCCGCCACCGCGAAGCCGATGACCTGGCCGGTGCGGTCGACGTAGGAGGCGGTCAGGAGTATTCCTTCCGCGGAGCCGGTTCGGGCGACGAACGGTCGGCCCGGTTGCTGTACCGGGTAGCCGAGGTCTCGGAGTGTGGCCGCGATCAGCGGGGTGGCGGGTGAGCGAACCAGACCTCGCGTGGGATGCAGGAAGCAGCCGACGCCCACCGTGCCCCGCATGGTCCAACGGGTGCCGAACTCCCGGCGTTGCACAGATCGGTTCATCATGCACCTCACTTCGTAGAGTAATCACACAAGCACGAAGTGTATTCCGGCGATGGGTGGTCGATCACCAGCCGCCGGCACATTCGCCCTGCTCGGGTGAACGTGCCGGCGATACTGCCGCAGCCCCACCGGGAAGTGGGCATACGCACGTTCCCCGCGCGGTCGGGCGGGTACCCGGGCTGGAGAAGATCGTCAGGGAAGGAGCTGCGATGGGAAACGCCGACGGAGCCAGGACGGTGGTGGTGACCGGCGCCAGCGCCGGGATCGGCAGGGCCACGGCCAGGCTGCTCGGCGCCCGTGGCGACCGCGTGGCCCTGCTGGCCCGCGGTGAGCGGGGCCTGCGCGAGGTCACGGCGGAGATCCGGGCCGCGGGCGGGGTGCCGCTGCCCATCCCGGTGGACGTGGCCGACTACGACGCCGTGCGTTCCGTCGCGGCCAGGGTGGCCGAGGAGTTCGGCCCCATCGACGTCTGGATCAACGGCGCGTTCGCCACCGCCTTCGGACCGTTCACCGAGATCGAGCCCGCGGAATTCCATCGGGTGACCGCCACGACCTACCACGGATTCGTGCACGGTACCCGGGCCGCGCTGGAGCAGATGCGGCCCCGCGGCCGGGGCGCGATCGTGCAGATCGGCTCCGCGCTGGCGCACCGGGGCGTCCCACTGCAGTCGGCGTACTGCGGTGCCAAGCACGCCATTCAGGGGTTCACCGAGTCGCTGCGCTGTGAGTTGCTGCACGAACGCAGCGGGGTGGCGGTGACCATGGTGCACCTGCCCGCGGTGAACACTCCGCAGTTCGAATGGGCGCTGTCCAGGATGCCGCGCAGGCCGCAGCCCATCCCGCCGATCTACCAGCCGGAGGTGGCGGCCCGCGCCGTGCTGCATGCGGCCGACCATCCGCGTCGCCGCGGGTACTGGGTCGGCTTCAGCACCGTGGGCACCATGCTCGGCAACCGGGTGGCAGGCGGGCTGCTGGACCGCTACCTGGCCCGCACCGCATACCGCGCACAGCAGGACCAGGCCGCGGAGGATCCGGACCGGCCGGCGAACCTGTGGCACCCGGCGGATGCCGGCGGCGCCGCGGATTTCGGTGCCCGTGGCCGGTTCTCCGCGCGGTCACGGGACCGCAGCCCGCAGCTGTGGCTGTCCCAGCATCACGGCATCCTCACCGCGGGGCTGCTGGGCGCGGCTGCGGGTCTGGCCGCGACGGCGCGCCGGTTACGCCCGGCCAGAAAGGAACGGAGCTGACCGGCCCGCGGTCTCGGTGGCAGCCAGCGCGATCGAAGGGAGAAACCCATGCTGAGGTACCAGGATTTCGTCGAGTCGGTTCGCCAGCGCGGCGGGCTGGACAGCGTGGACCGCGCACGGGAATCCGCCACGGCCGTGATCGGTGCACTGGCCCAGCACCTGCCGGCGACGGAGCGGGACCGGCTGACCGAGGCGTTGCCCGGCACCCTGCGTGCGGCCGCGCGGGTTTCCGGGAGCACCCGGACCCCGGACGGGATCGAGCTGATCGCCGAGGTGGCGCGGCGGCTGGCCACCACCCAGGAACGGGCCCGTTACCTGGCGCAGCCGGTGCGCCGCCTGCCCACCCGGCGTACCAGCCGTGACGGAGTCGCGGCCCGTGGCCGGGTTCGGCGACCGCGTGCCCTTCTTGAACACGCTAGCTGGCCGGTGAGTGAGGCTCCCGGACCCCGCCGCGTACCGGTGCGGTCCGCTCAGCCCGGACGGTGCACCAGTCGATGGTGCGCCGCAGGCCCTCGGGTGCGGAGACGTACGGCCGCCAGCCGAGCCTGCTGCGGGCGACGGTGATGTCCGGGCACCGGCGTTGCGGATCGTCGGTGGGGGCGTCCACGGCCCGGATCGGCGAGTCACTGCCGGCCAGCTCCCGGATCTCCTCGGCGATCTCCCGCACCGTGAGCTCCTGCGGGTTGCCCAGGTTGACCGGGCCCGCGAGGGTGCTGTCCGCGAGGGTGAGCAGGCCGCGCACGGTGTCCTCGACATAGCAGATCGACCGGGTCTGCTCACCCCGCCCGGTCACCGTGATCGGCTCGGTGGCCAGTGCCTGCTGGATGAAGGTCGGCACCATGCGCCCGTCGTCGGGGCGCATACGGGGGCCGTAGGTGTTGAAGATACGCGCGATCGCCGTATCGCAGCGGCCCGCCCGGTGATATGCGGCGACCGTCGCCTCGGCGAAGCGCTTGGCCTCGTCGTAGACGCTGCGTGGGCCGATCGGATTGACGTTGCCCCAGTAGCTTTCCGGCTGCGGGTGCACCAGCGGGTCGCCGTAGACTTCGCTGGTGGAGGCGAGCACCAGCCGTGCCCCCTTGGCCGCGGCCAGATCCAGTGCACGCATGGTCCCCTGCGAGCCGGCGCGCAGGGTCTCCACCGGCAACCGCAGATAGTCCAGCGGAGAGGCCGCGGAGGCCAGGTGCAGCACCAGATCGACCGGACCGCGGATGCCGAGCGGTTTGGTCACATCATGCTCGATCAGCCGGAATCCCCTCCGGTGTCGCAGATGCGCGACATTCTGCGGTAATCCGGTGACGAAATTGTCCACGCACAGCACGTTGGTTCCCAGCCACAGCAGCCGTTCGCACAGGTGCGAACCGAGAAAGCCCGCGCCGCCGGTCACCACGGCGTTCCTGAATCCGGTCTCGGGCAACACCGCTACTGGCTACCCGGTCCGGGCCGGGCCAAACCTGCGGGTTAGCCGGAGGCCACCGTGGGTATCCCCGCGCCATGCGCGTACTCGTCACGGGCTGGCCGAGTTTCGACCACGGCGAGGCGGCCGCTGGCGACGTGCTCGGAATGCGGCGCGTCCACTCGGCCCTCACCGCCGCGGGTATCGAATGCGACCTGTCCTGGAGTCCAGGATTGCGGGCGGGTGAGCCGGGCCTGCGCGGCGCCGACCCGGACCGCTACACCCATCTGGTGTTCGCCTGCGGCCCGCTGCGCGGCAGGCAGCTGCGGGAACTGCATTCCCGCTACGCCCGCTGTCACCGGATCGCCATCGGGGTGTCCGTACTGGACCCTGCTGACCCCGCGGCCTCCGGTTTCCATCGGGTACTCCCGCGGGAGGCTGAGCAGACCGGCCATCCGGACCTGGCCATCGCCGCGGACGGCCTGCCCGTCCCGGTGGCCGGGGTCACCGGGACCCACCCGCGACCGGAATACGGCGAGGGGCGCACCCATCCAGGGGTGTACGAGGCGCTGACCGGCTGGCTGTCCGGATTGGACTGTGCCCGCGTTCCGCTGGAAACCCGGCTGGATCCTGGTGACTGGCGCCGATGCGCCACCCCCGACCAGGTTCTCGCGGTGCTCCGCAGGCTCGACGTGCTGGTGACCACCCAGGCACAGGACCTGGTCCTTGCGCTCGGCCAGGGCGTTCCGGTGCTGGCGGTGGATCCGGTCAACGGCGGCGGCAGGCTCAGTGCACAGGCCTGCGTGCTGGGCTGGCCGGCGCTGGTCAGCGCCGAGGACACACCCGTGCCAGGGGCGTTCGAGGACCGGTGGCGGTGGTGTCTCTCGGCCGAGGGCAGGCAGCGCGCCGCCCGGCACCGGGGACCGCGTACCGATTCCCTCCTCGGCGAGCTGATGCGGCAGCTGGAAACCAGCGTGGCCGCCTGAGGTGTCAGTCTTCCCGCGCGCGGTGCCTGCCTGCCGCGACCAGCACGGCGCGCAGGCTGCTCAGCACCGGCACGGCCAGCAGTGCACCGGCGATGCCGGCCTCGGCCCCGCCGACCACGATCGCCAGCAGTACGGCCAGCGGATGCAGCCGCACCAGGTTCCCGGTGAGCAGAGGCTGCAGCAACTGGCCTTCCAGCTGCTGCACGGCCACCACGATGCCCAGCACGATGAGCGCGGTGACGGGGCCGTTGGTGACCAGCGCGATCCCCACCGCGATCGCTCCGGAGACGAACGCACCCACATACGGCACGAAGGCGCCGAGGAAGACGAGCGCGGCCAGCGGTACGGCGAGCGGAACGCCCAGCGGCACCAGACCGAGGCCGATGCCCAGCGCGTCGATCAGGGCGACCAGCGCGGTACTGCCGACGTACCTGGTCAGGTCGTGGAAGGCGGTGCGCCCGGCGTCGTCGACGAACTCCCGGGTGGCTGGCCGCCACGGCCGCAGCAGGAAGTCCCAGATCTTCGGCCCGTCGTAGAGCAGCAGTACCAGGATGACCAGGGTGAGCAGCCCGCCTGCCAGCACCTGCCCGAGCGTGCTGAACACGCCCATCGTGCCGGAAACCAGGGACTGCTGGTGCTGGGTCAGCCATTCCCGCAGCCGCCCGAACATATCGCGCAGCTGCTGGTCGTCCAGCCGCAGCGGCCCCTCGGCCAGCCAGGTCCGCACCGCGTCCAGGGTGGCGGTCAGCTGCCTGCCGAGCTCGGGAAGGTTGTTCACCACACTCAGCACAGCGAAGGCGACCAGGCCACCCACCACGACGGCGCCGCCGAGCATCGCGGCGAAGGCGGCCAGCCCGCGCGGGGTCCCCCGCCGCGCCAGCCGCCGCACCAGTGGTTCGCAGGCCGCGGCCAGCAGCAACGCGACCGCGACCGGCACCACCACGAACGCGAGGTGCGAGACGAGCGTGCGCAGCGCCCACAGTGCCAGGAACAGGACCAGCAACCGCGCGGCCATGGTCGTGGCGCGGCGCAGACCTGCGCTGGTGAGCCGGATTCCGGATGACTCGGGGGCGGACTTTCGCACGGCACCCGGGTATCCGGTGCCGGATACGGCAAACCTCGCGCGGGGTTTGCCCGCACCCGCGCGGGTACCCGGATCGGGACGAAAGGAGCTCTCGATGAAGGCGGTTACCTGGCACGGCAAACGGGACGTCCGGGTGGAGACGGTGCGCGATCCCGAACTGGTGGAACCGACCGACGCGATCGTGCGGGTCACCTCCAGCGGTATCTGCGGTTCCGACCTGCATTTGTACGAGGTACTCGGCCCGTTCCTCGAGCGGGGCGACATCCTGGGTCACGAGCCGATGGGCATCGTGGTGGAGACCGGGTCCGCGGTGAGCGGCCTGCGCCAGGGGGACCGGGTGGTGGTTCCGTTCAACATCTCCTGCGGGCACTGCTTCATGTGCGAGCGCGGCCTGCAGACGCAGTGCGAGACGACGCAGAACAAGCAGACCGGCAAGGGCGCATCCCTGTTCGGCTACACCCGGCTGTACGGGCAGGTTCCCGGCGGGCAGGCGGAGTACCTACGGGTCCCGCAGGCGCACTACGGTCCGGTGAAGGTGCCGGAAGGGCCGCCGGACGAGCGGTTCCTCTACCTTTCGGACGTGATTCCCACGGCGTGGCAGGCCGTGGAGTACGCGGAGATCCCGGAAGGCGGCAGTGTCGCGGTGCTCGGGCTCGGGCCGATCGGCCAGATGTGCTGCCGGATCGCCGCGCACCGGGGTGCGGGTACGGTGCTGGGCGTGGACTTGGTGCCCGAGCGACTGACCCTGGCGCAGCGCCACGGAGCGACCACCCTCGACCTGCGGGAGCACCGGGACCTGCCGTCCGCGCTGCGGGGCCTCACCGGGGGCAGGGGCCCCGACTCGGTGATCGACGCGGTGGGTATGGAGGCGCACGGCGCGCCCGCGGGCAAGCTGGCGCAGGACCTGGTGGGGCTGCTGCCGGGTGTGATCGCCGCCAAGCTCACCGAGAAGGCCGGGATCGACCGGCTCGCCGCCCTGTACACCGCCATCGACTCGGTACGCAGGGGTGGCACGGTCTCGCTCAGCGGGGTCTACGGCGGGATGCTCGACCCGATGCCGATGATGACCCTCTTCGACAAGCAGATCCGGCTGCGGATGGGGCAGGCGAACGTGCGCCACTGGATCGATGACATCCTGCCGCTGCTCACCGGCACCGAGGACCCGCTGGGCGCGGAGAACCTGGCGACGCACCGGCTGTCGCTGTCCGAGGCGCCGCGCGGATACGAGCTCTTCCAGCACAAGCGTGAGGGCGCGATCAAGGTGCTGTTGCAGCCCTGAGCCGGGAGGTACGCACCTGGCGAGGCGGGTTGCCCGGCCTGCCCGGCCCGCCCGAGGAGGTCAGCCCGCAGGTTCGCGGCGCAGCAGCCACGCGTCGCCGGTGCAGTCCTCGGGCAGCTCCGGCAGGATCTCGTTCGGTTCCGAGGTGTGCCAATGGTGCCCGCAGCCCGCGTCGCAGTCGTAGCCGCCGCTGAGCAGCGCGGGCTGCCCGGCCTTGAAGGTCGCCTTGTCCGCGATGGTTGCCATGCCGGGGGTGTACCCCCTCCGGCGCCGTTCACACCCGGTTCGGCGCCGGGGCGAGGCGCGTGTCGCTACCCGGTTTCCGTGCCCGAGCAAGATCTAATCGGTGCTCGTGGCGAGGTCCGAGCAGCAGCGGCCGGGTCGGTTCCGGGCACCCGGCGCCGGCAAGCGCTACTACTACGTCCGGAGGCGCTGATGGGCTCGTTCGATGTGCCGCTGGAGGATGAGCGCACCCAGCTCGATGCGTTCATCGAGGAGTATCGCGATGCGATCGAGGCGACTCTCGTCCGTCTCACCGAGGAACAGGCCCGCCGACGGCTCGTCTCGTCGGCGACGACGCTGCTCGGGCTGCTCAAGCACGTCACGTGGATGCAGCGGGTGTGGTTCGAGGAGTGCGTCGGCGGTACGTCCCGCCGGGAGCTCGGCCTGGTGCAGGGTCCGGACGAATCCTTCCGGCTCTCCGCGGACGACACCGTCGGCTCGGTCACGGCAGCCCATCGGGAAGCCTGCGCCACGGCCAGGACGGTGGTCGCGGACCTGCCCCTGGACACCGTCGTGACCGGTCACTGGGCCGGACCGCGCACCCTGCACTGGGTGTACCTGCAGGTTCTCCGGGAACTGGCCCACCATTGCGGCCACGCCGACATCCTGCGCGAACAGGTACTCGCCGACTGAGTTCCGGTAGCAGGTGCGGCGCGCGGTCGCCGCGCCGCAGGCGGGTGTCCTCCCGGCTCAGCCCCGCGGCGGGGCGCTCACCTCGACCCGCTCCGCCACCAGGAACTCCTCGTCCCGGAAGGCATCGTAACGCCCCTCGTCCACCAGACCGTAGGGCTCGAGATAGTCGGCGTAGCGGAACTGGCGGACCGTGCCAGTGGCCTGTACCAGCTCGCGTTTGTGCACATCCGCACCCTCGGCGTACAGCACCAGCAGCGACTCGTCGCCGTACTCGTGCCCGCCCAGTTCGAAGGCCCGCGGGTTGATCACATCGCTCACCTCGGCGCTGATGGTGACCTGCTCGTCGAGGTACTTCGTGCCGTCGAAGTAGTCCTCCTCCGCCACGTCCTCCAGGTCGGCACCGTGCTCCGGGCCTGCCGAATCGCAGCCGGTGAGGCCGAGTGCCAGCAGGGCGGCCGAGGCGGCGGCCACCGCGCGACGTCGGAACGAGATCATCGCGCCCACCTTTCCGTCATCGTGGACAGAGACCGGCCCTCGATTACCCGTTCAGCGCGCGGGGACACGGTGCCGGCCCGAGGAGATTCGGCAGATGACGGATGAATTGTCCTCCGGTCTATGGGTATTCCCTGCAAAGCAGCGACAACGACAACCGAGTAGGAGGTCATCCGATGACGCACAGTGCCCCAGCGGCCCGTGGTAACGGGCACGAGGGGGATTCCGAGTTCGGTTTCTGGCGTGAGCACACGCATATCAACCTGAGCCCGGTGGCGGCCCCTTCGATCCTGGGCCTGTACGGGTTCGCGGCCTCGACCTTCATGGTCGCCGCCCACCTTGCCGGGTGGTACGGCAACGAGACCACGACACCGCTGGTTCTGGCGCCGTTCGTCTTCGCCTTCGGTGGGATCGCGCAGTTCCTCGCGGGGATGTGGTCCTATCGGGCGCGGGACGCGCTGGCCACCGCGATCCACGGCGCCTGGGGCTCGTTCTGGATCGCCTACGGTATCTACCACCTGTTCGTCGCGACCGGCCTGGTGCCCGGCACCGGCACCAGCGCGGTGGCGGCGACGGCGTTCGGCTTCTGGTTCATCGGGCTGGCCGCCATCACCTGGGTCGGCGCGGTGGCCGCGGCCGCGGAGAACGCCGCGATCTCGCTGGTGCTGTTCACCCTGGCGGCGGGCGCGACCCTGCTGGCGATCGGGCTGATCGGAGGCGTGGCCCTGATCGAGACCATCGCGGGCTGGGTGCTCCTGGTGTCGGCCGTGCTGGCCTGGTACGCCGGTAGCGCGATGATGCTGGAGGCGACCTTCAAGCGGGTGGTGCTGCCGATGGGCAAGCGCGGAGTGGAACCCAACGCGCCCGGAAGGAAACCCAAGGAAACCATCCAGTTCCAGCTGGGCGAGCCCGGCGTCAAGGTCGGGCAGTGAGCCTGCCGTACTGACCCGGTGGCGGCGGGGACACCGCCGCCGAGCGCACCCCGAGCCTTCGGGGTGCGCTCGACTGCGTTCGAGCGATGGCTCACCCCCGGGAGGGGTCTGGCCGACCAGCGGCGCCAGCACCTCGCCGGTGTAATACGAGGAGAGCTGGCCTGCGGCGAGGAACACGTAGGAGGGGGCGAGTTCGTCCGGGTGCGCGGGCCGGTCGTAGGGGGACATGGCCGCCGAAACCGCTCACCTTCTCCGGCGGGAGCGTGGCCGGGCGCAAGCCGTTGACCGAGCCGGTGTTGATGATGCAGTCACCTTCGTCCAGATGCGGCAGTGCCGCCGCGGCGACGCGGACGTAACTGTGGACGTTGACGTCGAAGGTACGCATCCACTGCTGCTCGGTCAGGTCCTCGGGGGACTCCAGTGCCCACTGCGTCGCCACGTTGTTCACCAGGATGTCCAGGCCACCGAGCGCCTCGACGGTGCGCTCCACCACGGCCCGGCACTGCTGGGCCGCGGCGAGGTCACCGGGGACGAGTTCGCAGTAACGGCCCTCCGCGCGGACGAGTTTCGCGGTGTGCTCGGCGTCCTCGTGCTCATCGAGGTAGGCATCGTGACGTCCGCGCCCTCCTTGGCGAACGCGATGGCCACGGCCCTGCCGATCCCGGAGTCCCCACCGGTGACGAGCGCACGTTTACCCGACAGCAGTTCCCGGCCGGGATAGCCCGCCATCGAATCACGCGGTTCCGGGCGCATCGCCGCCGTCTTGCCGGGCGGCCGCTGTTCCTGCGGGGGCTGGCGGGAATCCGACACGATGCCCCTTGGATTGGTGAGTGCTCGGTAACGGGTGTGTACCCGGCGCCGCCGGGGAGTACTCGGAAACCGCCGGTACGTGCGGCCGCCGCCGGTTTGAGCCGGAGGGCATCGGGCTATCCAGGGCATGCATCGAAGGCCTATACGATAGGAGCACGACCGATGCCTGGACGAGAAGACCTTCCCAGCACACTCCGCCGCTCGCCGGAGAAAGCGCAGCGCACCTGGATCGAGGCGCACGATTCGGCGGTGGAAACCTATGGCGAGGGACGGCGGGCACACCAGACGGCCTTCTCCGCGCTCAAGCACTCCTTCGAGAAGGTCGGCGATCACTGGGAACCCAAGAAACGTCGCGGGCCCTCGGACAAGCAGGCCACCAGGGGTGCGGGACAGCGGCCGGTCAAGACCGCCGGTGGTGTCGACGCCTCCGCCAGCAAGCAGCACCTCTACGAGCAGGCAAGGCGGCTCGACATTTCCGGCCGGTCCTCGATGACCAAAGACGAGCTGGTGGACGCACTCCAGCGAGCCAACCAGCGCAAGACGGCCAAGGCCCGCGCGCGTCAGAAGTAGGAATTCCCGGCCCGCCTGCGGTTTCCGGCCGACCACTGGGGACTCATGATGTCGATATAGATGGGCGAATGTCGTGATTCTACGATTCCGGTGCGGAAGTCCACTGGATGGACGTGCAGCGTGACGGCCGGCCGGAAGGAGGACCGATCGTCCGCGGACTATTCCGATGTGCTGCCCTTGCTGGTCCGCATGTCGGGGCTGGATGGCGACGATCCGGAACGGGCCCGGTTGCGTTCGGCCGTGGTGACCCGGTGCCTGCCACTGGCCGAGCATATCGCGCACCGGTTCAGTGGCCGGGGAGAGCCGCGGGAAGACCTGGTGCAGGTGGCGCGGCTGGGATTGGTGCATGCGGTGGACCGGTTCGAGCCCGACCGGGGCAAGGAGTTCATTTCCTTTGCGGTACCGACGATCATGGGAGAGATCCGCCGGTACTTCCGGGATACGGCGTGGTCGGTGCGCGTTCCCCGGCGGCTGAAGGAGTTGCATCTCGCGCTGAACCAGGCGAGCGCCGAGCTCGCGCAGCGGTGCGGCCGTGCGCCGACGCCGAGCGAGCTGGCGGCCGAACTGGGGGTGGAGCTCGAGGAGGTGGTGGACGGGTTGCTGGCGGGGAACGCGTACCAGTCCGTTTCGGTGGACGGGAACGTGGACGAGGTGGGCGTGGCGTCCCTGGTGGACACCCTGGGTGGTTACGACGCGCAGCTGGAGGAGGTGGAGAACCACGAGGCCCTGCAACCGTTGCTCCAGGAACTTCCCGCGCGGGAGCGCTCGGTGTTGATGTTGCGGTTCTTCGGCAACCTTACGCAGACCCAGATTGCGCGGCAGATGGGTATCTCGCAGATGCATGTCTCGCGGCTGCTGGCGAAGACCCTGCGGCAACTGCGCGAGGAGCTCACCCAGTCCTGACCGCGGATTAGCCCGCCCGGTCGTGGGTACCCCTGGCGCTGTGACGTGGCCGCAGGAACGCCGGGGAGGTGCTCACCGTTGTTCGCGCCGGTGCTGGCCGTGCTCGGGCTGGCCGTGGTGCTACTCGGCCTGGTCTACGGGCTGAACCTGCTGCTGGCAGGCCGTTCCCGGCAGGTGACCGCCCCGTTCCTGGCAGGCGGGCTGCCCGCGGAACACGCGGTGTCCCGTTTCCACGTCCGCTGGTATCCGGCCACCCTGCTGTTCCTGGCTTTCGACATGGAGATGGTGTTCATGTACCCGTGGGCTGTCGTGGTGGCCGAGCACGGCACGCCCGCCGTGGTCGAGATGTTCGGCTTCCTTGCCGTCCTGTTCCTCGGTGTGCTGTACGTGTGGCGCGAGGGCGGCCTGCGATGGGCCTGAGTACCGTCCTGCGCCGTGCCGCCGTGGCGCGGCCCCGCCTGTTGCTCGCGGAGGCCCCCGGGGCGACCGGCGTCCGCCTTGCCGTGGAGGAACGCGCCCGCCGGGCCGGCTGGCCGATGGCCTGCTCGGCCGCGGACGCCGACGTGCTGCTCGAGGCGGGTGTGCTGCACGGCGGCCTGCGTGCGGCCACCGACCTGGCCGCACGACAGCTACCGGAACCCTCGATCCTGGCGCGGATCCCTGATATGTCCACTGTGGATACGGCGCTGGCCGGGTTACCCGGCAGGCTCGCCATGCGGCGCCAGGGGCGCGCGGGCGCCGGCGCGGGGGAGTGGTCCGAACCGCCCATGGCGGGCCGCGCGGACGACCGGGACGGACTGACCCTCGACCAGCTGCGGGTACCACTGGGCCCGGCGCTGCCGTACTGGCCCGCGGGACTGCGGCTGAACCTCGGGCTGCAGGGGGACCTCGTCCAGTGGGCCGAGGTGGAGCCGCTGGGGCTCGCCGTGGGTACCCGCCCGTTCTGGACCGATGCCGCCCCGCTGCCGGCGCGGCGCCTGGACTCGATCGCCCGGCTGCTCGGAGTGGCAGGCTGGGGTGGCCCGAGCCTGCGGTGCCAGGTCCTGCGGGACCGCATCCTGGCCGGGGACACCGGCGCCGAGGTCACCCTGGCCGTGGATGCGGTGCTGCACAGGGTCCGCCGCAGCAGGTTACTCCGGTGCGCGCTCACCGGCCTGGGCCGGACCGCCGGGTTCGGCGACGCCGCCGACCGGCTCAGCCGCTGGGCGACCGAGGCCGTATCCGGGATGGCGCGGCCGCGGCGCCTGGCCGCGGAGCCGATGCCCGGCCCGTCCTCGGCCGAGGTCCTCGAGCTCCTGCCCGGGTTACTGGCGGGCACCGAGCTGGCGGCCGCCCGGCTGATCGTCGCCAGCCTGGATCCCGATCTCGCCGAGGAACCGGGAGCGAGCCGTGCTTGAGCAGGCACCACTGTGGAGCGTGCTGGTGCTGCCACCGGCCCTCGGCGCGGTGGCGCTGGTCGCCGCGTCTCTCGAGTCGGCACTCGCGGTGGGTGCGGCCGGGCGCCGGGTACGGGCCGCGGAACTGGCCCGGCCGGTACGCGAAGGGCTGCGCCTGTTGCTGCAAGAACGGCATTCGACGTTGCGTGCGGACATCCTGCTGTGGCGTGCAGGCGCCTGCGGGATCGCGGTCGCCGCCCTGCTCGCGGCCGCGGTCGTTCCGGCCGGTGGCCGGGTCGTGGCCGATCTCCCGGTCGGCGTGGTGTGGTTCAACGCCATGGGCGTGCTGCCGTGGATGCTGGTGTGGCTGGTCGGCTGGGGCGGCAACTCGGCCTATTCCCTGGTGGGCGGGTACCGCTTCCTGGCCCAGGCCCTGGCCTATGAACTGCCGTTGATGTTCGCGCTCACCACGCCCCCGGTCGCCGCCGCCTCCCTGCGGGTCGGCGCCGTGGTGCAGGCCCAGCAGGAACTCTGGTTCGTGGTGTGGATGCCTGCGGCCTTCGCGGTCTATCTCGTCGGTGTCGCCGGGATGGCCTTCTGGGGACCGCTGTCCACTCCGGTCGGCGCCGATATCGCGGGCGGGGTCCGCAGCGAACTGTCCGGGGCGGACGCGCTGGTGTTGCACGCCGGGCGGTACCTGATGCTGGCGGCGGGCGCGGCCTTCGGTGCCGCCCTGTTCCTCGGCGGCGGGCACGGACCGGTGCTGCCGCCATGGGCGTGGTCGGGCATCAAGACGGTTGCCGTGGTGGCCCTGCTGGTGTGGCTGGGGCGGCGGTTGCCGCTTGTGCGCCCGGAAAGGTTGCTGACCTGGGGCTGGCTGGGCCTGCTTCCGCTGGCGCTGCTGCAGTTGCTCGTGGTGAGTGTCGTCGTCGTGGTTCGCGGGTAAGGCGGCGGCATGTGGGACCTCGTCGCGTTCTGGACGCTGGCCGTGCTGGCCGTCGCCTCGGCCGCGCTGGTGTTCCGGGTGGACTCCATGGCGCGGGCTACCGTGCTGCTGCTCGCCTCGTTCCTGTGTGTTGCGGGCGAGATGCTGCTGCTGGACCTGCATTACCTCGGCGCGCTGGTGGTGCTGATGATGACCGCGGAAATGGCCATCATGGCGGTGTTCATGATCATGCTGATGATGAACCCGGCCGGGCTGGAACCGATGTCCATGGTGCACAACCGGCGCGGGGCGCTGGTCATCTCGGTCACCGTGTTCCTCGCGCTGGCCGCAGCCATCCTGCTGGCCCCGCTCCCGGAGCGGGCCCCGTCCCGGCCCGCCGACCCCACGCACCAGCTCGGTACGGCGATCATGGGCGGGAAGATGCTGGTGATGATGATCATCGGGGCGGGTCTGTTCGCCACCATGATCGCGGCGACCGTGCTCGCCACCGCCCGTGGTAGGTACGGCGCGGCGGGGGAGGTGCGCCGGTGACCCTGCAGGCGGTGTTGCTGCTGGCCGCGGCGCTGTTCGCGGTCGGCCTTTACGGCGCCCTTTCCCAGCAGTCGATCGTCATGCTGATGATGGGCCTGGAGGTCATGCTGAACGCGGTGCTCGTCGCCGCGGCCGGTATCTGGTACTACGCCTGGCCCGGCGGCGCGGACGGGCAGGTGCTCGTGCTCGTGGCCATGGCGCTGATGGCGATCGAGATGGCGATGGGTTTCGGCGCGGCGCTCGCGTTGTTCCGGGCACGGGATGTGGATGTCACCGATGCGGCCGCGGACCTCTCCGGATGAGCGCGTTGCTGACGCTGCCCGGGCTGCCGCTCGCCGCCGGGGCCGCGCTGCTGTGCGCGGGCCGCCGGGCCGACCGGTGGGCTCCCGCCGGTGCGCTCGCGGTGGCGGCCGGGGTGCTGGCCCTGGCCGTGGCCGTCGCGCTCACCCGGCCCGGGCTCAGGTTGCCACTGCTGGCGGGCCTGCCTGCCGGTCTTGCCGTGGACGGGCTGTCCGCGCTGCTGGTGGTGACCGTCGCGGTGGTGACGCTCGCGGTCGTGGTCTACTCGGCCGCCGAGTTCGGCCCCGGCGAAGCACGGGGCCGGTTCTTCGGGTTCCTGCTGCTGTTCGCCGGGGCGATGCTGGTCACCGTCACCGCGACCACGCTGGCGCCGTTGCTGATGGCCTGGGAGGTGATGGGTGGGACCTCGTACGCCCTGATCGGCTTCTGGTGGCGGGACCGGTGGCGGGTGCGGGCCGGGACGGTCGCGTTCCTCACCACCCGTGCCGGTGACCTCGGACTGTACCTCGCCGCGGGTGCGGCATTCGCCGCGGCCGGCTCGCTGGAACTGGACCGGCTCGCCACGCTGCCCGCGCCGTGGCTGCACGTGGCGGCCGCCGGGGTACTGCTGGCGGCGGCGGGTAAGTCGGCGCAACTGCCGTTCTCGTTCTGGCTCTCCGGGGCGATGGCCGGTCCCAGTCCGGTGAGCGCTCTGCTGCACTCGGCCACCATGGTCGCCGCGGGCGGGTATCTGCTGCTGCGGCTGGCGCCACTGTTGCACGCCAGTGGCTGGGCCGCGGCCACGGCAGCCTGGCTCGGCGCGCTGACCGCGTTGCTGCTCGGCGCGCTCGCCTGCGTGCAGCGGGAGCTGAAGCAGGTGCTGGCGGCATCGACCTGCGCGCAGATCGGTTTCGTCGTGCTCGCAGCCGGGGCGGGTTCGGCGTCCGGCGGGGCCGCACACGTGGCCGGGCATGCGGTGGTGAAGTGCCTGCTGTTCCTCGTCGCGGGCGCCTTCCTCGCCGGGCTCGGCAGCACCGAGCTGGCCGGGCTGCGCGGTGCGGGCCGCCGGTACCCACTGGCAGGGGTGAGCGGCACGGTGGGCGCGCTGACGCTGGCCGGGGTGCCGCCGCTGACCTTGTGGGTCACCGAGGATCTCGTGCTGGCCGGGGTTTCCACCTGGCTGCACGGGGTAGCGCTGGCGGCCACGGCACTGAGCGGGGTATACGCAGGGCGGGTGCTGCACACCGTGCTCGCCCGGCCTGCCCGCGCGGACCGGCACCGGGCACCCCTGGGGGTGACGGTGGCCCTGTGCGGGCTGGCCCTGCCCAGCGCGGCGCTCGGCCTGGCGATGGTCGCCGGAACCGGCCCCGGTTCGCTCCGGCCCGGACCGGCCACCCTGTCCGCGGTGGTCTCGGTGGCGGGACTGGGCCTCGCCGTGCTCCGGGCCCGGCGCGGCGCGTGGCTGCCTGCACGGGCCGTGCGTGCGGGGCAGCAGTGGCTCGGCCTCGAGGGGTTCGCGCGCCGCGCGGTGGCCCGGCCGGTGCGCAGGCTCGCCCGGCTGCTGGCCGCGGTCGACGACCGTCTGCTCGCGGTGGTGCGGGGTGCCGGCCGGTCCGGGCAGGCCGTGGCCCGGGCGGTGGACCGGGGCCCGGAGCAGCTGCTGCGCGGCACGGTCGGGGGAGT
The DNA here is from genome assembly GCF_018885265.1 of Amycolatopsis aidingensis. Classification (GTDB taxonomy): domain Bacteria; phylum Actinomycetota; class Actinomycetes; order Mycobacteriales; family Pseudonocardiaceae; genus Amycolatopsis; species Amycolatopsis aidingensis. The sequence goes on from NZ_CP076538.1 coordinate 3,511,469, forward strand.
GGCCCGCGCGGGCGGCAGGCTCGGCGCGCTCGCCCGCAGACCGCAGACCGGACTCCTGCACCAGTACTACGCCCAGGTGGTCGTCGTGCTCGCGGTAGTCGTGGCCGCGGTCGGCGCGGCGGCACTGGTTCTCGCGGGGTGAGCAGCATGCTGACGATCCTGATCTTCCTGCCGCTCGCGGTGAGCGTGGCGCTGGCCGCGCTGCCCCGCCTGCCGGACCGGGTGGTGCGCTGGACCTTCGTGGCGGCGACCGGGGTCGAGGTCATGCTGGCCGGAGTGCTGTGGGCCGGATTCACCGGTCCCGGCTACGGCTACCAGGTGCGAGTGCCGTGGATTCCCTCCATCGGCGTCTCCTACCACGTCGGCGTGGACGGGATCTCGCTGCCGCTGGTGGCGATGACGGCCGTGCTGTTCCTCGCCTGCGCGGTGTACTCGCTGCGCCAGACCCGCAGGGTGCGTGGCTTCGTCGCGTTGTTGCTGTTCCTGGAGACGACATCGCTTGGCCTGTTCGCCGCGCTGGACCTGATCCTGTTCTTCCTGTTCCTCGACCTGTCCATTGTGGGCATGTACTTCGTGATCGCGGGCTGGGGTCACCGGGACAACCGGCGGTCGGCGCTGACCTTCTTCCTGTACACCTTTCTCGGGTCGCTGGTGCTGTTGCTCGGTTTCATCGGGTTGTATCTCGCCGCCAGCCCGTCCACATTCGACATCGTGCGGCTGGCAGAGCAGCGCCCGCTGGCGGGCAGCCCGGTGGAGGGCGGGCTGGTGCTGCTGGCGGTGTGCCTCGGGCTCGCCGTGAAGACCCCGCTGGTGCCGCTGCACAGCTGGCTCCCGCCCGCGCACACCGACGCCCCTGCCGCGGGTTCGGCGATCCTGGCAGGGGTGCTGCTGAAGATGGGCGCATACGGCTTCGTCCGGATCGCGATGCCCGTCCTGCCCGAGGCCTGGCGGCAGTACGCGATGGTGTTCGTGCTGCTCGGGGTGACCGGTGCGCTGTACGGGGCCCTGGTGGCACTGGCCCAGCGCGACCTGAAGCGCATGATCGCCTACACCTCGGTCAACCACATGGGCTACCTCGCGCTCGGCGTGGGCACGGCGGGCATCCTCGCGGGCAACACCGACCAGGCGCGCCAGCTCGCCGTTGCCGGATCGGTCACCCAGATGGTCAGCCACGGGTTGATCACCGGCGCGCTGTTCCTGCTCGCCGGGGTGTGCTACGACCGGGCGGGCAGCTACGAAATGGACCGCTACGGCGGGCTCGCCGGGACCGCGCCACGGTTCGCCGCGCTGGTCGCCCTCGGTGCTTTCGCGGCGCTCGGCCTCCCGGGGTTCTCCGGTTTCATCGCCGAGTTCCAGATCTTCACCGGGAGCCTCGGCGCCGCGCCGGTGCCCACCGCGCTGGCGCTGCTCGGCATCCTGGTCACCGCCGCGCTGTTCCTGCGCGCGCTGCAGCGGGTCTTCCTCGGGCCGCAGCGGCTGCCCCTGCCGGGCGTCCCGTTCCCCGACGCCCGGCCGAGTGAGGTCGCCGCGACGGTGCCGCTGCTCGGGCTCGCGCTGGTGATCGGGGTGCTGCCGCGCTTCCTGCTGGAGCTTGTCGAGCCCGGCGCGCGGGCGGTCGCGGAGCTGGTGGCGCGATGACCAGGGACCTGCTCGGGCTGCTGCCGGAACTGTGCCTGCTGGCGGGCGCGGCCTGCGTGCTGCTGGCCGGGTTGTGGCTGCCCCGCGAGCGGCAGTGGGTCGTGCATGCCCTGGCCACGGTGGCGCTGCTGGGCTCGGCCGGGTTGGCGTTGCGCGCGGCCGGCCAGGGCGCCGGCGCGGCTTTCGACGGCACCTACACCGTCGACGCGACCCTGCACACCGTCCGGGTGCTCGCCCCGCTGGCCACGGTGCTGGTGCTGGCCCTGTCCAGGGGAGTGGTGCGCGGCCACGCCAGGGAGACCGAGTACGCCACCCTGCTGCTGCTCGCCACGCTCGGGGCGGTGCTGCTTGCCGGCTCGGGTGACCTGCTGGTGCTGGCCGCCGCGTACCTGCTGGCGAGCGTCCCGCTGTACGCCCTGGCCGGGTTCGGCAAGGACGCGCCGGGGACCGAGGCGGCGCTCAAGCTCGCGCTCACCGGAGCACTGCTGGGCATCGTCATGCTGGCAGGGACGACCACGCTGTACGGGCTCGGCGGTGCGACCGAGTACCAGGCCCTGCGCACCGGTCTGGCCGGGGTGCCGCGGACCGCCATGCTGGCCGCGCTGGTGGCGGTGCTGGCCGGGATGCTGTTCAAGGCCGGGGCGGTACCGGCGCACTTCTGGGTGCCGGACGCCACCGAGGGCAGCGGTACCGGGGTGGCCGCCTTCCTCACCACGGTGCCGAAGATCGGCGGGCTGGCGGCGGTGTACCGGCTGGTGACCGAGGCGATCCCGGGCGGGGCGGGGACCGGCATACTGGTGGCGGTACTGGCCGCGGCGTCGATGACCCTTGGCAACTTCGCCGCCTTCTGGCAGGACAGCGTCCGCAGGCTGCTGGCGTACTCGACCATCAGCCAGGTCGGTTACCTGCTGATCGCCCCAGCGGCCGCCGGGGCAGCGCTGGCCCGGCCCGCGCTGCTGTTCTACCTCGCCGGGTACGCCGTCACCAACCTTGGTGCGTTCGCCGTGGTGGCGGCGTACCGGCGGGCCGAGCGCCGTACCGACTACACCGGGCTGTTCCGGCACGATCCGCTGCTGGCGCTGGCGCTGGTGGTATGCCTGCTCGGCTTGGTAGGCACGCCACCGACCGCGGTGTTCCTCGGCAAGCTCACGGTGTTCGCCGCGGGCCTGGACGCTGGGCTGGGGTGGCTGGTCGTGCTCGCCGTGCTGAACACCGTAGCCAGCGTCTTCTACTACCTGCGCTGGATCGGCAAGCTGTTCTCTTCCACCGCGTCCGGTGCGGTCGTGGCCGGCGCCGATGGCTGGGCCCGCGCTAGTGCGGTACTGCTGGCCGGGCTGACCGTTCTGCTCGGCGTGGGTGGCGGTGTGCTGCTTCGGGTTTGAGCCGGGGGAGAGGTGGTAACCGGGATCGTGGTCCGAGAACGCCGATGAGCGAGGGCGACACAGACCGTATCCCCTCGATGAGAGGAATGGCCGTATGCGCGGCACCGTGACCGCTCGTGACAACCTGCGGATCCGCGGCGACCGGCTGGACGCGATATCGGTGGTGCGTGTCGACGGCGAGGTCGACCTTGGCAACGCCAACCTGCTGGACGACCCGCTGGACGCGGCGCTGGATGACGGGCCCGCCGGGGTGATCATCGACCTGTCGAACGTACGGTTCTTCGGCTCGTCCGGGCTGTCCCGGCTGGTGGCGGTGGCGCGGAGATCGGAGCATGTCGGCGTGCCGCTGGCCGTGGTGTCCAACGAGCGGCAGGTGCTGCGGCCGATCAGGGCCGTGGGGCTGGCCGACTACCTGCGGGTGCGTACCTCGGTCCGGCAGGCCGTGCGCGAGCTGGGGGTCGTGCGGTAGCGCCCGTTCATCCGGTTTCGGCTCGCGCCGCCGAGGTACTCGACCGGTATGGCCAGGAAGGAACGGTTACGGGAGTACCATCGCAAGCGCGACCTCCGGCGCTCCGGTGAGCCGGCAGGCGGGCGGCGCCGGGACGGCGCGCCCGCGTTCGTCGTCCAGCGGCACGAGGCGTCCACCTCTCATTTCGACCTCCGGCTCGAGATCGACGGCGTGCTGGTGTCCTGGTCGGTGCCCAAGGGCCCGGCCACCGATCCCGCGCAACGGCGGCTGGCCGTGCGCACCGAGGACCATCCACTGGACTATCTGGAGTTCGAGGGCCGGATCCGGGAAGGGGAGTACGGCGGCGGAACCGTCGTCGTCTGGGATGTCGGCTCCTTCGACAACCTCACCGAGGAACCCGCCGAGCGGGCGCTGGAACGCGGCCACCTGCGGGTCCGCCTGCACGGCCACAGGCTCTGCGGGGCGTACTCGCTGGTGCGCACCAGGATGGGTGCCGACCGCGGCCAGGAACAGTGGCTGCTGGTGAAGAAGAACGACGAGGGCGCCGACCGCCGCCGCGAACCGGCGCGTACCCAGCCGGAGTCGGTGCTGACCGGCCGGAGGAACGACGAACTATAGCGAAACCGGCGGCGGGACCATATCCACGAAAGTCTACTGTGGACAGTTTGGAATCTTCGCGCGGGTGGTTGTTTCGATCGTGCTGGCGCAGGGAATGCCGGTATCGTGCGGAACGAGAGGGTGTCCCGACCGCGGAGAGCGTTCTACTACGTCACCGCGCTACTGTTGCTGTTCCCGGCCGTCTTCGGAGCGGATGAGCCGGTTTCCCTGCTGGTCCTGCGGACCGGCCTGCGGTTTCTGCTGCGCTGGTTCGGCTAGGCGCCGTCTCAGCAGGCGTTGACCGAGGTGATACGCGCCTTCCTTAAACACGGCCCAGCGGGTTTATCCGCTCCGTGGCCGGGTAGCCCTCGGACATGATCGGGTTGAGGCGGGCTTTCGAACGGATGCACCGGCTGTACCAGGGCGACGCGAACCGGCCGTTGCGCGGTTACGCCGTCGTGCTCGGTACCTACGCGGGCCTGGCCGGGGCGCTCGCCGTGCTCGGCAGGGCGGCCGGTGCCCGCCTGCCGGAGCGGTTCGGCGCGGGGGACACGGTGCTGCTGTCGGTGGCGACGCACAAGGCTGGCAGGCTGCTCGCGAAGGACGCCGTCACCAGCCCGCTGCGGGCGCCGTTCGCCCGGTTCGAGGGACCGGCGGGGGAGGCCGAGCTCAACGAGTCGGTCCGCGGCCATGGCACCCAGCACGCGGTCGGTGAGATGGTGACCTGCCCGTTCTGCCTCGCCGTCTGGGTGTCCACCGGGCTGAGCGCGGGCATGGTGCTCGCACCGAGGGCCGCCCGGCTGGTGTGCACTGCGCTTACCGCGGTCGCCGCCTCGGACGCACTCCAGCTGGCCTATGACACCGGCAAGCAGCGGCTGCGGCTGGCCGCACGCCAGGCGGGCGACTAGCGGCACCCGGCCGCACACCGAGGATCGAACGACGAGTCGACGGGGAGAATTCACATGGCGCAGGTCGCTGACTACATCGTGGGCCGGGTCCGGGAATGGGGCGTGCACCGCGTGTACGGCTATCCGGGCGATGGCATCAACGGGTTGCTGGGCGCGTTCGACCGGGCCGAAGGTGATCCGCAGTTCGTGCAGTCCCGGCACGAGGAGATGGCGGCGTTCATGGCTTGCGGGCACGCCAAGTTCACCGGTGAGGTGGGCTGCTGTGTCGCGACCTCCGGGCCGGGTGCCATCCACCTGCTGAACGGGCTGTACGACGCCAAGCTCGACCACCAGCCGGTGGTGGCGATCGTCGGGCAGCAGAAGCGGCTCTCGCAGGGCACGCACTACCAGCAGGAGGTGCACCTGGAGACGCTGTTCGCCGACGTGTCCGAGTTCGTCCAGATGTGCATGCATCCCGGCCAGGTGCGGCACGTCATCGATCGTGCCTTCAAGACCGCGCTGACCACCCGCGGGGTGGCCACCATCGTGGTGCCGGTCGACCTGCAGGAGGAGGAAGCGCAGCCGTCCCCGCCGAAGACCCACGGGGCGGTGTACTCCAGCGTGGGCTGGAGCCAGCCACGGGTGCTGCCGAACCAGGACGAACTGCGCCGCGCCGCCGAGGTGCTGAACGAGGGCGGCAAGGTCGCGATGCTGGTCGGGCAGGGCGCCGCTCATGCCGAGGCCGAGGTGATCGAGACGGCCGAACTGCTCGGCGCGGGTGTCGCCAAGGCCCTGCTCGGCCGCGAGGTGCTGGCCGACGACCTGCCGTTCGTCACCGGCCCGATCGGTCTGCTCGGCTCGCAGCCAAGCGACGACATGGTGATGAACTGCGACACGCTGTTCATGATCGGTACCAGTTTCCCGTACGCCGAGTGGCTGCCGGACGAGGGCACCGCGCGCGGGGTGGAGATCGATATCGACGGGCGCATGATCGGGATCCGCTACCCGATGGACGCGCATGTGGTCGGGGACGCAAAGGAGACGCTCAAGCAGCTGATCCCGATGCTGGCGCACAAGGAGGACCGGTCCTGGCGGGAGCGCATCGAGGAGAACGTGCGTACCTGGAACCGGATCATGGCGGACCGCGCGAGCCAGCACTTCGAGCACCAGATCAACCCGCAGGCGGTCGCGCAGCAGTTGTCCCCGTTGCTGCCGGACGACGCCATCCTGACCGCCGACTCCGGGTCGGCGACCAACTGGTGGGCCCGGCATCTCAAGCTGCGTGACGGGATGCGGGCCTCGTTGTCCGGCACGTTGGCCACCATGGGGCCGGGGGTGCCCTACGCGATCGCCGCGAAGTTCGCCTATCCGGATCACCCGGTGATCGCCTTTGCCGGCGACGGCGCGTTCCAGATGAACGGCATGAACGAGATGATCACCGTGCACCGCTATGCCGAGCAGCTCGGCGGGTCGCCGCCCCTGATCTTCTGCGTCTTCAACAACCAGGACCTCAACCAGGTCACCTGGGAGCAGCGGGCGATGGGCGGTGACCCGAAGTTCATGGGCTCACAGGCCATTCCGGATGTGCCCTACGCCCGGTACGCCGAGTTGATCGGGCTGCGCGGCATCTACTGCGACGAGATCGGCAAGGTCGACGAGGCCTGGCGGCAGGCGCTGGCCAGTGACCGCCCGGTGGTGCTGGAGTTCAAGGTGGACCAGGAAATCCCGCCGATCCCACCGCATATCAAGAAGGAACAGGGCAAGAAGGCCGTCAAGGCGGGCATCAAGGACCCGGAGAAGGTCGGCATGGCGGTACGCGGGTTCCGGCAGAAGCTCGCCGACTTCTACGAGAACCTGCCCGGCCGCGACCGGAGCTGACCGAGGCGCCGTACGATGCCGGACAGCCAGATGGTTCCCGTCGAGGCCGTCGAGGTGCACGCGTTCGAGCTGCCGACCGACGGCCCCGGCGGGGTGGAGCAGGACGGGACCCTGGAATGGGACTCCACCACCATGGTGCTCGTCCAGGCACATGCCGCGGGCGTGACCGGCACGGGCTACACCTATGGCGACGTGGCCACCGCCACACTGGTGGCCTCGAAACTGGCCCCGCTGGCGCTCGGCGCCGACGCGCTCACCCCGCCCGCGCTGTGGCACCGGATGTTCGCCGCGATCCGCAACGCGGGGCGACCGGGCGTGGGCGCCATGGCGGTGTCCGCGGTGGACCTCGCGGTGTGGGACCTCAAGGCCCGGCTGCTCGGCCTGCCGCTGTACCGCGCGCTGCCGGCCTTCCACGACCAGGTCCCGGTCTACGGCAGCGGCGGGTTCACCAACTACCCGCTCGACCGGCTTGCCGGGCAGCTCGCCGACTGGGTCGAAGCGGGGATCGGCAGCGTGAAGCTGAAGATCTCCCGCGAACCGTCGCGGGACGCGGAGCGGCTGACCGCCGCGCGCGCGGCGATCGGCCCCGGACCCGCGCTGCTTGCCGACGCCAACGGAGCGCTGACCCGCAAGCAGGCGCTGCACTGGGCGCACCGGCTGGCGGGGGAGTGGAACGTCTGCTGGTTCGAGGAACCGGTCAGCTCGGATGACCCCGGGGGGCTGCGCCTGGTGCGCGAGCACGGGCCCGGCGGGCTGGAGGTGGCGGCTGGCGAGTACGGCTTCGTCCCGCACGACTTCGCCGGGCTGCTGGGCTCGGTGGACTGCCTGCAGGCTGACGTGACCCGCTGCGGCGGCGTGACCGGCCTGCTGCAGGTCGCCGGCCTGTGCACCGTCCACCAGGTCGACCTTTCCGCGCACTGCGCCCCCTCGGCCTCGGCGCACGCCTTCTGCGCGGTTCGCCCGCTGCGGCACCTGGAGTACTTCCACGACCATGTCCGCTTCGAGGGGATCGCCTTCGACGGCACTCCGACCCCTGTGGGTGGTGCCCTGCGGCCCGATCCGGACCGGCCGGGGCTCGGGCTGGAGGTGAGATGGCCCGACCTCGAGCCCTACCGGGCGTGGGGTCCAGCCGAGGAGAAAGGAACACGCTGATGCGCGCGGCACGGAAGGCCGGACTCGAGGTCCCCGCCAAGACGGACCCGGAGGTGGCCGGACCGCCCCGAGGCAGGGTGCGGCTGGACACCGCGGGGCTGGAGCGCGCGCTGCGCGAGGCGCTGGACGGCGAGGTCCGGTTCGACCAGGGCTCCCGTGCCCTGTACGCCAATGACGCCTCCAACTTCCGGCAGGTGCCGATCGGGGTGGTGGTGCCGAGGACGCGCGAGGACGTCGTCGCCACCCACCGGATCTGCCATCGCTTCGACGCGCCCGTGCTCAACCGCGGTGGCGGGACCAGCCTGTCCGGCGAGACGGTCAACTACGCGGTGGTCCTGGACCACACCAAGTACCTCACCGGCATCGGCATGTTCGATCCGGACCGCCGCATGGTGACCTGCGAGCCGGGGGTGATCAACGAGGAGCTGAACCGCCATACCGGGCGGCACGACCTGGTGTTCGGCCCCGACCCCTCCTCGCACGGCCGCTGCGCCATCGGTGGCAACATCGGTAACAACTCCTGCGGTGTCCATTCGGTACAGTCCCGGTTGTACGGTCCAGGGCCGCGCACCTCGGACAACGTGCACGCGCTCGAGGTCGTCACCTACGAAGGCGAACGCTTCTGGGTGGGCAACGGGGAGGAGGATCGGATCGAGGAGATCGTCGCAGCGGGCGGGCGCAAGGGGGAGATCTACGCCGCGCTGCGCGAGCTGCGCGACCGCTACGCCGATGCCATCCGTGCCGGGTTCCGGCCGGTGCGCGAGGTGCCGCGCCGGGTGTCCGGTTACAACCTGGACGAACTGCTGCCGGGACGCGGGTTCAACGTCGCCAGCGCGCTGGTCGGGACGGAGAGCACCTGCGTCACCGTGCTGCGCTCCACCCTGCTGCTGACCCCGGCGATGCAGCAGCGCACGCTCGTGGTGGTGCGCTACCCGGACATCATCGCCGCGGCAGGGCACGCACCGGAGATCGTCGAGCGGTGGCGGCCGATCGGGCTGGAGGCCCTCGACGGCGACCTGGTGCGCAGCCAGCTCGAACAGCGCATGCACACCAGGGAGATCCAGCACCTGCCAGGAGATGCGGACGGTGCCTGGCTGCTGGTCCAGTTCGGTGCGGACACGGCGTGCGAGTCGGCTGGGCAGGCGGGGGAGTTCGCCAGCTGGCTGGAGCACGAGCACCGGGTGGAACCCGGCCGGATTCTGGTCGCCACCGACGCGGCCACCAGCGCGGACATCTGGCAGATCCGGGAAGGCGGGCTGGGCGGAACCGCCTTCGCGCACGACCGGGACAACTGGCCGGGCTGGGAGGACTCCGCGGTGCCGCCGCACCGGCTCGCCGACTACCTCGCCGCGTTGCGCGCGAAGCTGGACGCGCACGGCCTGAGTGGTGCCATGTACGGCCATTTCGGCGAGGGATGCGTGCATTCGCGGATCAGCTTCGACCTGCGCAGCCGCACCGGCGTCGCGGACTACCGGGCCTTCCTCGCCGAGGCCGCCGACCTGGTGGTGTCCTTCGGCGGCAGCCTTTCCGGGGAACACGGTGACGGCCAGCAACGCGCCGAGCTGCTGGAGAAGCAGTACGGAGCCGAGCTGGTGCGGGCAATGCGGGAGTTCAAGGCGATCTGGGACCCGGACTGGAAGATGAATCCGGGGAAGGTGGTCGACCCGTACCGGCTGGACGAGGACCTGCGGCTGGGCGCCGGGTACCACCCCTGGCACCCCGGCACGGCCTTCGCCTACCCCGAGGAGAACGGCGACTTCGCGCATGCCGGGCTGCGCTGCGTCGGCATCGGCAAGTGCCGGGAACCCGCGCGGGACCAGGTGATGTGCCCCAGCTATCAGGTGACCAAGGAGGAGAAGCACTCCACGAGGGGCCGGGCGCGGCTGCTGTTCGAGATGCTCAACGGCGAGGTGATCACCGACGGCTGGCAGTCGAGGGAGGTCGCCGACGCACTCGACCTCTGCCTGGCGTGCAAGGGATGCACCAGTGAATGCCCGGTCAATGTGGACATACCTACCTACAAGGCCGAGTTCCTGCGGCACCACTACCGGTCCTGGCGGCGCTGGCGACCCCGGCACGCCTACGCCTTCGGGCTGATCGACCAGGCCGCACGGGCCGCCGCGCGGATACCCGAACTGGCCAATTTCGCCACCGGGGCACCGGGTCTCGACAGGCTGGCGAAGCTGGCCGCCGGGATCGACCGGCGGCGGCCGCTGCCCAGGTTCGCGCCGATGACCCTGCAGGAATGGTTCCGCCGCCGGGGCGGCACCGCCAACCCCCACGGTCGCCCGGTGGTGCTGTTCCCGGACACCTTCAACAACCATTTCCATACCGAGGTCGGGGTGGCCTGCGTTGAGGAGATCGAGGCCGCCGGCTGGCGAGTCGTACTGCCCGACCGGCATATGTGCTGCGGGCGGCCGCTGTACGACTACGGTTTCCTTGACCTCGCGGGGCGCTACCTCGGGCGGGTACTGGACACCCTGCGGGAGTATGTGCGTGCGGACGTTCCGGTGGTCGGGATGGAACCGAGCTGCCTCGCGGTGTTCAGGGACGAGCTGATGCGGATCATGCCGCATGACGAGGACGCGCGGCGGCTGACCGCCAATGCCTACCACTTCGCCGAGTTCTTCCGTACCTTCGACATCCGGCCGCCGCGGCTGGAGCGGGACGCGCTGCTGTGGGGCCACTGCCACCACAAGGCGACCGGCGGCACCGCGCCCGAGCGCGCGCTGCTGGAGGACATGGGGCTGGACGTGCGGGAGGTCACCGGGGGCTGCTGCGGCCTTGCCGGGTCCTGGGGGTTCGAGGACGGCAAGTACCAGATCTCGATGGACTGCGGTGAGCAGGCGCTGCTGCCCGCCGTGCGCGAGGCCGATCCCGCGACGCTGATGATCACGGACGGCTTTTCCTGCTCCACCCAGATCGCCGACGCGGGCACCGGCCGCCGGGCGCTGCATACCGCGCAGGTGCTGCGTCAGGCCCGGCTCGGCGCGGAGCGCACCGGCACCCGCCCGCGGCCGCCCGGGTACCGCAGGGTCGCCCGTACCGCGCTGGGGCCTGCCGTCGCGCTCGCCGCAGGCTGGGCCGGGACGCGGGTGCTGCGCGGCGTGGCCGCGCGCCGGTGAGGCGGCCGGATGAGCCCAGGTACGCCGAGTCCTTCCTCCGGTGAGCCACCGCCCGAGGTCCTGCGCGACTACGCCTTGCTGGCCGACGGCGAGCGGGGCGCGCTGATCGGTTCGCACGGGGAGATCGGCTGGCTGTGCGTACCGAGATGGGACTCGGCCGCGGTGTTCTGCACGTTGCTCGGCGGGCGCGGCCACTACACCGTGCGCCCGTCGGGTAAGCATTTCGTACCCGGTGGGTTCTACGAGGACGGTTCGCTGATCTGGCGGTCCCGCTGGATGCTGGGCGGCGGTGCGATCGAGTGCCGGGAGGCGCTGGTGTTCCCCGGCGACCCGCACAGCGCGGTCCTGCTGCGCCGGATCCATGCGGTGGACGGCGACGCCGCGGTGACGGTCGTGCTCGAACCCCGCGCCGACTTCGACCGGGAGCCGATGCGCTCGCTACGCAGGGACCACGGCGGCTGGCGGGCCAGGGTCGGTCCGCTGCACCTGCGCTGGACCGGCGCGGAGCAGGCGCGGAAACGGGGGAGTTCGCTGGTGGCCGAGCTGGCCATTCCCGCGGGGACCACGCACGACCTGGTGCTGGAGCTGTCCGACCGCCCGTTGTCCGGGGCCCCGGCGGATCCGGCCGCAGCCTGGGAGGCCACCGCGCAGCAGTGGAGCACCGCGGTTCCTGGGCTGGCCGACGTGCTCGGTAGCAGGGACGCCCGCCGCGCCTACGCGGTGCAGCGCGGCCTGACCAGCACCCACGGCGGGATGGTCGCCGCAGCCACGACCTCCCTGCCGGAGCGGGCGCGTGCCGGACGCAACTACGACTACCGCTACACCTGGATCCGGGACCAGTGCTTCACCGCACAGGCGGTCGCCGCCATCGGCGCGGACGGCGATCCGCTGCTGGACAACGCGGCCGACTTCGTCGCCGAGCGGCTGCACGCGGACGGGCCGCGGTTGTCCCCGGTCTACACGGTCAGCGGACAGCGGGTGCCCGACGAGCGGCCGATCGGCAACCTGCCCGGCTATCCAGGCGGTGCCGCGCGGACGGGTAACCGGGCGGTGCGGGGTTTCCAGCTGGATGCCTTCGGCGAGGCGCTGCTGATGTTCGCCGCGGCTGCCCGGCGCGGGAGACTGGACTCCCGCCACTGGCGGGCCGTTGACATCGCCGTGGATGCCATCGAGCGGCGGTGCGACGAGCCGGACGCCGGTATCTGGGAGCTGGACGAGGAGCACTGGGCGCACTCGCGGCTCAGCTGCGTGGCCGGTCTGCGCGCCATGGCGGCGACCGGCCCGCCCCACGGACGAGCCGGCCGGTGGAGTGCCCTTGCCGACACCATTCTGGCGGACGCGGCGCGGGATTGCGTGCACCCCAGCGGTCGCTGGCAGCGTTCGGCACGGGACGACCGGGTGGATGCCGCGCTGCTGCTGCCGGCGGTGCGCGGCGCCCTTCCCGCCGACGACCCCCGTAGCGTCGCGACCCTGGACGCGGTGCGCACCGAGCTGGCCGAGGACGGCTATGTCTACCGTTTCCGGCACGACCAGCGGCCGCTGCACGCGGCCGAGGGCGCGTTCCTGCTGTGCGGGTTCCTCACCGCGCTGGCCTGCCGGCAGCGAGGCCAGGAGGTCGAGGCGAGGGGCTGGTTCGAGCGCAGCAGGGCGGCCTGCGGACCGCCAGGGTTGTACGCCGAGGAGTTCGACGTGGTGCAGCACCAGCTCCGCGGGAACCTGCCACAGGCCTTCGTGCACGCCCTGTTCCTCGAGGCGGGCTGCCGGCTCAGCGACCCCGCGGCGTGAACCAGGGTGCCGGGTTCACGCGCCCTCGTTTCGATCCCCGGCCACCGGGTATCACCGGGGTATGTCCGCGGAGGTAGTAGTGCTGGGCCAGCTTGGCCGCGACCTCGTGCTCCGGGTGGGCGAGCCGCCGGGCACAGGCCAGGCCGCTCCGGTGCGCTCACGCAGGGAGATGCTGGGTGGCAAGGGCGGCAACCAGGCGGTGGGACTCGCGCAGCTGGGTATGCCGACCGCACTGGTCGGGGTGCTCGGCGCCGATGACGTCGGCGACGGGTTGCTGGAACGGCTCGGCGCCGACCACGTCGATGCCTCGCATGTGGTGCGCCGTCCCGGCGCCGAGACGGCGCTGATCGTGGATGTGGTCGACGACCACGGCCAGTGGCGCTACCTCGAGCACATCCCGGACGCCGTCCTGGCCACCGAGGGCGACGTGTTCGCGGCCTCGTCGCTGATCGGCGCCGCGCGGGCGGTCGTCGTGCAGCTCCAGCAACCCGCCTCGAGCGCACTCACCACCGCCCGGCTCGCGCGGGCAGCGGGCGCGAGCGTCGTGCTGGACGGCGCCCCGGCGGCCGACGGGCACCGCGAGCTGCTGGCGCTCGCCGAGGTGGTCCGCGCCGACGCGCGGGAGGCCGAGTACCTGGCCGGGCACCCGATCAACGGTGTGCAGGACGCGCACAGGGCCGCGCGGGACCTGCTCGCCGCGGGCCCGGAGCTGGTGGTGCTCGCGGTGTCCGGACAGGGCAACCTGTTCGCCACCCGGGAGGGCTACGAGTTCCTGCCGCTGCTGGACACGCCGGTCGTGGACACCACAGGGGCGGGTGACGCGCTGGTGGCCACGTTGACCGCGGCCCGCACCCGCGGCCGCCCCTACCGGGAGGCCGCGCGGCTGGCGGTCTCGGCGGCGGCGGAGACCGCCAGCCACGCGGGTGGGCGGCCGGAGCTGACCCCGGAGGATCTGCGGACACCCCGGTGAGCATGCCGGGTGTCCCGGCCGGACGACGGCCGGGACACCCGTGCCGGTGCTACCTGGTCTCCTTCCGGACCCGGTCGGCGAGCTCGGTCATCGACCGGATACCGGTCCACTGCCCTTCGAGCTCCTCGAAGCCGCCGAGCAACCTGCCGCCGTCCTCGAGCAGGATGCCCTGCACGTCCGCGGCCATCGCCCTGGCGCCAGCGGGCACACCCGGCAGGCCGGGCCGAATGCCCTCATCGGCCGGGTTCAGGAACAGCATGACCGGCGTGCCGGCCGGGATCGCCCGGTTCCAGTCCGCCAGGCTGAACTCCGGGGTACCCGCCGGATCGTTGTACCGCGGGCCCTGCCATACCGACACATACACGTGGCCGTCGTTGATCGCCTCGGGTGAGGACGCCCGGAAGGTCTCGGTGACCCGTACCTTCAGCAGCACGAACAGCTCCGGCTGCTCGTCACCCTCCTGCAGCGGGATCTCCTCGCCCTGCAGGACCGTGTCGACCTTCCCGGCGGTGATCACCTCGTGCTTGCCCGTACGTACCAGGGCTTCCGGCGAAGGTGCCGGCACGAAGTCGTGGTGTCCCTGGCGCAGCACGGAAACGTCCACACCGGACTCCGCAGCCGCGGCGCCCGCGTCCGGGCTCCCTTCCGGTGCACCGCCACAGCCCGCAGCGAGTGCCGCGGCGACCAGGGCGGGAGCGATCAGCCGCAACCTCGGAGTCCACCGGCCGCGGTGAGATGAGTGATCCTGGGTCCGAATTCGCATCATCGCTCCTCACCCGAACCAGCTGTTGATGTGGCCTCGGTGGTGCGCCGTCCAGGTCCGCGTCCAGGAGCTGCTGATCGTGCCGGTCCAGCCGGACCGCTGGCAGCTGTCGTTGTACGGGGACGGGTAGTGGTTCAGTCCGAGGGTGTGACCGAGTTCGTGGCAGGTCGTCTTGCGATACTGCCGGTTACGGTAGGTCGTGTTCGAGTAGTGCTCGCGCACCAGCGGCCCGTTGATCCTGGCCCGGTACCGGTCACACCGCCCGTTGGACCGCTTGACCATGCAGCGTGCGTCCCCGATCGCGCCACTGGAAAGGCGCCGCCCCTGCCACACCACATCGGTCTGCCCGACCCCGCTGGTGTCGCAGGAGGAATGGTAGGTGCGTTTCGCCTTGGTGTTGTTGTGCATGTAGACCATGGAGTTGTAGATCTGCGTGCGGATCTCGGTCCGCGGCCGGTAGGACGAGGAATAGCAGTAGTTGTGATTTCCCTTGTCCGGCCGGAAATTGCTGTTGAACGGCCAGGGGTCGGCTGCGGCCGGTGCCGCGGCGACCACCAGCGTCAGCGGCACGGCCACCATGGCCGCCACGGCGGCGGCGATATGCCGCAGGTATCTCCTGCGTTGTGTTTTCATGCAATTCCCCAGTCATGCGTGCGAACGAACAGAACTATCTCTGTGTCGGTCACCGATTACCGCACATTTCGGATGAAACGCCCCAGAGGAAGCGCAGTTTACTGCGACCCGTATCGGCCGGGCAGGGCCGAACGGGTGATGCACGGATCCGGCCCGGGTGCGCCCTGGCGGCGGCAGGCAGGCGCACTCGGGCCGGTGTCACCGAGCAGGCGGGCCCTGGATCATCGCGGGGTGCGGAGGTCGTCGTTGCGCTCGATCTCGCCGGAACGGATCTTCGCGCGGTACTCCTTGAGCTCCCGCTTGACCACCGGCACCAGCACGTAGAGGCCGATGATGTTGAACAGCGCGAGGGAGAACAGCACGGCGTCCGCGAAGTCGATCACCGTGCCGACCGTCAGCACCGAGCCTGCGACCACGAACACCAGGAAGATCGCCTGGTAGACGCGCTCGCTGGTGCGGCTCTTGCCGAACAGGAAGGTCCACGCCTTCTGACCGTAGTAGCTCCAGGTGATGAGTGTGGACAGTGCGAAAAGGGCCACCGCAACGGCCAGCACGTACGGGAACCAGGGCAGCACCGTGGCGAAGGACTCCGAGGTCACCGTCACCCCGTCCGGGGTGTCCCCGGCCTGCACGTAGGCCGACTTCGCGTCCTCCCAGAACTGGGTCTTGGCGATGATGATCGTCAGCGCGGTCATCGTGCAGACGATCACGGTGTCGATGAACGGCTCGAGCAGCGCGACCAGACCCTCGGTTACCGGGTGCTTCGTCTTCACCGCCGAGTGCGCGATCGAGGCCGAGCCCAGGCCGGCCTCGTTGGAGAAGGCGGCTCGCTGGAAGCCGACGATCAGCGCGCCGATCGCGCCGCCGACCACACCGCTCGCGGTGAACGCCCCGGAGATGATCTCACCGAAGGCTGCGGGCACGTCGGTGATGTTGACCAGGATGACGATCAGGCACGCGGCGACGTAGATGACCGCCATGGTCGGCACCAGCCTGCTGGTCACCTTGCCGATGGACCTGATCCCGCCGACGATCACCACGCCGACCAGCGCGGCGAGCAGGACGCCGAACACCAGCGCCGCGCCGTCACTGCCGAGGAAACCGTCCGAGCCCCCGGTGACGTCCTTGAGCTGGGCGAAGGTCTGGTTCGCCTGGAACATGTTGCCGCCGGAAAGGGCGAAGAACAGGATCATGATCGCGGCGAGCACGGCCAGTACCCTGCCGACCGCCCTGCCGCCGTTGCCGAACCGCTCGGCCAGCCCCTTGGGCAGGTAGTGCATGGGCCCGCCGGAGACGGTGCCGTCGGCGTGGATCTCGCGGTACTTCACGCCGAGCGTGCATTCCACGAACTTGGTGCACATGCCCAGCAGGCCGGCAAGGATCATCCAGAAGGTGGCACCGGCGCCGCCGATGCTCACGGCGATACCGACACCCGCGATATTGCCGAGGCCGACCGTCCCGGATACGGCGGAGCTGAGTGCCTGGAAGTGGGTGATCTCGCCCGGTTCGTCCTTCTTGCTGTACTTGCCCCGGACGATCTCGGTCGCCAGCTTGAACCCGCGGAACTGGATGAAGCCGAAGTACACCGAGAACACGGTCGCCGCGAGGACCAGCCAGGCCACGATCCATGGGAAGGTGATGCCGAAGACCGTGATCTCGGCCATCACGACGCTGGACAGCCACTCCTGCAGCGGGGTGAAGGTCTCGTTGATCCAGCTCTCGATCGAGGCGAGGGTGCCGCCCTCGGCGGCCAGCACGTGTGTGCTGGAGTCCGGTGGCGCGCTCGTGGCCGCCAGCTCGATGGGAATCCTAGACATGGTCCGGTAGTTCACCGAAAATTCGGCACGAGGACAAGACCTGGAGCGATCTTGGTCGAGGATGCCGGCCGGGATCGGTGGACCGGCACCGGCGTACGCCGGCGTGGACCAGTCCGCTACGGCCGTTCGGCCGACCGTGGCCTCCGCCGTGCGGCCGGGTGAGCGGATCTGATGCGTGGGTGTTCCCGGTGAGCTGGAACACA
Organism: Amycolatopsis aidingensis; assembly: GCF_018885265.1. GTDB lineage: Bacteria > Actinomycetota > Actinomycetes > Mycobacteriales > Pseudonocardiaceae > Amycolatopsis > Amycolatopsis aidingensis. The sequence continues at coordinate 3,528,768 of NZ_CP076538.1, forward strand.
TAGATTGACGAGTGAGTGCGCCATGCCGGCGCCGGTGACCGGTATGTCAACCCATCAATCTTGGTTATGCCCTCCGAATGGCTTGGATCGGACATCCGGGGGAGGGTCGGCCCGGGCGGGTGTGGCGCTCCGCGATGAGATCGGATTGACACGGCAAGCCGTCTCGTTCCACAAGATCATACACATAAGACAGTTCAAAGTGGACGCAGGAGTCATTTCGAGAACATTTGTCGATCCGGTCCGAGTGTGTTTTTACTACTGGTCGGATATGGCGGACGATAAATTGCAGCAAAACCGCTCCATTGGCTCATGGGCGATTTTCTGGCGCCATTGTGAGTAGGCGATACCGCTGCCTCGGTGCCGGCCGGGTCGAGACGATACCGTGATCCAACCGAACTCGTGACGAGACCGCCAAGGTGAGCGTGTGCTGTGGAAACGCAGCGCGCACTGTTGGTCACGGAGCATGGACATCTCCGGCACAATGACCCGCACAATTACCGGCACAATGACCCGCAGCGCGATCAAAATGATGATCGGATTGCACCATTCGGCAGAGTTTCGCCGAACCACCCCGGGGCGTAGCGTTGCCGCCGCAGTTACCGCTGCGGATTCCTGAAGAGGGGTGGAACATGGACGACACCTATCTGGTCGTGCTGAACGACGAGGAACAGTTCTCGATCTGGTTCGCCGACCGCGACCTCCCGGCAGGCTGGCGGGCTGAAGGCTTCAGCGGCACGCGCGCGGAGTGCCTGGCCCATATCGACGCGACGTGGACCGATATGCGCCCGCGCAGCGTCCGCGAGCACCTCACGGCACACAACGGGTAACCGCCCCACCGCCCCTGCCGATGTGCGTGACCGCTGGTCATGCGCCCGCTCGGTCACCCGAGATGCCGACGAGGAGGTCACGTGACCGCGGTACCCGCATTGCCCCTCCAGCGTGGAATGATCGCCGCCGGGCTGGCCGACCCGGCCGCGGGGACCGATGTCATCCAGTGCGTCCTGCACTTCCCGCGAGGAACCGACACCGCCGCCTATATCGCCGCATGGCGCGCCGCCGTCGAGCGGCATCCGGTGCTGCGCACCAGGTTCCGCTGGGAACCCGACGGCGGGGCCCGGCAGTGGGCAGGCCCGGCGGCCGATGTCCCGATGCTCTCCGGTCCGTCCGATGTGGATCTGGCGGACTTCCTCGCCGAGGACCGGCGGGCCGGGGTCGATCCGGTCGGTGGTTCCGCGCTGCGGGTGACCACGCTGAGTACCGTGTCCGGCCCGGTGGTCGTGGCGACCTTCCACCACGCGATCCTCGACGGACGTTCGCTGGCGATGCTCCTGGCGGAGATCGACGACCATTGCGCGGGCGAGGTGGACTTCCCGCCCCGGCCCGACTTCCACGACTACGTCCGCTGGTACACCGAGCGGTCCTCGGACCCGGCCACCGAGGACGAGCGCCGGTTCTGGGCCGGGGAGCTGGCCGGTGCGCCCCCGGCCGGGCCGCTGCCGCTGGAGTCGCCCGGCGCGGCGACCCCGTGGATGCGGGTGGCCGAAACCGAGCTGTCCACGGCCGAGACCGCCGCACTACGCGGGCTCGCCGAGGACGCAGGGGTCACGGTGAACACCGCGGTGCTGGCGGCCTGGGGCCTGCTGCTGGCCACGCACTCCGGCGAGGACGGCGCGGTCTTCGGGGTGACCCGCTCGGCGCGCTACGGCAGCGTGCCGGGAGCGGATGAAATGGTCGGCCTGCTGCTGGCGACCACCCCGCTGCACCTGCCGGTGCCAAGGGACGCCACCGTGGCCGACTGGCTGCGCACGGTGCGGGCCCGGTCGGTGGCCTGCCGGGATCACCAGCTGTGCCCGCAGCCCGCGATCGCGGCCGCCGCCGGGCGCGGCGGTGATACGCCGTTGTTCCGCAGCCTGGTGCTGTTCGAGCGCAAGGAACTGGACACGATCCTGGCGGACCGGCCAGGCAACCCGTTCCCTGGCCGCCGGGTGCGGATCCTGCGCAGCCCCGGCTACCCGCTGACCCTCTACGCCTTCGCCGAGCCGAAGCTGAGCCTGCGCCTGATCCACGACACCACCCGGTTCCCGGACTGGGCCCCGGACCTGCTGCTGGGCCAGGTGCGGGAGATCCTCACCGGCTTCGCCGAGCACCACGGGCGGCTCGTGCGCGAGCTACTGGAGCCGCGCGGCGCTGAGCGGGTCCGGATGCTGGAGAAGTGGAACGACACCACCGTGGACTATCCGGCGGGGGCGAGCGTGCCGGACCTGTTCGCCGAGCGGGTCCGGCACGCCCCGCGGGCCGACGCGGTGTTCGACGGCAGCCGCTGGATCAGCTATGCCGAACTGGACGGACGCAGCGACCGGGTGGCCCGCGCGTTGCGGGCCAGGGGAGTGCGGGCCGACCAACCGGTCGGGCTGGCGCTGCCGCGCGGCGCGGACCTGGTCACGGCGATGCTCGGCGTGCTGAAGGCGGGCGCGGCCTACCTTCCGCTCGACCCGGCCAACCCGGCTGCGCGCGAAGCGGTGACGCTGCGCGAGTCCGGGACCGGGCTGGTGATCGGTGACCGCCTGGTGCACGGGGTGCACACCGTGCCGCTCGCCGACCTGCTGTCCGAAGCGGACTCCGGCGAAACGGTGCTCCCGGCCCGGCCGCACCCGCTTTCGGTGGCCTACCTGAACTACACCTCCGGATCCACCGGAAGACCGAAGGGCGTCGCCGTGCCGCACCGCGGCGTCGTGCGGCTGGTGAGCGGGCCCAACTTCGCCCGCTTCGGCCCCGGACAGACCTTCCTGCACCTTTCGGCCACCGCCTTCGACCTGACCACCCTGGAGGTATGGGGCGCGCTGCTTACCGGTGGCCGGGTGGTACCCGCCCCCGAGGGGCCGCTGGACCCGGCCGCGCTCGCCGCGCTGCTGCGCGAGCACCAGGTCAGCGTGCTGTGGCTGACCGCGGGCCTGTTCCACCAGCTCGTCGCGCATGACCCCGGGATGCTCGCCGGAGTGGAGCAGCTGCTCGCCGGTGGCGACGTGCTGGCACCCGGCGCGGTGAACACCGCGCTGCGGGTACGCGGCAAACCGGTGATCAACGGCTACGGTCCCACCGAGAACACCACCTTCACCGCCTGCCACCCGGTGCGTGAACCGGTCGGGGCGACCGTGCCGATCGGCAGGCCGGTGCAGCGCTCATCGGTGTTCGTGCTGGACGAGCGGATGCGCCCGGTCCCGGCGGGGGTGACCGGCGAGCTGTACACCGGTGGTGACGGGCTGGCCCGCGGCTACTGGGGGCAGCCCGCGCTCACCGCGGCCAGGTTCGTTCCCGATCCGTTCGGGCCGCCGGGTTCGCGGCTGTACCGCACCGGGGACCTGGCCCGCTGGCGGCCGGACGGGGTGCTGGAGTTCGCGGGCCGGGCCGACCAGCAGGTCAAGATCCGCGGCTTCCTTGTGGAGCCCGCGGAGGTGGAGGCCGTGCTGCGGGCGCACCCTACCGTCGCCGACGCGGCGGTGCTGGTGGACGGTGCCGGCGAGGGCAGGCACCTGGTGGCCTGCGTGGTGCCCGCTGCCGGGTTCGACCCGGCGGCCATGCGTGAGTACCTCGCCACCCGGCTGCCCCCGTACCTGTGCCCGGCGCGCTACCCGACGCTGGCGGAGCTTCCGCTCAACCGCAGCGGAAAGATCGACCGCACCGCGCTGCTGGCCGCGGCGGCACCGGCGGCGGGCACCGGAACCGGCCCGGCCACCCCCACCCAGCAGCGGCTGGCCGCCATCTGGGCCACGCTGCTGCCCGGCGGCGAGTTCGGCACGGACGACGACTTCTTCACCAGCGGCGGCAACTCGCTGCTGGCCGTGCGCCTTGGCTTCCGGATCAACGAGGAGTTCGACGTGGACCTCCCCATTGCCGAGGTGCACCGGAGAAGGACCCTCGCGGCGCTCGCCGAGGCGGTCGACGCGCGCACCACCGGGGCCGGGCGCACCGCGCCGCGGCCCGGCATCACCCGCCGCGATCGCTCCGCCTTCCGGGTCCCGGCAGCACGGCCCGCCACGTCCACACCGGAGCACCTCGTGGTTCCCGGCGGTGGCGACTGGGGCGCCTGGCGGTGGATCGAGCTGCGCGGCACCGGGTTCGGCGTCGAACCGTTGCTGGCCATCGCGGCTCCGGAGGCCGCCCGCTCCGCCGAGGCGCTGCTGGCCGCCGAGGACGCGGTCGGCGAGACCCGCTGGGCTGCGTTCCACGCGCTGCGCGCCGAGGAGGACCGGGCCGAGGGCGAGCAGCGGTCCCTGCTGCGCCGGATGAGCAGGCTGATCCGGAAGGGCCGGTTCGCGGAGGTCCGCGCCGCGGTGGACGGCGCCGTGCGGGGCGAGGCGCTGGCGGCACTGGACGCGGCGCTGGCCGCAGGCCGCACGCGGGAGGCCGCCGCCGCCCGCTACGCCGCCGACTACGACACCGCCCGCACCCGTTCGGCCGCCGTGCTGCGCGAGATCAGCGGCGACCCGAAATTCCGCGAGGCGGTGGCCTGGCAGAACCCGCGCGCACTGCGCACCGCGGTGGACGCGCTGCATCAGGCCCTGTCCGGGCAGCGCCCGGCGAACCGCAATGTGGACTACCGGCGCTGGGAGCACACCGTGGTGAGCTACCTGCAGCGTTACTGTGCCAAGAACGACACCATCGGCTTCTTCGGGCCGGTCGGCTGGGCCAGGGTCACCGAGCACGCTGCGGAGCCGCTGACCGCGAAGCCGGGCGCGGGGTTGCTGGCCGCCCGTACCACCTACCTGGAGAACTGGGCGGTCCAGGAACTCGCCGAAACCCTGACCACCGACGCGGTGCGGCCGTGGGCGGTGCCGAGGCTGCTGCCGTTCGTCGCCGTGGTCGGTACCCGGCTGCACGTCCCGCTGACCGAGCCGATCCCGATCGAGGAGGCCGAAGCCGCCGTACTGGCCGCCTGTGACGGCGTGCGGTCGGCGCGCGAGCTGGCCGCGGCACTGGTCGATGTGGGCACGGTCCCGGACGCGGCCACCGTGTACGCGATCCTCGAGCGCTATCACAACCAGCGGCGGATCGCCTGGACGATGGAGGTCCCGCCGGCCGCCCTGGTCCCCGAGGACTCCCTGCGTGCCCAGATCGCGGCCATCGGCGACCCGGCGGTACGCGAGCCCGCCGCGGCGGCCCTGGCCGAGGTGGAACGCGGCCGGGACGCGGTGGCCGCCGCCGTCGGCGACCCGGACGCGCTGGTGACGGCGATCTCCGGCCTGCAGGAGCGGTTCACCGAGCTCACCGGGGCCGAAGCCACCCGCCGCCCCGGGGTGTTCTACGCGGGCCGCACCGTGGTGCACGAGGAGTGCCGCCGCGACCTCGAGGTCACCGTCTCGCCCGCGCTGCTGGACACGCTGTGGCCCCCGCTGTCGGTGGTGCTGGAAGCGGCCCGCTGGTACACGGCGGCGGGAGCGGCCCTGTACCGCAGGGCGCTGCACGACATCTACCGCGAGCGGGCCGCCGCGACCGGGCAGGACGCGCTGCGGCTGGCCGACTTCTGGTTGTGGGCCAACGACACCATCTTCCGGCTCGACCACCGGGTGATCGAGCGGCTGGTGCGGACGCTGCAGGAACGGTGGGCGGCCGCGCTGGGCGGGGACCTCGGCGTGCACCGGGTGGCCGAGGTACGGGACCGGGTGCTGCGCGCCTTCGCCACCGCGCGGCCGGGGTGGCCCGCCGCCGTGCAGCACAGCCCGGACCTGATGATCGCCGCCAGGGACGCCGATGCCATCCGCGCCGGGGACTTCCAGTGGGTGCTCGGCGAGATGCACCCCGGGCTCAACTCGATGCGCTCGGCGCTGTTCGTCTCCCAGCACCCCAGCCCAGCGGACCTGCACGCGGCGATGGCAGCCGACCTCGGCGGGCCAAGGGTGGTACTGGCGACCACCAGGGCCGAGAGCGGAACCCCGCAGCGCCTTGCCGACGCACTGGTGTCCCCACAGGACATCGTCATCCAGTTCGGGCACGACGCGTGCGGCCCGAGGAACGCGAACACGGTGCCGGTCGGCGCATGCGAGGTGGTCGAGCGGGGTGGGCGGCTGGTGGCCCGCACCCGCGACGGGCGCCGCGAGCTGGAGATCGTCGAGCTGCTCAGTGAGCAGATCATGGCCCAGCTGGTGCAGAACTTCCGGCTGCTGCCCGCCGGGGAGCACACCCCACGGGTGACCCTGGACCGGCTGGTGGTGGCCCGCGAGACCTGGCGGCTGAGCACCGGCCAGTGCCGGTTCGCCTTCGCCGCCGATGAGCCGGAACGGTTCCTCGCCGCGCAGGCGTGGCGGCGCGAGCACGGGATCTGCCGGTTTGTCTTCGCCAAGAGCCCGGTGGAGCACAAACCGTTCTATGTGGACCTGGAAAGCCAGCCGTCGGTGGAGCTGTTCGCGCACGCGGTGCGCGTGCTGGAGCGCGAGCTGCCCGAGGGGCGGATGAGCGTCAGCGAGATGCTGCCAGGGCCCGAAGAGCTCTGGCTCACCGACGCCGCGGGCGCCCGGTACACCGCCGAGTTCCGGGTGGTCGCCGTCGATCGCCGCGGCAGGCAGGAAACAGCCATGGGGGAGCAGCGCGGGGGCCCGCGAGAAGGAGGAGCACGGTGAACCCCTCGGACGAGGCTTTCGTCTTCCCTGCGTCGTCGGGGCAGCGCCGGTTGTGGTTGCTCGATCAGCTCATGCCGGGGACCTCGGTCTACAACATCGGCTGGCGGATCGCCGTGGACGGCCCGGTGGACCCCGCCGCGCTGCGGGCGGCGCTGGCCGGGCTGGTGCGCAGGCACGAGGCGCTGCGCACCCACTTCGCGGCGGAGGAAGGAACCCCGGTGCAGGTGGTCACGGCCGCGGCCGGGATCGAGCTGCCGCACTACGAGCGGGCCACGCCCGCGGAGGTGGACGCACTGGTCGATGACCTCGCGCGGCAGCCCTTCGACCTGCACACCGGGCCGCTGCTGCGGGCCGCGCTGGCCAGCCTGTCACCCACCCGGCATGTGCTGGTGCTGGTGCTGCATCACAGCATCGCCGACGGCTGGTCCTGCGGGGTGCTTTTCGACGAGCTGGCCACGCTGTACTCCGGGGCCGAGCCGCCCGAGGTGAGTGTGCAGTACCCGGACTACGCGCTGTGGCAACAGGAGCAGGTCGACGGCGGCGCGTTCGCGGCGGACCTCGCGTACTGGTCGGAGGCACTGCGCGGGGCACCGACGGTGCTGCGCCTGCCCGCGGACCACACCCGGCCCGGCCCCGCATCCGGAGCCGGGGCCGAACTGCGGGCGGCACTGCCGGCGAAGCGGGTGCCCGGCGGGTTCGCCGCATTGCTGGCGACCTTCCAGAGCGTGCTGTACCGGGTGACCGGGCAGGAGGACTTCCTTGTCGCTACCCCGGCCGCCGCGCGCACCCGGCCGGAGACCGATCGCCTGGTCGGGTTCGTGGCCAACACCCTGCCGCTGCGCGCGGTGTTCACGCAGGAGACCACGCTGGGGCAGGCGCGGGCCGCGGCCGAGGCCGCCACCGTGGCCGCCATCGCGCACCAGGACCTCCCGTTCGAGCAGCTGGTGGACCTGGCAGCGCCGGAGCGTTCGCTCAGCCACGCCCCACTGGTGCAGGTGATGTTCGCCGTGGAGCCGCCGCCCGAGCCGCGCACGGCAGGTGAGGTCACCTTCGCCCCGGAACCGGTCGCGGGTGGCGGGTCCAAGTTCGCGATCTCGCTGACCGTCGAGCAGGCGGGTGAGGACTGGTCCGGACGCTGGCAGTACGACCCCGAGCTGTTCGACGCGGACACCATCGTCGCGCTGCACACCGCCTTCGCCGCCGCGCTCGGCGCGGAGGACGCGACCCCGGTGGCCGAGCTGCCGCTGGGCGGGCAGCAGCGCCCGCGGGCCACGCAGGCCCCGCCCCCGCCGCGGCCGACCGCGGCCGAGCTGGTCCGCGCCGCCCTGGCCGCCCGGCCGGACTCCGTACTGCTGGACGACCGGTTCACCGCCGCCGAACTGGACCGGGCAAGCGACCGGTTGGCGCATGCCCTGCTGGCCGCGGGCGCCCGCCCCGACGAGCCGGTGGCGCTGCTGGTGCCGCGCGGCGCCCCGACCATCGTCGGCATCATCGCCGCATGGAAGGCTGGCGCGGGGTACCTGCCGCTGGACCCCTCGTGGCCGCCCGCGCGGCTGGCCGTCATGGCCGCCGACGCCTGCGCGCCGGTGCTGGTGGCCGGGCAGGAAACCCGGGGGCTGCTGCCCGGCCCGTGGACCGAGGTCCTGGTGGACGCGACCGGCGAGGTCCAGTCAGGACAGTGGCAAGGGACTCCGCCGGTGGCGGTACCGCAGCATCCCGGCTCGCTGGCGTACCTGCTCTACACCTCCGGCTCCACCGGCAGACCCAAGGGTGTCCGGGTGACCCAGGGCGGGCTGGCCGCGCTGCTGCACGCGATGGACGGGCTGCTCGGCCTTTGCCCGCAAGACCGGATCGCCTCGATCAGCACCCCGGCGTTCGACGTGTCCACTGTGGAGATGCTGCTGCCACTGCTGTGCGGGGCGCACGTCACCGTCCTCCCCGCCGAGGACGTCGCCGACGGCGCGCTGCTGCGCGAGCGCATCCGCACCACCGGCGCCACCGTGGTGCAGGGCGGACCGTCCAGCTGGCGGCTGATCCTCGCGGCCGGCGGGGTGCCGCAAGGGGTGCGGCTGCGGGTCACCGGGGGTGAGGCGCTGACCAGGGACCTTGCCGATGCGCTCCAGTCCGACGGCGCGGTGCTCATCGACGGCTACGGCCCGACGGAAACCACGGTGTACTCCGCGGCCGGGGTCGTGCCGCAGGCGCCGGCACCGGTCCGGCTCGGGCCGCCGGTGCCGGGAACCGAACTGCACGTGCTGGACCGGCTGCTGCGTCCGGTGCCCCCGTGCGTGATCGGCGAACTGCACATCGGGGGTGCGGGGGTGGCCCGTGGTTACCACGGCATGCCGGGGCTGACCGCCGACCGCTTCCGGCCCAACCCGTTCGGCCCCGGCCGCCTCTACGCCACCGGCGACCTGGTGCGGCCGAGGGCGGACGGCACGCTGGAGTTCCTCGGCCGCGCCGACCACCAGGTGAAGCTGCGCGGGTTCCGGATCGAGCTCGGCGAGATCGAGGCGGTGCTGCGCGAGCACGACGACGTCGCCGACGCGGTGGTCACCACCTGGTCGGCGGGGGACTCGGACGTGCGGCTGGTCGCCTACGCGGTGCCCCGGGCGGGCGGCACCGGCCAGGACGCCACCCGGCGGCTGTGGGATCAGCTGCGCCCGCACCTCGCCCGGAAGCTGCCGGACTACATGGTGCCGGCGACCATGGTGCTGCTGGAGTCGATGCCGCGTACCCCGACCGGCAAGACCGACCGCTCGGCCCTGCCCGAGCCGGTGTGGACGGGCACCGCTGCCACGGTGGCCCGCGCACCGAATCCGAGGCCCAGCTGGCCGGGATCTGGCGCGAGGTGCTGGCCATCCCGGCCGAGGTCGAGCTGAGCGTGCACGACAACTTCTTCGCCGTGGGCGGCCACTCGCTCACGGCGACCCGGATGCTGGCCAGGGTGCGCTCGGTGCTGGGTACCGAGCTGCCGCTGGCCACGCTGTTCGCCGCACCGACCATCGCGCAGCTGTGCGAGGCCATGGCAGGCGGTGGGGCCGAGGGAGAGGCGAACGGCGGCCGGCGCGGGCCGGTGCCGCTGCTGGACGCCCTCGACGACCTCTCCGACGCCGAGGTGGACCGGCTGCTCGGCACGCTGCTGAACGAGGAGCGGCCGCAGTGAGTGCCGTGGTGGCCGGTGCGGGCCTTGCGGGCTCGCTGATCGCGGTGTATCTCGCCCGGCACGGGCATCGGGTGACGGTACTGGAGCGGCGGCCCGACCCGCGCTCGCCAGGGGCGCGCGAGCGGGGTCGCTCCATCAACCTCGGCCTGTCCCAGCGCGGCATCCAGGCACTGCGCGGGGTCGGGCTGCTGGAGGCGCTGGAGCCGCTGACCGTGCCGATGCGGGGCCGGGTGGTGCACGGGCCGGACGGCGCCCTGCGGTTCCAGCCCTACGGCCGCCGGGCCGACCAGGTACTGCATTCGGTGCTGCGGCACGACCTGAACGTGCTGCTGGTGGCCGAGGCCGAGCGGCTGGGCGTCACCTTCCACTGGGACACCCCGGTACGGGAGGTGGACAGCACCGTCCCCTCGGTGCGCACCGACACCGGGGAGCACGCCGCGGACCTGGTGATCGGCGCCGACGGCGCGTTCTCCACGGTGCGTGCCCGGCTGGGCCGTGCCCGCCGGATGGACCTGCACCAGGAGTTCCTGGAATGGGGGTACAAGGAGCTGCTCATCCCGGCAGGCGCGGACGGCCACCCGCGCACCGAGCTGCGCGCGCTGCACGTCTGGCCCGGTGACGAGGGGCTGATCGTGGCACACCCCAATGTGGACGGTTCGCTGACCGCGACGGTGTTCCTGCCGTTCGAAGGGGAAGCCGGGTTCGCCGGGCTGACCACGCCCGAGCGGGTCCGCTCCTTCTTCGCCCGCTGCTTCCCGGACACCCTCGACCTGATCCCGGACCTGGTGCGGCAGTTCCTCGACCACCAGGAGGCGAGCCTGGTGACGGTGCGCACCAGCCCGTGGCACCTGCCGGGTGGCGCGGGCGGGGTGGTGCTGCTCGGCGACGCCGCGCACGCGGTGTACCCGTTCTTCGGCCAGGGGATGAACTCGGCGTTCGAGGACTGCTCGGTGCTCGACCGGTGCCTGCGCGAGCACCCGGCCGACCTGCCCACCGCGCTGGCCGCGTTCGAGCGCGCCCGCCGGCCGCACACCGATGTGCTTGCCGAGCTGTCCAAACGGAATTTCGTCGAACTGCGGGACAAGGTGCGCTCCCCGTTGTTCCTCGCCCGCAAGAAGGCCGACCTGCTGCTGCACCGGTGCTTCCCGCGCGCCTGGGTGCCGCTGTACACGCTGATCTCGCACACGACCGTGCCCTATGGCGAGGCCCTGGCGCGGGCAAGGCGCCAGGACCGCCTGCTGGGCGGAGCAACCGCCGCGCTCACCGGCGTGGCGCTGGCCGCCGCCGTTCACCAGACGCGCGAGCGAAACAGGTGAGGTAGATGCTGACCCATCCCACCCGGCCGGTGTACCCGCTGGTCGAGCCGGCGGACTTCGCCGCAGAGGAGCTGCCCCATGCCGTCGCCGAGTACGAGGTTGCGCTACGGCGCATCCACGGCTGGGCGCGGGAGTACCTGTGCAGACCGAACCCCGACCTCGGCAGGCGGGGCGATGTGTGCCCGTTCACCAGCGCATCGCTGCGCAAGGGCCTCTTCCTCATCTCCGTCCACCCTGGACGGCCCGAGCGCCCTGCCGACCTTGCCGAGCTGCTGCTGCACTACCGGGACTGGTTCACCGAGCTGAGCCCGAGCACCGAGCCGGAGTCCCAGTTCAAGACCATCCTGGTGCTGTTCCCGAACCTCACCGATGTGACGCTGATCGACCGCACCCAGGGGGCGCTGAAGCGCGAGTACACCGAGGCCGGGCTGATGATCGGCGAGTTCCATCCCGGACCGCCGGACAAGGGCGGGCTGTGGAATCCGGACTTCCGGCCGCTGCGCGCGCCGCTGCCCTTGCTGGCGATCAGGCACATGGTGCCCACCGATTTCCCTTTCCTGCGCGACGACGAGGTCACCGTCGCCGCGTACCGGGACCGTTTCGGCGACCCCCTGCCGCACACCAGCGCGGCCCGGTGAGCGCCGTGACCGACCGACCAGACACCGCTGGGAGCCGACGATGACCGAGCCCGATTCCGCTGGGCCCCTGTCCGCCGCCCGCAAGCGCGAGCTGCTCGCGCAGCGACTGCGCGCCCGCGCCAAGGCCCCCGTGCCCTATCCGCTGTCCTTCGGGCAGCAGCGCCTGTGGTTCCTGGACAAGTTCTCCTCCGGTAGCGCCGCCTACAACCTGCCCATGGGAATGCGGCTGCGCGGCGGGCTGGACCGGGCGGCGCTGCGCGCGGCGCTGGACACGGTGGTGGGCAGGCACGCCGCCCTGCGCACCACCTTCCCCGAGTCCGGCGGGGAGCCGGTGCAGCTGGTCGCCCCCACCGGCACGGCGGAACTGCGCGAGCACGCCCTGACCGGGCCGGACCGGGACGCCGCCGCGCAGCGCTTCGCCGACGAGCGCGGCGCGGAACCGTTCGACCTGCACAGCGGACCGCTGCTGCGGGTGGATCTGGGACGGTTCGACCAGGACGACCACGTGCTGGTGCTGAACCTGCACCACATCATCTCCGATGCCTGGTCGCTTTCGGTGCTGCTGGACGAGCTTGGTGTCTGTTACCGGGCCGCGGTGTCCGGGACCCTGCCGGAGCTGCCCGAGCTGCCGCTGCAGTACCCGGACTTCGCGGCCTGGCAGCGGGACAGGGTCGGCGACGGCGCCGAGCACCTTGACTACTGGGCCGAGCACCTTTCCGGGGCGCCGGAACTGCTGACCCTGCCCACCGACCGGCCGCGGCCCGCGGTCGCCAGCTACCGGGGGGCGCTGCACCAGCAGGTGGTCCCTGGTGCGGTGGTGGACCGGCTGGAGGAACTGGCAACCCAGCGTGGCGCCACCCTGTTCATGGTGCTGCTGGCGGCCTTCGCCGCCCGGCTGGGCAGGCTGGCCGGGCAGGAGGACGTCGTCGTCGGCACCCCCGTCGCGGGCCGTGCGCACCCGGACCTGGAGCGGATGATCGGCTTCATCGTGAACACCCTCGCGCTGCGCACGCGGGTTGGCGACGACCCGAGCTTCGAGGAACTGCTCACCCGGACCCGGCAGGCCACAGTGGACGGTCTGGCACATGCGGAACTACCGTTCGAGCAGCTGGTCGAACGGCTGCGCCCGCGGCGCAGCATGGCGCATGCGCCGGTGTTCCAGGCGCAGCTGATCCTGCAGAACACCCCGCCGCTGCGGATGTCCTTCGCCGACCTCGAGGCCACGCCGATCGTGGTGGACCCGAAGGTCGCCAAGTTCGACCTCACCCTCGCCGCCGAGCGGCGCGGCGACTGCCTCGACTTCGGCATCGAGTACAGCACCGACCTGTTCGATCCGGAGACCATCGCCGACTTCGCCGACCGGTTCGCCGCCCTGCTGACGGCCATCGCCGAGAATCCAGGGCGCCGGGTGTCCGAACTGGACGCGCTGACCGGGGTGCTGCGGTGGGAGGTGCTGGAGGGGCTGAACGCCTCCGAGCTGCCGCTGCCCACCGCGACCACCGTACTGGACCTGATCTCGGGCGGGCTGGGGAACATCGCCGTCAGCGGGCCGGACGGCACCGCCCTGACCTACCGGGAGCTGGACGAGCGGTCCGGGCGGATCGCCGCGCTGCTGCGCGCGCACGGGGCGGGTCCGGAAGCCCCGGTCGGCCTGTGCCTGCCGCGCACCCCGGACCTGGTCGCCGCGATACTGGGGGTGTGGCGGGCCGGGGCGGCCTATCTGCCGCTGGACCCGAACTGGCCCACCGCCCGGCTGGCCGGGATGCTGGCGGACTCGGGGGCGCGGATACTGCTCGGCGCAGGGAACGACCTCGGCTTCGCCGGGACCGTGCTGACCCCTGAGGACGCCGCGGGCCACGAACCCGCGCCCGCGGTGCCGGTGCACGGCGAGGACCTGGCCTATCTCATCTACACCTCCGGTTCCACCGGCAGGCCCAAGGGAGTAGAGGTCCCGCACCGGGCGGTGCTGAACCTGCTGGTGTCCTTCCAGCACCTGTTCGACCTCGACCCCGCCGACCGGTTCGCCGCGGTCACCACCCTCTCGTTCGACATTTCGGTGCTGGAGCTGCTGCTGCCCCTGGTCGCGGGATCCGAGGTGCTGGTGGTGCCCACGGAGACCGTCGCGGACGGACCCGCGCTGCGGGACCTGCTGGCCGATGCGGGGGTCACCGCCATGCAGGCGACCCCGGCGACCTGGCGGCTGCTGGAGACCGCGGGCGGCGTCCCCGCCGGGGTGGTCACCAGGGTGTGCGGCGGGGAGGCGCTGACCCGCGACCTTGCCGACGCCCTGCTGTCGGACGAGGCACTGGTGTGGAATGCCTATGGTCCCACCGAGACCACCGTCTGGTCCTCGGCCGCCCTGGTCGATGCGGCGCCCGCGCCGGTCGTGCTGGGGGCACCGATCGGCAACACCAGCCTGTACGTACTGGACGCCCGGATGGAACCGGTCCCTCCAGGGGTGGTCGGCGAACTGCACATCGGCGGGGAGGGCGTGGCCCGTGGCTACCGCGGGATGCCCGGCCGCACCGCCGACCGCTTCCGCCCCAACCCGTTCGGGCCCGGCCGCCTCTACGCCACCGGTGACCAGGTACGGCTGCGCCGGGACGGCATGCTGGAGTTCCTCGGCCGCGCCGACCACCAGGTGAAGGTGCGCGGGTTCCGGATCGAGCTGGGTGAGGTCGAGGCGGCCCTGCTGCGCTGCGCGGAAGTCGCCGAGGCCGTGGTGGTGACCAGGGGAGCGGGGGAGGACGTGCGGATCGTGGCCTACCTGGTCCCCGACGGGGACGCGGGCCGGGATCCGGACCTGTGGTCCCGGCTGCGTGCCCGGCTCGCGCAGCGGCTGCCCGAGTACATGGTCCCGGCCACCGCCGTCCTGCTGGAAACCATGCCGCTGACCGCGAACGGCAAGGTGGACCGGCAGGCCCTTCCCGACCCGGTGTGGGCGGGTGCGGCCGAACGGGTGGCCCCGCGCGATCCGGTGGAGCGGGTGCTGGCCGGCATCTGGCAGGAAGTCCTCGGCCTGCCCGACCTCGGGGTGCACGACGACTTCTTCGTCCTCGGCGGGCACTCGCTGCTGGCGGCGAAGGTGGTGGCCAGGGTGCGGGCCGCGTTCTCGGTGACCATTCCGATCGGACGGATGTTCGCCGCACCCACGGTGGCCGGGCTGGCCAGGGTGCTCACCGAACTGGAGGACAGGCCAGGGCAGATCGCCGCGATCGCGCAGCTGCGGGTGGAACTGGACGGCAGGTCCACCGAGGACCTGCGGGCCATGCTGGGGGAGACCCGGTGACCGCCACCTCGCAGCTGCAGGACGACCGCGGGCTGCGCCGGTTCGCGGTGATCTGGGCAGGCCAGCTGGTATCGGTGATCGGCTCCGCGCTCAGCGCCTTCGTCCTCGGCGTCTGGGTCTACCTCGGCACCGGATCGGTCACCCAGTTCGTGCTCATCCAGTTCTGCGCCGTGCTGCCGGGCATCCTGGTCGCCCCGTACGCGGGGGCGGTCGCCGACCGCCACGACCGCCGCCGCGTGATGCTGACCGCGGACACCGGGGCCGGGATGGTGACCGCCTTGCTGCTGCTGGCGGTGAGTACCGACGCGCTGGCGACCTGGCATGTCTACGCCGCCACGGCGGCGACCGCCACGCTCAACGCCTTCCACATCATCGCCTACAACGCGCTGGTGCCGGCACTGGTACCCAAACGGCATCTGGGCCGGGTGAACGGGCTGATGCAGCTGACCCAGGGGGTGCAGATCGCCGCCCCGCTGGTGGCCGGTGCGCTGCTGACCCTGGTGGGGCTGCGCGGGGTGCTGCTGATCGACGTGCTGTCGATGGCGTTCGCGGTCACCACCCTGCTGCTGACCCGGCCACCCGCCGAAGCAACCACCCCGCGGGCACCGGCAAGGAGAGGCCCGGCATCGGGGCGGGGCTGCGCTGGCTGGGCACCGCGCCCGCCCTGCTCACCCTGTGCGTGGTGTTCGGCCTGTGGAACTTCCTGTTCGCCATCGCGGGCGGGCTGGTGCAACCGCTCATCCTGTCCTTCGCCGACCCCGCCACCCTGGGCGTGCTGATGGCAGCGGGGGGCAGCGGCATGTTCCTCGGCGGACTCGTCATGGGCGCTTGGGGCGGGCCGAAACGGCGGGTACTGGGCATCTACTCCGGTCTGGGGCTGGGCGGTGTCTTCCTGATCCTGCACAGCCTCGCGCCGTCGCCATGGCTGATCGCGGTGGCCGCGCCCGCCTTCCTGTTCACCCTGCCGCTGATGAACACCTCCTGCATAACCCTCATCCAGACCAAAGTGGACCCCGAGGTGCTCGGGCGCGTGCTCGCCGTCGTGCGGGTGCTCAGCACCGCGGCGATGCCGGTCGCCTACCTGCTGATCGGTCCGATCACCGACGGCATCGCCGAACCGCTGATGGCCGAGGGCGGCGCGCTGGCCGGCACCATCGGCGCGGTGATCGGCACCGGCGACGGGCGCGGTATCGCACTGGTCTTCCTCATCGTCGGCGTGCTCATGCTCGCGCTGACCGGCTACGCCTGGTCCCGGCCACGGCTGCGCGCGGTCGACGAGCTGCCCGACGCGCCCACCCCGGAAAGGACTCCACAGTGACCGAGCTGTCCGACCGCGAGCAACTGCTGGCACGGCTGGTCGCCGAGCGCGGCCTGGCCACCGCGCCCGCCCCCGCCATCCCGGCCCGGCCGGAAGCCGGGCCCGTACCGCTGTCCGGTAACCAGCGCGGCCTGTGGCTGACCGAGCGGCTCGGCCAGGACTCCGGCGCCTACGTGATGTTCTGCGCGCTGCGGGTGGCCACCGACCTCGACCCCGGGCGGTTGCGCGCCGCCATGGCGCGGGTGCTGGAGCGGCACGAGGCGCTGCGCACCCGGATCATCGAGGTGGACGGCCGCGCCGAGCAGCAGGTGCTGCCGGAGGTGGCGGCCGAGGTCGCCGTCAGCGACCTCACCGGGGCCGATGACCAGACACTACGCCAGGAGGCGGCCGCCGAGGTGGACCGGCCGTTCGACCTTTCCGCGGCGCCGCTGCTGCGGCTGCGGCTGATCCGGCTGGGTCCAGACGACTGCGCGCTGGTCCTTGCCGCCCACCACATCGTCTGCGACGACCGGTCGCTCGGCATCGTGGCCGCGGAGCTGGGCGCGGCCTATGCCGGGGAACCGCTGGAGGCGGTGCACACCCAGTTCCCCGACTACGTGCACTGGCAGGCCGGGCGGCTGGCCGACGGGGAGCGGCAGCGCCAGCTGGACCACTGGGCCGAGCGGCTCGCCGGCGCGCCCCCCGCGCTGGAACTGGGGGCGGACCGGCCGCGCACCCCGCGGCGCACCGTGGCGGGCGGATCGCATCCCTTCACCATCCCGGCCGGCCTGGCCGAACGGCTGACCGCGACCGCGAGGGCCAACGGGACCACCACCTTCGCCGCGCTGCTGGCCTCCTTCGCCGCGCTGCTGGCCCGCCGGGGTGCCGGCGAGGACCTGGTCATCGGCGCGCCCACCACGCATCGCCCGTTCCCCGAGCTGGAGGGCACGGTGGGCATGTTCGTCACCACCACCGCCCTGCGGATGGACCTTTCCGGCGACCCGACCCCGGCCGAGCTGCTCGGCAGGGCCCGCGCGGCGGCCATCGACGCGCTGGAGCACGCCGACGTCAGCTTCGACGAGGTCACCGGAAGGCTGGCCCCGCCGAGAGACCTGTCCTACCACCCGGTCTTCCAGGTCATGCTGGTGCTGAACCAGGGTGGCGGCGCGGGCAGCTGGGCCGGTTTCCCCGCACGGGCCGTCCCGGTCGACCGGGACACCAGCCGGTTCGACCTGACCCTGCACGTGCGCGAGACCGAGGGCGACTGGCCAGCCACCCTGGACTACAGCACCGACCTGTTCGAGCCGGATACCGTCGCCCGCATCGCCGGGCACCTGCTGGCCGTGCTCACCGCCATGACCGAGCGTCCGACGGCACGGCTGTCCACACTGGACACACTCGGCGCTGCCGACAGGGCCGCGGTCGCCGCACTGAACGACGCGGCCCCACCGCCCGCGCCCCGCGTCCTGGACCGCATCGCCGCCCAGGACGCGGACGCTCCGGCGATCGTCTCCCTCCCCGAAGGGGCCACGGTCAGCTTCGGCGAGCTGGACCGCCGCGCGAACGGCTTCGCACAGCTGCTCACCGGCCTCGGGGTGGGTCCGGAGACCCCGGTCGGGGTGGCGTTGCCCGCGGGCTCGGAGGCGCTGATCGCGCTGCTGGGCGTGCTCAAGGTGGGCGGTGCCTACGTGCCGCTGGACCCGGCGCACCCGCCGGCCCGGCTGGCCGAGCTGCTTGCCGACTGTGGTGCCCCCGTCGTGCTCACCGCGCCCGGCGACCGGCACCGGTTCGGCGGCTTCCCCGGCACCGTGCTGAGCACCGGCGAACTCGAAACCGAGGCAGCCGAGCCGCCCACCGTGGACGTTCCGGACACCGCGCTGGCCTACGTCGTCTACACCTCCGGATCCACCGGGAAACCCAAGGGCGTGCAGGTGCAGCACGACACCCTGGCCAACCTCACCCGCGCGTTCATCGACCTGCACGGCTTCGGGCCCGGCGACCGGCTGCTGATGATCCCGCCGCTGAGCTTCGACGCCTCGGTCGGGGACATCTTCCCGGCCTGGTGCGCGGGCGCGGCCGTGCTCACCCACCCGGAGCCCGCCTCGATCGGCGGGGCCGAGCTGCTGCGGCTGTGCGCCGAGTACGGCATCACCGCCGTGGACACCGCGGCGGCGCTGTGGAAGCGGTGGGTGGCCGACCTCGCCGGGCTCACCGAGGCGGTGGCGGGCAGCCCACTGCGGATGATGATGGTCGGAGGTGAGGCCGTGCCAGGGTCGGCGGTCGCCGAGTGGACGCGGCTCACCGGCGGGCGGGTCACCCTGGTCAACCACTACGGGCCCACCGAGACCACGGTGTGCGCCACCGCGCACACCGCGAGCACCGAGGACCCGCCCTCGGCCACCCTGCCCATCGGCCGCCCGCTGCCCGGCGTCCGCGCCTACCTGCTGGACGACCGGCTGCGCCCGGTGCCGGTCGGGGTAGCAGGCCAGCTGCACATCGGGGGAGCGGCCCCCGCCCGCGGCTACCGGGGTGAGCCAGCCCGCACCGCGGCGGCCTACCTGCCCGACCCCACGGTGCCGGGAGGCCGCATGTACGGCACCGGCGACCTGGCCCGGCTGCGGCCGGATGGCAGGCTGGAGTTCGTCGGCCGCGCCGACGACCAGCTGAAGCTGCGCGGCCACCGGATCGAGCCCGGTGAGGTGCGCGCGGCGCTGCTGGCCCATCCCGGGCTCGCCGATGCCGCCGTGGCCGTGCGCGCCGAGACCCTGGTCGCCTACCTGGTGGCTGCGGAAGGCGCGACCGCGCCATCGCTGGACGAGCTGCGTGCCCACTGCGCCGACCGGCTGCCCGAGGCGATGCTGCCCGGCGCCACGGTCGAGGTGGCCGAGCTGCCGCTGACCCGGAACGGCAAAGTGGACACTGCGGCCCTGCCTGACCCCCAGCCGCGCGCGGCGGTCTACGAGCCGCCGCGTACCCCGGTGGAGCGCACCCTGGCCGAGGTGTGGGCCGAGGTACTGGAGGTTCCCCTGGTCGGCCGCGGGGACAGCTTCTTCGGGCTCGGCGGGCACTCGCTGGTCGCGGCCAAGGTGCTGGCCCGCATCCGCGCGCTGCTGGGAGTCGACGTGCCGCTGCGGGCCCTGTTCGCCACCGCCGACCTCGCGGAGCTCGCCGAGGTGGTGGAGCAGGCGGCAGCCAGGAAAGACACCGAAGACACCGCGGACACCGGGGACGCCTTCGCCGGCCGGTACCCCTCCGGGCTGCCGACACCGGAGCAGATGCGTGCCGACGCCCGCCCGCCGGAGGAGATCCGGCCCGCAGGCCCGCGGACCGGCGCGGTGGAGCGGGTGCTGCTCACCGGGGCGACCGGTTTCCTCGGCGCGCACCTGCTGGCCGAGCTGCTCGCCCGCACCGAGGCCGAGGTGCACTGCCTGGTCCGTGCCGAGACTCCGGCGATGGCGGCCGCGCGGGTGCGGGCCAACCTGGAGCGGGCCCGGCTCGAGGTGCCGGAGGAGGCACTGGCGCGGATCGTCCCGGTCGTCGGCGACATGTCCCAGCCGGGACTGGGCCTGGCGGCAAGGGCGTTCGACGAGCTGGCCGAGAGCATGGATGCGATCTACCACAACGGCGCGGTGATGAACTTCGTGCTCACCTACCAGTGGATGATGCCCCCGCATATCGGCAGCACCGTGGACATCCTGCGGCTGGCAACCCGGTACACGACCAAACCGCTGCACCTGATGTCCACCCTCGGCGTGTTCCTCGGCGCCGCCTACGACCGGGTGCGGATCACCGAGGCCGACCGGCCGGAGGACCCGACCGGGCTGGACACCGGTTACCACACCACCAAATGGGTCGCCGACATGATGGGCGTGCTGGCCCGCGACCGCGGCCTGCCGATCTCCATCCACCGCATCGCCGCCATCGTCGGGGACATGCGCACCGGCACCGCCAAGACCGAGTCCTACCTCAGCAGGCAGATCGCCACCTGCGCGCAGGTCGGCGCGGTGCCGAGCACGGCGGACGTGATCGACATGCTGCCGGTGGACCGGCTCGCCGCGGCGATCGCGGGCCTGTCCCTGCGGCCGGAGCTGCACGGCAGGGACTTCCACTACTACCGGGCCGACGGGCTGTCCTACGCCGACCTCGGCGAGGTGCTGACCGAGGTCGGTTACCCGACCCGGCTGCTGGAGTACCCGGAGTGGCGGGAGCTGATGCTGGACAGCCCGGACAGCGCGTTCGGGCCGCTGGCCTTCGGCCTGACCACCACGCACCGGGCCCACCCCGTTTTCGACTGCTCGGCAACCTGGTCCGCGGCGGCCGACTGCGGGGTGCGGTTCCCGCCAGCGGACCGGGCCATGATCGCGCGGCATATCGAGTACCTGGCGTCCGCGGGCGTCCTGCCGGGGAGGAGCTGAGATGCCGCTGGATCTCGACGAGGGGGACGGGCCGCCGTCCTTCCTGGACATGATCACCACAGCCGGGTACCGCGCCGCCACGGCCGCCCTGCGCCTCGGCGTCTTCCCTGCGCTGGCGGAAGGGTCGCTTCCGGCCGACGAGCTGGCCGCCCGGATCGACGCCGACCCGCGCGGCACCGCGCTGCTGGCCGATGTGCTGGTCGCCTGCGGTTACCTGACCGTTGACGGTGAGCGTTACGCGAACTCGCCGATGGCAGGCAAGTGGCTGGCGGGCGGCGACTACGCACGGGTCGAACGCTTCTGGTCCACGGTCCTGTTCGACTCCTGGGGCGAGCTGGAAACCTCGGTGCGCTCCGGTACCGCCTGCCTCGACTTCTACGCCTGGCTGGCCGGCAGGCCGGAAACCCTGGAGCGCTTCCAGCGCATGCTGTCCGGCCACGCCGAGCACATCGCCCCGGAGGTCGCCGGGCTGGTCCCGGTGGGGGAGACCCTGCTGGACCTCGGCGGCGGGCACGCCGCGTACCCGATCCGGCTCTGCTCCGCGAACCCGGCACTGCACGCCACCGTCGTGGACCGTCCCGAGGCCCTGAACACGGCCGCGGTCGAGGAGGCGGGCCTTGCCGGGCGCATCACCCTGCGACCGGGAGACTACGACGAACTCGACCTCGGTGCGGACTTCGACACCGCGCTGCTGTTCAACGTCGTGCACGGCCGCACCGCCGCAGCCAACCGCACACTACTGCGCCGGGTGGCCGCGGCCCTGCGCACCGGCGGCGCGGTGGTGCTGCTGGAGCACGACGAGCACCCGGCCGACCCGGTGGACGAGGCCTTCACCAGGGTGTTCAGCCTGAACCTTTTCCACGGCCAGGGCGGCCAGGTCTACCCGACCAGGGAGATCGTCGACTGGCTGCTGGCAGCGGGCTTCGGCGAACCCGAGGTACACCCGCTGGAAAGCTCCCCTGGCCAGTCGGTCCTCATCGCCCGTATGGGAGGCACCCGATGACGACGGCCCGTTCGGCCCGGTGTCGGCCGGGTACCCGGGCAAGGAGGCTGTCATCATCCGCCGGAAGCCGAGGAATGCCCTCGGATTCCGTCCAGTAGGTACCTGGTGCGGCGGTCGTAGTCGTCCCGGGGAGGCCGCTTGCCGTGCTTGAGGGCGAGGGCGTTGTCGACGACGAGTGCGTGGAGGTCGCCCGCCGTGAACTCCGGCCGCAGCGCGCCGGAGGCCCGCGCCGCAGCGATGAGCTCTTCGTTGGCCTCGCTTCCGACCCGGCAGATCTCCATGAGCTGTTGCGAGTGCGGATATGTCTGCAACAGGACGTCGTTGAAGGCGGGCTGGCGGTACTGGAGGTCGCGGATCGCGGTGAGGTAGTACGCGATCCGCTCGCCGACGTCGTCGATGGTCCGAGTGTGGTCGATGACGGCGAACAGCTCACTCGCCACGACCTCTTCGATGACGGCCTCGATGAGGCCGATCCGCCCGCCGAACCGGTTGAAGATCGTGGCCTTGCTCACCCCTGCCGCCTTGGCGACATCCTCCAGCGGCACCGTCAGGCCCTGTCCCTGGAAGGCGCCGATCGCGGCAGAGCGGATCTGTTCGGAGTTGCGCCGGGCGTCGGCGCGCAGCCGGGACTTCGAAGGCACCGTACCGGCCATGGCCTTCACCGTCTCTTCCTGTCGCTCACCGTCGTAATTTGACTCCTTGGGTCAGCTTACCTACGGTCGTGGCCGGAAGAGAAACTGACCCGATTAGTCAACTTATGCTGCCGCCCACCGCCAGGACGAGACACCGTGGGCGCTCAGGAAGGTCAAGAACATGATCGTTGTCACCGGCGCTACCGGTGGGCTGGGCGGCGCCATCGTCCAGTACCTCCTCAAGCGCATACCCGCCGACCAGATCGGTGTCAGCGTCCGCGACGCCGCCAAGGCGCAGCACTTCGCCGACCGCGGCGTGCGCGTGCGGCAGGGCTCCTACGAGGACCCGGCCGCGCTGCGTGACTCGTTCGCCGGTGCCGAGCAGGTCCTGCTGGTGTCCGGTAACGACCCGGCCGCCGACATGGTCAGCCTGCACCGCAATGCCATCGAAGCCGCGGTCGCGGCCGGAGCCCGGCGGATCCTCTACACAAGCCAGCAGGGCGCCGTCCCCGGCAACCCGTACCGGCCGTCGGACATCCACATCGCCACCGAGACGATCCTCGGCGACTCCGGAGTCGACTGGACCGCACTGCGCAACGGCGCCTACGGTCCGCTCGATCAGGTTCTCGGCCCGTGGCGGCGGACCGGCATGATCGCTCAGCCGGAAGACGGCCCCGTCCCGTATACCGACCGTGCCGACATAGCCGAGGCCACTGCGGTCATCCTCGCCGGTGACCGTTCCTTCGATGGTCCTGTCACCCTTACCGCGCCGACCGCCGTGACTTTCGACGATTTCGCGAGGATCGCCGCTGACCTCACCGGTCACACTGTCGAACGCGTCCTCGTGGACGACGAACAGTGGGTCGCCGACCAGATCACGATCGGTGTGCCGGAGCAGGCGGCCCGGCTCATGCTCACCTGGTACCAGGGAGCCCGGGCGGGCTACTTCGCCGAAGCCGGCCCACTGCTGGCCGAACTCCTCGGCCGCGAGCCCCGCACCGCCGCCGACCGGCTCGCGGCCCACATCGCCGCCTGAAGCGCCCATGCCGGGATTGATCATGTCGACAGCAGCCGGATCTCGGACAAGAAACCCTTCCGCTGATCGTTCGGTCACGGTATGAGGTCATGCCGGTGGAGGCGCGCACCCGCCTCCACCGCATGCTGCTGGAAGGACGGCGTCACAAGCCGTAGGTCTTTCCGATGATGTCCCGCTGGATCTCGCTGGTTCCGCCGTACACGGTGGACACTACGGTGGAACGCAGCAGGGACTCCATCCCGTACTCCGTGCTGTACCCGTAACCGCCCATCATCTGCATGCCTTCCAGCGTCACGTGCTTGGCCAGCTCGGTGCACTTGAGCTTGACCATCGAGGCCTCGCGGGCGAACACCGTTCCGGGTTCGGCGTCGATGGCGGCCGCGACGTGGTAGAGCAGCAGCTGGGCGCATTCGAGCTCGGTGGCCATATCGGCGATCCGGTGCTTGAGCGCCTGGAACGAGCCGACCGGCCGGCCGAACTGCTCCCGTTGCCTGACGTACTCGACGGTGTCGTCGAACGCGCGCCGCGCCACCCCCAGCATGTTCGCCCCGAGGATCATCCGCTCCAGGTTCAGCCCGGCCATCAGCTGCGTCCAGGCCTGGCCGACCGTGCCCACGACCGCGGAGTCGGGCAGGAAGCAGTCGGTGAAGTAGAGGTCGTTGACCTCCCGGCCGCCCATCGTGTCGATTCCGCGGATCTGCAGCCCTTCGGCTTCGGTCGGCACCAGGAACTGGGTGAGGCCGAGGTGCTTGGAGTGCTCCTGGGAGGTCCGGGCGATGAGCAGGATGTGGTCGGCGAGATGCGCGTTGGAGCACCAGGTCTTCTGCCCGTTCACGACCCAGCCGCCCTCGGTGCGCTCGGCGCGGCAGGTCAGCGCCGCCACATCCGACCCGGCTTCGGGTTCGGACATCGAGATGGCCTCGATCCGGCCGTTGACCACCCCTTCGAGCACGGTGCGCCGCTGGTCCGCGGAGCCGAACTTGGCATAGCCCGCGGCCGCGATGATCGTGGTGGCGAAACCACTGATCGGCACCAGGCCGTAGGCGGTTTCCTCCAGGAACAGGCACAGATCCGTCATTCCCGAACCGGATCCGCCGTACTCCTCGGGTACCGCGATGCCCAGCCAGCCCAGGTCCGCCAGCTTGGCGTAGAGCTCCTGGTTGTGCGGCTCCTGACCATGCGCGGTGAGCTTGTCGCGTTGCTCCTTGGTGCCGCACTCACGGCGGCAGAAGTCCCCGATGGCGTTGACGAGGTCGCGGCGCTCATCGGTCAGAACTCGTGGCATCAGGTGCTTTCCTCCGGTCACTCGTACATCGACTCGATCGTCTCGGCGTACCGCTCCTCGATGACCTTCCGCCGCAGGCTCAGCTTCGGGGTCAGCTCGCCGGACTCGGCGGTCCACGGTTGCGCCAGCACCTGGTACTTCTTCACCTGTTCCACCCTGGCGAGCGCGGAGTTCGCCTGCTCAACGGCCTGGTCCAGCGCGGCGCGGACCTCGGGGTGCCGGGACAGCGCGCTCAGCTCGGTCGCCGCGATGCCGTTGGCCCGCGCCCAGGCCGGAGCCGTCTCCTCGTCGAGGACCAGCAGGGCGGTGAGGTAACGGCGCTTCTCGCCGATGGCGACGGCCTGCGCGATCAGGGGATGCGACCGCAGCAAGGACTCGATCTTCGTCGGCGCGATGTTCTTGCCGCCTGCGGTGATGATGAGCTCCTTCTTGCGGTCGGTGATCGAGACGATGCCCCGGTCGTCGATCGTGCCGATATCGCCGGTCGGCAGCCAGCCATCCTGGTCGGTCGCGGGCTCCAGCTCGCCGTCGGTGCCGAGGTATCCGGGAAAGACCACGGGACCGCGCACGAGCAGCTCCTGGTCGGCGGCGAGCATGACCTCGACGCCCGGTCCCGGTCGCCCGACGGACCCCAGGGCGAACACCTCAGGGGTGCTCACCGTGGCCGCTCCGGTGGTCTCACTCAGCCCCCACACCTCGTAGACCGACGT
This sequence comes from Amycolatopsis aidingensis, assembly GCF_018885265.1. Taxonomy (GTDB): domain Bacteria; phylum Actinomycetota; class Actinomycetes; order Mycobacteriales; family Pseudonocardiaceae; genus Amycolatopsis; species Amycolatopsis aidingensis. Next base: position 3,554,169 of record NZ_CP076538.1, read on the forward strand.
CCCCAGGCTCGCAAGGAACTCCAGTACGGCGGCGGGGATCGGCGCCGCCCCGCTGAAGGCCCGCTCACATTCGTCCAGCCCGATGGCCGCCCGGATCGGCCGCAGCACCTGCTCGTCCAGCCGGTCCCGCCGGTCCAGCAGGTCGGCGGGAACATCCGCACCGGCGGACCGCAGCCGGAACACCTGCGCGGCGAGTTCCCGCGCCTGCGCCACCGCGGCGGCTCGCTCCCCGGTCAGTGTGTCGAGCCGGGCCCGCAGACCGGCGGCCAGCTTCTCCCACACGCGCGGGACGCCGAAGAACCCGTTCGGGCGCACGGCGAGCAGCGTCGGCAGCAGTTGCGCCGGGTCCGGGCAGATCGTGACGTGCCCGGCATTGCAGATCGGCAGGTAGATTCCGAGCACCCGCTCGGCGATATGCGCCAGGGGCAGGTAGGCCACCGACCGCGGATGTTCGGACGTGGTGACCAGGCGGTCCTGCATCAGGGACTCGTGAATCACGTTGCGGTGGGACAGCACCACACCCTTGGGTTCGCCCGTGGTGCCGGAGGTGTAGACGACGGTCAGCGGCTGGTCCGGCGTGGCCGTGTCGGTGAGCTTCTCGAACGTCGCGCCGACCTCGCCGGCCTCGGCCTCGCCGCGCAGGTCCGCATAGCTGACGAAGCGCCGGTCGCCTGCCGGAACGATCTCGGGGTCGAGGACGACGATCGCCCGCAGCTGGGGTAGCTCGGGCAGCACTGGTTGCCAGCGGCGCAGTTGCTCCCTGCCCTCCAGCACGAGGGTCGTTGCCGCGCTGTGCTGGGCGACGAAGCGGATCTGCTCGCTGCTGAGGGTGTCGTAGGTGCTGCATGGCAGGGCGCCGAGGTGGGCCGCCGCCAGATCGACGATCCAGTGTTCCGGCCGCTTGGACATGGCGATCAGCATCCGGTCGCGCGGCCGGAGCCCGAGTGCGGAGAGGCCGCGGCTGAGCACCGCGACCTCGGAGCGCAGCCGCGACCAGGTCAGTGTGGTCGCGTCCGGACCGATGCCACTGGTGAGCGCGGGATGGTCGGGGAACTGCCTGGCGTTGTGGCGCAACAGTCCGGCGATCGTCAGTCCCTCGACGGCGTGGTGTAGCTGCTCTGCTGCGGTCACTGGTTGGTTCCCTTCCCTCGCCTCGCCGGGGACCCGATCGGAAGTTGTGGAGAGTTTGGCCGGTACCCCTCGTTTTTCGTCCCGACTTGTGCTCTCATTGATACGCAGCGCCCTAGTGCGTATCAGCGTATCAACCAGGTGTTCGCGACTCAAGGAGGAGTTGAGACCATGGATGAGCTCAGCAGGCGGAGGATGCTGATGACAGGCGGCGCGCTGGGCGCCCTCGGTGCGCTGACGGTGGCCGCTCCGGCCCAGGCTCGTCCACTGTGGACGTGGTCACCGCGGGGGTCGGTTGCGGGCGCCGGGACGGGTGCCGACCCGCGGTGGGTGTGGGATGCCGAGGCGGATCCGCTGGTGGCCTCGCTGCTGGACCGGGGCGATGTGCCCAGGGTCAACGAGTTGCTGCGGACCTGGACGAAGAACGGCCAGCCGTTGCCGGACGGCCTGCCCGCGGACCTGCGCGACTTCATGGAGCGGGCACGCCAGCTGCCGGCGTGGGCCGATCAGGGCAAGCTGGCCACCGCGGTGGAGTTCAACGAGAAACGCGGGCTCTATCTCGGCGTGTTGTACGGGCTGGCCAGCGGCATGATGAGCACGGTCATTCCCAAGGAGGCTCGCGCGGTCTACTATTCGCAGGGCGGCGCGGATATGAAGGACCGTATTTCCAAGACCGCCAAACTGGGATACGACATCGGGTCCAGGAATGCTTACCAGCCCGATGGCGAAATGATCGTGACCTGCGTCAAGACCCGGCTGGTGCACGCGGCCGTGCGGCACCTGCTGCCGCAGTCCCCGCACTGGAACGGCGCCGCCGAGGAAGAGATTCCGATCAGCCAGCGCGACATGATGGTCACCTGGCACAGTCTGCCCACCACCGTCATGCAGAAGCTGACCGCGTGGGAGGTGCCGATCCCGGCTGCGGAGTCCGAAGCGTTCCTGCACTCCTGGCAGCTGGGCGCGCATATGCTCGGCATCGAGGACGAGTACATCCCCGCGTCCTGGGACGAGGCCAACGCCCAGGCCGAGCAGGTGCTGGACCCGGTGCTGGCGCCGACGCCGGAGGGGATCAGGCTGGCCGACATCCTGCTCGGCCTCGGCGCCGAACTCGACGGTGGCATCCTCAGCAGGGACATCCTGGGCGCGTTCACCCGGTACCTGCTCGGGGACCGGATCGCCGGATGGCTGGAGATCCCCAGGGAGCCGATCTGGGACCCGCTGCTCAGGGTGGCCTGGCCGCCTTTTGTGGCCGTGCGCGAGGGCCTGCTGCCGTTCCCGCTGGCGCCGGAGGCCTACTGGACCTTCGACGAGTTCCTGCGCAAGGCCGCGCTGCTCTTCCTGTCCGAGGCCCGGCCGATCAGCATCGAGATTCCGGAAGCCAACCGTCCGTTCTGAAGGCCGGACCTCCGCTTGTCGAGATACACGGCAACGTGATACGTATCATCATATCAAGACTTGTGGCTCAAGGAGGAGTCCGGGCATGGCGGAACTGAGCAGGCGCAGGATGTTGGCCTCCGGCGGAGCTTTGGGAGCGCTCGGCGCGCTGGGGATGGCGGCCCCGGCCCAGGCGCGTTCCCTGCTGGAGTGGACCTGGGCACCCAGCGGTTCGATTGCGGGTTACGGCGCGGGAAAAGAGCCGCGCTGGGTGTGGGACGAGGTGGCTGATCCGCTGGTCGCTTCGCTACTCGACCGTGGTGCGGTGCCCGAGGTCAACCGGTTGCTGTGGGACTGGACCCGGAACGACCAGCCGCTACCCGCGGGACTGCCCGCGGATCTACGGTCGTTCATGGAGCAGGCGCGGCAGCTTCCGCCGTGGGCGGACCGCCGGAAGCTGGAGCTCGCGGCCGAGTTCAACAAGGGCCGAGGGCTGTATCTCAACCTGCTCAACGGGGTGGGCGGTGGCATCCTGGCCACCGCCATCCCGGACGAGGCGCGCTCGGTCTACTACTCCAAGGGCGGCGCGGACATGGAGGATCGCGTTGCCAAGACGAGCATCTTCGGATTCGCGGTCGGTTCGCTGAACGCCTATCGGCCGGATGGCACCTGCGTGGTCGAGGCCGTGAAAACCCGGCTGGTGCACGCGGCGGTCCGCCACCTGCTGCAGCAGTCCCCACATTGGACCGGCGACATCCCGATCAGCCAGGAGGACATGCTGGTCACCTGGCACACCCTGCCGACCTTCGCGATGCGCAAGATGCTCGAATGGGAGGTGCCCATCACCCGCGCCGAGTCCGAGGCCTACCTGCACGTATGGCAGGTGACCGCGCATATGCTCGGCATCAGGGACGAGTACATCCCGGCCACCTGGGAGGCGGCCTACGCCCAGTCCGACCAGGTCCTGCCCCGGAACATGGGGCCGACCCCTGAGGGTGTCGAGCTCACCGACATCCTGCTCGGCCAGCTCGCCGAGCAGACCAGCCCCGGCAGCATCAGCAGGCCGCTGTGCAACGCCCTCGCGCGGTACCTGGTCGGCGACCAGGTGGCCGACTGGGACGGCATCCCGCGCGAGCCGGTGTGGGACCGGCTGCTCCCGGTCGCCTGGCCGGCGTTGGTGAAGTTCCGGGAGGGCCTCATTCCGCTGCCGCTGGTACCGGAGGCGGCCTGGGTCCTGGACGAGGCCGCGCGGCAGTACATCCTGTTCTACCTCACCAAGGGCGAGGAGACGAAGATCGAGATCCCGACGACCAACCGGCCGAGCTGATCCGATGGCGACGCGACCGGAAGGGGACGGCGACGGCAAGGCGATCGGGCGGCGGCGGTTCCTCGGGTACGTGGTGGCGGCTCCGACCGTGCTGGCCGCGGCCGAGCTCGGCGAGCCGTCCGCGGCAGGCGCCCAGCAACTGCCCACGCCGGAGCTCACCGAACTGCTCGACCTCAACGAGCTGATGACCACGGCGGCGCTGCCGACCTCGAACCTGATCACGGTCGAGGTCAACACCGACGGCACGGTGTCATTCGCGCTGCCGCGGGCCGAGGTGGGGCAGGGCATCACCACCTCGACGGCCATGCTGATCGCCGAGGAGCTGGACGTCCCGCTGGAACGAGTTGGGGTCACCCTCGCCGACGCCCGGCCGGAGCTGGTGTTCAACCAGCTCACCGGCGGGTCGAACACCACCTTCGCGACCTACACCCCGATCCGGGTCGCCGCCGCCATCGCCCGGCACCGGCTGCTGGCGGCCGCGGCAACCGAACTCGGCTCGCCGGTCACCGACCTGACCCTGACCGCCGGGGTGATCACCGATCGCGAGGGTGGCAGTATCGGCATCGGTGCCCTGGCGCGCAAAGGCGCGAGCACCCGCACCCGGCAGGTGTCCGTGCCGCTCAAGCCGCGGGAGGCCTTCACCGTCATCGGCAGGCCGCGCAACCGGATCGACGCGCTGGACGCGGTCACCGGGCGCAAGAAGTTCGCGATGGACCTCGACATCCCCGGCGCGAAACCGACGATGGTGTGCCGGCCGCCCACCATCAACGGCGAGGTCGGCTCGGTGACCAACCTCGCCGAGGTTCGCGCCATGCCGGGCGTCACCGATGTCGCGGTGATCGCATCCGGGGTCGCGGTGCGCGCCGAGACCTTCGGCCAGTGCGTGGACGCCGTGCGTGCCCTGCGAGTGTCGTGGAAACCCGGTACCGCGGAAGGAAAGTCGGACCAGACCGTGCTCCGCGAGCTGCGGGCCGCCGAACTGCCGATCGGGCCCCGCCCGCTGACCCCGACCGTGGAAGGCACCTTCACCTTCTACTTCCGCAGCAACAGCGCGCTGGAACCGAACTGCGCGGTCGCCGACGTGCGCCCCGACCGCGCCGAGATCTGGTCCTCGCTGAAATCCCCGATCGTCGCCCAGCAGGCCATCGCGGCCAAGCTGGGACTACCGCAGCACCGCGTCACGGTGCACGTCACCGAGGGCGGTGGTTCGTTCGGGCGCAAGCTGTTCTTCGACGCCGCGCTGGAAGCCGCCGAGGTGTCCCAGCGGATCGGCAAGCCGGTCAAGCTCATGTGGCACCGCGCCGACGACTCCCGCCAGGGCCGCGCCCATCCGATGTGCACCTCGCGGGTACGCGCTTCCTATCTCGGCGGCACCGTGCTCAGCTACCGGCAGCGGCACACCAGCGTCGCCACCGACCTCGGCCACGGGCTCGGCGAGATCATCACCGCCATGGCCGCGCGGCTGCCGGTGGGGGACGTCGGGTTCGCGCAGACCTTCTTCCATCTCAGCCAGGCGATGTCCTATCAGTTCGGGTTCAGCAGCCAGCTGCTGAGCGAAACCGACAAGAGCTTCAACACCGGCAGTATGCGCAACGTCTACTCGCCCGACGTCACCTGTGCCAGGGAGCTCATCGTCGACCAGCTCGCCGCGCGGATGGGTAAGGACCCCTACCGGTTCCGGCAGGAGTTCCTCCGCGACGATCGTTGCCGTGCGGTACTGGACAAGGTGGCCGATGTCGGCGAATGGGGCAGGCCGATGCCCGCGGGCACCGCGCAGGGCATCGCCTTCCACGCCGAGTACCACGCCGTCAGCGCCGCGCTGATGGAGATCGACTGCCGCCCGGACACGGTCAACCGGCCCATCCGCAACGGGGTGACCGGACCCAGGGTCACCAGGGCCGTCTTCGCCGTGGACGTCGGCCTCGCCGTCAACCCACGCGGCCTGGAAGCGCAGATGATGGGCTGTATCTCGGACGGCATCGCACTGGCGCTGACCTCCAGCCTGCACCTGCGCGACGGGCATTTCCTGGAGGCGAGCTGGGACAACTACTTCTACACCCGGCAGTGGAACACCCCGCCGGAGCTACGGATCATCGTCATGCCGGACACCTCCGGCAAACCCGGTGGTGCGGGGGAGCTGGGCGTGGCCGCGTCGATGGCGGCGGTGGCCTGTGCCTACGGCCGCGCCACCGGCACCATGCCCACGAGCTTCCCGATCAACCATGGCACGCTCTCCTTCGAACCCAAACCGACCGTGCCGCCCGTCCCGCAGTCCCCGGCCGATGGCCGCGACCATGCCTGGTGACCCGAGGAGATCCGAGTGCCCGAACACACCTTCCGCGTCAACGGCGAGCAGGTCACCGTCGACGTCGCCGAGGACGTGCGCCTGCTGTGGGTGCTGCGCGACCTGCTCGGTATCAACGGACCGAAGTACGGATGCGGTATCAACGTCTGCAAGGCGTGCACCAGCCACCTCAACGGCAAGGCGGTCAATCCTTGCGCGATCCCGGTCGGAGATCTGGAGCCCACGGACGAGGTGACCACGATCGAAGGACTTCCGGCCACGGTCGGCGCGGAGCTGCACCCGATGCAGCGGGCATGGCTCGAGCACGACGTCGTCCAGTGCGGCTACTGCCAGCCCGGCCAGATCATGGCCGCCGTGGCACTGGTCCGCCGGGTCGCCGCGGAAGGCCGTGCCATCACCGAAGCCGACCTGGACTCCCTGCGCAACATCTGCCGCTGTGGCACCTACTCCCGCATCCGGGAGGCGATCAAGTCAGGCGCCGCGAACATGTAGGGCAGGGGTACGACGGTGGGCGGTGACTTCCTTGAGTGCCGCTGACACCGTTGTTACGCTGAGACAGCAAACGCATCTACGTATCACGGAGCGAAAGGCCGATCGTGGACCCCGTACTGCCCGCCCTGCTGACGACCGAGGGCTCGGAGTCGTTGCTGGAGCGTGCGCTCGCCGACGCGCTCGACCCGGTCGACGAGGATGACGAGGTCGCCAAGCGCGTGCTCGACGCCGCCTACGAGCAGTTCTGCCGGATGGGCATCCGGCGGTCCACGATGGAGGATGTGGCCCGGCGGGCCGGGGTTTCCCGGATCACGGCCTACCGCCGGTTCGCCACCAAGGACACACTGGTCGAACACGTGGTACGACGCGAGTTCCGGCGGTACTTCGACCAGTTCCTGATCGACATCCAGGAGGCCGAGACCGTCGCCGACCGGGTGGTGCTGGGATTCGCCAGCGCCCTGCAGGCGGTCCGGCGCAATCCGCTGATCGGTGGGCTGATGACCGCCGAACCCGATGTGCTCATCCCGTCCATGGTCAACGACGGCGGCCGGACGCTCGCCACCGTGCAGCGGTTCGTCGCGGGACAGCTGCGCCGCGAGCAGCGCGCGGGCAATGTCGCCGAGGAGGTGGACGTCGAGCTCGTCGCGGAGCTGATGACCCGGGTGTCCAGCTCGTTCCTGGTCACGCCGAGCCACGTCATCGATCTCGACGACGACGAGCAGGTGCGCACCGTCGCCCGGCGGTTCCTGGTGCCCATGCTGGAACCCGGCAGCGGCCTGCGGTCAGCCGGACCGTCGGTGAGCTAGCGGGTTCGGCCTCCGCCTCGGCTCGGCGACCCTGGCCGGGACCGCGGCGCGCCGCGGTTCGCGCTGAACCCGGCAGCCTGCAACGATATCCTCGCCGCGAGCACGGGATCGGTGACCGAGGATGGTTGGAGGCGTGATGCTCCAGATCGGCATCTGGACGTGGGTCGGCACGATCGGGCTGGTCGTGGCGCTGCTCGCGGTGGATCTGGTGCTCGCGGCGGTCCGGCCGCACCGGGTGGGGTTCGGCGAGGCGACGGCGTGGTCGGTGTTCTACGTGCTCGTGGCGGTCGGCTTCGGCGTGTGGTTCACCCTGGCGCACGGGGGCGACTTCGGCACCGAGTACTTCGCAGGGTACCTGGTGGAGAAGAGCCTTTCCGTCGACAACCTGTTCGTGTTCGTGATCATCATGACCACGTTCGCCGTACCCGAGGAGCACCAGCACAAGGTGCTCACGTTCGGCATCGTGCTCGCGCTGATCATGCGCGCTATCTTCATCGCGCTCGGCGCCACCTTGCTGGCGCTGTTCTCGTTCATGTTCCTCTTGTTCGGCCTGCTGCTGATCTACACGGCCGTCCAGCTGTTCCGGCACCGCAACGAGGACCCCGACGTGGAGGACAACGTCGTGGTCCGCACCGCCCGCCGGGTCCTGCCGGTGACCACCGATTACGTCGGCGGGAAGTTGGTCACCAGGGTCGACGGCCGCCGCATGGTCACCCCGTTGCTGATCGTGCTGGTGGCCATCGGAGGGATCGACCTGCTGTTCGCCCTCGACTCCATTCCGGCGGTGTTCGGGATCACCGATGAGCCCTACATCGTCTTCGCCGCGAACGCGTTCGCGCTGCTCGGTTTGCGCGCGTTGTACTTCCTGGTCAAGGGCCTGCTGGACCGGCTGGTCTACCTGTCGGCGGGGCTGGCGCTGATCCTGGGCTTCATCGGGGTCAAGCTGATTCTGCACTGGGCGCACGTCGACATCGACTCGCGGGTTCCGGAGATCCCCACGCCGCTGAGCCTGGGCGTGATCGTCGTCGTACTGGTCGTCGTGACCGTGGCCAGCCTGATCAAGACCCGGCGGGACCCCAGTGTGCACGCGCACGCGGGCTCGCTGCGGGCGACGCGCCCCCGGCACGATCCCGAGCGGAAGCAGTAACGCCGGAGCCGCGGCCCGGTCGCACTGTCTCAGTGTTCCGGCAGCCGCTCCGGCTGCTGGGGCGGCTCCTCGCCGAGCGCGTGGCGGGCGGCCGCGATGAAGTCCTTGCTGGTCTGGAAGCGGACCCGGAGCGCTCCGGCGCGGGCCTGGGCATCGAGCGCGACCGCGGAGTCCGGGGTGCCGGGGTTGGCGTCGAGGACCCGCCGGTGGGTCGTGAACTCCTCGCCGATGCCGCGCACGACCTTCGCGCCCTCGGCCGCGACCTCGTCGGGCCCTTCGAGCTGGACCCGGATATAGGCCTCGTCCAGGGCCCGGCGGGCCGCGAACCCGGCCTTCCATGGGGCGGGCTCGGTGAACGGCGCGGCCAGCCAGCCCTCGTCCAGCACCCGGTAGGCCGCGTCGGCCTCGGCGAGGAACTGCTGGTACGCCGCACGCCGCAGCTCGCGCCGGTGCCCGTTGCGCTCCTCGGCACGCTGTTCCCTGGCCAGCAGGCGCTGGTGCCGTAGCTGCCGTGCGTTCGACCAGGCCGAGATCGTGCCGGTCAGCGCGGCCGCGGTGAGGGTGGACAAGGAGGTGATGAGTGCGACCGCGACCGTGGTATCCACGCCGCCATCCTGTCCTACCTCGCGATCCCTCCGTTGCTCAGGTCGGACGATCGCGCACCGGCGCTCAGGTGGTGCAGTGCTTCTGGGTGTCGGTGCGCACCTGCCTGCCGGTGAACTCCTCCAGGATGGCGATGTTCGCGGGGGCGTAGTTGGTGGCGGTGATCCGGTCGGCATCCGGGCTGCCGAGTTTGCCCGTGTAGGGAGCCGACTTCTCCAGCCAGTACGCCGTGCGCAGGAACTGCGTCAGCACCAGTTCGCGCAGCTTGGGCTCGCTCTTGATCTTCGCCCAGTAGGCTGGATGCCGGTCCTTGGCCACCCGCAGGTAGAGCAGCAGGTACCGCAGGTTGGTGGCGGCGATGTCGCGGGCGTTGCTGGCCCCGACCCCCTTGATGTACTCCTGCAGCACCGTCACCGCGGGCAGGCCGGTCAGCCCGGCGTTCAGTTCTGCCAGCACGCCCTGCAGGCGGTAGTCACCCTGGGTCCGGTCCCGCAGGTAGATGTCGTCCATGGAGTCGCTGAGCCGGTCGTTGATCAGCGGCAGGATCTCCCTGCGCGGGAAGCCACCGTGCAGCGGCACCCTCAGGTCCTGCCGGGAGGCGTTGATCCAGGCCGCGGTGTGTACGTTCCATCTGGTTCGCGACGGGTCGAGATCCCACATGTGGGTTTCCTCGTGAATGGCGACCATCATCGACTCGGTGAAGGCCTCGAAACTGTTCTTGCGCACGAACCGGTCCCAGTACGGATCCCTGGCCTGGGCGATGGCCAGCGCCTCCCCGCTTGGCCAGCGTCGCTGGTACACGGCCTGGAGGATCTGCATCCAGTTGGCGGAGTTGAACCTCGCCCTGAGGTCGCTCACATCCGCGGTGGGCTGGGAAGGCTCCGTATAACAGTAGGGTGCGGCGCTATTCGCGATGGGTGCCGCGGCGGCGGTTCCCGCCGTCGGCGACAGCACGAGAAGGGCGGCCAGCACGGACAGGGCGCGTTTTCGATTCACAGGGGACCTCAATCTCCGAACGGACAAGCCGCGGGCAGGGGAGAGGCTGCGGCTCTTTACGTCGTTCTGCAGGATCGTACGAACCGCGGTTTCCGGCTCCTCCTTCGATCTCGGCATAAAATCCGATGAGGTGTTATGCCCGGCGAAGCGTGGGCCTGGGCGTGGTCACCCGGTCGGGTAGCGGCTACGCTGGGGGTGCACCTCTTCGCGGAGGGACGCCCCCGGTTTGGCCACCGGGGGCACGCGGAGAGGTCTACTCCGCGAAGGGAATGACGGTGGACGATCTTCCCGTGGGCGCGCGCATCAAAGCGCAGCGCGAACGTGCTGGCCTGTCACGTCCGGTGCTGGCTGGCCTCGTCGGCCGATCCGCTGAATGGGTCAAGGCCGTGGAAACGGGCAGGCTCCAGGTGCCGCGGCTCCCGATGCTGCTTCGGTTGGCCGAGGCTCTGGGGACTGAAGACCTCGCCACCCTCACGGGAGACGAGCACGCCGTACCTGTCCAGCTGTTCGCGGGAGAGCGGCATGAGGCGCTATCGGCCGTGCAGGCGGCGCTCACTGATTACCGGGTCACGCCAGCTGTGAAACCTCAGCCCGTGGAACATCTCGCTGTGCGGTTGCGGCAAGCGTGGCACGTGCGCCACAACTCGCCCGACCACCGAACTCGGCTCGGCGCGCTACTACCCGGTCTTATCCGTGATGCGCAGACAGCCGCCCGTACGCTGCGCGGCGACCAGCGTCGCCAAGCTCGCCGCGTGCTCGCGGGCGTCTATCAGTTGGCGGATTTCTACGTCGCCTACCAGCCAGCACCGGAACTTGTCTGGATGGTCGCCGACCGTGCTTTGACCGAGGCGCACGAGGTAGACGATCCGTATCTGGTTGCCGGTGGCGTGTGGGCCATGGTTCAAGCGTTGCGAGACTCCGGCCGGTGGGAGGAAGCCATCACGCTAGCTCGTGATGGGATCTCGCAGCTTGAACCGCATCTTGACGGCGCGCCAGTGGACTGGCGCGGCCTCGCTGGCGCGCTGGAGGCCGAGATCGCCTATGTCTATGCGCGACGCGGGCGATATGGACCGGCCTGGGCGCATTGGGAGCGTGCCGACCGGATCGCCCGCCAACTTGGCCCGGGCTACCGTCACACACAGAGTTCGTTCTCCACGTCGGTGATGGGAGCTCATGCGGTAACCCTCGGTGTCGAGTTGCGGCGCGCTGGTGAGGCTCTCCGTGCCGCGGATTCGTTCGAGCCGACCGAGATCGTGTCGGTGCCGCGGCGTGCCCGTCACCTCATCGAGGTCGCGCGCGGCCACTACCAGCGGGACGAGCGGCCGGCGGTGTGGGCACTGCTGAACGCCTCGGAACGAACCGCGCCCGAGACGATCAAGTTCAACGGTTTCGCTCGTGAGATGCTGCTGGACTTGTCCCGTCGGCCACCGGCGGGGTTACGCGAAGACGTTCGTAGCCTCTGCCAACGGGTCGGCGTTGCCGTGTAGCACAACCAGGTAGGGGTACAGGTCGTACCCCTTCGTTCGTCAGGCCGCGCATAGCGTCCGCTATATGACGGACGGCAACTGGTGCTCGTCCCCTCCAGGGTGGCTGGCGTGGCGGGGCGAGCTGCACTACATCACCGGCTACTCCCGTGGCCGGGAGAACGGCGGGGTCCGGGGAATCATCGCGTGCCTCGACGAGCGGATCGTGCACGAGGACCTGACGACCGAGGACCCGCCGAAGTGCGCGGAGTGCGCGGTCATCCATGCGCGGCGGCGCACCGTGCGGGCCGCCGCGTCTCCGGTGCGCGGGGGCTGGGGTGGCTGGCGGTGAGGCGCAAGCACACACCGCCGCCCCAGTTCGCGCGGCTACGCGCGAGCAAGTCCGAGCTGGCGGAATGGTCGTCTCTCACTCGGCAGGCCCGGACCTGCTACCACTGCCGGACCGTGTACCAGACCTCCGGCCACGCCACCGGATGCGAGCAACACCACGAGGCCGGGGGCGGCGCCGCCCGGTCGGCGACGGTGGCGCGGTGACGGGGGAGCAGGAGCGGCGGGTGGCGCTGGTGCTGGCCATGACGGCCCTGGCCTTGTCGCTGTTCATGATCGGGGCGCTGGCCGCGGGGTTGTGGCGGAGTGGCTGCTGAACCCTGATCTGCTGCCGGACCCCTCTTCCCCTCGGTACCGGCAGCACGGGCCCCGGCGCGTCCTCCCCGCACTCCCGCGCCGGGGCCCACCCGGGCCCTGGCGCGGGCCGCTGCGGTGCTGGCCCACCGCGGCGGTGAGCCCCGGGCGACTCCCCTTGTTCCTTGCCGGGGTCGAGTTGCCCGGGGCTGCGCCCGACTCGGCCCGCAACCGGAATCCTGGCCCCGGCAACCGCTACGGCGGTGTACGGTCCGGCCGGGTCCGGCCGAAGATTGATCGATGGAACAAGGCGAGGAGGACTCAGCGGACGCCGAGGACGCGGAAGGCGAGGTGCACGGGGAGGTGACGCCTCCGCTGTTGGAGGTCGAGGGTGTCAGCAAGAGCTTCCCTGGCGTGCGGGCACTGGCCGGCATGCGGCTGGACCTGCGCCGGGGCGAGGTGCTCGCGCTGGTCGGCGAGAACGGGGCTGGAAAGTCGACCCTGATGAAGCTGCTGTCCGGGATCCATTCCGCCGACGCGGGCGATCTCCGGCTGGACGGCAGGCTGCTGCGGCTCACCGGCCCCCGGCACGCGCTCGAGCTCGGCATCAGCATCATCCACCAGGAGTTCAACCTGATGCCGCACCTGACCGTCGCGCAGAACATCTTCATCGGGCGGGAGCCGCGGCGATGGCGGATGGTACTGGACGAGCGGGCGCTGAACACGCGGGCTGGCGAGCTGATCGACCGGCTGCGGCTGCCACTGGATCCGCGGGCGACCGTCGGCGAGCTGACCGTGGCCAATCAGCAGATGGTCGAGATCGCCAAAGCGCTCTCCCACCGGGCCAGGGTGCTGATCATGGACGAGCCGACGGCCGCGCTCAACGAAGCCGAGGTGGCCACGTTGCACGAGCTGATCCGGCGGTTCGTCCGGGCCGACACCGGTGTCATCTACATCTCGCACCGGATGGAGGAGATCCGGCGGATCGCCGACCGGGTCACGGTGATCAGGGACGGCGAGTATGTGGACACAGTGGACACACGGTCGACCGCGACGCGACGAATCATCTCGCTGATGGTGGGCAGGACGATCACGGCCGAGGCGCGGCCGGAGGGCGTGCGGGCCGACCGTGAGGTGGTGCTCGAAGTCCGCGGACTGACCACCCGGTCCCTGCTCGAGGAGGTGTCGTTCGACCTGCGGCGCGGCGAGATCCTCGGCTTCGCGGGCCTGATGGGCGCGGGCCGTACCGAGACGGCGCGCGCACTGGTCGGCGCCGACCATGCCGAGGCCGGGACGGTCGCGCTACACGGCAGGCGCGTGCGGATCACCAGTCCGGCGGACGCGGCCAGGCACGGGATCGGTTACCTTTCCGAGGACAGGAAACGCTTCGGCCTCCTGCTCGACCAGAGCGTCAAGGACAACATCGTGCTCGCGGCGCTGCGCGAACGGTTCGCAGGCGCCGGTCTGGTCAACGACACCGCGGCGAGATCCCTTGCCGGATCCTATGTGGACACCCTACGCATCAAGACGCCCTCGCTGGCGGAGACCGCCAGGAACCTGTCCGGCGGCAACCAGCAGAAGGTGGTCATCGCCAGATGGCTGGCCAAGGACTGCGACATCCTGATCTTCGACGAACCCACCCGCGGGATCGACGTCGGCGCCAAGGAGGAGATCTACCAGCTGCTCGGCGAACTCGCCGCCGAGGGCAAGTCGATCATCATGATCTCCTCCGAGCTGCCGGAGATCCTGCGTATGTCCCACCGGATCGTCGTGATGAGCGAGGGCCGGGTGACCCGCGTGCTCGCCGCCGCGGAGGCGACGCAGGAGAACATCATGCACTACGCGACAGCGCGGCCGGGACAGCGCGACACCAGGACCGCGCCGAAGGGGGAGGAGGCGGGAAAGGCATGACGGCGACACGGGAGGCCCCGGCCGGACCCCGGCCGCGGGGCCGCGGCCCCGGCACGGCGGTCCGGGGCAGGCTCCAGCAACTGCTCGCGTTCGGCAGCCTGATCGTGTGCTCCGCGTTCTTCTCGGTGGCGAGCCCGTTCTTCTTCACCTACGGCAACTTCACCGCGATCCTGTTCTCCACGGTGGTGATCGGCACCCTCGCCATCGGCACCACCTTCGTGATCATCGCGGGCGGGATCGACCTTTCCACCGGCACCGGGATGGCGCTGTGCGCGGTCATGTCCGGGGTGTTCCTGGTCGACCTCGGCCTGCCACTGGTCCTCGGGGTGCCGGCGGCAATCCTGTTCGGCGGCCTGATCGGACTGGTGAACGGCTGTAACGTCGCCGTGCTGGGCATCCCGCCGTTCATCGCGACGCTGGCCATGATGCTGGTCGCCGAGGGACTGGCACTCGTGCTCTCCGACAGCGCCCCGATCTACTTCACCGAGGTGGAGGGCTACGTGGACATCTCGACCGGCAACCTCGTCGCGGGGGTGAACTTCCCCAACGCGGTGCTGATCCTGCTCGCAGTCGCGCTGCTGGCCGGGTTCCTGCTGAACAAGACCGTGCTGGGCCGTTACACCTATTCGATCGGCAGCAACGAGGAGGCGACCGCGCTGTCCGGGATCGACGTCCGCAAGTGGAAGATCGCGATCTACGCCTTCGCCGGACTGTTCATCGGCCTCGCCGGGGTGATGATCTCGGCCCGGCTCGGTTCCGCGCAGCCCGCGACCGGTCTCGGCTACGAACTCCAGGCGATCGCGGCCGTAGTGATCGGCGGTACCTCGCTGTCCGGGGGCCGGGGATCGATCGTCGGCACGTTGATCGGCGCGCTGATCATCTCGGTGCTGAACAACGGGTTGCAGATCATGTCGATCCCGCAGGAATGGCAGAACGTCATTCTCGGCTGCGTGATCCTGGTGGCCGTCTACACCGACATTCTCCGCAAGAAGCGCAGCTGAGGCCGCAGCCAGGAACGAAGGGAGATGCAGTATGCGGAACAGGGGGATCGGTGCCGCCCTCGTGGCGGCCACCGCGGCGGTGAGCCTCGCGGCCTGTGGCCCGGACGGCGGCGCCGGTGGCGACCAGCCGTACATCGCGATCGTGTCCAAGGGCTTTCAGCACCAGTTCTGGCAGGCGGTGAAGCAGGGTGCCGAGCAGGAGGCCCAGCGGCGCGGGGCGCGGGTGACCTTCGTCGGCCCCGCCACCGAGCAGGAGGTCGAGGAACAGCTGAACATGCTCACCAACGAGCTCGCCAAGCAGCCCGACGCGCTCGGGTTCGCCGCCCTCGACTCCCGCGCCGCCGCCCCGCTGCTCCAGCAGGCCAAGGCGAGTGACATCCCGGTGATCGCCTTCGACTCGGGCGTGGACAGCGATGTCCCGGTCACCACGGTGGCAAC
Source organism: Amycolatopsis aidingensis (assembly GCF_018885265.1). Classification (GTDB taxonomy): domain Bacteria; phylum Actinomycetota; class Actinomycetes; order Mycobacteriales; family Pseudonocardiaceae; genus Amycolatopsis; species Amycolatopsis aidingensis. Next base: position 3,569,802 of record NZ_CP076538.1, read on the forward strand.
CGACAACAAGGCCGCTGCCGCCGAGGCCGCGCAGCACATGGCCGGGTTGCTCGGTGGGCAGGGCGAGGTCGCGATGGTCGTGCACGACCAGACCAGCCGCTCCGGTGTCGACCGCCGGGACGGCTTCACCGAGTGGATGGCGGAGAACGCGCCGGGCATCACCGTGCTGCCGCCCCAGTACGGCGGGGGCGACCAGCTGGAGTCGGCCAACATCACCAAGTCCATCCTGTCCGCCAACCCCGATCTCGCCGGGATCTACGCCTCAAACGAGGGCTCGGCGATCGGGGTTATCAAGGGTGCCAAGGAAAGCGGCCGGGATGACGTCACCATCGTCGGTTTCGACTCCGGCAAGGCGCAAATCGACGCGATCCGCGGTGGCCGGATGGCGGGCGCGGTGACGCAGAACCCGGTCGGCATGGGCGAGCGGCTCGTCGACTCCGCGCTGAAGGCCATCGAGGGACAGGACCTCCCGAAGACCATCGACACCGGATTCTTCTGGTACGACCAGAGCAACATCGACGATCCCGAGATCAAGGAAGTGCTGTACCAGTAGGCCGGGACGCGCGCATCCGGCACGGCGAAACTGATTCGCTCAGCTGACCGTAAGCTGCCGGCGGAACCATCGGGTCAGGATCTCGTCGACCCTCTTCGCCACCGGCAGCTGCGGGGCCGGTTCCAGTCCGGGCTCGTCGGCCAGCGGGTGCGACAGGTCCGGCACCGTCGTCAGCTCTGCCTCGTCCGGGTGCGTGTACCGCTGGCGGAGCACGTCGACAAGGGCAGCCGCGTCCGTCCGCAATGCCGGGTGGTCCCGTTCGCCACTGACCAGCAGTAGTGGCGGCTGTGCCGCGATGCCGGTGGCGCGGGCGACGAAGTCCAGTTCGTCGGCCGTCCGGTGGGCTTCGGCCGTCCAGCGGTACGGCTTTCCGGCGATGCCTTCGGCGAGATCGACGGCGGACCGGATCCGTACCGCCGGGTTGACCAGGGCGACCGCCTTGATCGGAGCCCGCCACGTGGTCAGCACCTCCAGCGCCACGGCGCCGCCGAGCGAGCCGCCGAGGACACCGACCGGCCCGTCATCGACCGGCAGCTGATCGCGCAGCGCGGCCAGTGCGGCCGGGAACTCCTCGGCGGCCTGGCGCACGAACGGGGCGAGGAACGCCATCAGCGCGTCCCTGCGGGCGAGCTCCATGATGGCGTCGACACGGCCGTCGACCATCCGCGCACCACACATCGGCATGCCGAGGTGCACCCGCCAGGCAGGCACGCCGGTCATGGGCAGTGCGGCCGCGAACGCCGCGTCCGTGCGGGGCGCGTCCAGCATGTGCCAGGTCACGATCAACGGTGGGGGTCCGGCATTGCTGCCGGTCGGCGGCAGCGCCGTGTACGGCACGCCCGCCGCGGTTCCGGTGATCGTTTCCATCTGCCCCCCTTGGCTTGGCGTTCCTGGGTTACCAGGCCAGTGTAGGCAGCTCGATGGCGGCGGAATCGCTTTCCGCCAACCGCGAAATCGTCCTCGCGCAACCACCGGCCGCCAGCGGAGTCTCCGCTGCGATAGTGTCGGCGCCATGCGGTTCCGCGACGCCGAAGCGTGCGGTAGCCGCCCGGTCCGGCCCGGTGGGCCGATCGTTCGATGTCACTCATCCCGACAGGAGGAACGACACCCCTATGGTGTTCAAACGCGTGCTCGCCGCCTTCGGCGTCGGCGGCCCATCCGTCGACACCGTCCTGGATTCCGCGCAGGCGATGCCTGGTCAGGCGCTCACCGGACGGGTCAGCATGCAGGGAGGCAGTGCGGATGCCGACATCGACCGGGTCGACCTGTCCCTGGTCACGCGGGCCGAGGCCGAGTACGGCGGTGGTGAGGCCCATGGCAGCGCGGAGTTCCTGCGCGTCACGGTGGCCGAGCGGGTGCGGGTTCCGGCGGGGGAGCACCGCGAGGTGCCGTTCGAGTTCGTGCTGCCGTGGGAAACGCCGATCACCTCGGTCGGGTCCGCGCCGCTGCCGGGCATGATCATCGGGGTACGGACCGAACTGGTGGTGTCCGGGGCGCCGGACAAGGGCGATCTCGACCCGGTCGCGGTGCATCCCCTGCCCTCGCAGGACGCGGTGCTCGACGCGTTCGGCGAGCTGGGGTTCCGGTTCCGCGCCGCCGATGTGGAAGTGGGCCGGGTGTACGGGGTGCCGCAGGAGCTGGGTTTCTATCAGGAACTCGAGTTCTTCCCGCCGCCGCAGGTCGCAGGCCGGGTGAACGAGGTCGAGCTGACCTTCGTGGCCACCCCGCACGACCTGCACGTCATCCTGGAGGCCGACAAGCGCGGCGGTTTCCTGCGCCCCGACGGGGACAGCTTCGGCCGGTTCGCCATGTCGCACGCCGAAGCCGAACGGGCCGACTGGTCCGGGCTGATCGGTGGCTGGTTGACCGAGACCGTCGAACGCCACCAGGCACCCAACCCGGCGTTCGGCGACCCGCACGGCTACCACGGCTATGGCGGCCACGAGCGCCGCGGCCCCGGCATGGGCGCGGTCATCGGTGGTGCCGCGGCGGGTGCGATCGGCGGCATGATCATCGGCGACATGGTCGGCGACGCCTTCGATGGTGGCGGGGAGGACCTCGGCGGCGAGGAGTGACCGGCGCTTACCGGCCCGCTCGCCAGTAGCCGCAGAACATGATGTTCTCCTTCGGAACTCCGGCGCGCACCCAGTTCCTGCGGACCGTGCTGGGCAGCGTCTGCTCGCCGACGACCCAGCCGTAGCACGGTTGCGCGGGCACGCCGAGTTCGGTCGCGGCCGCGAGCGCCGCCCGGCCCGGCACCTGGTCGTGGCCGGTGCGGACGATCCACTCGACGGCCACACCGGCCGGGCCGGTCAGGTCCTGACGGTCCTCTTCGGACGGGACCTCGATCAGCGCCTGCCCGGTGGCGTCGGCGGGCAGTGCGGCGAGGATGCCCGCCGTGGCGGGAAGCCCGCTCTCGTCGGCCACCAGCAGGAACCGGGTCAGCGCCGGGTCGGGGTTGAACCCGATGCCCTCGTCGAGGAGGCCGACGGGGTCACCGGGGGAGCACGTCCGCGCCCAGGTCGCGGCCGGACCGGCGGCGTCCTCCGCCGCCGAGCCGTGCAGCACGAAGTCCACATCGATCTCCGGGCCGTCCGCGCCGCCCTCCCGGTACGCGCGCACGGAGTAGTTGCGCAGCACCGGGCGGACGGCCTTGGAGATGCTGAGGTACCGCGCATAGGACAGGGTGTCGAGTTTGCTCGGCAGCCGGGACAGCGAGTCCTCCGCGACCGGGATGAACAGCCGGAACCACTGGTCGAAGCCCATGAAGGAGAACCGCGCGATATCGCCGCCGCCCAGGGTGACGCGGGCGAAGTGCGGTGTGATCTGCTCGCGGCGCACCACATGCAGGGTGAGCAGTTCGGCGTGCTCGGGCTTCACCCTGGTCGCGCGCAGGTTGGTGCGTGCCATCTCATCTCCTCCGGACCAGGGCTGGACAGGTGGAGTTTGGCATGCCTAACCTAACTGGGGCAACGGCGGTGACGGGGCTCTCTTGGTTCCTGACTTAGGTTAGGCTACCTTTCTGCGCGTGGATGAGATCGTAGCCGGCGCGAGCGCCGGGCTCGACGGGCGTGACCTCGACGTCGGCTATCGCGGCGTCCAGGTCGTGCACGCCGCCTCGATCCGGCTGCGCCCCGGGGTCGTCACCGCGCTGGTCGGGCCGAACGGCAGCGGCAAGTCCACCCTGCTGCGGGCGCTGGTGCGGCTGCACCGGCCGACCGGCGGTGAGGTGATGTTCGGCGACGGCACTTCGGCGCGGTCGTTGACCGCCAAGGAGTTCGCCCGTCAGGTGACACTGCTCGCGCAGAGCCGCCCCACCCCGAGCGGGGTGCTCGTGCGTGATGTCGTGGGCTACGGCCGTCACCCGTATCGGGGCCGGTGGCGTGCCGACGACCCCGGCGGGCCGACGGCGATCGCGTACGCGATGGAGGTCACCGGGATCACCGGCATGGCCGATCGCCCGGTGGACGAGCTGTCCGGGGGAGAGCGGCAACGCGCCTGGCTGGCCACCTGCCTTGCCCAGGACACCGACGTGCTGTTGCTGGACGAACCGACCACCTTCCTCGATCTGCGTTACCAGGTGGAGATTCTCGACCTGATCCGGGATCTCGCCGACCAGCACGCCGTGGCCGTCGGAGTGGTCCTGCACGACCTCGACCACGCCGCCCAGATCGCCGACGAGGTCGTCCTGCTGCAGGAAGGACACGTTCGCGCCGCCGGGGAGCCCGCCGAGGTGCTCACCGAACCGCACCTCACCGAGACCTACGGCATCCGGATCGAGGTGACCCGCGATCCAGGGACCGGTGCGATCAGCACCCGGCCCGTCGGCCGGCACACAGCACAACCGAAAGCGACAGGAAGCAGGCAACGATGATTCGACGCCGTTTCGCCGCACTCGCGGCGTTGGCCGCCGTCACGCTCAGCGCGTGCGGCACGACCGAGAACGCGGGCGGCGCCGCCGAGGACGCCACGGAGAAGCCGGCCGGTGGGCCGGTGACCGTCACCGACAGCCGCGGCAAGGAGATCAAGCTCGACGCCCCGGCGAGCAGGGTCGTGGCCCTGGAATGGGGCGAGGCCGAGATGCTGGTGACGTTGGGCGTGATGCCGGTCGGTGTCGCGGACACCGAGGGCTACGGCACCTGGGTCACTTCCGAGAAGCTCGACGATTCGGTGCGGGACGTCGGCACCCGCACCGAGCCCAGTGTGGACTCCATCGTCGCGCTCAACCCCGACCTCGTCGTGATGGAGAAGACCCGCGAGTCCAACCTCGTTCAGCAGCTGGAAGAGTTCGTGCCCGTCCTGGTGGCCAAGGGCAGCGACGCCTCGGACAATCTGCAGCGGATGCGCGAGGACTTCACCATGATCGCCGCCGCGGTCGGCAAGGACGCCGAGGCCAAGCAGGTGCTCACCGACTTCGACGCCGCGCTCGCCGAGGGCAGGCGGAAAATCGCCGCCGCGGGCGCCGCGGGGCAGTCCTTCGTCATGGCCGACGGCTGGCAGGACGGCAACGCCATCTCGATCCGCCCGTTCGGTGCGGGTGCGCTGGTGTCCCAGGTGGCGATCCAGCTCGGCCTGAAGAACGCCTGGCCGGGCGACGTCGACGAGGTGTGGGGGCTGGGCCAGACCGACGTCGAAGGTCTGACCACCATCAAGGGCGAGGACGTGCGGTTCCTGTACAACGCCTCCGACGGCACCGACCTCTTCGCCGAAGGGCTGAAGGACAACCGGATCTGGAACTCGTTGTCCTTCGTCCAGGGCGGCCGGGTGCACAGGTTGACCGACGGCATCTGGACCTTCGGCGGGCCGAAGTCCTGCGAGCAGTTCGCCGACGAGATCGTCCGCATCTACACCTCGTGACCCGCACCGCTCCTCCGGCGACCGGGGCGTCCACACCGGACGCCCCGGCGCCGCCCGTGCGGCCGATCCGGGTCACCGGCGTGTATCTGGTGGCCGGGACCGGCGTGCTGCTGCTCGCGATGGTCCACCTCACCCAGGGCACCTCCACGGTGGACGTCGGTGACCTGCTGCGGCTGCTCGTCGGTGCCGGCGAGGAGCGAACCGTGGATGTGCTGCTCGCCTCCCGGTTGCCGCGGATGCTGGCCGGCGTGGTGGTCGGCCTCGCCCTCGGCGTCGCGGGTGCGGCGCTGCAATCCATCGCCCGCAATCCGCTCGCCTCCCCGGACACCCTCGCGGTGAACGCCGGTGCGCACCTGGCTGTGGTGCTGTCCGCCGCCCTCGGCCTTTCGATTGCGGGGACCGGGTTCCTCGGCGGGCTCGCCGCGCTCGGGACCGCGTTCCTTGGCGGGTTGATCGCGGCCGCGCTCGTCCTGCTGCTGTCCGCGGGCGGCGCCACCGGCCCCACCCGGCTCATCCTCGCCGGCACCGCGATCATGCTCGCGCTGCAGTCGCTCACGTTCCTGTTCCTGTTGCTCTACGAGCAGGAGACGCACGGCCTGTTCGCCTGGGGCAACGGCTCCCTTGTGCAGACCGACCTCTCCGCCGTGCTGCGACTGGCCCCGGTCATCGCACTGGGCATCCTCGGCTGCTGGCTGCTCGGGTACCGACTGGACATCCTCGCCCTCGGCGACGATACCGCCGCCGTCACCGGTGTTCCCGTCGCCCGCACCCGCGTGACTGCGGTGCTGCTCGCCGTGCTGCTGGCCGCCGCGGCGGTCACCCTGGTCGGGCCGCTCGGCTTCGTCGGCCTGTCCGCCCCAGCCATCGCCCGGCTCGTCGCCACCCGCATCCCCGGCCTCGGCAGGCACCGGCTGCTGTTCCCCCTGGCGGGCCTCACCGGGGTGCTGATCGTGCTCGCCGCCGACATCGCCGTCCGGGCCGCGCTGGGCGGTCAGGCCGGGGTCGACATCCCTACCGGGGTCGTCACCACCATCCTCGGCGCCGCCGTGCTGGTGTGGCTGGCCCGCCGCCTCCGCGACTCCGGCCCGACTCGCAGGCAGGCCACCGGTCATACCGGGGCCCTGCGCTCCACCCGCGGACATCAGGCCGTCCTCGCCTGCTGCGTGCTGCTGGTCGGCGCTGCCCTGGTCGCCGGGATGCTGCTCGGCGACACCATGGTGCTCACCGGCGACGTCGCCAACTGGCTCGCCGACCGCACCGGCACCGCCCTGACCTTCGTGCTGGACCAGCGCTACCCCCGCGTCCTCGGCGCACTCCTGGCCGGTGCCGCCCTCGCGGTGGCGGGCACCACCGTGCAAGCCGTGTGCCGCAACCCTCTTGCCGAACCCGGCATCATCGGCATCACCGCGGGCGCAGGCCTCGGTGCCGTCGCCCTGATCACCTTCCTGCCCGTCGCGGGCACCTGGACCATGACCGCGGTCGCAGGCACCACGGCCGTGCTCACCTTCGCGCTGGTCTACGGCCTGTCCTGGCGGGGCGGGCTGGACTCCGACCGGCTCGTCCTGATCGGCATCGGCACCTGGATGGGTGCCAATGCCGTCATCACCTTCCTGATCGTCGCCTTCGACCCGTGGAACACCGCCAAGGCGCTCACCTGGCTGTCCGGTTCAACCTACGGCCGCACCGCCGAGCAGATCCTGCCGGTCGGCCTCGCGCTGCTCGTGCTCACCCCGGTGATCGTGGCCGCGCGCCGCGAGCTCGACCTGCTGGCCCTTGACGACGACACCCCCCGCGTCCTCGGCGTCCGGCTCGAGCCCGCCCGTATCGTCGCGCTCACCGCCGCCGCGTTGCTCACCGCCACCGCGGTCTCCGCCGTCGGCGTCATCGGGTTCGTCGGACTCGTCGCGCCACACATCACCCGCGCCCTCGTTGGTGCCCGGCACTCCAGGGTGCTCCCGATCGCCGCCCTCATCGGCGCCCTGCTCGTCTCGGCCGCCGACACCATCGGCCGCACCGTCATCGCCCCCGCCCAGATCCCAGCCGGACTCCTCATCGCGCTCATCGGCACTCCCTACTTCGTCTGGCTGCTCTGGCGCACCCGCCTCAGTGCCAACGGCCGCTGAACTGTCCGGTGTTACTTGCGCAGCAACGTTTGCCTGCACCGTCGGTCTTGACTTTGCGTGTCTGCACGACCCTGGCCCAGGTTTGTGCGTTCATCAGGGCCCTGCGTGTGTTTCCTCCTCAGGATGCCCAGAACGCGCACTGGTGTTCCCGGCCGAGGTCGACCCGGCGGATTCCGCCGCGGCCGGGGGCCAGCGACTGCACGTACGCTCCCGCGCGGAACCCGGGCCAACCCGGGGCGCCGTGGCCGTTCGGGTTGCCGGTGCGTGCGAAGCGGGTCCAGTAGCCGAGCATCCGCTCGGACAACGTTCGCTGCTCGGGGGTGAGCGCGCCCGGCTCGGCCAGCCCGCCGAACAGGTACAGCAGTTCGGATCCGTGGTAGGCCCCGAGCGGGAAGCTGGGCTCAGGGAAACCGGCCAGCGGCGGGGCGTCCCGGTCGGCGAACTCGTAGCCATAGGTGCGCACGTGGCCGGTCAGCAGCCGGTCGGTCGCCAGCGCGGGGCAACTCCACGAGTGATCGGTCAGCACCGCGGCCAATGCCTCACTCGGCGACCCGTAACGGCTCAGCGGGTAGCGGGCGAACACCTCGTCTGCCTTGGCGCCGAATGCCTCTGTCACCTGCCCGCGGAAGTCCGCCTCGGTGAGCGGGTGCCCGGTAAGCTGTTCGACAACGGCCTGGAACAGCCGGTGCTCGTCCCGGGTGGTGCCCTGCATCACCGGCACCTGGTGGAACCGGCCGGTGGTCAACGCCCGCTGCGGATCCCGTGGGAGCACGGGTCCACCGACCACCGGCGCTAGGTGGAACGTGTTCGGTGGAATCGACGCCATCAGCTCCCGTACCGGCTTGGCGCGCAGGCAGACGGCCGCACTCGCCGGGTCGGTGCAGCCTGCCAGCCGCGCGATCTCGGTACCTGTCCGCTCGGCGTCCGTGCGTTCAGGGTAGACCGAACCGAGTCCGGGGAACCGCGTCGTGCATGGTCCACTTTGGATGATCGCGCGATGGAAGAGGCCGGCCGCGAGAGGTGAGGACAATTGGGTGCACACGCTCATTCCGCCCGCCGACTCACCGAACACCGTGATATTTCCGGGGTCCCCGCCGAAGGCAGCCGCGTTCCGCTGCACCCACCGCAAGGCGGCCTGCTGGTCTTCGATACCGAAGTTCCCGGAAAGGTGCCGTGCGGGACCACGGTTCAGCGCGGGGTGGGCGAGGAAACCGAACACCCCGAGCCGGTAGTTGATGGTCACCAGCACGACGTCACGGCGCGCCAGAGCCGCGCCGCCGTACATACTTCCGTTGCCCTGGGTGAAGCCACCGCCGTGGATCCACACCATCACGGGCAGTCCACGGCCGCGGGTGTGCCGTGGCGTGGTCACGTTGAGATACAGGCAGTCCTCGTTGGCACTGGGCGGTTCGCCCACCGCGCCCGGTGGTTGTGGGCAGGGGCTGCCCGGCTCGGTCGCGTCTCGCGGCTCACTCCACGGCGCCACCGGGCGGGGCGAACCCCAGCGCAGTTCCCCGACCGGCGGTGCGGCGTACGGAATGCCCTGGAACGACCGATGGTCCTCGGCGACGGTGCCGCGCAGCGGCCCGCTCTCGGTGTGCACCACCGCCGGATCCCCGCCGCCTGCGGGATCGGCGCTCGCCGGCGCACCGGCGCTCGACCCGGCGATGGTCAAGCAGGCCACCAGCAGGGGCACCAGATGGCGGGTGAGTCGGTCGCGCATGACGGCCCCCTCCACATCGCCGATGGCTCCATCCTGCCCGACCGCGCAGGAAACGGCCATACCGAGACGCCCGGGGGCTGCGGCAGCGGGTGCGGTCAGCCCTGCCAGACGGTGAGGCGGCTCATCCGGACACCGGCACCGTCCAGGTACATGCCGATCGGCTTGTTGTCGTAGGTGACGCCATTGACCACACCGGGCGCGGAGCCCGGTGGAGTCCGCAGGAGGAGCCGGTCGTCGGAGTTGTCCTCGGCCATCCGCCGGTAGACCGAGATCCGGTCGCCGTTCCAGCTCACCTTGAACGTGCGGTAGGTGCCCAACGGGGTCGGGTACTCCACCTGCCCGAGCCGGGTGTACTCGTGTGCGTACTCGCGATAGACCGTGATGTAGCCGCTCTCCCTGATCAGCAGTACCACGTAGTTGTAGTCGTTGCTGTGGTGGCCGACCTGGATCTTCAACCCGCCGTTGGCCGAGCGCCGCACCCCGCCGATCACCTGGCCGCCCTTCGGGTCGTACCACAGCGTGCGACCCCGCACGACCACCGACATCGGCTGACGGAAGCTACGCCGTGAGCGCACCCGCACCCGGCGCACGTTGTGTCCCCAGTCGCCGCGATGGAACGGGTCGAGGTAGCTTCCGTTCTCCACCGAACCGAGCTCGCCGTTGTGCACCCACAGCCCGCCCCGCACATTGGTCGCGGAATAAGTGACCAGCTCCGGGCTGTCGGAGAAGTTGCTGTCGTTGCGCTGGCTCGTCGCGCCGCGGAACAGGTTGTATCCGGTGCCTGCCGCCGCCACGCCGGGCACGACCAGACCGGTCCCGCCTGCCATGGCCGCGCCACCCGCGGTGAGCAGACCCAGCCGTAGCATGGACCGCCGGTCCAGTGTGCGCTCGCCTTCGGTGCCGATCGCATCGTGCTGGTCCACCAGGACCCCCCGTTCCCGAGGTACAGCCTGCGTGGGAGGCGATGTTACCCGATTTTTCGGGCGCCGGACAGGGCGCCGGCCCGGTGGACGGCTACCCTCGGCCCGCGAGCAGGCTGCGGACGAACGGCGTGGTGTCGGGCAGCGAGGCCGCCATCGTGCCGCCGTGGTCGGCCGGATAGGTCCGGTACGTGTACGGCTGCCCGTTGGCTTCGAGATCGGCGACCAGCTGCTCGGTGAGGAAAGGCCACGCGGTGGTGTCCTTCGCACCATGGGCGATGAAGAACGGCCGGTCGTAACCGCTGGTCGGCACGGTGTAGATCGCATCCCAGGCTTCGCGGAACGGCGCACCGAGCTGCTTGGTGAACATGTCGCCGAGGTCGGTCCCCGCCATCCGGGCGTACATGTCCGCATGGCAGAGCGTGTCCGCCTGCGCGAGCACGGACTCGCCGAAGGGGGTGAGGTAGGAACGCAGGTCGAAGCCGGGCCGGGCGGCCCGTAGCCCGGCCAGGATGTAGGCGAGATAGGTCTTCATCCCGGTACCGAGCAGTGCGGGCGGCACCTCGGGGCCGATCACGGGCACCAGCCCCTGGAGATTGGCCGGGACGCCGGTGGCCACGGCGCCGCGATAGTCCAGTTCCGGTGCGTACCGGGTGGCCAGGTTCGCGGTGAACATCGCGGCATGGCCGCCCTGCGACTGGCCCACCACGACCCAGCGGCTGGACAGCGCCGGAACGATCGAGCGAGCCGCGCGCACGATGTCGATGACGCCGTAAGCCGCGGCGCGGCCGTCCAGGTACGGGTGCACGCCCCGGGTGCCAAGCCCGGCGTAGTCGGTGGCCACGATCGCGTAGCCCTGGGCCAGCCACGCGGCCAGATACTCCATGTCGCGCGGGCCCCGGCCGGCGGCCGATGGGGCACACCCGTCGCCCAGCCCGGTCGTGCCGTGTGCCCAGGACAGCACCGGCCAGCCTGCCGCGGGGGCCGGTCCCTCCGGCAGGAACACCGAGCCGCTCACCGGCGCAGGCGAGCCGCCGGCACCGGTGGACCGGTAGGTGAGGTTGAACGCCTGCCCCGAGCCAGGAACCCAGCTCTCCGGCGGCAGCGGGCTGATATCGAGCACCGTTCCCGGCCCGTCCGACGGCAGCTGCGGCCGCGCCGAGGCCGACGTGGCCGCGCTCGCGGCCAGCAAACCCACCGTGATGGCCGCCATCAGTGTCACCCTGCGCGAAAACCCGGCCATGACCTTCCTTTCGTGTCACCGATACCAGCTCAGTGTCCGGCGATGGCCACCCGATCGGCATCGGGAGAACTACGTACCCGGAGAAATTGTCACCTCATTGAGCGCCGGGATTCCGGATTTTCGGCGGAAGTGAGCGCGCAAGATCAATCCTTGCCAGTCAAATTGAAGAACTGTACAGTACGCCGAGTACCAGTGAATACTTCAAATTCGTCCCCCGCCTCGCGTTCGCCCGCATCGGCGGATTCTCGGAGTAGCGCATGACGGCCGTTGCCGAGCCCGGCGTACGGGGCCTGCCCATATGGCGGACCAGCTATGTGGGCAGAAGCCGCGAGGTGGCCGAACTGCGGAATCTGCTGGCCGCCGAGCGGTTGGTGACCGTGGTGGGTCCACATGGGGTGGGTAAGACCCGGCTGGCCGTGCAGGCCGTTGCCGAGCCGGCGGCGACCATGCCGGACGGGGCGGCGTTCGTCGGACTGGCCGAGCTGACGGATGCCGGGCTGGTTGCGAACACGATCGCGGTGGCGCTCGGGCTGCGTGGCCAGGCAGGGGCCGAGGAGCAGACGTTGCTGGCTGCCCTGCGGGAGCGACGGATGGTGCTCGTACTGGACAACTGTGAGCACCTGATCGAGGCCTGTGCCGAGTTGGCCACCGCGGTGGTGCGGACCTGCCCCCGGGTGGCCGTGCTGGCCACCAGCAGGCAGCCCCTCGATGTGGCCGGTGAGCACCTGCTCCCGCTGTCGCCGCTGGCCGTGCCGGACCCGGACGGTATCGCCTCGGCGGACGAACTCCAGGAATATGACGCGGTGGCGCTACTCGCGGACCGAGTCCAGGCCGTCCTACCGTCCTTTGCGGTCACCGAGGACAACTACGCGGACGTGGCGCGGCTCAGCCAGGGGCTGGACGGCCTGCCGCTGGCGATCGAGCTGGCCGCGGTCCGTGCTCGCTCGCTGTCGGTGCGGCAGCTTTCCGACCGGCTGGCCGCCCGGCTCTCGTTGCTGACCGGCGCCGTGAGTGCCACTCCACTGCGACAGCGCACCCTGCGTGGCACTGTGGACTGGAGCTACGGGTTGTGTACGCCGGAGGAGCAGCTGGTGTGGGCGCGGGCCTCGGTGTTCGCCGGTTCCTTCGACCTGGAGGCCGCCGAGTGGGTGTGCGGTGGCGACGGGGTCGAGCCGGAAGCCGTGGTGGACCTGATCGCCGGCCTGGTCGGCAAGTCCGTGCTGGCCGCACAGGAGCATGCCGGTGAGAACCGGTATCGCATGCTGGAGTCGTTGCGGGAGTACGGCCGGGAGCAGCTGGCTGCCGAGGATCTGCTGCGGGTGGCCCGGCGGCACCGGGACTGCTACGCGGCCCGGGCCGGTCGCCTACGTGCGGCGGAGGGGACAGCGGACGCGCTGCCCCTGTGCCACCGGCTGCGGCCCGATCATCCGAATCTGCGGGTCGCCATCGAGTTCTGCCTGCGTACCCCGGGCGAGGCCGATCCCGGTATCGCGATGACGACCGACCTGCACCTCTACTGGCAGATGTGGCGACTGCTCGCGGAAGCCCGGACCTGGCTGGACCGCCTGCTGCCGCATGCCACGTCCGGCGGGCCGCGAGCCTGTCTGGCACTGCTGTACAGCGCGGACTATTGCCTGCACGAAGGCGCGCTGGAGCGCTGTGCCGAACTGGTGGCCGAGGCGGACGGCATCGCCGCCCGCCTCGGCGATACGTCCCTGGTGGCACGGGCGGCGTTCACCGCAGGGTTCCTCGCCGAGTGCCAGGGCGAGCCCGGTCGCGCAGCCGGAACCTTTTCGATCGCGGTGGACGGGTTCCGCGAGTTCGGTGACCGGCGGGGAGAACTCGTCGCCATGATCCACCACGGCTGGAGCACCGGCTTCTCCGGCGACCCGGATGGTGGCAGAGCCCTGCTGCGGGAAGGCCTGGCGCGCAGCAACCGGTACGGCGACCGCTACGCCCGGCTGTACCTGCTGGCCGGCCTGGTCATGATCGAGGCCGAGTTCGGTGCCGCGGCGACGGCCGCACGCCACCTCCGGGATCTGGTGACGGCCACCGAGGAGGCCGGATTGGACCGCTGGGACGTCGAATGGTTATCCAGCGCGGGCTGGGTCGCCGGCCGTCTGGGCGCGCATGCTCGCGCCGCCACCCTGTACGGGATCACCGAAACCGCCTGTCGTATCCAGGGCATCGCCCTGCACACGCTGGCCGCTTTCGAGGTACCGAACGACCGGCATGTCCAGCGCACTCGTGCAGCCCTCGGCGACCACGAGTTCGAGCAGCATTTCACGGCAGGCGCGGCCATGTCCGAACGCGAGGCCCTCCGCTACGCTCGCAGCACTGTCGGCCCACCACCCGTACCATCGACGGGCACCGAACCCCTGACCCGACGGCAACGTGAGATCGCGGAACTCGTCCGCCAGGGCCTGACCAACCGCCAGATCGCCAAGCGGCTCGCCATCTCCCAGCGTACCGCCGAGACGCACGTCGCCCACATCATGACCAGACTGGACCTCACCAACCGTGCCCAGATCGCCGCCTGGACCGCCCGCGGGCACGGCCGGTAAGCACGGAAGATTGCGCTGGTGAGCGAGCATCCGACAGTGTCAGGCGTGGAGGCTTTCGCCTCCATCGGGCAAGGACTGCCGAGCCGGCACCGGCTCACGCGCGCCGAGGTCGAGAAGTCCCAGCGCAATCGCATCGTGGTCGCGTTCCTGCAGGTCGCCGCGGAGAAGGGGTACGCCGCGGTCACGATCGGCGACATCGTGGAACGCGCCGGGGTGTCCCGGCAGGCGTTCTACCAGCAGTTTTCCACGAAACAGGATTGTTTCGTCGGCGCCTTCCGCGCGGCGGCGAAGCTGGCGCTGGGCTCGATCACCCGGCCGCTGAGCGAACTCCCTTACACCGACTGGCGGACCGGGGTGACGGCGGCGCTGGACAGCTACCTGCGAGCGATGGCGGCGGCTCCGAAAGTGACCTGGACGATGCAGATCGAGTGCCTGGCCGCGGGCCCCGAGGTCGCCGCTCTGTACCACAAGGCGGTCGGCCGGATCGCCGAGCTGTACCGGATCACCTACAACCAGGTGGTGCGTGGCGAGGACCCGAGCAGGCCGGCACTGCCGGACGAGACCTTCGACATCCTGGTCGGCGGCATGTCGGACCGCATCCGCCACTGCCTCTACACCAAGGGGGCCGAGGCCATCCCCGAACTGATCCCGGACTTCGGCGCGACCATCATGGCGATCTTCGGTGAGAACCTCGACCCCGCCGCCCGGCCCTGAGCACGCCGCTCCAGGTGATCGAAGTGGGAAAGGTTCTGGGGCGCCCCGGAAGGGACGCCCCAGAACCTCGTTGTCGGCGGCCGCGGTCGGCTTACTTGACCTCCACCGTTCCGAGCGTCCCGTCCTGGTCCGGCGGGTCGAAGGTGAGCTCGTTGTCGAACTCGCCGAGCGCGCCATCGGTCACCAGGTACGCGCTGACGTCCGGGTCGAGTGCGATCTCGGCCGGGCCGGTCGGGATGCCGTCCGGGACCGGGAACTCCACGGTACCGTCGGCCTCGAAGGTGAACGGTCCTTCCGCGGGCATCTCCATCGGCACGATGGTCAGCGCGACCGGGATCTGCACCGACTGGCCGTCGCTCACGGTGACGGTGATCGAGGCGTCGATATCACCGGAGACGTTCTTCGTACCGACCAGCCGCAGGCCGTCGCCCGCGTTCTGGCCGGCATCCACGTCGATGTGGACCGGCGCGGTCACGGTCTCCCCGCGGGTAGCCGACGCCGGGATGTCCGTCTCCACGTGGACCGCGACCTGCTGCTCACCGATGATCGGGAAGGAGCCCTTGAAGGTCACGTCCTTCTCCACCGGATCGGCGTGCGCCACACCGGCGCCGGACATGCCGACGGCGACCGCGGCGAGGGCCGCGAGAACTCCCGCCTTCGTTGTTCGGCTGCCGGCCTTCTTTACCATGGTTGCTGTCACTGCAGTTCCTTCCTCGATGAATGAACCAGTCGACGTCGTCGCAGGGACTTCGCCCATCCCGTGTTTACGGGGGAGCCCAGAATGCCCCGCTCGGTCCAGTCGAGACATCGGTATAAGTACGTAGCGGGCCAAGAACCGGAGCTGGAGTAGAATGTGGTTCATGTTCCATTTCCGGATTCGAATCCGGTACGTACCTCGTTACGTATTTCTACCGAGTTCAGGAACAGGCTCAGGTGATGGTTCCGCCCGGCGGCCATACGGTGCGGCCGCCGACCACCGTGCGCAGTACCCGCGCGCGCAGCAGTGCGTCCGGTTCCTCCTCGAACGGATCGAGGTCGAGCACGACGAAGTCCGCCAGCATCCCGGTGCGCAGCACGCCGAGGTCCGGCTCGGCACGGCAGGCCCATGCCGAGTCGGCCGTGCCGTGCGTGATCGCCGCCAGCAGCGGCAGCGCGAACTGGGGTTGCCGCGCGGGAAGCTCCGGATCCAGCGCCGACCTGCGGGTGTGCGCGATGAACATGTTGGGCAGCGGCGGATGCGGAGCGGTAGGAGCGTCGGTGCCGAACGCCAGGCGCGCGCCCGCCCCGGTCATCTCCGGCCAGGCGAACCCCCGTTCGGCCCGCTCGTCGCCGAGCATCGCCGCCCAGTTGTCCCGGATCGCCGGGTCGGCGTGCACCGGCTGCATGGAGGCCGTGACCCCGAGTTCGGCCAGCCGGGGGACGTCGGCGGGATCGACGTACTCGAGATGCTCGATGCGGTGCCGGTTGGGCGAAGGGCCGTTGATCCGGCGTGCGTGCTCGAGTGCGTCGAGCGCGATCCGTACCGCGCGGTCGCCGATGGCGTGCAGTGCCACCTGCAGGCCCGCCGCGTCCGCCGCGGTGACCACCGGGGCGAGCGAGTCGAAGTCCCAGATCGGCTCGGCGTTGTCGCCGCCTGCGTACGGTTTCAGCATCGCCGCCGTGCAGCCGTCGATCACGCCGTCCACCACCAGCTTGACACCGGTGACCCGGAACCGGTCGGAGCGGTGCCGCGCGGACAGCTCGGCGGCCCGCCGTACCTGGGCCAGCTGCCGGTCCGGGTCGGGGTCGCGGGGGACGAACCAGTGCCCCACCATGCGCAGCTCGAGCTCGCCTCCGCGCTCGGCGCGTTCCACCGTGGCCAGGCCGTGCTCGTCGAGCATCATGTCCACCGCGCAGGTCACGCCGCTGGAGAGGTAGGCGGTCATGGCTTCCCGCAGGTGCCGGTCCCGGTCGGCATCGGTGGCGGTCTCGGCGAGGAACTTCCAGGCGAGCTGTTGTGCCGCGGTCTCCTCGAGGTGCCCGGTCGGTTCACCGGTGACCGGGTCGCGGACGATCCGGCCGCCCGGCGGGTCGGGCGTGTGCCGGGTGATACCCAGTTCGGTCAGCGCGGCGCTGTTGAGCCATACCGAGTGATAGTCGTTCGCGTCGAGGTACGCGGGCCGATCCGGGATCATCTCGTCGAGCAGCGCCCGGTGCGGCCTGCCGCCCGGAACGGCCGAGAACAGCCAGCCACGGCCGAGAACCCGCGGGGCACCGGGATTGGCCTCGGCCCACTCGCGCAGGCGCTGCCGGATGCGCTGCGGGTCCCCGGCGTCGGTGAGAGGCGCCCGCAGCCCCGCCTCACCGGTCGCCAGGACATGCGCGTGCCCGTCCACGAAACCGGGCAGCACCGTCCTTCCCCCGAGGTCCACCCGGGGACCAGCGGTGCCGCGGGCCGCCGCGTCGGCGTCCGAGCCGACGAACTCGATCCGGCCGTCGCGGGTGACGATCGACTCGGCCCACGGCATCGAGGCGGCGCCGGTGAACACCCTGCCGCCGGAGTACCACACGTGATCACTCATGGCGCCTCCTCCCGATAGCCACCCTTGCCAGCAGGCCGCACCCACGCCAGCGTCAGCACGGTGTGCACCGCGGCCGTGACCAGGAAGGCGGGCAGCGATGCCGAGGTGTAGGTGAATACGCCCGCCGAGGAGAACGTCACCGGGTTGAGCAGCAGCGAGTAGGTCACCGCACCGGCCGCGACCGCGAGGAACGCCGCCGGGTTGAAACCCCACCAGAACGAGTACCGGGAGACGCCCTCGGGCTCGTACAGGTCGCGCAGCCACAGGGTTCGCCCGCGCAGCAGCGCGAAGTCCACCAGGTACACCGCGGTCAGCGGGGCCATGACCAGTCCGACCCAGGCGATGAACTTGAAGAAGTTGTCGTAGAGGGCCGTCGGCCAGAACACCACGACGGCCGATGGCAGGAACATCAGCGCCACGAACAGCGGCCAGGGGAGCCGGCGCACGGCCGACCCGCCCGCCCTGATCACGGCGAGCGCGCCCGAGTAGGTCTGCGCCACCATGCTCGTGACGTTGGCGACCGCGATGAACAGCAGCGCCAGCACCCCGAGCAGCACCCCGCCCAGCGGCACCATCCACATTGTCGGGTCGATCTCGCCGAGCGCGAGCGCGGCGAACGTGCCGATCAGACCGGCCACCACCGATGCGGCGAAGAGGCCGATCATGTTGGGCCAGAACGCCGTGCGCGGGGTGGTGGTCAGCCGGGCGAGGTTGCCCATAATCGTCCACCAGGAGAATCCGGTCGCGAAGCTCAGTTCCAGCGCGAGGGTGAAGTTCAACCGGTCGTCGCCGAGCGCCGCCACGGGCTGGGCGGCGTTCAGCTCGGTCCAGGAATGGGCGCGTAGCAACGCGATCAGCATGACCACGGTCAGCACGGCCAGCAGCGGAGCGACGATCTTGTTGACCCATTCGATCGAGACCGGACCGCGCGCCACGATCAGCCAGGCCAGCACCAGCGCCAGCAACGACATGGCGACGACCATCCAGCTGTCGGGGGCGAAGGTGGTACCGAATACCGAGTTCAGCACGTTGGTGACCGCGCGCCCGAACATGACCGCCAGCACCGCGTTCCAGCCCGCCTGCGCGAACGGCATCATGACGGCGATCAGCGTGCGCACCCCGTTCAGCCCGAAAACCGTCCGCAGGGCGGTGTACTGCTCGACGCCGTACTTGGCCGATGGCAGGCAGGTCGCCGCGGCCATCAGGACGACGCCCACCAGGTTGCCGATGACGGTAGCGGCGATGGCGGTCCTGACCCCGGCGAACATCGCGATCGTGCCGCCGGTGAGGAAGGCCCAGGTGGCGATCGCCAGCCCGACGTTGACCGAGGTGAACTGCCAGAAACCCCAGATGCGCTCGTGCCGCAGCACCGGAAGCTCGGTGAACTCGCCCGCGTGCCCGGAAGCCCGCCCTGCGGCGGGTGGCGCGGGACCGGCGGCGGGGGAGTGGTTCGCCGGCGTTACCACGGGTAGCCCCAGGCCAGCAGGGCGGTGATGAGCCCTACGGCCAGCACGGCCAGCACGGTGAGGTCGCGGCTGGGCAGGCCGGCCCTCGCCGGGTCCGGATAGGACGGGTCGGCCAGCAGGTCGAGCCTGCGGTCGAGTTCTCGGCGGAACTCCGCGTTGTCCATCTCAGCCTCCGATCGGCCGGGTGAGCGAGGTGTAGGTGTCGGGTCGGCGGGTGTCCAGGAACGGGAACAGGGTGAGCCAGTCCCGCCGTTGGTCGAGGTCGAGCGGCGCGACCAGCACCGTGTCGGCGTCCCGCGGAGCCGAGGCGAGCACCCGCCCGTAGGGGTCGGAGATGAAGGACGAGCCGTAGAAGGTGAGCGTTCCCTCCTCGCCCCACCGGTTGGGGACGACCATGAACGTGCCGTTGGCGATCCCGTTTCCGACGATGACCTGCCGCCACAGCGGCTGCGTGTCGAAGCCGGGGTGGTCGGGCTCGGAGCCGATCGCGGTCGGGTAGGCGAGCACCTCGGCACCGGCGAGCGAGTAGGCCCTGGCGACCTCGGGGAACCACTGGTCCCAGCAGGTCGGCAGGCCGAGCCGGGCGGCGGGCCCGCCCTCGGCCGCGGGCAGCTCCACCACCGGGTAGGGGTCCGGCCCGGCTGGCCCGCCGCGGAAGTAGTGGTCCTCGTAGTAGCCCGCGGAGACGGGGATATGCAGTTTCCGGGTCCTGCCGAGCAGCCGCCCCTCCGGGGAGACCAGGATGGCGGTGTTGTACCCGAGCCCGTCCGGACCGTCCGCCCGTTCGTACAACGAGGCGTGCACCGCGACCCCGGTGTCGGCGGCGGCCTTCGCGGCGAAGGTGAACGTCGGCCCGGTCTCCAGCTCCTCCGCGGTGGCCGTCGCGGCGCCGGTGCCGGGGCGGCGGTCGGCGGGATAGCGGGAGAGCGTGAGCTCGGGCAGGAACACCACCTGTGCCCTGGCCCCGGCGGCGGTGCGGATGCCGTCGAGCAGGACGGCCTCGTGCTCGACGTGGTCGGCGTGCCAGCGGGTCTGCACGAGGCCGACGACCAGTGGCCTGCGCGTCGGTTCGGTGACCCGCGCCGGCGATCCGGGAATCCCGGCTGTGCTCAGTCGCATGGTGGAGCTCCTCGGCGTCGTGCGGCGGGCTGCTGCTGGGTGATGCAGTGGATGCCGCCGCCGTGGGCGAAGATGCCGCGCGCGTCGACGAACTCCACGGCGCGGCCGGGGAAGGCGCGGCCGAGTACCTCCGCCGCCGCGGCGTCCCGCGGGTCGCCGAAGGCGCCGAGCACGAGGACGTCGTTGGCGAGATAGTGGTTGACGTAGGAGTAGTCGACGGGCTCGCCACCGGGGTCGAAGCTCTCCTCGGGCGCGAGGAGTTCCACCACCCGCAGCCGCCTGCCCCCGGCGTCGGTGCTCGACCGCAGGATGTCCGCGATCTCCCGGCATACCGTGAAGTCGGGATGCGCCGGATCGGTCTGGGTGTGCACCGCGACGACCCCCGGCCGCAGGAAGCAGGCCACCAGGTCGACGTGTCCCCGGGTGCCGTAGGCCTGGTAGTCGCGGGTGAGACCGCGCGGCAGCCAGATCGCGGTGGTGGTCCCGAGCCGGGCGTGTATCTCGGCCTCCACCTGCTCGCGGGTCCAGCCCGGATTGCGGCCGGGATCGAGCTGGACGGTCTCGGTGAGCAGCACGGTGCCCTCGCCGTCGACCTGGAACCCACCACCTTCCATGGTGAGCGCCGACCGCCGCACCGGGTACCCCGCCAGGCCGGCCACGGTGGCGGCGACGCGGTCGTCCCTGGCCCAGCCGGCCCAGCCCTGGCCGCCCCAGCCGTTGAACGCCCAGTCCACGGCGGCCAGCCCGGTGTGCGCCGAGTCCTCGTGCACGAAGCTGGGTCCGATATCGCGCATCCACGCGTCGTCGAGCGGAATCTCCAGGACATCGACATCGGGGCGCAGGAGTGCCGCGGCGGTCGCGCCCTGCCCGGCTCCGGCGACCATGGTGACCGGTTCGTAGGCGGCGATGGTGTTGGCGACCCGCGCCCAGCTCCGCCTGGCCGCGGCGAGCGCGGGCGAGTCCGGTTCGCCGAAGGTGCCGTTCGGCGGGGGAAACGCCATCCAGGTCCGTTCGTGCGGGGCCCATTCGGCAGGCATCGAGGGCTGGGCGGTGGTCACCGGCCTCACCCCTCGATACTGGTCATGACGTGCTTGACCCGGGTGTAGTCCGCCAGGCCGTACAGGGAGAGATCCTTGCCGTAGCCGGAGTGCTTGAAGCCGCCGTGCGGCATCTCGGCGGCGAGCGGGATGTGCGTGTTGATCCAGACGCAGCCGAAGTCCAGCCGCCGGGACATCCGCATCGCCCTGGCGTGATCGCGGGTCCACACTGAGGAGGCCAGCCCGTACTCGACGTCGTTGGCCAGCCGCACCGCCTCCTCCTCGCCGGTGAACCGTTGCACGGTGATGACCGGCCCGAACACCTCGTCCCGGACGATCTCGTCCCCCGGACGCAGTCCGGAGACCACCGTCGGCGCGTAGCAGAAACCGCGTTCGCCCACCCGCGTGCCACCGGTGTGCAGCTCGGCGTGGCCGGGCAGGCGGTCGACGAACCCGGCGACCCTGGCGAGCTGGGTGGCGTTGTTCAACGGGCCGTAGGCGACGTCCGGCTCGGCGGGCGGCCCGGTGCGTACCGCCCGTGCCTTCTCGGTGAGCGCAGCCAGGAAGTCGTCGTGCACACCCGCCGCCGCCAGTACCCTGGTGGCCGCGGTGCAGTCCTGGCCCGCGTTGAAGTACCCCGCCTCGGCGATCGCCCCGGCCGCGGCCTCGATGTCCGCGTCCGCGAAGACCACCACCGGTGCCTTCCCGCCCAGCTCCAGGTGCACCCGCTTGACGTCGGCCGCCGCCGCGCCCGCGACCTCGATCCCGGCGCGGACCGAACCGGTGATCGACACCTGTTGCGGAATCCGGTGCGCGGCGAGTTCCCTGCCGGTGTCCCGGTCGCCACAGATCACGTTGAGCACCCCCGGCGGCAGGAACTCGGCGGCCAGCTCGGCGAGCAGCACGGTGGAGGCCGGGGTGGTGTCGGATGGCTTGAGCACTACCGTGTTCCCGGCCGCCAGCGCGGGTGCGATCTTCCAGATGGCCATCATCAGCGGGTAGTTCCACGGGGTCACCTGCGCGCAGACGCCGATCGGCTCGCGCCGGACGAACGAGGTGAGACCGGGCAGGTACTCCGTCGCCGCCGTGCCCTCCAGCACCCGCGCCGCGCCCGCGAAGAACCTGAGCTGGTCGATCGCCATCGGCAGCTCCTCGCTCCGGGTGAGCGCCAGTGGTTTGCCGGTGTTCGCCGACTCGCAGCGGACGAACTCCTCGGTCCGGGACTCCAGCGCGTCGGCGATCCGCAGCAGCGCGCGCTGGCGCCCGGCCGGAGTGCTGTCCCGCCAGCCCTCGAACGCGGTCGCCGCCGCGGTACACGCCTGGTCCACATCGGACTTGCCGGACAGCGCCGAGGTGGCGTACACCGTCCCGGTGGCCGGATCGACGAGGTCCAGGGTGCGTCCTTCGGCCGAGTCGGTATGCCTGCCGTTGACGAGGTTGCGGAAGGTCTGTTTGTCACTCATCGGTTCTCCCTGGCCCAGTGGCGACGTCCGGAAGGAAGGGCGGTGTGTGACGCATGGAACAACACGGAATCAGCAATGTCAACGCCCTATATGGAACGAAATCAGTCGTCCTGGCGTGCCAGAACGGCGGATCCGCTTGCCGGTGGATGCCTGGCCGACCTCGTCCGGCCGGGCGTGGCGCCATGGCCGACGGTAGCCCCGGTGGAGATAATGCGCCGGTGAA
This sequence comes from Amycolatopsis aidingensis, assembly GCF_018885265.1. GTDB lineage: Bacteria > Actinomycetota > Actinomycetes > Mycobacteriales > Pseudonocardiaceae > Amycolatopsis > Amycolatopsis aidingensis. The sequence goes on from NZ_CP076538.1 coordinate 3,592,368, forward strand.
CAGGAAGAACCCCGCCGCCGAGCGCAGCTCGGCCACCTTGCTCGACGACACCTCCAAGCGGATCATCGAACACCTGCAGCAGGACGGCCGCCGCCCGTACTCGACGATCGGCCAGGCGGTCGGCCTGTCCGAGGCGGCGGTCCGGCAACGAGTCCAGCGGCTTTCCGACGCGGGCGTGATCCAGATCGTGGCCGTCTCGGATCCGATGCAGGTCGGCCTCTTCCGGCAGGCGATGATCGCGATCAACGTGGACGGCCCGCTGGAACCGGTGGCGGACGCGCTCGCCGAGCTGGCCGAGATCGACTACGTGATCATCTGCGCCGGCCGGTTCGACGTGCTCTGCGAGGCCGTATGCGAGGACGATGCCGCCCTGCTGGATCTGATCTCCAACCGGATCCGCACCCTGCCCGGTGTGCGCAACGCGGAGACCCTGATGTACCTCAAGCTGCGCAAGCAGTCCTACCAGTGGGGCACCCGCTGACCAGTCGTCGCGAAATCCGTTGCCGCCAGCCTTGAATGGCAGCTATTTCGTGGCTATGAGCGCTCTGCGCAACTGATTCCCTTGCGCGGGGTCGGTATGTGTGCGATAACGGAGGTGACCAAGCGGGCCGGGTGTCGAACCGGCGGCCGTACCGACTCTCCTGCGAGGGACCATGACTGTCACAGCCGCATCCACCCCGGCCGAACCGGACGGCCTTGCCCGCTCGGCCGGCGAGCACCTGTGGCTGCACTTCACCCGGCACTCCGGCTTTGCCGACGCGCGGATCCCGGTGATCGTGCGTGGCGAAGGCGCCTACCTCTGGGATTCGGGCGGCAAGCGATATCTCGACGGCCTGGCGAGCCTGTTCGCCGTCCAGGTAGGACACGGGCGGGAGGAACTGGCCGAGGCGGCAGCGCGGCAGATCCGGCAACTGGCGTACTTCCCGCTCTGGGGCCAGGCACACCCGACCGCGATCGAACTGGCCGAGCGGCTCGCCTGCGCGGCCCCCGGCGACCTCAACCGCGTCTTCTTCACCGTCAGTGGCGGCGAGTCCGTGGAAACCGCGTGGAAGCTGGCCAAACAGTACTTCAAGGTGACCGGGAAACCCACCAAACACAAGGTGATCAGCCGCTCGCTTGCCTACCACGGCACCTCGCACGGCGCGCTGTCCATCACCGGAATCCCGGCCGCCAAGCAGGACTTCGAGCCCCTGGTTCCCAGTGGTCTGCGCGTGCCGAACACCAACTTCTACCGGGCGCCCGAACACGGCGACGACTACCAGGCGTTCGGCAGGTGGGCCGCCGACCAGATCGCGCAGGCCATCGAGTTCGAAGGGCCGGACACGGTCGCGGCCGTGTTCCTGGAGCCGGTGCAGAACACCGGTGGCTGCTTCCCGCCGCCACCCGGATACTTCCGGCGGGTCAGGGAGATCTGCGACCAGCACGACGTGCTGCTGGTCTCCGACGAGGTGATCTGCGCGTTCGGCAGGCTCGGCCACGAGTTCGGCGCCGCCCGCTACGGGTATCAGCCAGACCTGATCACCACGGCCAAGGGACTCACCTCCGGTTACGCGCCACTGGGCGCGGTGCTGGCAGGCGAGCGGCTGATGGAGCCGTTCCGGCACGGCACCACCACGTTCATGCACGGCTCAACCTACGGCGGCCACCCGGTCTCCTGCGCCGTGGCGATGGCGAACCTCGACCTGCTGGAACGCGAGCACCTCTACGAGCACGTGCTGGCCAAGGAGGGCTTGTTCAAGTCGACCCTGGACGAGCTGACCGACCTGCCGATCGTCGGAAACGTCAGGGGCGCAGGGTTCTTCTACGGCATCGAGCTCGTCAAGGACAAGGCAGGCAAGGAGACCTTCACCGCCGAGGAATCCGAGCGAGTGCTGCGCGGTCACCTCTCCAGCGCCCTGTTCGAGGCCGGGCTGTACTGCCGCGCCGACGACCGGGCCGAGCCGGTCATCCAGCTCGCCCCGCCACTGATCTGCGACCGGCCGCAGTTCGACGAGATCGGGCAGATCCTCCGGGACGCGCTGACCGAAGCCTGGAAGATCCTGTAGCGACGGGCCGGACCGCGGGGCCGCTCCCGCGGTCCGTTCAGCCGCCTTCGCGCCGGCGAGTCCGTTTCGCGCCTCGACACTCCGAGAAGGCCAGCAGGGCCAGCAACGTGCCGCCGCCCGCCAGCGTGTATCCCAGCGCCTGGTGACGCGCCCTGGCGTTACGGCAGTCCACGATCTGTTCCCAGACTTCCCGGCTGACGAACCGCTTCGTCGCGCCAGTCCAGGGGCGATCGGCTCCCAGCAACCGGTCGAACCCCACGGAGCGCTCCAGCGCCGTGCCGCAGGCGGTCACCGAGCGCGCGGCGGGGCCGGATGGCGTGACCGGTGCCGACAGGACACCGACCGCCCCGATACCGCAGGCGATCGCGGCCAGGACAAGCCCGTAGCACAGGCGCATGGCCGTTACTTTCGCATCCTCGCCGGGAGCAGCGCTCAGGCGGGGTTTGCCGAGGTGGACGGCAGCGGGTGTTCCTCGGCGAGCGCGTCCGGTGCCGAGAGGCGCCATGCCTCATAGAGCAGCTCGCCGAGCTCGTCCGCGTCGATCTCCGGCAGGTGGACGACGACCCAGCCGAACCCGCCCGCGGTGAACTGCACCTCGAACACCTCGGGCCGCTCGGCCACCAGGGCCACCTGCTCGGACAGCAGTTGCTTCAGGCCCACCGTGCTGGTTCGCGGCCAGTGGTAGCCGAAACGCTTGCCGCGCACGCTGAATGACGTGTAGTCCCGCGCCTTGGCACTCGTGACCTCCGCCAGGTCGCGCACCATCCGCAGGAACTGATCGTCCGAAACACCCATGCGGATCATTCTTGCGTACCCCACCGACAGCCTGCTCGCTCGCGCCGCCGTACCAGCGGGCTTGAGCAGGGAGCACCCTTCGTCCCAGGAACACCGATGGACCGGGCGGTGGGGAATGGCTGAGCTGCGGTCGCGGTGCGCGGGGCTGAGAAGTTGGGTAAAGTTTGGGACTCTTCTTGGCCATCGAACCACCGCACCCGCCTGAGCGTGCCATATTCAGTTGTGGGTCAATCGACCGACACCGGCCGCCCGTAAATCGCACTAGCGTCGGCGCTATCAATTTGTGAAACGTAGGGAGTAATACGGTGTCGACGTTTCCGCGTATCGGTATTCTTGGCGAACTGGATGTACGTAACGGTGATAATGTAATACCGTTTCCGGCCGGGAATCTCCGGGTGTTGCTGGCCACGCTGGCCTTGCGCGTCGGGAAACCGGTGGAACGCGACGAGTTGATCACCGCGATCTGGCCGGACGATCCGCCACCGAGTGCGCAGGCCACCCTGCGCGGCTACGTCAAGCGACTGCGCAGGGTCCTGATGACCGGCGCCGGCGAGGAGATCTCCGCGGTGCGGGCGACCGATGGCGGCTACGTGCTGTGTCTGCCCGAAGACAACGTCGACCTGGTCCGCTTTCGCAGGCTGGTCGCGCTGGCCGCGGTGCGCCGTGACGTGTACGGCGAGCTGCCCCTTCTCCAGCGGGCCCTCGCGCTGTGGCGGGGCCCCGCGTTCGTCGACGTCAGCAGCCCTGCGCTGCGCCCCGGCGTGGTCAACACGCTGCACGAGGAGTACCTGCGGGCCAGGGAGCGGGAGGTGGAGATCCGGCTGCGCCTCGGCCAGTACGGGTGGCTCATCCCCGAACTGGCCGCCCTCGTCGCGGACAACCCCTTACGGGAAACGCTGTGGTACCAGCTCGTGCTGGCGCTGCACCTGAACGGCAGGCAGGCCGAAGCGCTCGCCCACTACGAGTCGCTGCGCGAGTTGCTCGCCGACTCGCTCGGCACCGACCCCAGCCCGCTCATGCGGGACCTGCACCAGCGGATTCTGTCCGGGAAGCCGATGCGCACAGCATGCTGAGCCGGCTATCACGTAAAGATAACAGATCAATAAATGCGTGCCACGGGCGTGCCACCCGGTTGCCACGCCCGGTCGGCAGAGTTGGTTTCACGCGGGGCGCGGCCACCGATCCGGCAAAACGGACGCGCCCGACGGACGAATTGTGAGGTGAGATCGTGGCTGTCGAAGCCGGATGGCATTTCGTCACGCTGCCCGATCACGACGAGGCGAAGGTGGTGCTCCGGCGGCTCGATGCGAGCGCGTACCGGGTGCTCAACCATCCCTCCGGCCGGCCGTGGCTGCTGACCACGACCCCCAGGGACCAGCTCGTGGCGCATGCCGAGGGCCCGAACCGTATCGCGGTGCTCGGCTGGTCCTCGGCCACCGTACGGCGGCTGGCCGCGGCCGCGTCCGGGCACGAGCTGTCCGCTCTCGACGACCTCGCCCACGAACTGTCCGGCGGCTTCCACCTCGTCGCCAGCTTCGAGGGGCGAGTTCGCGCACAGGGCAGCGCATCCGGGCTGCGGCGGGTATGGCACGCCGAGATCGACGGCGTCCACATCGCCTCCGACCGCGCCGATGTGCTGGCCGAGCTGGGTGGGCACCCGCTCGACGAGGTGGCCGTGGCAATACGCCTGCTGCGGGTGCTGCCGCACCCGGCGGCGGAGCAGCCACTGTGGCAGGGCATCCGGCCGGTACCGCCGGACAGCTACCTGCGCCTCGACCGGGAGCGGGGGCGCACCCCGAGCCTGGTGCGCTGGTGGCGGCGTCCGGAACCGGAGCTCACCAGGGCGCAGGGTGCCGAGCGCCTGCGCGGGGCGCTGGAAGACGCCGTGGCCGCGCGGGTCCGGGACGGCCTGACCATGCACTGCGACCTGTCCGGCGGGCTCGACTCGACCCCGCTGTGCTACCTCGCAGGTCGCATGACCGCGCCGTTGCTGGCCTCGACCGCCTACAACGACGATCCCGGGGCGGGGGAGGACCTGCGGTGGGCGCGACGCGCGCTTTCCGCGATGCCGAGCGTCCGGCACGAGGTGCTGTCCTTGGATGACATGCCGGACTTCTTCGGCGGCATCCCGGAACTCCGGGCCCGCGCGGACGAACCGACCGGCGCGCAGCTCGCCATGCCACGGGTGGGGTACCGCATTGAGCACGCCAGGGCACGGGGCGCGGACACCTACCTCACCGGACTCGGCGGCGATCACCTGCTGCGCGGTGTGCCGGTGTGGGAACACACCCTGTTCCGGCGCCACCCGGTGCTGGCCCTGCGCCGCGTCTGGGCCAACCAGATGCTGGAAGGCAGACCGATGCGTACCACGGTCCGGGCGCTGCTGGCCAACGAGTCCTACCGCTCGTGGTTCCGGCGTTCGGTGCGGACGGGCGAGTACGCCCACATGTTCACCGGTACCCCCACCCTCGACTGGGACATCCCGCTGTCCTGGCCGACCTGGCTCCGGCCGGAGGCGCGGGACGCGGTGCGCTCCCGGCTCACCGCGATCGCCGTGGACGTCGAGCCGCTCGGGCCGGACCGCGCGAGCCACTCCGAGCTGGCGAAGATCCGCGACGGTGCCCGGCTCGTGCGCGGGTTGCAGCAGTACGCGGGCACCATCGGCATGCCGTTCGAGGCTCCCTTCTTCGATGACCGGGTGATCGAGGCCTGCCTGTCCGTACGGCGCCACGAACGCGTGCATCCCAAGGAGTACAAGCCACTTGTCAAGGCCGCGATGCGTGGCGCGCTCCCGGACGACTTTCTCCGCCGCAACGGCAAGACCGGCGGTAGCGCGCAGGCCGCACGCGGCCTGCGCGGCCACTTCGACGAACTGGTCGAGTTCTGTGCGCGTTCCCCGCTGGCCGGGCTCGGCCTGATCGACATCGACAGGTTGCGCCGCGAGGCCGTCCCGTCCTGGTCGAGACCGCGGGATCGCAACTTCGACTCGACGGTGAACTGCGCGGCCTTCCTGCACACCACCGCCCGACGTAGCGCCGCTGACACGGCGGCCTGAACGGAAGGGAACCGACATGCCCATCCGGTTGAACGACGACGTCTCGAGCGTGCGGACCGATTACGGCATGGTCCTGCTCGACGAGAACACCGGCAGATATTACGAACTCAGCGAGACCGCGGCCTGCGTGGTCGACCATCTCGACGGCGAGCACAGCGAGGACCGGGCGGTTGATGCGCTCACCGGCCGGTTTGAGGTCACCGACCAGCGCGCCCGTGCGGACGTCCGCGCGCTGGTCGCCAGGCTGGAGTCGGCCGGGCTGGTCACGACATGACACTGCCCGTGCTCCCGGACACCCTGGTCCGTGTCTCGATTGCCCGCAGGGTGCTGACCTGGGGCGTGGTCGGTGTGGCCAGGGCGCTCGCCCGGCGGCCGCCCCGGCAGCTCCGCCGCGCGCTGGAACGGGCGAGCCGCGGCGCGCGGCCCGCCACCCACACGGAGGCCAAGGCGGCGCGGGACACCGTGCTGACCGTTAGCACCCGGTGCTGCGGCCCGGAGGCGTGCCTGCCGCGCTCGATCGCGGCGGCGCTGCTGTGCCGCCTCGACGGCAGCTGGCCGACCTGGTGCGCGGGGGTACTGCCGACCCCGCCGTTCGCCGCACACGCGTGGATCGAGGTCGACGGGGAGCTGGTCGACGAACCCGTGGAGCCGGGTTACTACCGCACGCTCGTCCGCGTACCGCGTGCGGCGCGGAAAGGCTTGGCCGGACACGGTCAAGAACAGGAAACACAGTGATGGATACGAAAGGAGATGGTTCCCCATGCAGCGGACCGCTTACGAGACGCCCACCGTTGTCGAGCTGGGTGTGTTCGCCGAGGAGACCGGCCTGGACGCCCCGCAGAACAACGAGGAGGTCATCGGCATCGGTGACGACTGGATCCCGCCGTTCGCGCCGAAGAACTGAGTTCCTGAAGAACTGAGGTACTGAACGCCTGCCGAAGGCGTCCGTACGCCGTGGCCGGTGCGTGTCGACGACGCACCGGCCACGGCGCCACGCGCGGGAGGACCGTATGCGACCAGCCGATCGCCTACTGTGCCGGACTCTCCTTGCTACCAGGGTAACTGGTATCCTGCTGGTCGCCGCAGGTGTCGTAGATGCCGCGACGCGGATCGCCATTCCCGCGGTGCTGGGCGCCGCCCTCGACGAGGTACTCGGCGGCGCAGGCCCGCTGTCTCCGGCGAGTTCGCTCCTCCTCGCCCTCCTGCTGGTGGCCGTGCTGGCCGAACCGGCGCGGGAGTACCTGGCCAGGCGCTGCGAACTGCTCGGGATGAAGGAACTCCGCGACCGGTCGAGCCGACACGCGATCTCGCTGGGAGCGCAGTCCCGGTTCGCCCCCGCCGACAGTCAGGCCCGGCTGCTCGAATCCACGGCCGAGGCGGCGCGCGTCAGTACCGCGGGACTCACCTTGCTGACCTCGGTGTGCACATCGGTCGCCGGACTCGTCGCGCTGGTGCTGATCGACCTTCCGGTCGCATTGGTATTCCTGTGCGGTGCGCCATTAGTGTGGTGGCTGACCCGCTGGCTGATCGGCCGGGTGGGCCGGATGACCGGACGTTATCAACGTGCCCACGCCGATCTCGCCGAGCGCTTCCTCGACGCGTTGACCGGGATACGGACGATACGCGCCAGCGGCACCGCCGAGCGCGAGATCGGCCGGATCCTCGGCACGCTTGGTGAACTGCGGGAAACCGGCCATGACTACTGGGAGACCCAGCGCCGCGCAGGATGGCAACTCGGCCTGCTCACGCCGCTGCTCGCCGTGGCCGCGCTCTCGGTCGCCGGACTCGGGCTGCTGGCGGGCAGGCTCAGCGCGGGCGAACTCGTCGCGGTCTCCAGCTACCTCACCTACGCGCTCGGCCTGCTGCGCCAGGCCTCCGTGCTCGCGAAGTTCGCGCGCGCACGGGGATCTGCGGAACGGCTCTCGGAGCTGCTGGCGCAACCGGTTCCGCCAGAGGGATACCTGCCGGCCCCGGTTGGCGCGCTCACCGTGCGGCTGCGCGGAGTCAGTGCCTGTCACGGGCACCGGCGGGTGCTGGGCGAGGTCAACCTGGACATCCCGGCGGGAAGCTCGGTCGCGGTGCTCGGGTCGGACGGGGCGGCGGCATCCCTGCTCGCCGAGGTCGTGGCCGGGCTACGTATTCCTGACCAGGGCGCGGTCCTCGTCAACGGGGTGGCTCAGTCCGCGTTCGATTCGCGGGCTCTGCGCGAGCGCGTCGGTTTCGCCTTCGCGCGTCCGCACCTGCTCGGCAACACCGTAGCCGACGCCGTCGCCTACACCGACGAACCACCAGCACCGGACCGGGTGGAGACCGCGCTGGACACGGCGGCGGCGCGCCCGTTCGTCGACCGGTTACCCGAGGGGGCCGCAACGCCATTACCCGGACTCCGGCTCTCCGGAGGTGAGACACAACGGCTCGGCATCGCCAGGGCGGTGTGCCGGGACGTGGGCCTTCTCGTGCTCGATGATGCTCTGTCCAGCGTGGACACCGTTACCGAATCGACGATCACCGAGGCATTGCGGACGGTCGCGCCGGGCGCCACGCGGCTGATCGTCACGCACAGGGCCACGACGGCGGACGCGGCGGATCTGGTGGTGTGGCTGGATGGCGGCCAGGTCCGCGCCACCGGTCCGCACCGTGAGCTGCTCAACCAAGCCGGCTACGCCGCGCTGTTCGGCTCCGGACAGCCGCAGCGAGAGGCCGCCTCGTGATCCGGCCGGTGCTGGCCGCGCACAAGCGCCTGCTGGTCACCTTTGTCCTGTGGTGCCTGCTCGGCGCCCTGCCGGTGCTGCTGTCCGGACGGCTGATCGCGGCCGCGGTGGACGTCGGTTTCCTCGCCGGCAGCGCCGTCAATGGCCTGCTGCTGCTCGGCAGCTACGGTGCCGTGATCGCGCTCGGCAGTTTCGCCACACGGCAGGCCATCCGGCCGATGTCGGTGATCGTGGAAGCGGTTCGCGATCACCTCGTGCGCTCCGTGGTACGCGGTACCCTGCACACCGCCGTACGTGAGGACAGGCCCGCCGAGTCGGGATCGGTGGCTCGCCTCACCCGGCAGACCGAGCAGGTCCGGCAGTTACTGGCCGGCCTGCTGATGGCACTGCGCACGGTCGCCTTCAGCCTCGTCGCCGCCATGGTCGGCCTGCTCACCTTGGCCCCGCTGGTCGGAATCATGACCGTGCCCGCACTGGTCGCCTGCGGGCTCGTGGTGGCATCGCTGTCGCGCGAGTGGCGCAAACGCTACGCCGATTCGCTCGCGTGCGAGGAGCAGCTTTCCGGCAGGCTCGCAGCCGTGCTTCCCGCCCTTCGCGACGTGCACGCATGCGCCGCGGCAGGGCGGACGACCGGCGAGGTGACGGCCGACATCGCCACCCACGTGCGTACCGCACGCGGCGCGGCGGTCATCGGTGCGGCACGGGTCGGTGTCGTGAGCCTGAGTGCACGGATGCCACTGGTCGCGCTGTTGCTGGCTGCCCCGTGGCTGGTCTCGTCCGGGGCGCTGAGCACGGGAGAGGTCGTCGGCGCCGCGACGTATCTGATCTCCGGGCTGGAACCGGCGCTGCGGTCCCTCATGGAGACGGTGGCCAACATGGGGCTGCAGCTGTCCACGATCCTGCGCAGGCTCGCCGCGCACGCGGCCGAGCCGCAAGCCCTGGTGCGGGGCATTCGTTCCCGCGCGGCTACGACCTGGCACTGCGCCAGGTCACGTTTCGCTACGGTCCGCATTCCCACCCGGTACTTGACGGGGTCGAGCTGGATATCCGGCACGGTGAGCACGTCGCGGTCGTGGGGCCGAGCGGAATCGGCAAGTCCACCCTGGCCTCGGTGCTGTGCGGCGCTATCGAGCCGGATGGGGGCAAGGTGTCTCTCGGAGGCACGCCGTTGCACCGGCTCGAACCAGGGGCGCTACGCCGCAGCGTGGTCCTCGTTCCGCAGGAGGCGTACTTGTTCCGCGGCTCGGTGCGGGACAACCTCAGTTATCACCGTGACGACCACCCCGACGATATGACGATCACCGGCGCCGTGACGGCCGTCGGCGCGCAAGAGCTGCTTTCCAGCCTCGGCGGGCTCGGCGCCGAGCTGCTCCCGCGCACGCTTTCCGCAGGCGAGCGTCAACTGCTGGTACTGGCCCGCGTCTACCTCGGTTCGGCCGAGGTCGTGGTGCTTGACGAAGCCACCTGCCATCTGGACGAGACCACCGAGGCGCGCGCCGAGCAGGCGTTTCGCAGCCGTGGCTGCACGCTGGTGGTCATCGCGCACCGCATCAGCTCGGCCCGGCGCGCGCAGCGGGTGCTGGTGCTGGACGGCACCGGCGTGCGGGACGGATCGCATGCCGCACTGGTCGCCAACTCGGATACCTACGCCGAGCTCGTCGGCCACTGGTCGACGTGAACGCGCTGGCGGGCAGAATCCCACCATGCCGATGCCGCACCTACCCGCACCCGGCTCCGCTGGTCTCGCCGAACGGGAGGTCAGCGGTTTCGCCGCCCGCTACGCGCGGTTGGTGCGGTTTGTCGTGGTGTCCCTGTGCGGCGGAGTGGGGGTGCTCGCCGTTCCCGTCGGCGGGATGGCCGGGACGGCGCTCATTGTTGCCGCGATGATCACCTGGAGCGGCTGGCTGCTCCGGCGGCGCGCTCGGCCGACGGCCCCGGTCGTGGTGGCGGATCTCGTGCTGCTGGCGGGGGTGTGCCTCTCGCAGCCGCTGACCGTGGGGCCCGAGCCGGTTTCGCACGGCAACACCTGGGTATGCGGGGTGATCTCGATTGCGCTGGTGACCTACCAGTGGTGTTACCCGCCGCTGCCCGGCCTCACCATCGCCGCGTTGCTGGTACCGATCGACATGGTTGGTGTCGCGCTGGCCGATCCTCATGGCTGGACGGCCGATCTCGGCCTTGGCGCCTGGATGCTCGTCGAGGCCGTGCTGTCTCAAGCGTTGTACCAGGCGATCCGGCGCAGGGCTCGCGACTGGGACCGCAAGGCTGAGGAGGTGGCCGAGGCCCGCAGGCAAGCGCGGGTGAGCGAGGTACGGCACCGCGCCGAGCGCGAGCATCTCGCCGTCCTGCACGACACCGCGTGCGCCACCCTGCTGATGGCATCGATACCTGGCTCGGATGTCGCCGAGGTCCGCGCGCAGGCACGGCGGGATCTGGACACGCTGACCCGGACCGAGGACACGACCACCGATACCGAGCTGGGCACGGCGTTGTCCGCGGAGGCCGAGGAACACGCCGTCGCGGTCACCGTGACGGCCGATGGCCAGGTATGGCTGCCAGCCACTGTCGCTTCCGCGTTGCGGGCCAGCTCCGGGGAAGCGCTGCGTAATGTCGCACGGCACGCGGGCGTACCGGAAGCCACGGTCCGGGTCGAGCAGGACGGCTGCGGCACAGTGGCTGTCGAGATCGTGGACACCGGCCGTGGTTTCGACCCGGACAGCGTGCCGGCGCCGCGGAACGGGATCCGGTACTCGATCCAGGAACGAATGCGCGCGGTAGTCGGTCGGGCCGACATCCGCTCGCGCCCCGGGCACACGTCGGTGCGGCTGGAGTGGCCCGATGGCTGACCCCTCCACACCGCCACCGGGTGGTCGCGTGCTGAACGGCGCCCGGCTGGCCACGTTCGGCGTGCTCGTAGCTGTCCATTTCGGACTTTCTTTACCCGCGCTCGTCTCGTCGTGGGACGTCTATGTGGACGCAGACCAGGCCGCCGTGGGCTACGCGGCACTCACCGCGAATGTGGGGCTGATCGGCTGGTTCGTGCTGCGCGGCCGGTCCCAGCCCGCCTGGGCGGTGCGTACCGGGCTCGTGGTCGCGATTGCGGCCTCGGTGCTGCTGACCGCGCAGGTGCCCGGAGACCAGCTCGTGCGGCAAGCGCACTGGACCTTCCCCGAACTGGGCTGGCACGGGGTCATGCTGCTGATCGAGCGACCCTTCGTGCATGCCTGCGCGTTCCTGGCCACCCATCTGGTGCTCACCGCCATCCAGGCCATCCTCATCGAGCCGCCGGACCGGATCGCCGCGTCCGGCATGCTGATCACCTCGGTGATCACCTGCGGGCTGCAACTCGCGATGTCATGGGGCATCAAGGTGCTCCGGCGGTACTTGGCACGGGCCGATGCGGCGGCACGCGAACGGGACCGGGTGCTGACCGAGAACGCCGTGTCCGTTCAGCTCCGCCTGGACCGGCGACGTCGGGACGCGGACCACGCCGCGGACGTGCTCACCGTGCTGCGCGGGCTGGCTGATGGCTCGCTCGATCCCGACGACGAGCGGACGCGGCGGCTCTGCGCGGTGCGGGCGGCGACCTTGCGCAGGCTGTTCGCGGAGAACGAAACCTCGTCCGACCGGCTGCTGCACGAACTGCGCGCGGGTATCGACGTGGCCGAGCGTGGCGGGGTCACCGTGCAGCTCGCCGTGCGGGGTACTCCGCGGTCGCTCCCGATACGGGTCCGCAGGGCGCTGACCGATGTTGCGATCGCCGGAATCGCGGCCGCGCGACGGACCGCACGGGTGACCGTGATCCACGCGGGGCAGGTGCGGGTCAGCGTGGTTACGGACGCGCCGGACATCGAGCTGCCTTCCGGAGCGGACGCCGGCGTGGCGGCCTCCGCAACGCACAATGGTGGGAAGCTGTGGGTCGAGGCGAGGTACCCCGTTCACAGGTCGTCCAGTGCCACCAGCCCGTCCTGAATCGCCCTGGCCACTAGGTTCGCCTTGGTGGCTGCGGGGCGGCCCACGTTGGCGTACTTGACCCGAACACGGTCGAGATAGGAGCTGACCGTGCGCGTCGACAGGCCGAGGCTCTCGGCGACCATTGCCTTGGACTCGCTTTGGAACCACTCGATCAGCACCTCGGCCTCGCGGGGCGTCAACGCGGGCCGGTCTGGGGCGGTGTTGCCTGCGAATGCTCCGGCGAGCGCCGGAGGTGTGTACGGGCACCCGCTCGCCGCGGCCCGCGTCGCCGGGACCAGGTGCTCCGCGCCCTCGGCCTTGGTCAGGTAGGTGAACGCGCCGAGTTCGAGGCAGTTCAACGCGGTCTGCTGGTCGTCGCGCATGGTGTAGACGATGACCTGGCGATCAGCCTCGACGAGCGTGCGCAGGTCATGGAACACCGAGGCGGCCGGGCCGAGACGGAGATCCAGCACAACGACGTCGGCGGCGTTGCCGGGAGGGGTCATCGCGACGCCCATGGTCGTGCCCTCGGCTACAACGGATATCGGCGGAATCGCCTGGGAGTACCACGAGCGGACGCCGGCCAGTACCACTGGATGATCATCGATGACGCTGACTGTCACCGGTCGACCCATGTGAGGCATCCTCCTCGTGGCATCTGCCGTGGACCGTCGGATACCGATGAGGTAATCATGATTGTGTACGGGCTCGCCAGCGCGCCGGCTCGACATCGCCCGTGCCGGGGCCGCGGCCGGCCAGGACCGGAACGCGGAGTACGTCCGGTCGTGGCGACACGCTGGTGTCTGTGCCGGACGAGGCGGGTGTTCGCAACGGAACCGGCGGTGGGGTGGCTGGTTCGGTGGGACGGTGCCGCGGGGATCCGCAAGACGACACTGGCGGTGCAGTGGGAGCATCGGGTGCAGGACCGGTTGCCTGACGGCACGTTGCAGGTGAGCCTGCGCGGCCACGAGCTTGGGGATCCGGCCACGCCCGGTGAGGTGCTGGAGGGGTTCCTGTGGGCGCTGGGTGTCGCGGCCGGGCGGATCCCCGGGGCCAGGAGGGGTTATCCGGCCCCCGTACGGCATTGCCGAAGAGGAGGTTGAGGACAGCCTCACTGTGCTGATCGTTCGCGCCCGCGGCGGTAGTTGCCCGCGGCGGTAGTTGTCTGTACCGCAGGATAGCCGCGTAGGCCGACCTCGGCCGGTCGTCCCGCGGAGATCATCGTGTAGATCTCGCGGACCGGGTAGGTCTGGATGGCTCTGACCTGGTGGGCGAACTCGTCGGTGATGTCCGCTAGAAGTTCGCTGGGTACGCGCTCGTTGCGCACTGCCTGTTCGATCCAGCCGAGGTGGGTCTTAGGCTTCCGCCGATCGTCCTTACTCCGTCAGCCTTGGCACGTCCATCACCTCCGTACCAGCCGATCAACCACCGACGCTGGAACATTAACCAATGTCGAGGTCAAGATGCCGGCTGAACACCCTTGGCTGCGCCGCTGCTGTGGCCGGGAGTTCGGGGTGTTGCGGCTGGTGTCCGCTGGGCCGGATGCCGCGGGTGTGGAGGCCGTTGATGAGGGCGGCTAGCGCCGCGGCGACTCGGCCGGGCCCGCTGTTGCGCCGGTGGCGCAACAGCGGGTGGAGTGGTTCAGGCTTGGCCGGTGTCGAAGCGGGTGATGGTGCCGTCGTTGATGGTGAAGTGCCAGCGGGTGCGCATTGTGCCCCAGCTGGAGTTGGTAAACCTGGCGATGAGGGCGCGTCCGTCGTCGGATTCGGATTCGACGTCCATTCGGCCCTCGGCCGAGAAGATCTCCTGGTCCACCCAGCTGTCGAGATTCCGGTCTGTGCCGTCGTCGGACATGGCGGCTCCCGGGGCCAGCAGGGAGTCGAACGCGTCCCGGTCGCCGGTGTTGATCGCGGTGACGAACGCGCGCACGGTCGGGTTGGTCGGTAGGTCGGCCATAACTGTGTTCCTTCCTAGGTGGCTCGGGGTGGTCCCAGCGATCCGGAACCATCCCGAGCCTGCGTGATCCGGTTTAGTTGTGCCAGTTCAGCGGGTGGTGTAGCCGCCGTTGGTGAAGATGGTCCGCCCGGTGATCCACCGGCCATCGGTGGCCAGGAAACCCACCGATGGCACGATGTCCTCGATCTGGGTGAGCCGGTTACCCAGGGTCTGAGACTTGTGGAACTCCACCCGTTCGAGTCTCCTGCGGGTGGCAGAACGGGGTGTCCATCGGGCTCGGTCCGATATTGTTGACCGAGATGCCCGGCCGGTGAACTCCTTGGTGGCAACGCGAGTGAAGTGTTCAGCGGCCTGGCGGCCGGCGTAGCTGGCGCAGCCGTCGGTGTAGGCGGCCAGTACCCACCTCGGCGGTGGCGGCGTCGAAAGGCGCCGAACCTGGCTCACCTGAGTGAGGTCACCCTGCAACCGAGACAGGGCACCGTGTGCAACCCCCTCCTGGGTGATTCCGATCCGTGCGACCGCATCGGAGCCCGTGTATCGACGCTGAGCGCCCCGGCCGTCGCGCCCTCGGCAGGGTGGGCCGAACCGGGTCGAGCAGCCGGATTCAGCCTCAGTTGAAACCGATGTTCCTGGTTACCGGCCGGTCGTATATTGAGTGCGCCAATTGTTTGGCATGTTGTTTCGTTGGCGATTCGGTACGCGGAAGGGGTGGGTTAATGAGGTTCAAAGCGTTGGTTCTGACCGTGGTCACCGCGTCTGGTTTGGTTGTTATGCCCGCGATGGCCGGGGCGGAAACGAGAATCGCGGACACCGGGATCACGACCCCGAAGAATGTCGTCACGCCGCCGGGCTGGGTCCGGGACATGCCTGCTCCGGCAACCGTCGGAGACGTCGGTACGGCGGCCGTGCTGGACATCCAGTACCAGGTGCAGCAGACCGGGTACTGGTGCGGCCCCGCCGCCACCCGGATCGCGATCTCGGCGCGCCGGAGCAACCCGCCGAGCCAGGCGACGCTCGCAGCCCAGCTGCCGACAACCACCAACGGCACCGACTGGATCGGCCAGGTCACCAGGGTGCTGAACCAGAACCTCGGCACAGGGTGGTACGAGACGAAGGAGATGCCGAACGACCCGCCAACGCAGGCACAGCGGGACCTGCTCTGGCGGGACATCGTGCTGGACATCAACAACGGATACGCCATCGTGGCGAACATCGTCGCCCCGCCGAGCAACCATCCACCCGGATACCCGAACTACACGGTCTACCACTACTTCACGGTAATCGGTTATGACAGCTCGGACATGACGGTCAAGATCGCCGACCCGGCCAACTTCGGCGGGAACAAGATCTACTGGCTCACCTTCAACCAGCTTGCGACGCTCATTCCGCCGAAGGGTTACTCGGCCTGAGGACGGTGGTGTCGTGGCCCTTCGGCGGTCCGACGGACGGCCGAAGGGCCATGATGCCGTTCGGCGCCGGGCGGTCGATCAGCCGTCCCCGGTGGCCGGTCCAGCAGCATGGCTCCCCGGTCGGACACCGCGTGTACAGCGTGGCCGTGGCACCGGCGGGTGGTCACCAGGCCTGCTTCCCTGAGCACCGCGGCATGCTGGGACGCACCCGCGACGGAGGTGCCTGCGGCGCGGGCGAGTTCGGTGGTGTTCAGGTACGGCGTATCCGCGATGGTCCGGAGGATCGTGGCCCTGGTCCGGCCGAGCAGCGTGGCGAGTGATCGCGCGTGCCGGGCGGAGGACTGCGATGCGCAGCTCGTGTCCTGCCGTTCCGCCATCCAGCCCGGGATCGGGTCGACCGGATACACCAGCAGGGGCGGCAGGTCCGGATCGGCGAAGGTCATCGAGGTGCGGCGGCAGAAGAACGAAGGGACCAGTACCAGGCCGCGACCGTCCAGGTGCAGTTCCTGCTCGACCGGGTAGCCGGCTTCAAGGACCGGGGCACGCCACCGGATCGAAGGGTGCAGCGTGGACAGGACCTGGCCGAGTCCGCTGGTGGCGGCGAGTTCCGTACGCCGCGCCCAGTCGGCGCGGATGTGGGCTCGAAGTACCTGCTCATAGGGCTGAAGCGCCTCGGCGTGATACCGGCGGATACGCTCGGTGACTCGGCGCAGCATCCCGGTGTCGCCGCCGCCGAGCCGGTTGGCCCAAGCCGGAAGCCTGCGCTGCGCGGCCAGCCGGGTCATGTCGGCGCGTAGCGCCTGGTTTCCGGTGCTGAGCATCGCTTCGAGGCCGTCCTCGATGTCGGGGCTGTCGGTCGGCGGGGTGAGGAAGTCCGGCGAGTAGCCCGTGGGTGGAGCCAGCGTGGTCAGGATCTCCTCGGCCGGACGCAGTGCGTTCCTGGCGCCGTGTCGCCACGGGCCGAAGAGCAGCCGGTCGTGCCGGGTCTGCACAAGGTGCAGACTCAGCAGAACCTCCCATAACGGGTGTGGATCCGGGCGGATCCGGATCTTCGTGAGGTCCTCGGCGGTGAAGTGCATACGGAGCATGCCTGCCCCCGGTCCCTGGCTGGACTATCACGACCGGCGTATAATGGCCTATACGTTCGGTCTTTCCTGCGTCGATCAGCGTACGGACTTCACGGGCCCGGGCAATGGCTCCGAGCGGCGCTGAGGCCACCGGTCAGGTCGACCACCTGCCATTCGTGGCCGGTGGGCTCACTAGGATCGGCAGCGTCCCGCCGTGCACCTGGAGGAACTCCGACGTGGCCAATCGCTTCGGCGTTGTCCTGCGCGACGCGCGGCGCCGGGCGGGCCTGACCCAGGACGAGCTGGCCGCGCGATCCGGTGTCGGCGTGCGGACCATTCGAAGGCTCGAGACCGGCAGCGGTACCGATCCGCGGATCGGCACGGTGACGCTGCTCGCCGACGCACTCGACGTCAGCCAGGACGAACGCCGCGACCTCCTGTCCGCCGCCGACGGTCAGCACCGGCCGTCCCCGGAGCCACCCGAAGCCGAGCCGTCCGGCGCCGCCCGGTGGCAGGCTCCGGTGACCGAAACGCCGGCCGCGGTGGTACCCGGTGGGCTGCCTGCCGTCCCGCCGGAGGTTTCGGCGGCGGCCGACCACCTGGCCAGGGTCGTCACCGCCCGGCTGCGGCGCGAGGAGGAGCTGCGCCGCGTGCACGACCCGTTCCCGCTGCCCGTGCGGTGGCGGCAGGCACCCGAGCACCTCGCCGACCACTGGGACAACATCTGCCGCGTCCCGGCCGGTGTGACCGCCGTCCCGCTGGAGCTCTCCGGCGAGGTGGGCGACATCGCGGGTGCATTCCGGCGGGTGCCGTCGCGGCGGATGGTGGTGCTGGGCCGCGCCGGTTCCGGCAAGACCGTCCTGACCCTGCGGTTCGTCCTGGACACGCTGGCCGCGCGGCCGCAGGGCGGCGCGGTTCCGATGATCTTCAACATCGGGTCGTGGGACCCGACGGCGATGCCGTTGCGTACCTGGCTGGTCGAGATGCTGCAGCGGGACCAGCCGGGCCTCGCCACGGCCGCGCCCGGCGGGGCGACGCTGGCGGCCGTGCTGGTCGACACCGGGCGCGTGCTGCCCGTGCTCGACGGGTTCGACGAGCTCGCCGAGGGCCTGCACCGCCCGGCGCTGGAAACGTTGAACTCCCTGTCGATGCCCTTGCTGCTGACCAGCCGCTCCGACGAGTACGAGCGGGCCGTGACGGCGGTGGACGTGCTGACCTCGGCTGCGGTGGTCGAGCTGACCGACCTCACCCCCGACGACCTCGCGGGCTACCTGCCCCGCACCGCCCGCCGTGTCCGCACCGGCGACGGCAGCGGTACCACGATGTGGAACACCGTCATCGGTGAGCTGCGCGACCGAGCCGAGGCCGAGGCGAGCCCGGCCGCCAACCTGGCCGCCGTGCTGACGACCCCACTCATGGTGGGCCTTGCCCGCACGGTCTACAGCGACTCACGCGACCGTGACCCGACCGAGCTGCTGGACACGACCCGGTTCCCCACCGCACAGGCGATCGAGGAGCATCTGCTCGACAGCTTCGTGCCTACCGTGTACGGCGGGCAGGCTGCCTCCGCCCGCGCCGATGGCAACCAGCGCGACTGGGGCGTCGACCGGGTCCGGCGCTGGCTGGGATTCCTCGCCGACGACCTCGACCGGCGCGGCACCGGTGACCTCGAATGGTGGCGGATGGGTGGCTCACCTCGCCGCTCATCCCGCGTGCTGCTCGTGACAGCCGTCGTGTGGCTGGCCGCGGTACTGGTCGACTGGCTGGTGTTCACCCCCGCCCACGCGCTCCTGACCGGCGAACCGGTGCACTGGCGTGTCGTCCTCGTCGACGGTCCCGTGATCGGCTTGGTCATCGGTGTTCCGTGTGGCCTGCTGTACCTGCTGATGGTGGTGCGCAAGGGCAGGGTGCTCGAACCGGCGCGCGTGCGGGTCCGGTTGCTCGACCGGTCGGGCAGGCAACCCGGCTTCCGGCGGAAGATCGCCACCCGGTTCGCGGCCGGAGCGCTGGGCGGCGCCGTCGCCGGGGTCGGCCTCGCGCTCGCGGGCGTGCTGGTGAAAGCGGTGTCCCCGGAATGGACCTCCGTCCTCGACTCCGGCATGGCCGTGCGGGCGACCCTGCTCGACGCGGGTATCTACGCCGTCACCTTCGGCCTGGTATGTGGCCCGGTGCTGGCACTCGCCGCCGCGCTGGAGGCGCCGGCCAACCTCACTACCGCCACCAGCCCCGCCGACCTGCTCGCGGCCAACCGGACGACCACGCTGCGCCTCAGCGGCATACTCGCGCTCGCACTCGGGCTCGCGATCGCCTTCGGTGGCTTCGCGGCCGTCGGCGGCGCGCGGACCCTGGTGGCGCCACCCTGGGCACTGCACTGGAACCTGCGGGTCGGCCTGCTGGTCGGGTTGATGGGCGGGCTGAGCACAGGCATGGCCTACATCGTGGCCTTCACAGCGTGGGGGCACTGGCTGGTGTTCACCCGCCTCCGCCTCCCGCTGCTCGGCAGGATGCCGTGGGCGGTCAACACCTTCCTCGATGACGCCTACCGGCGAGGCGTGCTGCGGCAGTCCGGCGCCGTCTACCAGTTCCGCCACGCGCGCCTCCAACAACACCTCGCGAAGGCCTACCGTACCGGCCGTTGATGCCTTTTACCTGGTCAGGTGCACCGGCCAGGAATGGCCGCCCGGTGACCTTCCACGCTGCCGCCGCTGCGGTGAACATCGGTTCGCCGACGAGGGGTTGGCGACCGGAAGGGGATCTGGGGTGGCGAGCGAGACGTCAGCGGGAGCGACGGGCACGCCGGGTGTGTGGGAGCTGTACACCGGGCAGCCGACGCCGGAAGCGGGCGGCGTGAACTGGGAGGCGTACAGCCACGAGGCGCTGTACCAGATGTTGTGGCAGGACGCTGACGTCGCCGACGTCAGCACCATCGCCGCCGAGTGGTCCGAGCACCGGGCCGCATTGGTCAACCATACCGAGGTGCTGCGCGAGCAGCGGGCCGCGCTGCTGGACAGCTGGCAGGGCAGCGGGGCCGAAGAGGCCGCGCGCAGACTCGCCGCGCTCGCCGACCGGGTCGAGAAGATCGCCGAGCTGGCCCACGCCGGTGAGCAGGCCGCCGAGCAGGCGGCCGACGCGCTGGCGAGGGCACGGGCGATGATGCCTTCGCCGCCGGGCGCCGCGGAGGCGCCCCTGAGCGACGCGGCAGCGAACTGGGCGGACGTCATCGCGGCCCCGCAGGCCGGCGCGCCGGTGAACTGGGCGCCGACCGTACCGACCGCCGACCCCGGCGGCGCCTTCGGTGCGGTGGGCAGTGCCGGGTTCAGCTTCTACCTCGGCGCCGACGCGGCCGACATGCAGAAGCAGCAGGCGGTCCGGGCGATGCAGACCTACGAGTCCAGCCTGACGAACTCGGGCCAGCTGATCGGCACGGCGCAGGACACGATCCCGGCGGCGGCCACGGCGCCGAGCGGCGCTGCCGCACCCTCGTACTCCGGCGCGGCCACGGACGGCCCGCGGTCGTGGCAGAGCCTCGTCGGATCCGGGCACGGCAACGGCGCGCCGACGGTGGCCGGCGCCGCCGTCGGCGCGCTGTCCAGCGGGACGCGCGCCCTCGCCAGGACCGGCCGGGCCGCCGGGATGAGTTATGCCAACCAGCTGGCACCGGGCATGCGGATGGCCGCGATGGAACTGACGGGCGGGCCCGGTGCCGCGGCGGCGCGGGCCGCCGCGGAGGCGGCCGGGGCGCGCCCGGGTGCGATGGGCGGGATGGTGCCGCCCGGTGCAGGCGCGCGCGGCGGATCGGACGAACACGAGCACGAGAACCAGATGCCGACGATCGACCACGAGCTCTTCCCGTTCGAGGAGCCGGACAGCGAGGCGGTCATCGGCCTCGGGCTGGAGGAGTACCGGTGAGCGAAGGGCGCGGAATCGAACTCGAGCTGGACCTGCTGCAGCAGCGGATCACCACGTTGGCCGAGCTTGGCGACCTGACCGGGGAGCTGGTGGCCACCGCGAGCAGGCTGGCCGAGCGGCTGCCGATGCTTGGCACCGCTCCGCCTGCCGTGCAGCTGGCGAGGCTGCTGCGCGCGGCCGCGGGCGGCTCCGGCCTCGCGGGCGAGATCGAGGCGACGGAGCGGGAGGTACGGGAGTACCGGCAACTACTCGACCGTGCCAGGCAGAAATACCTGGAGCACGAGAACCAGTCCGATGAGGACATCCGTGCCAAGGGGGAGTCCGCGACCGACCCGCCGGGGCGGCCCGCATGACGATCACCGCGGAACCGGCAACCGGCCACGGAGTTCCCTTCGGACTGGCCGAACTGGACCTGCTCAGCACCTATGCGGGCAGGCCCCTGCCGTTTCCG
Source organism: Amycolatopsis aidingensis (assembly GCF_018885265.1). GTDB lineage: Bacteria > Actinomycetota > Actinomycetes > Mycobacteriales > Pseudonocardiaceae > Amycolatopsis > Amycolatopsis aidingensis. Next base: position 3,613,720 of record NZ_CP076538.1, read on the forward strand.
CTGCGAGTGCCCTCATGCGGCCGGACGGAGGACGAGCGCAACGGGCTGCTCGCAGCGGCGGGCCGGACGTTGGCCGAGCGTGGCCTGGCCACCGGGCACGGGCCGTCCGGCGCCGCATCGGACCTGGTCACCGTGCTGTGCGAGCACCGGAACGCGATCGATCTCGTCGTGGTCGCCGGTGGCACGGTGGCCGGGGTCGTGGCCATGCTGCACGAGCAACGCGCGGTGGTGTGCCGCCAGTCGATCGGCGGCGCACCGGGACCGGTCACGGTCGCGACCGTCCCGGCGGCCGCGCTGACCGCGCAGTTCACGAAGCAGATCCCGAGCGTGGCGGCCGCGCCTGCCATGCCGGTCACCTTGCCGCCCGGCGTCGTCGGTGCGGTGGCCGGCCTGCTGAGGAGCACGGCAGGCATCGCTTCCCCGTGGAAGCGGATACGCACGTTGGTCCGGGAACGCGGGGGCGGCGACGGCGCTGTCGACGCGCTGGTCAACCTCCTGCCTTCGGTGACGGGGCGGGGGCAGCTCGGGGCCGTCACCCTGCCGGCGGGTGACGGCCCCGTCGAGCGATCCTTTGAACTGTCCTGGTTGGACAGCTCAAAGGGGAGAGTCAGGGTGGACAACGACGCTGACGGCTGGGTGAGCATCAATCCGTTACGGCAGGACGAACTCGTTCAGCTGCTGCGTGCCGCGGCAGCCCCGGCCGGCGGCCAGTCGACACGGTGAGAGGAAGGAAATCAGCATGGATCCAGCACAGTGGCTGGCGGACTACCGCGACCGCCTCGAGCGTGCCGCGCACGGCGCACGGCAGGCCCGGGACAGCCTGCGGGAGGCAGGTGCTACCGCGAGGTCGCCGCGGGGCGAGGTCACGGTGTCGGTGAACGCAGGGGGTGCGCTGGATGAGCTCGCGCTGACACCGGCGGCACGCAAGCTGGAGGCCGACGCACTCGCCGGGCTCATCGTCAGCACCGCACGGGAAGCCCAGCGCCTCGCCTCCGCACGGATGGCCGAGGTGATGGCGGGTTACCTCGGCGACGGCCCCGCACTCACCCAGCTCACCCAGCACCTGCCCGCGGAGGTCGTGCGATGACCATACGGCGGTCGTACGAGGTCGACCCCGGCCAGCTGCGCGCGCACGCGGGCAGGCTGGCCGAACGCGCCGACCGGCTGTCCTCGATCGGCTCCGGGCTGCCTGCCGGAATGGCGGCAGGGTCGCTGGGCGTGTTCCCGCAGTTCATCACGGCGGGACTCGGCGCCGCGATGACCGACACGATGGGCGCCTTCGCGGATACGGCGTCTGCTGTGGACAAGGTGAGCGAGGGGCTGCGGCTGGCGGCCGACCAGTACCAGCGCTCGGACGAGGACCATGCCGCGAACCTCGACGATATCGGGTCGCGCCTGGGGGAGGACATCGGATGAACAGGACGTCGGTTCCGACCCGGGAGCACGCCGGGACCGAGGGTTCGCCGGAGCCCGGCGACTCCGAGCCGTCGGTGGTGGAGATCAACACGGCGCTCGCGGACCTGCGGCTGGCGGGAGCCGCCGTCGACAGCAAGGAATGGCTGTCGGTGGAGCTGGCGGGGGAGCCGGTCGTCTCGCTCGGCATGCTCGGTTCCACGGCGAGCCCGCTGTCCGCACTGGCCAGCGCGGGATGCGACTTCCTCACCCCGATGATCTCCTTCCTCGAGGAGCCGCTCGGCCAGCTGCGTGGCGAGCCGGGTTCGGTGTCGGGCCCAGCCGCCGAGTACGATACCGCCGCGCGGGACGCGAACTCCGTTGCCGACGAGTACAGCGCCACGGTGGACGGTGAAACCGGTGAGTGGGCCGGTGACGCCAAGGCGAACTACGCGGGAACGGCCACCACGCTGACCGAGGGGATCGCGTCGGTGGCCGAGGCAGCGGCGACCAACTCGAAGGCGATGATCGCCGCGGGCGAGGTCGTGGCGCAGGTCGTCGACATCGTCACCCGGTTGATCACCGAGGCGGTCGGCAAGATCGTGCCGATCATGACCGAAGCGATCGCGGCGGCGCCCGCGACGTTCGGGGCGAGTATCGCGCAGGCGATTCCGCGGTGCGTGGCCATCGCCGTCGACTACGGGGGCCGGATCGCTGCCAAGCTGGCCGCCCTGCTCACCAGCGGCGACAACCTCATGCAGCTGGTCAACGGTGCGGTCGGCGCGCTCGAGGTCGTCAGGGAAGGGCTCGGTGTCATCGGCGAACTGGCAGGCGGCCAGGAACCGAAGGCAGTGAGCGGGAACGTCGATTCGACAGAACAGGGGAGAACGACCGAATGACCAGAACGACTCAGCGGTGGCTGGCCGGGATCGTCGTGGGTACCGCCCTCGCCGTCGGTGTGCCCGCCGCACCCGCGTGGGCCGACGAGCACGCGGACACCAGGACCACGCTCGAGGAGTACAACCGGAAGGCAGGACCGGGGGCGGCCGTCCACGCGGGCAAGGGCACCGAGTCATGGACGCTGTCCAGCGGGTCGGCCAGTATCCGCGAGGATCGGCCGATCACCTCGGCCGACCACTTCCGGATCGGCAGCCAGACCAAGACGTTCACCGCGGTCGTGGTGCTCCAGCTGGCCGAAGAAGGTCTTGTCGAACTCGACGCGCCGGTGGAGGAGTACCTGCCCGGTGTGCTCACCATGAACTACGACGGCAACGAGATCACGGTGCGGCAGCTGCTCAACCACACCGCCGGACTGCCACGTGAGCCCAGTGGCGCGGCGCCGGAACCGGATGGTACGTACGAGCTGGCCGCGTTGGTACGAGCGGCGATGGACGATCCTCCGGTGTCCGAGCCCGGCGGATCGCTCAACTACTCCAATGTGGGCTATATGGTGCTCGGCATGCTGATCGAGAAGAGCACCGGCCGGTACGTCGGGGACGCGATCACCGAGCGGATCATCGAGCCGCTCGGGCTCACCGGTACCTCTTTCCCTGCGCCGGGGCAGCGGGCACTGCCGGCACCATACGTGCCGGGCTATCAGGGTGGCCGGTTGCTCGGCATGTTCTTCTGGTTCGACGCGACGACCCTGGTCGAGCTGTCCAGGTGGAGCTCCTCCGGCGCGATGGCGTCCACTATGGAGGACATGGTGCGGTTCTACCGTGCGCTGATGGATGGTGAGCTGGTCTCGGAGCGGATGCTTGCCGACATGCGCACCACCGTGCCGATCGCGCCGGGTTCGCAGGCAGGCTACGGGTTGGGCCTGTACACGCTGCCTCTTTCGTGTGGTGGTGCCGCGTGGGGCCACGACGGCCTGCTGGCCACCGGGCATGCGTCGATCACCATGGTGACCGATGACGGCCGGTTCGCGTCGGTGCTGACCAACGCCAACATCGTCGCGCGAGAGCCTGCGGCCGCCGACGTGGTCGACGCCGCCCTGTGTGAAGGAGAATCCTGATGACCCGGCGTATCACGTTGGCAGCATTCGGCATGGTGTTCGCGCTGGTGAGCGTGCTCGGCCTTACCGGAGCCGCGCCGGGTGCGCAGGCTTCGGTCGCGCCACCGGTTTTCACCGATGGCCACGGGTTGACCGTCGTCAAGCAGCCGTGGTGGGTGGACGCGAACGAGCGCACGTTCAAGTTCGTCGTGCGAACGGACGAAGTGCCTCGGTACTCGGCGATGACCGGACAGGTTTCCGGCGAGCACGTGATCATGGTGACCTTGCCGGAAGGCTACGAGTCCGCTGCCGAGACCCGCTACCCGGTGCAGTACCACCTGCACGGCCATCCCGACTACCCGGACACCGCGCTGAACCAGCAGATGTTCGAGGGTTCCACAGCCGGTGGTGTCCCGCTGATCACCGTGGCTCCCAACGGTTCCGGCCGCGGCTGGTACACGAACTGGGTCAACCCGCCCGCCGAGCTCGGTCCGCAGAACTGGCAGAACTTCCACCTCGATCAGGTGATCCCGTTCGTCGACGCCAACCTGCGGACGGTCGCGACGCGGGAGGGCAGGGCTATCTCCGGACATTCGATGGGCGGCTTCGGCGCGTTCCACTACGCCGAGAGCAGGCCGGAGTTGTTCGGTTACGTCGGAAGCTTCTCCGGCGGGCTCGACCTGCTGAACCAGGTGCAGCGCGCGGCGGTCGTCGGTACCACGCAGCTGCCCGGCAGCGGCACACCGACGGTTCCGCCGGACGCGATCTTCGGAGTGCCGGTGTGGCCGTTCGATACGGTGTGGAACGCGAAAAGCCCCGCGCAGCACGTGGGTCCGCTGCGCGATATGGGCGTGGCGATGTACACCGGTAACGGCGGAAACCTTGCCGACAACCTCCCCCAGGCCGTCGCCGAGCGCGTGGCGCGCGACACCAACCTGGTCACCAGGGACAACCTGGTCGCAGCCGGAATCCCGCATACGTTCGTCGACTACGGCGACGGCAGCACCTGGGCGGATGGCTGCAATGGGAAGCACGCCCAGCCTGCCTGCCTGATGGCGGACATGCGGCACTTCGTGGGGCTGCTCATGGCGGGTCTCAGCCACCCGTAAGCAGTCTGCTCCGCGCCGGGGGAGTGGGTCCCGGGAGCCCACCCGCCATCCGGCGCGGAGTCGGCGGCAAGGCGTTGACAGGGCTGAGGGATGCTGTCATTCTCCCTAACACTTGTTAGGGAAGTTGCCACGATGCTGTCGTGCGCCGCAACGACAAGGCCGATAGCGGCTTGTCCTGTGGAAGGACCATCCTGCTGAGCGAGAACCGTCCTGTCCGTGATCTCACCGCACTGGCCAGGGTCCGTGCGGTGGAACCGCGGCTGCCACCGGGCACCAGCACGGGTACCGAGCTGCGCATCCTGCTGGAGTCGATGCGCCTGTTCGCGCACCATGGCTACCGCGCCACCAGTGTGCGAACGATCGCCACCGCGGTCGGGATCAAAGCTCCCAGCCTGTACGAGCATTTCCCCGCCAAGGAGGACATCCTGGCTCGGATCGTCCTGATCGGGCACCGTGCTCTGCTGACCGCGTGTGAGCGCGCGCTCGCCGATTGTGGCCCCGACCCGGTCAGCCAGGTCCGGGAGCTGGTGCGTACCCATGTGCTCAACCACGTCAGCTACCCGTTGCTGGCCATCGTCACCAACGACGAACTGCATCATCTCTCCCCTGCGCGTGCCGCGGAGGCGCTCACACTCCGAGAACGTACCGAGCACATCGCCATCGAAGCGGGCCGTCGTGGCGTCGACCAAGGGCTGTTCGACGGTACCGAGCTCGTCGCCACCACGGCGGCGATCTCGAGCATGGGTGTGCGGGCGCCCTACTGGTTCACCCCCACCCCCGAGTACGGGCCAGCCGACCTCGCCAACGCCTACGCCGAGCTGGCGGTTCGGATGCTGCGGCCCGGATCCCCGCGCGGCCATGCTGATCGAGGCGCCTGACCGATGTGGACCTGTGCTCACCTCGCCGACGAGGGCCACTGCCGGGCGCGCGCCCGGACCGAGCTGACCAGCTACGTCGGCAGGAAGGAAGAGGATGCCGAGGTTCGCAGGCTGCTCGGTATCGCGCGGCTGGTCACCTTGACCGGTCCGGGCGGTGTGGGAAAGACCCGCCTGGCCGAACACAGCGCGGCCACGGTCAGCCGGGCGTTCGCCGACGGCGTCCTCGGCGTGGCACTCGCCGAGGTGCGCGACGCAAGCCTGCTCACCGGGCTGATCGTGCACCGGCTGGGCCTGCACGACCGGTCGCACCAGCCCGCTCTGGACACCGTCGCCGACTATCTGCGCGAGAAACAACTGCTGCTCGTGCTCGACAACTGCGAGCATCTAGCCGAGGGCTGCGCGGAGCTGGTCAGCACGCTGCTGGCCCGCTGCCCGCGACTGGTGGTGCTGGCCACCAGCCGCAGATCCCTCGGGGTGGCCGGTGAGCACGTCCACACGGTGGCACCGCTGAGCGTCCCACCCGAACACGTCACATCCGCGCATGCGCTGGCGGCCCGCGATGCCGTTCAGCTGTTCGTCGAGCGAGCTCGGTCGGTAGTGCCCTCGTTCCGGCTGACCGAGGACAACGGGCCGGACGTGGCCCGGGTGTGCCGCCAGGTGGACGGGCTGCCGCTGGGCATCGAGCTCGCCGCCGCTCGCATCCGGGCATTGTCACCGCGGCAGATCGCGCAGCGGCTGGACGATCGTCTGGCCCTGCTGACCACCGGTGCCCGCACCGTGCCGGAACGGCAGCGGACGCTGCGGGCCACAGTGGACTGGAGCTTCGCGTTGTGCACCGAGACCGAACGCGCGGTGTGGTCGCGGTGCTCGGTGTTCGCCGGTTCGTTCGACCTGGCCGCGGCGGAGTACGTCTGTGCGGGATCCGGCGTGCACGATGACGAGGTGCTTGCCGCCGTGGACAGCCTGATCGACATGTCCGTGCTGCTGCGCGAGGACGGCGTCACCACGGTGCGTTACCGGATGCTGGAGACGTTGCGCGACTACGGCCACCAGCGGCTGGTCGCCCAGAACGCGGGCACCGAAGTCGCCCGCCGGCACCGGGACTACTACTTCCAGCTGACCGAGGACGCCGACGCCGGATGGTTCGGGCCGCGCCAGCGGGACTGGATGGACCGGCTGCGCGCCGAGCACGCGAACCTCCGCGTCGCGTTGGCCTGGTCGCTCACCGAGCCCGGCGAGGCCACCGTGGCGCTGCGTATGGCGACCCGCGTGTCCGAGTACCTGGTGATGAGCGGCGCCCCACGCGAAGCCCGTGAGTGGATCGATCGCGCGCTGTCCGCCGTGCCCGAGGACGAGCCTGGGCGGGCGCTCGCGCTGAGCACATCGGCACTGTGCGCGCTGTTCCATTCCGACCTGCCGCTGGCCCGGGTGCGGCTGGACGAGGCGGGCGAGCTCGACGCGGCGGAGGCTCACGCCCACCTGAGCTACGTGCGTAGCTTCGCCGCGATGCTGAGCACCGAACCAGCAGTGGAACTGGCCGCGGAGGCGGTGCGGGCCTTCGCCGAACGGGGCGAGACCCGCGCGCAGATGCATCCGCTGTTCATCCTCGGCATCTCGGTGGCCTACCGCGGTGACCTCGACTTGGCGCGGGCCCTGCTGCGGCAGATGCTGTCGTTGTGTGAAGACGCCGGTGACAGCCACTACCGTTCGATGGCTTTGTTCGGGATCGGCGTCGTCGAGGTGTGGTTCGGCGACGCGGACGTCGCCGAGGAGGCGATGTGCGAGGCGCTGCGGATCGACCTGCGCACCGGCGACCGGCTCTCCGCCGCTTACCGGGTCGACGGGCTGGCCTGGGTCGCGGCGCGCCAAGGCAGGTACGCACGGGCGGCGCGGCTGTTCGGCGCGGCGGCGACGATGTGGGAGCGTTGCGGAGCGGCACCTGATGTCGCCGTGTCGATCCCGCACCGGGGCTTTCGCGACGCCACGCGCGATGCGCTCGGCATCGACCGGTTCGAGTGCGTGTTCGCCGAGGGCCGGTCGCTGACCCCGGCCGACGTCGCCCCCGGGGTGAGCGAGAACGACCCTTCGGGGGTGTCGGGTGTCCATCATTCTTCGTCACCGCTCACTCACCGGGAGGCAGAGGTCGCCGATCTGGTCGCAGCCGGAATGACGAACCGGGAAATCGCGCGCCGCCTGGTCATAGCCCAGCGTACGGCCGACACCCACGTTCAGCACATCCTGACGAAGCTGGATCTGAGCAACCGCACACAGCTCACCGCGTGGGTCGTCGAACGCCGCGCGGTCCACGACGGGAACTGAGCCCGCGGACCGCGCGGCGTCCCGTCACGCCAGTGCCGCCACCAACAGCCCGGCGACCTTGTCGTCTCGCAACATCGCGAGATGACTGACTCCGGGCACCTTGATGTTGTGCACGCCGTCCAGCACTGAACTGGTGGCCGGCATGACCACGCCGTCGTTCGGGGACCAGATCACCGTGCCTTCGACGTCGCCGGGCAACGTCCCGCCAGCGTTGAGTTTCGTGATGAATCCGGACCCGGGCTGCATTTCGCGACAGGTCACTCGCCACGCGCAGAGGAATGCGCTGAACGTGCCGTTGTTGGGGCCGGCCAGCGACACCCAGTCATCCACGTGCCCCCCGCACGCGCCGTACTTGATGCAGTAGCGGCTGTTGAGGCTGCCCATCGAGTGCCCCACCACGTCCACAGTCGACGCGCCAGTACGGGCCAAAACCTCATCGACCTTCGCGCCGAGTTGCTCCGCGGTGACGACATTGGACTGCGTCCTCGAGTCGTACCCGAGCGTGAAGACCTGATCGTCGATATACCCGGCCTGCTTCAACGAGACCGTCACCTCGCCCCAGTTGCCCGGGCTGCCGTACAACCCGTGAACCAGAATCACCGGATCTCTCTCGGCAGCTGCCGGCGAAACCGCCGCTGCGGGGATCCACGACTGGACGGTGAGTCCGACGGCAGCCACAACAGCGACCGCGACGGCCGCGGCGCTGCGACGCGTACGTTTCATGACACCTTCTCCTCAAATTCCGGCCCGGCCCCTCACGGCCCCGGCCACAGACATCCACCGTCATGTGTTCGTGCGCCCACGACATCGCCAGAACTACGTAGCCCCGCCCCTACGTACGCGCCTCGCCCTGATGTCGGTCGGGAAGAACCGACGTGACAGGGAGATCGGCAGCATTCGCGGTCGCTAGGAACCTCGAGTGCCGTGTATAACGACCTATACGGTCACGCTGTGTGCACCTCACAACGATTGCGTTGCATGCCGCCGCAGACTCGACCGGTCCCAATGCCCTAGTCGAGGCCGGCGAAGGCCGGACCGGCCGATGTTCCGCCCCGTGCACTCGGTTGCTTGACACACCCACCAGTCATTCATACGTTTGCTGTCACTTTGTATGAATGACTGGGAGTTGATCCGTATGCGGCTCGGCAAGACCGCCGTCGTTCTTGGCGGCAGTGCCGCCGGTCTGTGCACCGCGGGGGCGCTCGCCCCGCACTTCGACCAGGTACTGGTGCTGGAACGCGATGAGCTTCCGGCAGAGGCCGAGCACCGACGTGGTGTGCCGCAGAGCAAACACCCGCACTTCCTGCTGAACTCGGGGCGTCGCGCGATCGGGGCGCTGTTCCCCGGTTTCGAGGACGACCTAATCGCTGCGGGCGGGCTGCATCTGATGCCGTCCATGGACGCCGCGTATCTCGACGGCGAGGGCTGGTCGGCACGCAAGCGCAGCTCGATGACGATGATCTACAGTTCGCGGATCCTTATTGAGCGGGTGTTGCGCGACCAGGTGCGAGCGCTGGCCAACGTGGTCATCCGCGAAGGTGCCGCGGTGAGTGGCCTGACCGTGCGGGGTGGCGGCACCCGCGACGGGGCGGTCACCGGGGTCGGCTTCGCCACGTCCACAGGCGAGGAGCACATCGACGCCGACTTCGTGGTGGACGCGATGGGCCGCGGCTCCTCGGTCGGCAACTGGCTGGTGGCCGCGGGCTGGCCCGAGCCCGAGGTGCGGACGCTCGACGCCAAGGTCACCTACACCTCGCGCTGGTATGACCTGCCCTCATCCGCGGAGCGGCCTGGCTCCTGGTGGTGGCAGCACCTGGTGATCATGCCAACCCCCGACAAGGGTGAGCACCCTGCCGAGCACGAGTTCCTGGTCAACTTCTTCCCGATCGAGGGGAACCGTGTGATCGCCTGCATGGGCTCATGGGGACTCGAGATGCCGCGCACCACCGACGCGTTCGTCGAATCGGCCCGCCGAGTGCGGACGCCGTTGTTCGCGGCCGCGATGGACCGGTGTGCTCCCACCTCGGAGGTTCATCTGACCCGGTCGACCGGCAACAAGTGGCGACGCTACGACTGCCTGCGTACGCCTCCGCGGGGTCTGGTTTTCATCGGCGACTCGATCTGCGCGTTCAACCCGTTCTACGCACAAGGCATCAGTTCCGCGTCGGGTTCGGCACTCTTGTTGCGCGAGCACCTCTCCCGCGCCGAACGGCTCGACGCGGGGTTCTTCTCACGGTTCCTCAAAGCGCAGCGCAAACTGCTCGACGTGCCGTGGCGCCTGGCGATGGCCAGGGACCAGAGTTACGAATGTGCGGTGGGTACCGAGAAGTTGCCTGAGTGGAGACGTCGCATCCTCGCGGCCGTGTCTGGTCCGGCGTTCAGCCTCATCGTGGGTGCCGCCCGTGAGGACGAAGTTGTCGATGAGCACTTCGCCAAGGTGTTCAATCTCGACGAGTCGCTGGGGGACATGCTGCGGAATCCGCGGGTGATCGCGGGACTCGTGGGTTACCGCATGCGCGCTGCGCTGGGTCGGCACCGGGTTCCCTTCGGGTTCGATCCCCAAGCCGAACCACCGGCCACCGACTACTCACCGGAGGGCACCGACAGTGCCATTACGTCGGCTGTTGCACGATGAGCGCCGTGTGCGGTCCGGACGCGGAGGCACTCACCCGCGACCTCGGTTTCGACTGCCACGACGTCTCCCCGGTGGTCTCGATCCGCTTCCCCTGGGATCTCGCACACTGGACGATGCCGCTGCTCGAGCTGCTTGTCATCGGCGGCGCCGTTTTCGCCCTGGTGCACGCCGTCCGCCGCCACCGCGCGGGCGATCCGGTCAACCTGGCACTGTGGTGGGCCTCGCTGGTCTACCTCTTCGTGACCGAGCCGCCGCTGTACTTCCCGGAGTGGTTCGGTCTCGACGAGCTGTACGGTTTCATCTTCGCCCACAACCAGTTCACCGTGCAGTTCATGGGGGACCGGTTGCCGCTCTACATCGTCGCGTTCTATCCGGTGATCAGTCAGGTCGCCTACGAACTCGTGCGGTCGCTCGGGATCTTCCGGCGCCGTGGCGCGCTGGCCGGGTCGGTGGCCGTCGCGTTCGTCTGCCAGGTGTTCTACGAGGTTTTCGATCACCTTGGCCCGCAGCTCAAGTGGTGGGCCTGGAACATGGACAACCACATCGTCAACCACCCCGCCGTGGCGGCAGTGCCGATGAACAGCATGCTGTTGTTCGCGTCCGTCTCGATGGCGGCCATGACCTATCTGGTCGTGCGTCTGGTCGGTGGCCCGGCGGCGGACGGTGCCCCGCGACGCGGGTTGTCACTGGTGCTGCGAACCGTGGTGGCCGGGGTCCTCACACCGCCGACCATGGCGGTCGCCGGCATCCCGTCGGGCTTCTTCGGCGGGGACGATCCCAACACCGCTGCGCAGGCCTGGGTTCTCGGCATCGAGCTGGCCCTGATCTGGCTGGTCGGCGCCTGGATCCTCGTCTCGCACTTGAGGTCTCCGGACCCTGGGACGGGCGAGCCCCTGTCCACCTTCGCGCGGTTCTACCCCGCCGCCTACCTGGGTGGAATGGCCGTGTTCTGGATCAGTGCCCTGCCCGCGTACTTCGCCGCGGATAATGGCATCACCGGTGACGGCACCCCGGTCGGAAGCGGGCCTTACGCGTTCGCCTGCTTCCTCGGGGCGGGTCTGTTGCTGACCGCGCTGTATCGGAAGGGCCTCGTGCGCCGGAGGGCACCTACCCCGTGTGAGCTATCCGGCTCGGGGGATAATGGAGCGCATGGGGCATCACGGATGGCAGGGCAACCCGCCCGGTACCGAAGACGAGGCACATCGTCGGATCATCGAGGCGGCAACGGCGTGTCTCGACCGTGTGGGGCTCGCCAAAACCAGCCTCTCCGACGTCGCCGCCGAGGCCGGTGTGACCCGGCAGACCGTCTACCGTTACTTTCCGGGTCTGAAAGACATTCTCCGTGCTGTGGCCCTGGCCGGCGTCGAAGAGTTCGCCGGGCGGATGGAACAGCACCTGGCTTCATGTGGCAGCGCCGCGGAAGCTGCCGCGGAATCGGTGGTGTTCGCCGTCCGGACGATCCCCGACGAGCCCTACCTGGGCCTGCTCTTAAAGGCGGGCGAAGCCGACTTCTTCACCGACGGAGTCATCTCTTCCTTGTCCTTCTCCTATGGCGCGCGGATCCTCCGCAACGTGCCGGTCGACTGGTCCGCCGTCGGCGTCACCACCGACGAGGACCTCCAGGGACTCGCCGAGATCCTGATGCGGCTCTTCATGTCCTTTCTGCAGTACCCCTCGACGCCAGCACTCACCGACGACGGACTGCGGACTCTCATCCGCCGCTGGGTCGGACCAGCCCTGCGCGGCTAGCCACAAGGCACCCGTCGCTGCGGAACCTCCAACGCGACGACATCAGCCGTTCGACCTCGCTGTGCCGCACACATTGCCCTGTCTGAACTGGCTGAACCTCGCCAGACCGGACGGCGGCAAGGTGCCGACTGCGCGACACCGGCCGGCTACCGGCCTGGCTCGCAGGGGCGTTCACCACCGCGCTGTGCATGACCGCCGGGCACGGCTCACGCCAGGCCCAGCAGCTGTTCCAGTACTGCGGCACCGCCGCCGACATCGAGCGGGGTGACCTGGGTGTGCTGGTCTGCGATGACACACATCAGCTGCGCGCCACCTCGAACACCCAGCTACCCCCGGCCACACCCCAGCAGCAGCTCGACGCGGTCGCTGACGAGCTCAACGACCGTCCTCGGCAGACGCTGGGCTGGCGCAAGCCGACAGAAGCGTTCAATAAACTCTTGCTAGACTCACCAAAAGTGCACTGACCATTTGACGCCAAGTAGAACCGACGAGCTGGTCGTCGTGGATCAACCTGGGCCATGCGGAGGTCGTCGGATAGACATGACCGAGGAGTCCGGACGGACGTCGGATACCTATCCACGCACGTGCGGGCAGGATCACAACTCAGCACCGTGCGCGGTCATCGGCATGAGAATGTTGATTGGCCGCCGTGCGAGCGCGCAGACTCAGGATCGAAGCCGTCGTTCACCAGTGACTCCAGCAGACTGCCCAGGCCCGCGAACTGCCCGGCGGAGTCACCACCGGTTGCCCGGTAGACCGGCCCGTGCAGCTCCAGAAGAGGGGCGTACCGCGGCGTCGATCTTGGGAACCACCAGATGGGAGGCGGCTTCGAGCTCGGCGCCCCAGGCCAGTTTTATTCCCCTGGCGAGGGTGGCCGTGGCATCGTAGGTTGGCCCCGGTTCGACATACCGAGCAGGACCCACCGATCGGGAGCTTGCTGGCGAGGTGTGCGAGTCGGCGCGTCGAGCAATGGTCCTGAGTGGACAGTTCCGCCGGTAGTTGGTCGCCCGTTTGGGAGCCAGAATGGTGTCTAGGGTGGAGTTGTTTGCAGCGATCAGGTGGGATGCCCCGGTAGAGACGCTCCGGAGTTACAGGAGTACCACGGATCGTAGGACCTCACGGTGCTGCAGCTTTGCCAACGCCTGTTCCACCTGGCCCAGCGCGATCGTTTCGGTGACGAAGGCGTCCAGGTCGAGCTGGCCTTGGCGGTAGAGTCCGATGAGAGCGGGGAAGTCGCGTGAGGGAAGGCAGTCGCCGTACCAGGAAGATTTGAGCGAGCCACCGCGAACGCGCAACTCCAGCAGCGGCATATCCACCCGCATATCGGGCGTGGGCACGCCGAGCATGACGACCGTCCCCGCCTGGTCGCGGGCGTAGAACGCCTGTTTCCAGGTTTCGGGACGGCCCACGGCGTCGATGACGACATCCGCGCCGAACCCGCCGGTGAGTTCCCGGATCCGCGGCACCGGGTCGGCGGAACTCGCATCGACCGTGTGCGTAGCACCGAACCTCCTGGCCCACTCCAGTCTCCGAGGACCCGTGTCGACGGCGATGATGGTGGTCGCACCAGCCAGCCGGGCCCCCGCCACAGCCGCGCTGCCCAGGCTGTCGCAGCCGATGACCGCGACGCTGTCACCGCGCTCCACCGCGCCGGTGTGCAGCGCCGCGCCGATTCCGGTCATGACCCCGCAGCCGAGCAGAGCGGCCGCGATGGGAGAGACGTCGGGCTCGACCTTGGTGCATTGCCTGGTGTGCACGAGGGTCTTCTCGGCGAGGGCACCGAGACCGAGAACCGGGGTGAGCGGGGTCCCGTCGGTGAGCGTCATGGGTTGGGCGGCGGTGAGCGGCGAGACGCAGTTCCAGAGCTTGCCTTTGCGGCAGGCACGGCAGGTTCCACACACGGCGCGCCAGTTCAGGACCACCAAGTCACCCGGCTCGACCTCGGTCACACCCTTCCCCACGGCTTCCACCACACCTGCGGCTTCATGCCCGAGCAGGAACGGGAACGCGTCGTCGACGATGCCTTCCCGATAGTTCAGGTCGGTATGGCACAACCCGCACGCCCGCACCCGCACCAGTACCTCATCAGGCCCCGGATCTGGCACAACGACCTCGGCCATCTCGACCGGCGCCTGCTTCCACCGTGCGATCACGCCACGAACCGTCTGCGCCATGGCTCCCTCTCCTCAATCACCTCGGAGCACGACAGCCGACAGCCGCAGAACATCGCGCAGTGCATCCCGTCCGAGCAGCAACATCGCGAAACCGTGCACAGAGGTCCACTTGACCTCCTAGGCCCAGCCCGCGTACTCCGGGAGCCGCCGCGCCACGGCCAGCATCGGCTCCACCAGCCCCGGACACACGGCGGACATGACCGACACCGTAAGCCGATCATGCCGATTGCCGCACGGCCAATAACTCGCCCGGGTGACCCACCAGCATCCCTGGGCGGGATGCGTGTTCATGCGCCAGACCATAGCTGGGATCGATGAGTAATGTCAGTTGGATGTTGACTGCGAATGTGCTCGTGACCAGTAGTCTCGAGGTTCCTGGTAGCTGGTCAAGGCCGGGCGTGACCCGGTGGCCGTCTGCGCCGCCGTCATGACGAGAATTCGGCGGGTTCAAATTGTCGGTATAAAATTGACGGAGATGCTTGAGACCGGGGCTTGTTGATCATAAGGAGTCCGGGTGAGTGAGCCCCAGTTGGACCGCCAGGTGCGTCGGCGCCTGGCGGTCTTGCGTCACGTCGAGGAAGTGTCCGGGAACGTGGCCATGACCTACCGGTATTTCGGCATCAGCCGACCGGCCTACTACACCTGGCTGCGTCGCTACGAGGCCGACGGCGTCGACGGGCTGCGCGACCGCTCAAGGCGGCCGCGAACCAGCCCGAACGCCACCCACGTGGATGTCGTCGAGAAGATCGTCCACCTACGGCAGCACTATCACTTCGGCCCAGGCAAGGTTCAGATGTACCTCAGGCGTTATCACGACGTCGACATCAGCAGGTCCGGCGTGTGGCGCATCCTGCACCGCCTGGACATGGGGCGGCTACCCGCCTCACAGCGGTATAAACGGCGCGACCTGCGGTGGAAGCGCTACGAGAAGCAGCGCCCCGGCCACCAGGTCCAGGTCGACGTCAAGTTCGTCGAACCCTTGCCCAAGGCCGGCAAGACCGGCGTCTCGCTCAAGCCGGTCGGGCGGCGCGGCAAGTTCTACCAGTTCACCGCGATCGACGACTGCACCCGGCTGCGGGTGCTCACGATCTACCCGCGCAACAACCAGAAGACCGCGATCCAGTTCCTCGACTACGTGCTCTCGCAGCTGCCCTTCGCCGTCGAGACGATCCAGACCGACAACGGAGCCGAGTTCCCGTCGGTCTTCCACTGGCACGTACTGGACAAAGGCATCCAGCACCGCTATATCAAGCCCCGCACGCCCCGGCTGAACGGAAAGGTCGAGCGATCCCACCGTATTGATACCGAAGAGTTCTACCGGCTCCTGGACGGCGCCGTCATCGACGACGCCAACGTCTTCAACGCCAAGCTCAAGGAGTGGCAGGACTACTACAACTTCGGCCGACCTCACGGCGGACTCGACGGCCAGGCTCCGTATGAGAGACTGCGCCAGAAGACACAAGTCGAGACCCCGGCCGTGTAGTTGATCTGTGTCAGCCGCACACCGGCATCTGCTTGAGATGTCTCGCGAACGAACGTTTCCGGACATATTGCCAGGTTTTCAGGTACGAGACGGGGCCGATCGACGGCCGGTTCATTTCCTGCTGTCGATGAGGAGCAATCCGGCGGTCAGGCGACGTGCTCGCTGGAGGGGGTCGGGCACGGTTTGGAGCAGCAACGCTGTGATCGTGCCTTCGTAGATCACCACGATGTCCGCGGCGATCTGTTCTGGCTCGGCTGCGCCGGCTTCGCTGGCGAGTTCGGTCAGGCGTTGGCGAAGGTGTGTCTTGTGTCGGGCGATCGCGGCAATCGCGGGGTGGTCGACGTCGGTGATCTCGACAGCAGCGTCGACCTGCGCGCAGCCCCGGTAGCGGTCCTCAGTGACCCACCATCGCTCCAGGGCATCAAAGATCGCCACGACGCGCTGCTCAGGGGCGGCGGCGATGGCGGCCTCCCAGTCCACGCGCCATCGACGGTCCCGCTCTTCCAGGTAGGCGGCCACGAGCCGGTCTTTGCCCCCGAAGTGCTTATAGAGCGTGGCCAGGGCTACACCGGCGCGTTCAACGATTGCGTCGATGCCGGTGGCGTTGATGCCGCGGGTGTAGAACAGCTCGCCGGCGGCGGTGAGCAGGCGTTCGCGGGCCGGGGGCGAAGGTTGCGCGTCAAGCACCATCAGGCTAGTGTAACGGTCGTTCTAGTAGAACGACCGTTACGCCCTCGGGAGGGGGAGTTGTGCCTGAACTCTTGGACAGTGAGGTCATCCTCAACGGCGTACGTCTGGCCTACCGCGATCGCGGTACCGGTGAGCCGGTGGTGTTCCTGCACGGCACACCGTCGCACTCGTTCATCTGGCGTGACGTTGTTCCCGAGGTCGAGCGAGCAGGCTATCGAGTCGTGCTGTTCGACTTGCTGGGATACGGCCAATCGGAACGGCCGCTGACTCATGACACCTCTGTGCGCGGGCAAGTCGACGTTCTTCAGACGCTGCTGCAGCACCTGGGAATCGACCAGTTCTGCCTGGTCGCCCACGACATTGGCGGTGCCATTGCTCAACTCCTGGCCACGGCTCAGCCTCAACGCGTGCGCCGGCTGATGCTCATCGACACGGTCAGCTACGACTCCTGGCCCTCGGAGACCTGGCAGGCGATCATTCGCGATCACCTCCAGGACTACGCTGCCATGTCGGCGAGTGACTTCGAAGCGATGCTGACCAGACAACTGCAGATGACCGTGGCGACCCCGGATCGCATGAGTGGCGCGGTGCTGGAGGCCTACCTCGCTCCGCACCGGTTCGCGCTGGGCCGGGCCTCGTTCTTCGAGCATCAAGTCCGGCACTACGACTCCAGCTCCACACAGCAGGTCGTGCCCGCGCTGGCGCAATTGACCATGCCGGTGCGTCTGCTGTGGGGAGCCCAAGACGCCTGGCAACCAATCACCTACGCCAAGCGACTCGCCGCAGACATCCCGGGCTCGGAGCTGGTCGTGATCGACAACGGCGGCCACTTCCTCATGGAAGATCAACCAGCACGCGTCCGCAGTGAGATCCTCGACTTCCTGTGAGGATCCGTCAACGAGACGGGTCGGTAGGTCGAGGCGGCCTCGTCGTCGCACCGGTACGGCCGGATCGAGCCGATGTTCTCCAGCGGGGCAGTAGCCGGAACCCGAGCAGTTCGGTGAAGGCGAAGCCAACGATGCTGACGCCGTGGGTGTCGACGTAGTTGGCCTCTATCTCGGCATCGGTGCAGTGCCGCAACAGGGCTTCGATCATCGCCGCGACCTCGGACGAGGAGCAGCTTTTGAGCTGGGAGTATTCAGGTGCTCTTACGCTCGACGTGCCAGTAGATCATCACACCGGGTCCGCCGTAGCGCTGGTGCCACTCAGTCATCAGGTTCGACTCCCACGAGCCGAACTTCTTCGAATCCGACGCGCACGTCGTGCCCTGGCCCCACCACTGCGGATCGCGTACGGCGAAAGTGGCGTTGACCAGCTTGCCGATCGCGGCGCGCAGGTTGTCGCGGGTGATGAAGTGCCGGCGCACGTGCCGCAGCGCGGCGAACACTGCGCGGTCGGCGACCCGTCTGCGGCAGTCGACGGCCGCCGTCCCGTACACGGCGGCCCCGGTGCGCGGCGTGGGGACGGTGGGTAACGGCGGCGGCCGATTCGACGCGGCCCTCGGGGAACGCCCGTCACGGACGGCCGTGGCCGGGACGGCGACCGGGTCAATCACGGCGCCAGTCATGCCGACCACCGCCGACGACGTAGGCGCGGGGTGCGGCAGAACGCCGATTCAGGGTGTGGGACGGCACGGCCTTGGTGTCAAGCGATGACAATTCTCAATGAAGAAACGGCTGACAAGGTAAGTGATCATCGCTATTTGATGGAACGCTGGAACTTATGGAGGGCACGTTCAAAGTGTTCGGAGGCTTCTGGGGAGATTTCCAAAGCGAGATCAAACTGAACTTCGATATGTTCTCCGGCGACGAGTCTGGCATGTATAGTGTCGGCGAGGGTGCGATATTCGTAAGCAAAGCTCCTCAGTCGCTCAACGGGTTGCTGTGCGTACATTGAGAGTGCTTCCAGTACGGCATGGGCTTCATCGGAAATTGTGGCGTAGCCGCGAATTCGTGTGGCCCAGTCGATAAATGATTCATATACCGATACATACCGCTTGGCTGGATGGATTATTTGATCGACATTTCCCGGTTCGCCAGGTGCGCCGAAAGCTGACTCTTGCATCCTGTCGGAAAGTACTGTGTGAAAGTTTCTAGATGCACTATAGGCAAAAGCAATTTCTCTTTGTGCTAGAGGTTCGATATCGTTATTGTCAACAAATTCTCCAGGGTGCGCGAAGTTCATGCAATGATCGAGATACTTCTCATGAATTTCTTCGATCTTGTGGATAATTGAGTAGGAGAACAGCAGGTATTCCCAGCAGGGAGGGCGTTCGCCAACGAGTATTGTGGCCTCGTGTTCATTGCGAGGGACGTAGCCGTTAAAGCGGCCCTCCCCGTCTGCTTGAGTTCTGCCAAGTTTTTCGCAGATGGCTCGCGCTATGCCGCTAGGGCCCAATGTTGTTCCATTGAGGTAACTAATGGTCGATCGAACCCCAGATAGTTGTGTGTTGTCGAGTCTCACGGGCAAGAGGTACGGAGTGGACTGTTCTAGGGCGCGGACGAGTACACTCCTCCTTTCTAGTCTCGTCCACGGTTTTGCTGCGTAGTGTCGAGAGACAAACATTACGGCATAGCGGGAACGCTGCTCGTAAATAGCTGGAAAATACTCTGTCAGTTCCTCTCCCCAGAGAGCAACTTGCTCGTCCTGGTCGTAGAAGATCTTGTATCCGGCTTGTGTGACTTCTTGAACGACCGACTGGACGAATTGTCGATCTTCGCCAGCGAATGTAACAGCGACGTCATAATCGTAGGCATGTTCCACAAGTCGAGTATGTCTGGGATGAGGCATCAAGTCATGGACCTGACGGCTGTGTGTCGAAACTTGTTGCTACACGATTAGGTTTCTTACCTTGCGTGTGTGATTAACTAACTCGATAGTCTGCCCGTTATCACTAATCTTGACGACATTTCTTAGGTATGTCAGTCCGCGGTCATGCTCAGTACGAGCCGGAGTCTAGGCGGTTAGATTCCGTCGGTGCCCGACGGTTGACGTTGCGACGGTGTCGTACGGGTGTCCCGCCGAACAGATTTAGGTTGGGACATGTTTTGGGAGGCCCAACACGCTCTTTGCCCTGCGAAGTTGCCGAAGCCGTCCGCGTCGGGACGGGTCCGGAAACGGGTGTCCCACCCGTCCTGGACGGCCGGTTCTAGGCCAGGTGAGAGACCCGAACGTTGGGACGGGACGGCGAGCCGCACCGCGTTGGCTTGCGTCCTCGGTAGGTCCTATCCGTGTCCTGTCGCTCCGTACGTATCGACTCCGCGCTGACAGTCCGTAAGGGCTGATCAGGGCACTTGTGTTCGTGGAGTGGTGATCGTGAGCGGTACGCAGCAGGACGCGCCGACGAGCGGCATCTATGTGGGGTGGTACCGCTGTTCCGACGATGCGTTCGACCATGCCGTAATGGACGAGGAGTTCGCGCGCGGTGTCCACGCGAAGCGAGGCAGGTACCACGCTGTGTGCGGACACGTCGTGCTGATCGACGTGACGTTGCGACCGCCGGGCATGGTCTGTCCACGCTGCTACCGCTACCTGGACGCCCTGCCGAGTCGAGCTGACAGAGGTCGAGGTTCTGGACGGGCCTCGGGAAGGGGGAGCGGGTGACTACTGAAATCAGCCCGGACCCGTGGGCGACGCTGGACGACCTGCTGGGTGTGGAGAGCGTTGAGCCGGTGGACGAGGGGATCGGGCCGGTCGCGTTCTACGGGCGGTGCTCGACCGAGGACAACCAGGACCCGGAGACGTCGCGGAGTTGGCAGCTGGGGAACGCGCGGAAGTTCGTCGAGCCGCTGGGCGGCACGGTGGCGGCCGAGTTCTTCGATGTGGGGCAGTCGCGGTCGGTGCCGTGGGAGCGGCGGGAAGCGGCCGGGCGGTTGCTGGCTGCGTTGAAAGACCCTGAGCGGGAGTGGAACGCCGTGGTTGTGGGGAGGGGACACGGTGCTGGTTCGGCAACCAGTTCTCGTTGATCGCGCCCCGGTTCGGCGCGTACGGCGTGGACCTGTGGGTGCCCGAACTGGGTGGCAAGTTCGACGCGCGGAACCCGTCGCACAAGATGCTGATGAGCGTGCTCGGCGGGATGAGCGAGTCCGAGCGGCAGCACGTACAGGCACGGGTCCGCGCGGCGATGGATGCACAGGTGGTGAACGAGGGACGGCACCAGGGCGGCCGGGCGCCGTACGGGTACGTGGTCGTTGATGGCGGTCCGCATCCGAACCCGCGGAAGGCGGCCGAGGGGTATCGGCTGCGGGTGCTGGCGCTGGACGAGGAGACGGCGCCGGTCGTGCGCAGGATCTTCGCCGAGTACCTGGATGGCCGGGGTGATCGGGCGATCGCGAACGGGCTCAACCGGGATGGGATTCCGTGTCCCTCGGCTCGGCGGCCGGAGCAGAACACGCACCGGTTGGCGGATGGCTGGCAGGGGAGCACGGTTCGGTCCATTCTGGAGAACCCGCGGTACACGGGCTATGCGTTCTTCGGCCGGTGTGCCAAGCAGGAGACGTTGCTGGACCCCGAGGATGTCGGCGCTGGCCATGTGGTGCGGTTCCGGCGGGCGAGCGCGGACCGGGTCGTGCGTTCTCGGACGTCCGCTCATCCGGCGATCGTGTCGGTCGAGGAGTTCACCGAGACGCAGCTACGGCGGCGGACGAAGGCAGCGGGTGGGTTGTCGAGTGGTGCGCGGAAGACCAAGCGGGCCGGACGGATGGCGAAGCACACGTACCTGTTCCGTAGCCGCATCCGGTGTGGCGTCTGTACGCGGAAGATGGAAGGCAGTCCGCGCAAGCACGGGATGTACTACCGCTGCCCGGCGCGGACGCTCGCGCCGGGCTCACCTGCGCTCGCCGAGCATCCGGCGACGGTCTACATCCGGGAGGAACCGCTACGGGATGCCGTGAACGGCTGGATCGGTGACCTGCTCGCTCCGGCGAACGTGGACCGGACGGTGCGGATGCTGGTCGAGTCGCAGCGCGGGCGGCGGCAGGTGGACATCGAGCAGGCGCGGAGGCGGCTGGCGGATGCGCAGGCGAAGTTGCGGCGGTTCCAGGACGCGATCGGCGCCGGGATCGAGCCCGATGCGCTCGTGGATGCGATCAACCAGGCGCAGGCCGACAAGGCGAGCGCGCAAGCCGCGCTGGACAACGCTCCGGCGCCGGACACGCTCGGTGAGGCCGAGATTCACGCCATGATCGACTCGCTCGGTGACGTCCGGACCGCCCTGTCGGGCGGGAGCCGGGACAAGCTGGCCGAGCTGTACGCGGCGCTGCGGCTGGAACTCCGGTACGACCACGAAAAAGAGGCCGTCGACGTGACGGCCTCTCCGCAGGTGAATAGTGTGCGTGTCCGAGGGGGGAATCGAACGCATGTTCGTTGCATCCCTGCGTAGGATGTGTATTCATGTGGCAGACCATATGTACATCCGGTGGCAAAGCGCTAGTGTGCGTTCGAATCGCATCGGGGCACAAATGACCGGGTCACAAGCGCGGCGGGTGACCCGGTCGACCGGGGCGCGAGACGGGTCCATGGTTACGTGTTGCGGGTCGTTCGGCGGCAGGATGAGAACTGCCAAGTAACCATCGATTCGGCGAATTCTGGTTCCACGACACCCATCGACGCCGCACCGGCAGCTCACCGCGACATCAGCCGGGACCGTCGCCCGGATCGAGGCGATGCGCCGTGCGGGCAAGTGGTCGGCCGCCGGATCGCGTTCGAACTCGCGGCCGAGGACGTGCGGATCAGCTGGCCCAACCGCAACGCCACCCACCTGGCCGCCGAACTCATCGCCCCCGGTAGGTCCCGTCGGCCACGTCGGCGCCACCAACGGTCCGTGAGGTCACCCGATGGGTGACCTCACGGACCCCGACACACGCTGGGGTCCGATGACACCGATCGTCACGGTTGCGGACCTGCCAGAGGCCAGCTGGACCGTATCAAGATACGCAAACGCCAGATGTCCGGCCGAGCCAACCACGACCTGCTTCGGTTCGCATCCTGCACCAGATCTGAACCATCAACCAAGACCATCAGAGGTGGACGGACCCCACAGGTGCACTGGCCTTGACACCACCGACGGAATGTGGCGGCCCTCTCGCATGCGGCCACTCGGCCGAAGCCGATTACGTGCTCGCCAGCGCTGCTGTGACTAGGTGGGCAGACCGGCCACAGCCTGCCCGGAAACAACGGTGACGTTCACCCGAAGAACACTCCCCGGCGTGTCCTGTCGCGGTTGATCTCGACAACCGCCGAGGCTCTTGGTACGCTGTTCGGCTCACTATTGATCGGCAGTCTTCACTCCGCCTGAGGGCGTGGAGCCTGCCCTCCACGGCGTCCGAGGGGTGCGCCCGCCTCGTTGTCATGTTGTCATGTCCTGTCTGGAGATTCGCGTCCAGGACGAAGCTGAGAGGTGAAGGGCATGGGTGTGCTGGAGCGCTTCGCGGTGTTGAGTTCGCCCGATCTCGATGAGTTTCGTCATTCGGTGTCGCAGTTCCTCACGCCGCACCGGCTGACCCCCCTCGCTCCGAGCCGGTCCAGTGTGCGCACCGACCTGTCGAAGGTTTCGGTGGGGCCGGTGTCGCTGGTGTACTGCCGCAACCGCGGTGTCGAGCTCGGAGTACACCTGACCGAGCAAGTCGACTACTACGACGTCAACCTTAGCCTGCACGGGCACAACCGGGTCGTCTTCGGACGTGACGAGGTGGTGGTCGACCAGGATCGTGCGGCAGTCATCTCCCCTCGAATGCGGGTGGACATGCGGCTGAGTGACGACTACCGGCAGCTGCATGTGCGCGTCGAGCGGCAGGCTCTGACCGAACACCTGGAGGCCATGCTTGGCCGTCCGGCGGCTGCCGTCATCCGCTTCGAACCCGAGATGGATCTGACCGGGCGTGCCGCCGGGTCGTGGGCGCGGACAGTCCGGTTGCTTCTCCAGGAGCTCGATGAGCCGGAAAGTCTTGCCGAGCGCTCTCTTGGAACGGCGCCGTGGGCTAATCTGCTGATGACCGGCTTGCTGCTCGCGCAGCCCAACAATTACTCCCCACAGCTGGAACGCCTCGCTTCCGGTCTGCGCCAGCCAACGCCGGTCCGGCGCGTGATGGAGCTGATCGAGCGCGATCCCTCCGGCGACCTGAGCGTCGAACGGTTGGCCCGCGCCGTACGGATGACGCCCCGCTCGTTGCAGCGGCACTTCCGTTCGTCGCTGGGCGTGTCACCACACGAGTACGTACAACAGGTACGACTGGCGCGTGCCCACGAGGAACTCCGCGTCGCCGAGCCTCGCAGCGTCACGGTCACCGAGGTGGCACTGCGGTGGGGATTCACTCACGTCCCACGCTTCGCCGGCCTGTACCGAAAGCGCTATGGGACGAACCCGTCGCAAACGCTTCGCGACGCGTTCTAGTGCACGCAGGTCGGTGTCGCGTCCCGGATCGCCTTGTCGCGCCGCGGATCGTGGCCCTGCCGGCGGGTTCATAGAGTCCACGCACCAAGACGCGAAGGAGCGTGGTGACGGTGGACTTCGATGTGGTGATCGTCGGGTATGGACCGACCGGCTTGGTTCTTGCTTCGATGCTGGGCAAAGCCGGTCACAGCGTAGCGGTGTTCGAGCGGTGGCCCACGCTGTACGGCCTGCCGAGGTTGACCCATATCGACGGCGAGACCGCGCGGATCATCCAGGCGACCGGCGACGTCGACAACGCCCTGCGTGAAGCGTCGGTGGCGGAGGTGTACGAGTGGCGCAATGGCTCCGGTGAGTTGCTGCTGGCCGTCGACTGGTCCGGACGGTCGAGCGGGTATGCGGCGCACTACACCATGTACCAGCCGCATATCGAAGACGCGATCGATCAGCGTGTTCGCCGCTACCCGAACGTCGAGGTCAACCAGGGAATCGGTGCCGTGGCCCTCGACCAGGATTCCGATCACGTCCGACTGGTCGTCCGGCCCTGGCGGCGCGACCGCGACGACCAGTGGTCGATCGGTACCCAGGACCGTACCGTGACAGCACGGTACGTCGTGGGCGCGGACGGTGCGAACAGTTTCGTCCGCAACGCTTTAGGCGTCGAACAGATCGACTTGGGGGTCGATGACCGCTGGCTCAACATCGACACGGAATGCCTGCACCCACTCGGGCCGAGGTTTCAGGTGACTCGGCAGTTCTGCGACCCCCAACAGCCGAACATGTTCATGCCTATCGGCAAGTTCAGGCAGCGTTTCGAGGTCGGCGTCCGCCCCGGGGACGATCCCGCCGAGATGGAGACCGCCGATTGGGCGTGGCGCTGGCTCCGGGATCGACACGGCCTGGGCCCGGAGAACATCCGCATCCTCCGGCAGATCGTCTACACCTTCTCCGCGCGGACGGCGGTCACCTGGCGGCGTGGCCGGGTACTGCTGGCCGGGGACGCCGCCCACACCATGCCGCCGTACATGGGGCAGGGCGCTTGCTCGGGAATGCGCGACGGGATCACCTTGGGATGGAAGCTCGATCTGGTGCTACGCGGGTCCGCTGGCGAGGCATTGCTGGACACCTACGAGGCTGAGCGGCGCCCGCACGCGGAGGTCGTGCAACGGTGTTCGATCGAGCTGGGCAAAGTCGCGAACCTCAAGGACAGCCAGGCCGCCGCAGCACGCGACGCCGCCTTCCGGCGGGGAGAGGTGCCACCGATGCCGCCGTTCCCTACGATCACAGACGGGGTCGTGCACCGTGCGCCCAGCGGCGAGCCCTCACCGCTGGCCGGTACGTTGGCTCCACAGGGCAACGTCTGTTCGCGCAACGGCAGCGGTCGTTTCGACGATGTGGTCGGAGGCGGTTTCAGCCTGGTCAGCAAGCGGGATGTCCGGGCACTGCTCGGCATCGAGCAGCGGGCGTTGCTCCCCGAACTCGGCACTTCCGTCACGACGTTGACCCCGGGGACGCCGGACAGCATAGAAGACACGGATGGCACGTATACCCGGTACTTCGCCGATACCGACACGGACACCTTCATTTCACGGCCGGATTTCCACCTGTACTGGGCCGGTCAAGCCAGTGAGGCGCCCGCAGCGCTGGACGCTTTGCGCGCTCAGCTGTACTGGGCCGCCGCCACCACCCCCACGCGCCACGGGAGCTGACAGATGACCGAGAGCCACACGCCAACCGGTGGTTCGAGCCCAACGATCGAGGCGTTGTGGCGCGCCATGCCGGTGACGCGAATGCTCGACAACGGCGTCGACTATGCCGACGTGCTCGCCATGCAGCGGCACACGGCAGCGGGCATCGCCTGGGACAAGGCCGCCGAAGAGCTCGCCACGATGCAGCTCGAGCGCGCCCGTACCGCAGAGTGCGGCGGACACCCGGTGACCGCGTTCGCGGCGTACCGGGCGGCGGCCGCGGACTTCCTGTTCGCACAGATGGCCTTCAACTTCGACGGCGCCCGTAAGCGCGCGCTGTACGAGGCGTTCACCAGAGCGGTCGGTCACGCCGCGGTACTGGCCGATCCACCGTGGCAACGCGAGGAGGTTCCGTTCGCCGGTGGGCTGATGAACGGCTGGCTGCTAAGACCGACCACCACACCGAGCGGCGTGGTGATCGTGTTCGGCGGGCAGAGTGGGTGGGGAGCCGCGTACCTTCCGCAGGCCGACGCGCTGCTGCGGCGCGGTATGGCTGTACTGCTGGCCGAAGGACCCGGACAGGGTGAGAGCAGGCTGCGCCACGGCATCCTGCTCGACGTCGACGTGCGTTCCGCCTACTCGGCGTTCGTCGACCGCGCATTCACCGTCGCACCGCGAGTCGGTTTGTGGGGAAACAGCCTGGGCGGACTTTATGCCGCCACCACGGCCGCTGCGGATTCCAGGGTGTCGGCGGTGTGCGTCAACGCCGCTCCCGCTCAGCCTCGCCTCCAGCGATTCCGCACATTCGTCGAGCAGGCCGCGGCAATGCTGGGTACCAGCGACACGGACGTGATCCAGAACAATTTCGACCGCATCGCTTTTCGCCCCGGCGTTGACTGGATCCGGTGCCCACTACTGGTCTTGCATGGCGGTGCAGACCCTATCGTGAGCCTCGAGCAGCAGCAGCCTTTCCTCGACGCCGCCCATGACGCAACCCTGAGGGTGTGGGAGGACGGTGAGCACACGATCTATAACCACGCGCAAGAGCGCACCGCGTACGTCGCGGACTGGTTCGCCGGCCAGTTCACGAAGCAACGGCCGGGAAAGTCGTCCGTTCAATGACCATCAGCGTTCTGCTCGCCCGGTCAACGGTGCCAGGTTGCCGTAGCCCGCACGATTCCAGGGCTGGCAGCTGGGCTGGGTCCGGTGACGAAGTCCAGAGCCAAGTTCAACCGAGGTGATGGGATGAGGTTCGTCCATACCACGCTCCCGCAGCGAGTCCGGTTCGCCTCGGGCGGGGCGGCGGCCGGCGTGCGGGAGGAGGCGGAGCGGCTCGATGCCCGGCGGGTCATGGTGATCGCCGCCGACGCCGAGCGGGCTCTCGCCGACGAGGTGGCGGCCGATCTGTCCGTGGCGCTGCTATACGACGAGGTTCTCATGCACGTGCCCGTCGAGGTGGCCGAGCGAGCTCGCGCCGCGGCCGTGGCGAACCGGGCCGACGCGATCTTGTCGGTCGGCGGGGGCTCGACCACCGGGTTGGCGAAAGCGGTCGCCCTGACAACCGGGCTGCCGATCATCGCCGTACCCACCACGTACGCCGGCTCCGAGGCGACGGACGTCTGGGGCCTGACCGAGAACGCGGTGAAGACCACGGGACGCGACCCGCGGGTACTGCCGGCCGCGATTGTTTATGACCCCTCGTTGATGCTTACCCTGCCGGGGGAGCTGAGCGTCGCGTCCGGGCTGAACGCGCTTGCACACTGTGTCGACAGTCTCTGGGCACCTCACGCCGATCCGATCAACGCGGCGTTGGCGACCGAGGGAGTGCGGGCGCTCAACATCGGGCTTCCCGAGGTGGCGCGGGATCCATCCGGATTGACCGGTCGCGAGTATGCCCTGTACGGCGCCTACCTGGCGGCGGTGGCTTTCGCGTCGGCAGGCTCTGGGCTGCACCACAAGATATGTCACGTCCTCGGCGGAAAGTACAACCTTCCGCACGCCCAAACCCATGCTGTGGTGTTGCCTTATGTCCTGGCGTTCAACGCGCCGAACGCGCCCGAAGCCGACCGGCGGCTCGCCTCGGCGTTCGGCGCCGATACCGCACTGGCCGGGTTGCAGGCACTGCGGGCGCGGCTGGACGCGCCGACGGCATTGCGGGATTACGGCCTCGCCGAGGAAGACTTGCCCGACGCGGCCGAGGCTGTCCGAAGATCCGTACCGGAGGGAAACCCGACAGATGCCGCCGGTGACAACCTTGCCGCGCTGATCCGCGCGGCGTGGGAAGGAAGTGAACCCGCATGACGAGCGGCCAAGAGACCTCGGCGACCGGCGAATACGGGACCACCGCACCGGCGGTCCCGCCGGAGCAGTCCGAACGTGAGGACGAGTTGGTCCGGCGAGTACTGAGCTCTTTCGACGGCTGTACCGACCGGCGGCTTAGGCAGCTGATGCAAGCGCTCGTGCGGCACCTGCACGCCTTCCTGCGCGAGGTGAGGCTGACCGAGGACGAGTGGGGCAAGGCGATCGAGTTCCTCACGGCCGTCGGCGACATCACCGATGCCAGGCGTCAGGAGTTCGTCCTGCTCTCCGACACCCTCGGAGCTTCGATGCAGACCATCACAATGAACAACGAGGCCCACGGAGACGCGACCGAGGCAACGGTTTTCGGGCCGTTCTTTGTCAACGGCAGCCCGGAGATCGACCGCGGCGGCGACATCTCCTTCGGCGCGAGCGGCGAACCGTGCTGGGTCGAGGGAACCGTGACCGACACCGCGGGCAGGCCACTGGCCGGCGCGCTCATCGAAGTCTGGGAGGCAGACGCGGACGGGCTGTACGACGTCCAGTACGGCGACGGCCGCACCGCGGGCAGGGCTCATCTTTACACCGACCGCGAGGGAGGCTACCGGTTCTGGGGTATCACACCGACCCCATACCCGATTCCCCACGACGGGCCGGTCGGCAGCATGCTGAACGCCGTGGGCCGCTCCCCGATGCGCGCATCCCACCTGCATTTCATGGTCACACACGGGGGCCACCGGACACTCGTTACGCACATCTTCGTGCGCGGCGACCACTACCTTGACTCCGATTCCGTCTTCGGGGTCAAGCAATCGCTGGTCAAGGACTTCAAGCAGCAAAATGCCGGCACGCCGACCCCCGACGGCCGCGACCTCGGCCAACAGTCCTGGTCGAAGGTCCGGTTCGACATCGTCCTGGCCCCGGAGGGCAGGTAACCGGCAATCAACGTTCCGCAGGATTCGGACGAGTGGAACAAGGAGGGTAAGTGACCGACTACGATCCGTTCACCAGCGATGTGGAACCCGCGTCCGGCACACACCGGGTCCGGCGAATTGTCACGGGACTCGGTCCGGACGGTGCGTCCACGGTACTGCTCGAGGACGAAGGCCGGTGGGCACGTACCGGCCATGGAACGCCGACGTACGTCGTGACCGACCTCTGGCGCACGTACACCACGCCCGCCGACAACAGTGGGCCCTTGCGAGACCCGATGGACACCGACGAGAAGCTCTCCATCGCGCCGACCGCTACGGGCACAGTATTCCGCACACTCGAACTACCACCTGATGCGCAGTGGCGGTTCGACCGTGACGGCAACGAGATCAGGCCGCTGGCTGTCCACACCACACGCTCGATCGACTACGCGATCGTCCTCAGCGGCGAGGTCTGGGCGGTGCTGGACGCGACCGAAGTGCGCATGCAGGCAGGGGATGTTCTGGTGCAAAGGGGCACATCCCACGCCTGGTCCAACCGGTCCGACGAACCTTGCCTGATGGCCTTCGTGCTTGTCGGTGGGAACCTCCCCCAGGAAGGATCCGCAGTCTGATGAACGAAGGGCTGTCATGAAACGTAGGGCGATGGACCAGGTTCTTTGTCCAAGGGAACTCGGCCGGAACGCGCGAACCGGCAGATCATCATGTACGTGCCCACGACGTACAGGAGCTCGGCGATCATTCGAGAGGAGAGCTCTCGAGTGGACGCGTCGTATACCGAGTCGTCCACCTCGATGTTGATCACGCAGTCCTTGGTGAAGGTGAGGGCTGCCTGTTGCCTCGGACTGAAGCAACTAGCGGCAAGCTCACCGCGTTCGATCGCGGCAATCTGCTCATCAGAGATGTTGATACTCTTGGCTGTCACGATATTCTGACGCCAGACGTAGTGGCAGTCCGAAAGCTTACCGACGAGCAACACAGCCAGACGTTCGGTCTGCGCGTCAAGCTCCATGTCTTGAAAGAGCTTGGCCATGTACTCGGAAAACGAGGGATACAACGTCGTAGCTCCCGCCATGGCTCGGAACAAGTTGATATCGGGAAGTCTCGTGAGCGCGGCGTGGACCTCCTTCGGGGTCGAACTTGGGTCAAGCAAAGGCAGTCGCTCGGCGCTGTCGCTCACGGAAACCTCCTCAAGTTCGACGGACCCGACGCCCGATCTCAATATTCCGGCTACGCTTGCGACGATATCTCGCCGACATCGGCCGGCCTTGTCGAAAAGGTTTTGTCACCGACCCGGTCG
Source organism: Amycolatopsis aidingensis (assembly GCF_018885265.1). Taxonomy (GTDB): domain Bacteria; phylum Actinomycetota; class Actinomycetes; order Mycobacteriales; family Pseudonocardiaceae; genus Amycolatopsis; species Amycolatopsis aidingensis. The sequence goes on from NZ_CP076538.1 coordinate 3,643,747, forward strand.
GCGTGCTGTTTTATCGCGGTCACGATTGCATCGTAGCCGGTGCATCGGCACAGGTTGCCGCTGATGGCTTGGCGGATCTCCTGCTCGTTGGGAGTAGGATTGTGTTCGAGCAGGTCTTCAGCCGAGAACAGCATCCCCGACAGGCAGTAGCCACACTGGAATGCGTTGTTGTCCCAGAATGCTTCCTGGAGGTCAGAGAGTCCACTTTCCGTACTCATCGACTCCAGTGTCTCGATCTCCGCGCCCTCTTCGGCAACGGCGAGGCGGAGGCAGGACTTCGTGATGAGGCCGTTGAGCCGCACCGTGCAGGCTCCACAGTCGCCGGTGAGGCACCCGATCTTCGGACCGGTGACGCCGAAGCGGGCGCGGAGCGCTTCGACGAGGAGTTCCCGCCGGTCCACTCTTGCCGAACGGCGCTGTCCGTTCACGGTGACCTCAAGGATGATCAGGTCATCCATGCTGTTCCTCCTCGGTGGCGGGGGCGGCACCGAAGCTGGGGTCGGCAGCGTTCGCCCGCGCCATGGTGAGTGTCCGCTTGGCTACCGGGGCGGTGACCGCCGCGCGGTATGTACCTGGAGCGAGTACGTCGGTCCAGGGCGCGGACAGTGCAGCCGCTGCTTGCGCGGCAGCCGCCTCCAGTTCCTCGTCGCCAGGTGGACGCCCGAGCATGGCCGTGAGGTCCACCGTCACCGGCACCGCCTCGACCCCGCCGAGCACCAGGCGGGCGTCCTCGCATCGGCCAGCGTCATCGAGGCGGAGAAGCGCTGCCGCGGTGGCGATCGGCCAGGAGCTGGCGCCCCGCTTCAGTTTGACGTAGCCATGCCCGGACATTCGCTCGGACGGCAACTGGAAGCCTGTGATCACCTCGTCGACAGCGAGCGTGGTCCGGCCGGCGCCGAGGAACAGGTCCGCGGCCGGGACCCGGCGTGATCCCGCAGGGCCCGCAATGATGATATCCGCACGAAGGGCCACGAGCGTTGCGGGAACGTCGGACTGCGGCCGGGCGGCCGCAACGGAACCGCCGATGGTGGCCTGGTTACGCAGTGCCGACCCGCCGGTTACACTTGTTGCCATCGTGTGCAGGAGCGGTGCATGGCGCGCGACCTCCTGACTGGCGAGGATGTCGCTGTAGCTGCACATTGCGCCGAGACGCAGCCGGGAACCATCGACTGAGATCGTCGTGAGGCCGGCCCGGCGGAGGTCGACAACTCGCCGCGGACGGGACTCGGCACGTCCCATCTCCGGTACCACCCAGGTGCCCCCAGCCAGCAGTCGGCTTTCCTCGTCCAGCGCGGCTACGAGGGCGGCCACGGTCTCCGGCGCGACGTACTCGAAGCGGGTTGGAATCATCGCCGGGCCTCCTGGAGCGCACTCATGATGGCGACCGGGCTCACGGGCGTCCGGTCGAGTCGGGCACCGAGTGGCGCAATCGCGTCGTTGACCGCATTCAACGCCGCCGCGAGCGCCCCGGCGAACCCCGCCTCGCCGACCCCCTTCGTGCCGAGCGGCGTCCCTGGCGCCGGTGTGCAGAGATGGCCGAGCTCGACACGCGGCACGTCGACCGCACGCGGCAGCAGGTAGGTCTTGAAGCCGGTCGTGAGCGGGATCCCGCTGTCGTCGAAGACGTGTTCCTCACTGAAAGCAGCGCCGAGGCCCATCACTACGCCACCGGTTACCTGTCCGTCGACCATCAGGGGATTGACGACGGTACCGCAATCGTGAGTGGCCACGTGCCGAAGCAGCGTGACGAAACCGGTTTCGGTGTCGACCTCCACAACCGAAGCGTGCACCGCGTAGGGATAGGTGGTGTAGGTCTGCATCCGGCCGAGTGCATCAGGGACCTCGCGGATGTTGGTGGGCCGGTACGTGCGCGTCGACTCCAGGTGCGGCTCTATATCGAGCTCGAGCATGTAGGAACGCGTGTGCACGGCACCTGCCACCTCGGCAATGGAGACACTGCGGGACGGGTCGTAGCTCAGGCGGGCGATTCCGTCCTCGAGGAGAACCGAGTCATCGGAATCCGCTCGAAGCAGCGCGCGGGCAGCCGCGCGGATCTTGCTTGCCACGTCGCGAGCGGCGAGCACCGCGGCGTTGCCCCCCGTGACGAGGGAACGGCTCGAAATGTTGCCGAAGCCGTAGGGGCAGGCGTCGGTATCGCCCTGTACGACGGAGACGGTGTCCAGGGTGACTCCCAGTTCGCCCGCGACGAGCTGGCAGATGCCCGTGTCGCTACCCGTGCCCGGACTGGTGACTCCGGTGAGCACTGACACCTGCCCCGACGGGCTCATGCGGATAGTCGAGGTGTCGTACGCCGCGACGAAAGCTCCCGGGATGTCGGCGCTTTCGGGCATCAACTCGAATCCGATGCCGATACCGAGGTAGCGCCCCTGCGCCCGAAGCCGTGCCTGGTCTGCGAGCAGCCGCTCGTAGGAGAGGGTCTCCATGGTCTTGTCGAGTGCGGCACCGTAGTCGCCGCTGTCGAGCTCCAGGCCTGAGGTGTGCCGGTACGGGAAGGCGCCGGTGCCGACGAAGTTGCGCCGTCGCACCGTAACGGGGTCGACACCTGTCGCGGCTGCGACCCGCTCCATGATTCGCTCCAGTAGCAGTGTCGCACCGTCCTTACCGAATGGCTTGGTGCCGCTCCACGGTGCCTTGTTGGTGACCACGACCCGGTAACGCACATGGCAGTGCGCGATGGCGTAGCCAAGTCCGGTCGCGAGCGCCCCCACGTATGCCATGCCCCAACCATGCGTGGGCGCGGCAGCGCCGTGATCGGTAAGGGCCTCCACGTCGAGGGCGAGCAAACGTCCGTCGTCATCGAAAGCCACCCGGTAAGACAGCAGTTGCTCCCGGGCGGCCGGCAGCAGGGACGCCGCGCGCTCCTCCATCCACCTGACCGGTCGGCCGACGATGCGCGCGAGGACAGGCGCGATGAAGTCCTCACGACTTCCGTACATCTTCAGCCCGAACGACCCACCGACCCTCGGCGCGATCACGTGGATCTGATCCTCGCGCAGGCGCATGGACGCGGCGAGCACTGTCCGAAGCACATGCGGATTCTGCGTCGACGCATAGAGAGTAAGTCGCTGCCTCGCCGCATCCCAGGCGGCCAGGTAGGTGCGTGGCTCCATCGGCGCCGCTGTACCGCGGTGGGTACGCAGCTCACCTTCGAGCACGTGCGGCGCGCTCCGTGCTATCTCGGCGAAGTCGTCGCTTCCGACGTGGCCCTCGATGAGGACGTTCTCGGCCCAGGCCGGGTAGAGTATCGGGGCATCCGCAGCGAGCGCTGACCTCACGTCGAGCACGAGTGGCAGTGGCTCGTAATCCACCTCGACCAGCAGGCAGGCAGCGCGGGCATCCGCCTCCGAGGTGGCGACCACAGCGGCGACCGGCTCACCGGCGTAGAAGACCTTATCGACGGCGAGCGGGAACACGGCGTTGTGATGTCCCCCGAGCAGCCCCGCGTCCAGTCCGTGCGGGATCTCATCGCACCAGGGGACCAGGTCCTTGCCCGTGACGACAGCGATCACCCCGGTCGCGCCTTCCGCCGCGGACGTCGCAACAGACCGGATCAGCGCGTGTGCGAACGGCGCGCGGACCAGGGCTGCGTAGACTGTCCCCGGTAGCACGATGTCGCCGGTGTAGGTCGCGCGCGCCGTCAGATAGTGGTCACCGTCGTGCTTGCGAACCGGACGGCCCACAAATTTGCCCGCGGTCTGCAACCCGACCTCCCTGGACGTTCTCCGGGTATCACTACGAGCTCAGCGCTCGGCCAATGTGATCACCACGACCCTTGTAGGCCGTTTCGGACGGCCGGCCATGTATAGACGGTAGGGCTCGACCGAGGAACGGTCGATCCGCTTGACGCCTGCGCGATCCGGTTTGCGTCAGAAGTTCGGTTGCCGCGCACAGTACGTCGGATTGGAGCGAGCCGTCGAATCGTTCGTTCAATGAAAGTTACGTTTATGCACGTACCGACGGCCGCTTGACCATCTTCCGTCGGCACAGCGTTATCCGCATACGGTGGATCGACCAGGAGAAGGCGTACTCGTCGTATGCCGGGACGCCCCCGTTAGGGAGTGTCAGCGATCTTGTGGGTGGCGGCGGACGAGTTGGTCGAGGGGACCGGCACGGTGGTGGTGGAGTTCTTCGACGAGGGGTGGTCGCGTCGGTGGTCGTGGTGGGAGCGGCCTGCGGCGTCGGCGTTGCTGACGGCCGCGGAGGCAGAAGGTCGGGACTTCGATGCGGTAGTCGTGGGGGAGTATGAGCGTGCGTTTCATGGTGACCAGTTCCGAGAAGTCGTGGCGCGGTTGACCGCGATGGGGGTGCCGGTGTGGTTGCCGGAGGCCGGCGGACCGGTGGAGTTGGACAGTCCGGTGCATCAGGCCTTGATGGTGTTGCTGGGTGCGCAGGCACGGTGCGAGGTGGTGCGGGCTCGTCACCGCGTGATGGCGGCGATGCGCGAGCAGACGCGGTCTCAGGGTCGCTTCCTGGGCGGCCGTCCGCCGTACGGGTATCGGTTGGCTGATGGTGGGCCGCATCCGAACGCTATGCAGGCGCGGTGGGGGCGGTGGGTGCAGGTGCTGGAACCGGATCCGGTGACAGCGCCGTGGGTGCGGTGGTTGTTCGCCGAGCGGGCGCGGGGGCGGTCGGTGGCGTCGTTGGCGCGGGAGTTGAACGAGCGCGGAGTTCCCTGCCCATCGAGTGCGGATCGGGCACGGAACTTGCATCGGACGGGCAGCCGGTGGATCACACGGACCGTCGGGACGATCTTGGAGAATCCCCGGTACACCGGCCGGCAGGTGTGGAACCGGCAGAGCAGTAAGGGCCACGGTGCCAGCGGACGCACAGGCGGCCGCAGTTCGGAGTGGTGCGCCGGAGCCCGGTGGGGGAGTGGGAGGTGTCCGAGCAGTTGGCGCATGCACCGCTGGTTGACGAGGACACGTTTGTCGCGGTGCAGCGGAGCCGCGCTGCGCGGCGCACCAAGGACGGCGATAGGCGTACCTACGTGTTGGCCGGGTTGGTCGTCTGTGGGGTGTGCGGCCGTCGGATGGATGTGCACTGGGCTCACGGTCGCCCCGGCTACCGCTGCCGTCACGGCTACACCACCGGCACGCCCCGACTCGGCCACGTGCCCCGGAACGTCTACGTCCGCGAAGACCACCTGCTCGAGACCCTACCTAGCCTGCTCCAACAGGATGGGTGGGTGCAGGCCAGGGCACCCGGTGGCGCCAGCGGATACCTGCGCCAGCATGGGTTGGAGATCGTGTGTACCAAAGGAAACCCCAGCGTGCGGCGAGCACCGTCACGACGAGTGATTAACCCGGCGGTCGCACCGGGTCAGCAGGCCACGCTTGCGCTGGACCTCGGAACTGGGCTGGTCGAGGACCGCCGCGCCTCATGCAATCGACGCCGTCCACCTTAGATCCGTGGGGTAAGGGAGTGTCCGAGGGGGGACTTGAACCCCCACGGCGGTGAGATTTCCCCAGATCGGGGAAATACTCATCATGTACCGAACGTTAGCAGTTGCCATCTGGTCGGGCAATGTGGGCATCTGTGGCGAGTGGGTGGGGTTCGCCCGTGAGCGCAGCGAGCGCGGTGGCGATGTCGTGGATACTCGCTTTGACATAAGTCGTGGTGGCGCTGTCCGAGGAGTCGTGGTGGCCAGCGTAGGCATGGGCGACGGCGTAGCCGAAATTGCGTTCGACCCATGTCAAGGTCGTGTGACGTAACCAGTGCGTGGAGATCTGCTGGGTGTGGACCCAAGGAAGGTGCTGCCCGATACGCTCCCACAGGTGGTCGTAGCGGCGGTAGGTGATGGGTTTTCCTGATCGGTACCTCAGCAGCTTTTCGTCAGGTTCGGTGGCACCACGCCGATCAGCGTGGCGGAGCAGATGCGCCATGAGCGTGGGGGAAACGGGCTGCCAGCGGACGTTCCCGTCCTTCTCACGTAGATAGATCAGGCTTTGAACGGCATCGAGATCCCGGCTCCGAAGGCTGAGTGCGCCTCCACGGCGGCAGGCTGTTTCGACATGGAGACGGAGGATCAGAGCGTCGAGTTCAGGGTCGTTGCCGGTAGCAGCGGCGACATAGGTGATCTCGGCGAGGCTGGTGTCGGTGAGCGCACGACGGGTGGAGGGGCGCCGACGTGGCTTGGCTACTTTGCGGGCGGGGTTGTCGGCATCCTTGATTAGCCGGTCGTTCTCCGCATGCCGGTAGAGGCAACGGATGGCAGCGATGAAGTTCTCGGCGGCGCTGCGGCCGGCGCGCGAGTTCCGGCGTTCAATGGCGTTGGACCGGACGTGCTCAGCGAGTTGCTCGATCTCGGACGGAGCCGGTTCGTCGAGCGCTCGGTGCCCCCACAGGGCCTCGAGACGTCGCCAGTAGGGGCTGTAGGAGCGGCGAGTGCTGTCTGATACAGCGCCCGCCACGATAGGGATGTATGCGGTAAACGTTGGCGCAGCAGGCTGGTTGGATGATGGATGGAGAAGGTCGTACGGATCGACCCCCATTCGCATCAAGACGAGGCGTGCCGCCTCCAGTTCCGTCGTGCCGGGGGAGTGATTGCATGTAGTACGGGGTGTATCGCTCACGAGACTTTCCCGGCGGTGCTGGCGGTGTGGTAGTAGTTCATGATCTTGTCCAGCTTGGACATGGTGTATGCCAGCAGGACTCTGTGATGGACGGCTGCGGCAAGGAGCAGCTTGTGTGCAATGGATATGCCACATCGGGCTCGCACCATCGCTGGGATCACGACGCAGTACTGTCGGGAAACTGCCGCGAAACCGCCGACGTCGGCCGTGAGCACTATCGTGTCCGCGACGAGAGTCAGGCCGAGTGAGTCACCTGGATTCCAGCCCAGATGACGTAAGACGTCGCGGGCAGGCACACGCCCAGAGGCGTCGACCCGAGCGATGTCATACACCATAGACCCGTCGTGCGCCGAGTTGTGCAGGACGGGCAAGGGCAGCGACCGTGCTGGGTCATGCCCCCGCGCGGTCTTGCGGGAAGGCACCAACGCGGTGACGATGTGATCAGCAACGGTGGTGGCTACCGCGCCCTGCGGTGCGGCGCTCCGGCTGGTGCCTCTGCTCATCGACTGCAGCCTCACTGCTCTCCCGACGACTCGGGGATATCGGAGACGACCCCTGGTTCACGACGGTCAGGTGCCGACAGCACGTCAGATCGAACGACTTGTCGGCGGCGGTTGGCGTCAAGCGGGTTCCGGCGCGAACCGTCCGGTCGAGACACGCACGTGGCGTCCGGCCGCTGATTCACGACCGTCGGTTGGCGAGCTGTAATCAATGTAACCGGGCGGCCGGTCGCGTGCCGATGTCCGCGACCGGGCCGCTCACCGGTCGCACGATGCCGGCCACAGCAAGGTGACTGGTGGTTGGACCAAGGTCGGCTGTCGGTCGCCGGTGCCGGGTCGCACTGCCGACCGAAGGTTGCCCAGATCAGCTCAGTCTGCTCCGCAACCGACCAGCAGGGATGGCGTGAGTCTCGGCCGTGCACGACCGGAGGCGACCGAGCAAACGATCAGAGTGGATAGCGATGCTCCCGACCCGGCCGAGTCCACGGTAGACCAAGGCGGGAACCGACCAGCATGGCTCGCGGTCGTGGTGCTCGACGCTGACCGGCTGCCGGGCCTGCAAGGAGGTCGGCGGGCTCACGCGACATTGGTGACCCGTGCCTTGCTTCGACCGGCTCGGTCGCCGAGCCAGCCGAGGAATCCAGTACCTCGGAGGCACGACCCCGGACCGTCCCACGGCGGACGAGCTCAGACGACCGTGGCTGGCCCGATCGGTCGGAGACGGTCAGTGTCAACGTCCTCGGTCGACACTCCGATTCCGGGGTGACCCATTCGGGTGATCATGGGCTTGCTCTCGCGGTTGGTGCCGACGGGGCAAGGCGTGGGGCAGGGGATGGGGCAAGGGGTGGTTTCGACGCTCGCGGCGTTGTTGTCGCTGAGCGAAAAGGGGACTGCGATGTCCTCCGATTCCACCCGTCCCGCTGGCCGGTCGCCGCTGGCGAGCCTGCAGGATCAGTTCTCGCGGCCTGCCGCGGTCGCGCGGTTCGACGGAGCGTTGCGGGACTGGGCGCTCCAGGAGCGGGCGTTGGCCGGGACGTCCAGTCGCGCGCGGCTTCGGGCGGTTCTCGGGACGCGAGACTATGACCGGCACGACGCGGTGCTGTTCGCGCTGCTGCAGCGGGCGGCCGCCGAGGGGCGGGACGGTGTGGTGGCCGCGGAGCTGGTGCTGGACGCGATGGCGCCGGCGGTGCCGGGCATCGTCGGGCGGGTGTTGCGCGCGATGCGGGTCGTGGCCACCAGCCAGGGGCCGCGGAGGGGTGTGACCGGCGCGGGGGTGTCGGCCACCGAGGACGCCCACGATGTGCAGGTGATGGTGCTGGGCCATCTGTGGGAGGTGGTGCGGTGTTACCCGTTGCGGCGCCGGCGCCATGTGGCGGCGAATCTGGTGCGGGAGGCGCAGCGTGCGGCGCTGCGGTCGTTCGGGGTGTACTACCAGCAGCCCACCGTGGATGTGGTGAGCCTGGACGACCTGCCGGCTGGTGGGGCGTTGGTTGATCGGGTGGTGGAGCGTGACGCCTCGGAGGAGCTGCTCGAGTTGCTGGCGTGGGCGGTGGAGTCGGAGTGGATGGATGAGCGGGCCACGGCCCTGCTGACCGCCCGCTATTTCGGCGATCAGATCGGGCGGGATGGGGTGGCCACGGATCGGCAGGTGGCGGCGGAGATCGGGGTGAGCCAGCCGACGGTGACCCGGCATCGGCAGGCGGCGGAGCGGCAGCTGGCGGCGGCGGCGCGGGAGTTCGCGAACGCGCGGCTGGACCGGGCCGGCTGAGGGTGCATCAAACGGCCGCGCCACCCGGCGTGCCTGGGGTGATTGCAGGTACGCAGGTGGGGAGCGCTGGTGAGTGGATTCCGCGGTGAGCTCGATCCCGACGAGGTGGCGATCGCCTGTGCCCGGGTTCGTGCCCGGCAGCTTGGGCGCAGGCTGGCGGTGACGCTGGTCGACCGCGAGCTGTATGAGGAGTTGCAGCGGTTCCTGGACGAGGTCGGCTTCCGTGCCTGCGCGGCGCTGGAAACGGTGTCCCGGCAGCCCGAGGGGGAGTTGCGGAGCCGGTTGGAACTCCTTCTCGGTGGCGGGCTGGAGGAGTTGCGGTGACGCGCCGGGGGTCGCCGGTGCCGGATGCCCCGGTGGAGTCGCTGGTGCGCTCGGTGACCCGCCGGGGCGGGACGGTCCTGGCGTGGACAGTGGTGCTGGCGAGCCCGCTGGTGACGCTGGCGGCGTTGCTCCTGCTGCGCCCGACCGACGCTGGCGCGCCCTCGACACAGGCGGCGGAGCAGGGGTACGAGGCGCCTGGTGGGTGGGCGGAGATGTATGTGCGGGCGTGGCTGTCGGCCAGCCGGGAGGATGCGGCCGGGGTGGAGGCCTTCTACCCGGCCGGGGTGCGGTCGACGCGGGCGAGGGGCACGCAGGTGCCGGTGGACACCGTGACCGTGTCGGCGACCGCGCCGTCGCCGGGTGTGTGGTCGGTGGTGGTGGCGGTCAATGTGCTGACGCGGCAGCCTGATAGCCACCACGTGGCGGCGGTGAGCTGCGTCCAGGTCAGCCTGCTCGAACAGCACCCGGCCGACGAGGTTCGCCGGGCCTACGTGGCGGCGGCGCTGCCCGCGCTGGTGGCCTGCCCGGCCACCCTGCCAGCCGCTGAGCTGGCCTATCCGGAGTCGGCCGAGGTTGGTGGGCCGATCGGCCAGTCCGTCGCGGGTTTCCTGGCCGCCTACGTGGCGGGGCAGGGTGCCGTGGATCGTTTCGTCGCACCGGGGGCGCCGCTGGCCGCGGTCACCCCGGCGCCGTATCGGGCGGTGCGGGTGGAGGAGGTGCGCACGCACGAGACGTTCGAGCCGGGGCAGGCGGCCCGCCCGCCGGACGGCACCGAGACCCGGGTGCTGGCCCGAGCCTGGGGCCGGGACGCCGCCGGGGAGGACACGCCGCTGGACTACGCCCTCACGCTGCGCGCGCGGGCCGGGCGGTGGGAGGTGCGGCAGATCGATCCGGCGCCGCTGAGCGCCGCACCGCCCGCACCCCCGCCCGAACCCACGCAGCCGCCTCCGGCCACGGGGCCGCCTGCCGCAACCAGTGGCCGCCGTTGAAGGAGGAATCACGTCATGGACGCGTTCGTGCTCGCCGCCGACGTCAAGACCTGGATCGACACCAACCTCGCCTGGGGTGATCAGTCGGTGCGGCGGTTGATCCTGCTGGCCGCGATCGTCGGCGGGATCGGCCTGCTGATCGGTACCCGGGGCAACTTCACCCGCGCGATCAAGTACGGCGTGATCGCCGCGATCTTCCTGGGTATCCTGCTCAACATCGACGGCGTGGCCGAGATGTTCGGCGCGTGGTTCACCCAAGGCTAGCCGGTGAGCGTGCAGCGCAGGCCGCAGCCGGAGGTGCTGGTCGGCCGTTCGTACACCCGATCGCGGCGGTTCCCCCGGATGTTCGGGCGGATGCCCGGCCGCGACGGCGGCTACGTGCCCGGCGGGCCCTACACCCTGACCCAGGGGGTGGTGTTCCTGGTGCTGCTGGCCGTGGTGTGGAAACTCCCGGTGCTCGACTGGCTGGGTCCGGCGCGCTGGCTCGTCCCGCTCGCCGCGCTGGGGGTGCGCCGGGCCCGGATCGAATCCCGCACCCCGCTGGGCTGGCTGGCCGGGCTGTGCACCCACCTGCTGGCACCGGCCACCGGAACCCTCCGCGGCAAGCCCTACCGGCCGCAGCGTCCTCAATGGACGCGGCCGCGGCTGTACCTGCACACCCCGGAGCAGCCGGAAAACAGCGATGCCGCTCTGCGACCCCAAACCGCGGCGGCCGTGTCGCCGCTGCAACATCTGCTCGCCCAGACCCGCGGGGTGGTCTGATTTGGACAGCACGATCCTCGACCTCAGCGGCAACCTGCTGTTCTGCGCGGACGGCTCCACCTGGGCCGTGTGGCGGGCGCACCCGGTGGAGAGCGCCCGCTCCACCGGCGCCCAGTTGCAGGACCTCTACAGTCGCACCCTGGCCTTCATGAAGTCGCTGCGCGGCGAGGTCCTGGTGGTGTCCTTGTGTGAGCAGGTGCAACCGCACGCGATCATCCGTCGGTGTATCGAGGGCATCGACCTGGACGCCAACCCGCACTGGGCGGAGACGGTGCACAACGCCTGGGACCAGCTCGACACGCTCGAGGTGCTGGGACGCAGCTACTGGGTGGCCACACCCCTGGCCGGGCACGGCTGGCGCGACGCCGCACAGGGGCTGCTGCGGGCCACCGGGGCAGCGCTGGCGGAGAACCTGGGCATTCCCGCCCGCCCTGCCAGCAGGGCCGCGGTCGAGCAGGCTCAGGCGCGGGCCCGGACGGTGGCGCTGGAGCTGGGCTCGTCGATCCCGCTGCGTCCGGCCAGCGAGGCCGAGCTGCTGTGGTGGCTGTCCCGCGCCCCGGTCCGCGGGGTGAACGAACCCCAGCTCGACGGGGCGGCCGCGGTGCACAACACGGGCATCACCCTGACCCGCGGCGGTGGCCGGGCCCGCCTGGCGACCCTGCGCGGCACCGTGCTCGATGAGGGCGGCCGCACCGACACCGACCCCGAGGGCGGGTCCCGGCGCACAGGGCTGCTGGGTCCGCTCCGGACGCTGAACCGGCGTTTCCTGAAATGCCTCACCCCGGGCGACGAGGGGCTGGTCGCGAGCTACCAGGCGTACCTGGTGCTGGCCGAGATGCCCCGGGTGATCACCTTCCCCGGGCACGAGATCCTGCCCCGCCTGGCCGGGATCGGGTTCGACGTCGACTACGCCCTGCGGATCACCGCCAAGACCAACGAGGAAGCCCGCGCGGCCAACCGGCGCCGGACCCGGGATCTGATGAGCCAGGACGAGGAGCACGGCGGCGACGACGCCGGGGTGCCGGCCGATGTGCAGTCGGCGCAGGAGGAGCAGCAGCACAAGAACGAGCGGCTCGGCGCCAGCTCCACCGAGCTCGAGCTCGAGGTCGGCCTCCTCGCCTGCGTCTGGGGCACCACCGCCGAGGACTGCGACCGCCGAGCCCGCGCCCTGCGCTCGGCGTTCCTGGGCAGCGAGTACACCTGGGAACGCCCGCTGGGCGGCCAGATCCCGCTGTACCAAGCCTTCCTGCCCGGTTACCGGACACCGATGGTGGTGCGCGAGACCAGCCAGAACCTGCTGGCCACCGACCTGGCCATGCTGCTGCCGTTCTCGGCCACCGAGTTCGGCGACCCCACCGGCGCCCTGTTCGGCCTCGTGCTGGACGGCGGGGCGCTGTCCCCGTTCCTGCTGGACCCGACCTACGGGCCCAGCCACGACTCCTCCGGCGGCCTCGCCATCGTCGGCGAGCTGGGCTCGGGTAAGAGCGTGGTGCTGAAGAACGTCGCCGCCGTGGTGCGGCTCATGCTCGACGGGCGCGTGATCGTCATCGACCGGACCCGCAGCCGCGAATGGGAACCGGTAGCCCGGGCACTGCCGGGCGACAGCCAGATCGTCGACATCGTCGACCCCACCTTCGACGGCGAGCGGACGGCCCATGCGGAGCTGCGCTACTCCTGCGACCCGCTGCGGGTGTTCACCGGCAAGACCAGCACCGGCATCGCCGAGACCTTCTTCGCCTCCTGGCTCGACCTGGAGTCCCACTCCGCCGAGCGCGACGCGCTGGGCCGCGGCCTGGACGAGGTCAGCGGTGGTGCGGACGCCTCGAGTAACACCCTGATCGACACGCTGGCCCGGCACGGTCGCGACGACCCGGCGGCCAAGGCCCTGGCGGAGCGGCTGCGGCGGCTGCGGCGTGACCCGATCACCCGCTGCCTGTTCGACGCGGACCTGCCGCCGGTGGACCTGCTGGGCGCGGACATGGTCGTGTTCTGCACCAACGAGATTCCCCTGCCGACCACGCTGGAGATGAGCACCGACCGGATGGCCTCCCGTATCACCGTCCGCAAGCTGTTCGGGCGGGCCTTCCACCTGCTGATCGCGGCGATCGCCAAAGAGATCTGCTTCGCCACGGACCGCTGGGGCGAGTTCATCTGCGACGAGGCCTACAACGTCACCGGCACCCCCGAGGGGCAGCAGATCGCGCTGGAGTTCGTCCGGGACGGCCGTAAACATGGCGCCGACGCTGCCTTCGGCTCGCACGCCGTGGCCGACCTCGGCGACGAGGTCCTGCGGGGCCTGATCGCCGTGCGCTTCCTCGGCCGGCACCGTGATGACCACCTCGCCCGCGGCGGGCTGGAATGGCTCGGCATCGACCCCGACGATGCGCACTATCGCGAGATCGTCACCAAGGACCTGTCACCGATCAACCCCGCAGGCGGGGACCCCGAACGCCAGGCCCGGGCGGGGGAGTTCCTCGTGCGCGACCACGCCAGCCGGGTCGGCAAGGTCAAAGTCCTCACCCAGCCCTACCGCGACCTGCCTCGCGCCGTGCTCACCACACCCACCATCACCCGCGGCGCGCCCGGCCACAGCCCCGCCTGAATCAACCCCCGCCCGCGCGGCGCGTGCCTGAACCGTCAGCAGCGCCACGCTTCCTCGGGCGAGGGGAGTGTCCATGACGGTGATCGCGCGAGCCGCGGCCCGCCTGGCGCCGACCATCGCGATCATTCTGCTCACCCTCACCGGCACCACCGGGGCCGCGGTGGCGCAGACGTCACCACCGACCTGCACTCCGCTGCCGACCTGCCTGGTGCTCCCCGAAGGCGAGGAACCACCACCACGCCCTTCGCTGGACGACCCGCCACCCGCTCCGAACGGGCCACCGCCGCTGCCGCTGCCCACCGAGGTCGGCGACCAGCTGCACACCGCCGGCATGGACGGCCTGTTCTCCATCAACGACGGCTACGGCCGCACCCTGCACCACTACGACCTCTTCGCCAACCTGCCCTGGCTGCTGGACAACCCGGTGCCCACGATCTGGCTGTGGCTGGCCAACATCGGGTTCGCCGTGGGCAAGTACACGCTCGGGTTCGCCGTGTGGTTCACCGAGTGGGCGATGGGCAGCCAGGTCCTCACCTGGATCCAGGAACCGGCCCAGCAGCTGGAGCGCATCTGGCAGGCCGACATCATCGGTGCCCTGAAACTGCGCCAGCTGGTGCTCCTGGCCGCGACCTGCTACCTCGGCCTGCTGTTCTTCCGTGGCCGCACCACCCGCGCCTGGCGGGAAATGATCTCGACCATCGCGATCAACGTGCTGGCCATCGCCATCATCACCCACCCGGTCGACCTCCTCGTCGGCGACGGCGGTGTACTCAGCCTCAGCCGCGACCTCGGTGCCGACGTCGCCGCCGTGGTCATGGGCCGCCAACCCGCGGGCACCGGCAACCCCGCCGCACCGATCGGCCAGTCGCTGATCGACAACCTGCTCATCACCCCCTGGGAGACCCTGAACTACGGCGCCCCCATCACCCAGGACCGCGAGGTCGACGGTGGCTGCCAGCACTCGGTGGAGCAGGTGCTCGACCAGGGCCCGTGGTCGAGCAAGGACGACAGCACCCCTGCCCGCGAACTCGATGGCTGCCCCGGTGACTACGGGAAGTACAACGAGGTCGCGGGCGCTGACCGCGCGGTCGGTGCCTGGCTCTACGCCGTGGCGATGATCCTGTTCGCCATCCTCACCGTCTGCCTGAACGCCATCCAGGTGCTGGCGCCGTACTTCCTGCTGTTCGAGGGACTGCTGCTGTCGCTGGCACTGATCGCCGCGCTGGTCCCGGCCTGGCAACACCAGCTGGCCTACCGGATCAGCTCGATTGCCATCACCCTGGCCACGCTGCTGATGGGCATGCTGTTCATCGCAGTGATGACCATCCTGCTGCGTTCGGTGATGCTGATCGACCTCGGCTCGCAGCTGGTGCGCTTCGCCGTGATCGACATCGTCGTGTTCTCCGGCTTCCTGTTCCGCAAACGCCTCCTGGCCGGTGCGCAGAGGATGCGCGCCAAGGTCAACACCGGCCTGCAACGCGCCGGTCGCCGCGGCCGCCCCCTCAAACCCCTACCGACCCCGATCGTGCCGCCCGGCCCCAACCGGCTCGGACGGACCATCCAGGTCGGCACGACCGCGTTCCGCGAAGCCGCCGTGCAGCCCGCCCAGCAGGTGGCCGGCAGGCTGCGCACCGCAGGGAAGACCGCGGGCAAGCTGGGCAGCACGGCGCTGGCCTACACCGCCGGCGCACCGGTCGCCTGGCCCCGAGCCGCCCGGCGCGCCCACACCGCCCTCACTCGCCGGGGCAACACGGCCAAACGCGCCCTGGCCGGCAAGAGCGCCACGGCCAAGACCTACACCACCACCTACGCCCGCAACCTCGGCACCGCCACCGGCGCACGGCCAGCCTGGAACGCCGCCCGCACCGTCGCCACCGCGGTCACCGCCCGACCACCGGCCCGGCACGCCGCACAGCAGACACCGGCCACCGCACAGCCGGCGACCGGCGCCGCCCGCCTTGCCGACCTCACACCCCACCCCACCGCCGCGACGCCCCGGTTCCGCGGCCGGAACGAGGCAGCACCGGCACCGCGGCAACCAGACCCAGGTGCCTTGCCCCCAGGCATGCTGCCGCCACCGAACCCGCTGGCGCAGCGCCTGCGTGATCGGCTCGACCACCGCCGGGGAACCCGACCGTGAACCCCCTGCTCGCCGTCACCCTTGCCGGCCGCCTCCGCGACCGCGCCCGGCAGCATCCCCTCGCCTGGGGCTGCCTGGCCCTGCTGGCCCTCGCCGGCCCGTTCCTCGGCCTGGCGGTACTGGCCGGGGTCGTCGTGGTGGTCATCGCAGGCAGCGGCGGGAGCGCGGCGACGGTTGCTCCCCGGCAGGTGCCCGGCATCCCGGACACCATGCTTGTCGCCTACATCCAAGCCGCGCAGCACCTTCCGGAGATCCGTCCGCGGTGCCGGGGTATGCGGTGGTCCATCCTGGCCGGTGTCGCCCAGGTCGAATCCCGGCACGCCGCCGGACACACCATCGCCCCCAACGGCGACATCCACCCACCCATCCTGGGCCCAGCCCTGGACGGCAGCGGAGCCGGCGGCAACCGTACCCCGATCCGCAACCGCGACGGCACCTACGCCCGAGCGGCGGGTCCGTTCCAGTTCCTCACCACCACCTGGGACACCGTCGGCCAGGACGGCAACCGCGACGGCCACCGCAACGTCCACAACGCGTTCGACGCCGCCCTCGGGGCCGCCGCCTACCTCTGCGGCACCGGCCCTCGCGACCTCAATGACGAACCCCAGCTGCGCGTAGCGCTGTACTCCTACAACCACAGCCAGGCCTACGTCACCACGGTCCTGGCCCACATCCGCTCCTACGACGCCATCCCGCTGCGCCACCGCGGTCGCCCGATCCAGGCCACCGGCGTGGCCAAGACGGTCATCGACGCGGCCATGTCCCAGCTCGGCGTGCCCTATGCCTGGGGCGGCGGCACCCGGCACGGCCCCAGCACAGGCATCCGCGACGGGGGAGTCGCCGACCGCCACGGCGACTACGCCAAGATCGGCTTCGACTGCAGCGGCCTGACCCTGTATGCCTACGCCCAGGCCGGCATCGACCTACCCCGCACCAGCCGAGCACAGTTCCACGCCGGAACCCGCGTACCGAAAGAAGCCGGCATCGGTGCCCTCCGGCCCGGCGACCTCGTCTTCTACAGCCCCGGCTCGATCCACCACGTCGGCATCTACCTCGGCAACGGCGACATGATCAACGCCCCCTACTCGGGCACCACCGTCCGCATCGACCCCGTCGACCTCAGCGAATACGCAGGCGCAGCCCGCCTCCTCCACTGACCTTCACCGCGACAGGAGCCAGTGACCCCGATGCGTCGAAAACGCACCGCGCCGTAGCCCGGGCAAGTGAATGAGGAAGGGACAACCCGATGAAGCATGCGAACCCGATCTCTGCCGTTGACCCCGGCGTTGACCCTGCAGGTAACGCCGCCATCGGCGCGGACGTCATGGCTGGTCAGCCGGGATGGGCAGGGCTTGCCCAGAAAGCCGACCTGTTCTCCCCATCGCATGGCCGCCAGGCCATGCCCGAGAACACCGGCGCGCCGCAGGCGCTCGACATAGCTCACCTCATGACGCATGACGCGGTGTGGTGGGTGACCACTGCGCTGGTCGCGCTCGGAATCGCGATCTTCGTCCTCCACCGACACCTCCGTTCCCACCACCTCCGCTCCAGAATCCGCTACGACTTCCTCCCCACCACCAGCTTCGACGCCAGCCCTCAAAGTGTCCTCAACTTCGCCCACCAACTCGGTCGCGCCCGCCCAGTGCACGGTTGGGTACCCCGCTCCGTGGTCGGCGTCCGTATTCGCTTTCGCACAGACGATCAAGGAAAGATGATCATGAGTGTCGAAGGACGTGAGTCGATCACCGGCGTGATCAACAAACTGGCGTATCCGCAGGTCGAGACGCGACGGAGCGCGCTGGATGCGGACTCCGTCGCAGGCAAGGAGAACTCTCCTCCCGAAGGGTGAAGGAGAAACCTCCTTGGTGTCAGGATGGAAAGTCAGACAGCCTGACGACCGCGACGGGTTGGTATTGCCGACGACGTCGCTGCATGACTTGCTTGGCTTGGTGATGGCTCATCCGCGTCAGGTCGGAGGAGGGTTCTCCCTGGAGGGGAGCGGTCGGCACGTCGTTCGGTCTCCGCGGGCGACCGTTGAGCGCAGGCAGGCATTCGTGGAACGCGGCCTCGCCGAGGCTGCTCAAGGTGTTGACCTCGCGCCAGTGGGTCCCTACGGCGACGGTGCATGCTCCGATCCTTGTGGCGTGGGTCGGTCGGACTGTGTCCCTGGTGCCAGACAGTCGGCGATGTCGCTTTCATTCCGTTTCGTCCTGGTTTGTGTCGTTGTGCAGATTGCTGGCGTCGGTGGTGCAGCGTGGGAGGGGGCGCCGGCCACTTCTGGTGTGGCCACGAACATGGAGCGGGTCTTGGTGTCGATGAGCGGAGGGCGGTCGAGCGGGACGGTGCAGGTGGAGCGAGGCGGTCCAGGGTTGGATGAGCAGTCCGAGGTGTCGGATCGGATGCTGTGGAGGGAGGTGTCCGCGGGTAGTCATGCTGCTTTTCGGGAGTTCTTCCACCGTCATCTGCGGGCTGTCTGGAATCACGCGTATCGCTTGACCGGATCGGCTGACGTGGCTGAAGACCTCGCGTCCATCACGTTTCTCACGGCGTGGCGTAAGCGCGCACAGGTGGTGCTCGTGCACGACAGTGCGTTGCCGTGGTTGTTCACCATCGCGGGTAATGCGGCCCGCGATGAGCGTCGCAGTACGGCCAGGCGAGATCGGTTGGTCAGACGTATGAGAAGCGGGGTCGCCGTGCCTGACCATGCTGAAGCTGTCGCGAGCCAGATGGATGACCAGGATCGAGGACGACGGCTCGCCGAGGCGGTTGGTCGTCTACCTGCGGCGCAGCGTCGCGTCGTGGAGCTGTGCTTGCTGGGTGAATTACCGCAGTCCGAGGTGGCCGCTGTGCTGGGTGTTACCGAGATGACCGTGCGTTCGAATCTGGCCCGGGCCCGTGCCCGGCTTCGGACGATGGTGAAGCGAGCAGGGAGTGATGACTGTGCCTAAGGAGGAGTTCGAGATGCGGCCGGCGAGTGACGTGCCGCCGCAGGTAGCTGCCCGGGTTGAGGCGAAGGTGTTCGCTGCGCTGGATACCGAGCCGCAGCGACGATCTCGGCGTTGGATGGGTGCGGCTGCGGCGGCTGCCGCGGCGGTAGTTGGGCTCGGTGTCGTCGGAGCGGCTGTCCTGGCGAACGATCCTCTTGGATCGAGCCAGGCCGCAGACCGTGGCTCCGTGTCGGGAGATCCGGGTCCGGCCAGGGCAGTGTCGCCACCACAACTCGATCCGGCGAAGGCCCAGGCCGAACTCGATCGGTGCCGACGGGCGGTCGGGGACGACTCCCGCTTCCCTGCCCGGGACCAGTGGCATCCGCTGTTCCAGGTCGACGGGCCGGCAGCGACGGTCACTGCGGCCCGAGTGGATGGCCAGCCTGTGTTCTGCGAGACCAGCAAGGCCACCGTGACCGTGTCGGTGCCCGGCGCCGCTCCGGCGTACGTGGCCGGTAGTCGCACGGGTTCGCTGCTGATGACCCCGAACGGGACCATCGCTGGTGTCCTGGATCCGACATGGCGGGCACCCCAGGTGAAGGTTACTGGTCCGGAGAAGGACAGCATCAGCGGTCCGGTCCAGAGCCAGGATGACTTGTTCGTCTTCCTGTCCGTCATCCCCACTCGGCAGGACACCACCGTCACGGTCGTGAACGGGGCAAACCCGGAGCGAGCGCTGCCGCGTCCCACGTCCGACCCGGTCACGGTTTCCACCACGGGGATGCCCGAGGCAGACCGTTCCTCTCCTCGAAGCCGACTGCTGGGGCAGTGCATCGATGACGCGCAATCCGGGGTCGTGGACGCCCCCAGTTGGGGACCGGGAGCGATGGTCGAGGCAGGGGAAGAGCGTCTCATCATGGCGAGGAACCAGTTCGGAGTTAGCGCCTGCTTCCAGCAGGAACATCGCACCACCTTCTTGCCGTACACTGGTCGGCTCCCCAGCCCGGGCGAGTCCGGCCAGCCGAAGCTGCTCAGCGTCGCCCCGGCCGTCGATGACCGACCGCTGCTTGCCGGCACGGTGCCCGCGCCAGCCGCCCGCATCGAGCTGACGCTCGCGGACGATACCGTCGTGACGGGTGACGTCGCGAACTCGACCTTCGCTGTCCTCTTGCCTGCGTCGTCAGCCACCCCGGTGGCTACCAGCGGCCCGACCGTCAAAGACATGGACAAAATCAGCTGCCATCTTCTCGGAGTTGACGGCCAAACGCTGTACGACGGTCCGCTTATGGGGTAGGTATATTTACGCCGAGCGGAGTATCGACAATTCGATGGCAGGGTTGGGCAACGTATATTCCCCAACCCTGCTGTCAAGGGTGATTCGTGTCACCGATCGTTTCACTCCGGTGGGGGTATTTGTGTCAACTGTCAATGGGTAACTTTTATTGGCGTTGCCGCGTACACGTCGGACACGGCTCGGGGGATCGGGGAGTTCCGCTTTTCCTTTTCTTGGCTGGCGTGTGTTTGTGTGCTTTGTCAATCAGGGAGGAATTGATTTGTTGTCACGAAGACTCAGGCCCGTAATTGCGGCCGTTGTTGCAGCGCTGGTCGCTGGATTTGCACTTGTGTCTACGGCGCACGCCGCTCCAGCGACAACCAGTGCCAAGGCCGGGGAAGAGCAAGTCATCGAAGCTGGCCTCCGTGGCCTGATCGCGGGGAATCCTGGGGCGGTCAAGATCTCTGACAACACCGTGCGCCTTGCCAACGGTGTGGAGGCCACGCTCACCAAGGGGAAGCCGAGGGCGAAATCCAATACCGCACTAAAAAGGCAAGATTGCGAATACTTGCACACATGCATCTGGGATAAAGATGGCTACATGTGGAGTTTCTACAAGTGTGGGTTCGTCAACATTGGCCTGAGTGGATGGTCCGATCGGCTTCGTGAACACGAGAACAACCAGTCCCCTGGAACTGGAACTGTTTTCTATAACTGGACGGGAAGTTCCTGGGAATGGCTCGGTGGCTCGACCGCATACTTCTACAGCGGGTACATCAGCCCCGGTCACCGTCTAGCCAGATGGCGAATCACTGACGCTATCGACGTGTGCAACAACCACCCACCGAACTGAAACAAGCTGCGGGACGACTGACTGCGCATCCGCGGGCCGTGCCGGGAATGAAGTGATGATCTTGCCGCCGGGTTGGTTCCCGGCGGCAAGATCGCGCGCAGAGCTGTTAGGGCAACGTCCACTGGCGCAGGTTGATCGGGCCGACGCCTGATTATCAAGCTACGCTGCTGGCGGAGGTGATGCCCGTGGCTCGCCAGCCCAAGGTACTCGTACGGTCGTTGGCGCCGGAACAGGCGCAGCGGCTGGTCAAGATCACGCGCACCACCCGTCATCGGGTTCGGCTGCGGCGGGCCAGGATCGTGCTGGCGTCGCACAGGGCCGACCCGCGAGCTGATCTACCGCATCGCCCGCTCCAGCCCGGCCGGGCAGGACCAGTCGTTCACCACTTGGAGGCCTGACCAAACTGGTGGCTTACCTGGCCGGACACCACCGGCTGACGGCATCTACCGAGACCGCGCGGCGCGTCCGGCACGACAACCGTATTTCCTGGTAGCGTACGAAGACGTGGAAAACCAGCCGGGCCCCGACTTTCGGCGCGAAGACGGTCCGCATCCTTGCCCCTATACGACACTCCTCCCGCGGACGGGTGGTTGCCGTGTGGACGAGTTCGGGCCGCTGAACCTGCAACCCTGGCCCGGTCATGGCTGGTTCCCACGCGGGAGTCCGGCGCGGCTGCGCGCCACCTACACCCGCACCGGCGGGGTGCGGCATGATTCTGACGGTGTAAACCGACCGCAGATGTCCGTACGTTGTGACCGCATTTCCCGGTCGATTTCATGATCAATGTTGGTGAGAAGTGACCGCGCTGGGCGGTGGGGCAGTGTCCTGTCTCGTGTGTGGTCCTCAGCTGAGCAGGAGGAGTGCGTAGTAGGTCAGGAAGTGCTCGACTGCGTACGAGCCGCCGGTGATCTGGGGCAGTGAGGCGTGGGTGTGGGCGTGGACGGTGTCGAGCATGGCGGGGATCCGGTCGTCGTCGGTGGGGAGGGTGTGCGCGAGGCGGTGCCAGCACCAGGCGCGGTGCAGGTTGAGCCCATGGAGGTGGGCGATCAGCCCGTCGGAGGGATCGGTGACCGTCACCGGGGTGAACAGGGTCGCGGGCTCCTGGTCGGCGATGCCGGGCAGGAATCCCTGCAGCCAATCGGCGAACTCCGTCGCTGGCAGCAGGCGGGTCATGAGTTCGGCTTCGGCCAGGGCCGGGGACAAGAAGTCCGCCCCGGAGGGCTCCCAGGCGCCAGGATAGTCACGGTCGGATCCGAACCACCGCCAGGCGGTCTCGGTGATGACCTGTTGCAGCCGTGGGTCGCCGCGGTCGGCGAGGTAGCTGGCGTAGGGCAAGGCGCGGGACAGCCCGAACGCACCGTTGTCGTGCACCCCGTGCCGGATTGGATAGGTGGTCTGCGGCAGCCAGTCGAGGTAGCGGGCCACGAAGACCGCGCTCAACTCGTGCAGGGCTGTTGACCAGCGCGCCGCATCCGGGTCATCCCAGGTGGCGGTCTCGAAGGTGAGTTCCAGCAGCGCCGACCAGCCGTAGGGGCGTTGGGTGGTGCGGTGTTCGTCGGGGGCGAAGTAGGCGATCTCGGCGGCCAGTGCCTGGGTGGTCAGGTGCTCGTTGAGTGTGCGGCGGATGTCCGTGGCCGGGACGTGAGCGCTGTGGTGGCGCAGCAGGCGCACCAGTACCCAGAACATCTCCACACAGGAATGCCAGTCGAAACTGCCGTAGAAGCACGGGTGCAGCAGTCGCGGGGCGGGGATGGGCACGCCCTCGACGTGCCAGTGACTCTCGTGGTGCGGGTACTCACGCACGACGTTCGTCAACGCTGTCCCGGCCAGATCACCAGCGCTGGCCGTCAGTAACCGGACTCGTTCGCCGTCCCACCCGGTCATCGGCATGCCCTCCCTCAGACTCGTATCCTCATTCGAGAACAATAAGCCCCTACTCGGAGCCGATTGTCGAGCTGCAGTCGGTGGTGGTGCCCTGGCAAGGAGCCGGTTCGGCGGCTGATCCTCGATCGTCTGATCAACTTTCGTAGGGCCAGCGGCCGTCTGCGACGGCTGGTTCGGGGTCGAAACGGGGTTGCGCATCGTCCGGGCTGGTGCCGAGCGCGTGGGCGATCTCATGCCAGGTGTGGCCGCCTGCGCGAGCGTCGTGCACGAGCTGCGGCAGGAATCGTTCGGCCTGGTGGATGAGGCTAGCGGTCAGGGCGATGGTGGTGAGGTCGTCGCCGAGCCAGAGCCGGCACTAGGCCGTGCGGGTAACCTCGCCGGGGTTGGCGGGACTCGTGCAAGTACACGCCAGCGCATCCTCAACCGCAGCTCGTCTGGTGGGAAGCCGTGACCCCTTGGCGGATCGCGACGGTGCGCTAGCGGCCCAGCTTTGAATAGTCGCTACCGGCCTGCAAGCCGGGCAGGTCCTGCTCGCCGAGTCTCCATCATCGGCCGGTGCGCCACATATCGATCGTGTAGCGCTCGATTCCACCGTAGCGTTGCGCTGCGGTGTGGAGGTCTTCCCCTGCCGGGGTATCGGTTTGCTTCAGGACATTCTGGCGCAGGACGATGGCCTCGGTCCGTCCTTCATCGCGAACGCTGATCGCGTAAGTTCCGGACCCTGACGGTAGTTCCAAGGCCAGTGCCTCCCCGGTGGGGGAGTCGAGCACGAGTTCGCCGGTCGGGCAGATGAGCGTCAGTATCCGCCCGGTTTGCGTCCTTCCCTGCTGTTCGATGCTGGGTTCGTCGTCCCAGATCGCGATGCGGACGGTGATGGCGAAGAGGTCCTGGGCGCAGTTGATGTATAGCTCGTAGCCGGTGCTTGCGGCGATGTTTTCCGCCGCCTCGTCGATGGCATGATCGGCGTTGACACCAGCGTCGCAGTCCTGATCACGAAGAGTCAGGAGCCGGTAGCTGGCGACGGTGACGAAGTGATGTTCGGCGAGCAGGTGAGACATCGGCAGACTTGTCGAATGTGGCGTTCGGGTGGGCACCGCCAGGGTAGACGGCACCCACCCGCTCGTCGTGATCAGGGTTGCACGGCGACGTAGAAGGGGTCGTTGTCGAGGATGCGGTTAACGCCGTAGAAGGTGGCCAGTTGATTGCCTCCCTTCTGGTTGTCTTGGGCAGGGATCGGCCGGGCCGACCCGTGCCAGCTGAATGGGCTGTTGTCGGTGGACTCGGCGGCGCCTTGGTATGTCGATTGGAAGGGGTACTCGTCGCAGTCAAGCCCGCCGGCCGGGTAGCTGTCTCCCCAGACGTTCCTGCAGATTCTGGTGGCTGCGTCGTGGTTGCGCTTCTTCTTAGCCGGATCCATCAACCGCCTGAGTGGATCATCCGGAGTCTGTCCGGGAACGTTCTTGCCAAGTATCGCCGGGAAGGTGCGTTCGGGGTGGTTCAAGGCGTCGTCGACGTGGCGGGCCTCCGCATCGGTTCCGTGATCGTTGAGGTGGAGCGTGAACTTCGGGACGTGGTCCCGGAACACCGTTCCTTTGAACTTTCCCTTACCCAGTGCGGCGTTCGCGCTGTCGAACCGGACATTGTTGACCGCTTTGACTTCTCGAACGGGTTTTGTTTTTCCGTCACGATACTCACCGACGAAATCGACGGTCTCGGTGAAGTTCACAATCTTGTACGGTCCGGTTCCGGTGTCGTTGGGAGAGGTGACGGTGAGAGTGTCCATCCGAGGTTGGGCGTACCAGCCTGCGATCGTATCGGAACGCGACAGCGAACCAGCGCAGGTGACGTCCGTGCCGACACAGTTTCGGTTGATCGTAAGGTAGGTCAGCTCATCTTGGAGACTGGTGCTTTGCTTGACGTTCTCGACGGTGGTGACGTAGTCCACGCGGCGGCTGCCGTCGTAGGCAAATGCCAGGACCCATAGCTCGAAATCGAAGAACCCCAGGTAGGCGCCCTTGGTGGTCCTCAGAGTCACGTGAACCGGGTAGTAATGACACTGTTCGAACCGGCTTCGGGTCCAGCCTTGGAGACGACCGGCGTCGGTCGCGTGGTTGGCGCAATCGGTCTTGAGATCGAGGATTCGCTGTGCGTCCAGCTCACCCGCCGTCGTGCCCGTGGTCGCCGTTGCCGGTGTTACCAGCGCGGCCACGGCAAAGGCAGCAGCGAGGAGAACAATGCTCAGCCTGGTCTGTCTGACGTGCCGTGTCATCGGACAGCCTTCCCGTATCGTGCATCGACGAACTCCTGCGCTCGACGCTCCAGTGCCGCGGCTTCGGCTCCTGTCGCCTCGGCCGCCGCAACTGGAGGCGACGCGCTAGGATTGACGATGGGTTTGGTGACATCCCAAGACACGACACGTTCGCTGGTGGTTGACGGGGTTGTCGTTACTGCGGTGTCGAACCGGAAACAGTACTTCGGATCCGCGCCAGGTGCGCAGTTGCCGGCTGGCGCACGGGTCGAGATGTTGGTCCGGTCGAACCGCTGGAACTGGTAGTTGCCGTTGAGGTACATCACCCGATTGCGGGTCTGGCTCAGCCCTACCTGGCCGTACATGTCGATTAGCGTCCAGCCGGTCATCAGGTGGTTTGACGACGGGTTGGGTTGCGCACCGGTGGTGCCGACCTGCTCAAAATCGTAGAAGATGTCCCACGTCTTGCAGTTGTCGCAGCTCGGAATAGCCATGAAGCTGTGCACACGACCGTCCGATTCCGCGGCACGGTCTCCAATGTAGTGGTATGTATAGTCCGCCGTGAAGTCGATCCAGTAGGGCCGAAAGTCTGTTCCGGTCCCGATATAGTGCATATTGAGCCCGAATGCAAATGACTTTGTCATCGCCGCATCGGTGAACATCTGCGTTTCGTTGTAAAAGTCCGCGACGCCATACGGCGGAGGGGCACCGTAGCTAGGAGTCGGATAGGTAAAGGTGACGAACATACCATACATATGCTCGGCCTGATCACCACACAGGTTCGCCACGGCATAACGCGCTTGTCGTTGGCACGCACTGGCTTCTGCGGCTTGGCTTGTTCCGGAGAGTGGCACGCTCTGTACGATCGCGAGCGCACATAGAACAGTAAGGACTGTACTTCTTCGATGCATTACTGCGTGAATCCCCTCAATTGCACATAAATGGACCGTCGTGTGACGCATGCGCTGTCACTAGAATATATCCTTGATCGGCGAGTGTCACCTATCGTGTTGATGACAATCCATTTAGAGTACAGGTCGCGATCAATGGGCAGACGCTGAGTAAGACGATGGTTCTCTTCTCACCCAGACGCACGCTTGCGGATCGACCGCCACCTTACGTGCCCACACCGCCTCGGCACTGAGGGTGCACCAGTGTCCGATTATTCGTCTTCGCGCCCGCGAATCCGTTTCGTTCCTCGATGCTCTGAAAATGCCAGTAACGCCAGCAATGTACCTCCTCCGGCGAGCGTGTATCCTAACGCTTGGTAACGTGCCCGCGCGTTCCGGCAGTCCAGGATCTGCTCCCAGACTTCCTGTGTCACGAGGCTTTGCGTCGCGCCGGTCCAGGAGCTATCAGCTCCCAGTAACCGATTGAACCCCACAGACCGTTCCAACGCGGTCCCGCAGGCGGTCACCGAGCGCGCAGCAGGCCCGGATGGCTTGACTGGTGCCGACAGGACGCCGATCGCGCCAATGCCGCACGCCACTGCAACCAGGAGAAGACCATAGAACAAGCGCATAGCCACAACTTTGACATCTTGCCGGGATTGTGGCGCGACGGGATCGTGTGATTCGTATCGTCGGTGTTTGCTCGTGGTCTGGCCGGAAACGACGTTATGGGAGCCACCCCTCAACGAGTGGTTTAGTCGGCCGCGCCGGATCCTCGGCGCGTAGGGATCGGCTGGCGATCGACGTGCCGCTGACGGACGAGGAACACGAGACGTTGCAGCGGTGGGCGCGGATCTTGGACAGATCCTCAAACACACCTCAGCGCTGGTTCGGTCTGCTCACCGACCAGCGGTTGCGCCGTGCCGCGCACATGTTACTAACGACGTCCGACACCAACCACTGTGCTGGCCTTCACCGCATTGGCGGTGAGGCAGGATACCGAAGCCGGTGCTACCGATTCGTCCCGAACGCTGGTGCCCGGCCATGGCCCGGTATCATGCCCGGAGATCATCGACGACACCGAGCGCCACCTGCGATGGCTAGACGATCTGGCCCGCGCCGGAGTCGAGGCCGGGCTAACCCTTGGAAGCGGCCCGGCAGGCCGATCTGGGGAGTTTCGCCGACCTGATCGACCCGGAGCGTCCCGTAGCCAACCTCCACCGCGCCTACGCCGAGGTGCGCGGCATACCGGACGGCGGGGCGATCCCCCTGCAGGAGCCGTTTGAGCAGAGGCCGAACTCAACGGCTGCTTGCTCTCCTGTCACGCCTGACCATCACCGTCCGCTCCGACTACACCACCGCTGAATGCGCTCAGTAGCGACGGCGTGATCAACAAGCTGGTGTACCCCCAAGTCGAGAGCGACCGGAGCGCCCCTGGTGGGGACGCTGACGTTGCAGGGGGAGAACTCTCCTCCCAGTACATGAGGGAGAACTTGCTATCCGCCGCGTAGTGCAGGTGACTGGTTGCTGGGGTGATGATCAGGGAGGTGTCGTTGGTGATGACGGCTACTGGTCGTTGGTACGACGGACAGTCTGGCTGGTGCTGACGGATCGGCAGATGACCTTCAGTTGGCGGCTTGCCAGCACGGATGAACTTGTCGCCGATTTCGGTAATATGTGTTCGGAAAACCCCAGCTCACGAAGTGTGCTCTCCGCGCACGCGGAGGTGGTTCGGCGAGGGAACCGGCGTTCCTCGCCGGTCTCACGTGCTCTCCGCGCACGCGGAGGTGGTTCGTGGACCGGCTGCCGTGCCGAATGCGTCTCGGCTGACCAGGGAGAGGTCTCCGTTTCTCTTGGGCCGGTGCCTGATTACTGCGGCGACTGCCAGGGGGAGCCTTGGCGATGACGGCGATCATCGGTCGCCGAAGCGAGAGGGGAAGGCTGGCTCGCTGGACAGGCTCGGGGCCCTGCCGCCGCTATGTGCGAGCTTTCCGGCCGAGAGGTGGACGCCTGCGCTGGTCCTTATCGGCGTCTCGTCACTGATCAACAGTCGGTGAGATCCTCCTCGTACCCAAGATCATTCTGTTGCCTTTCCTGCCGGGTTACTGGCGGACCGCTCGCGATCCAGCCGCTAATGCTGGTGTGACAAGTGGGGTGGTGCTGAACATGTAAGCGGGTAGAGCGGAGGGAGATCCATGGCCGAGAAGCTGGAGCGCTTCGATCGCATCTATCGCCGCTATTACACAGCCGTGTACCGGTTTGTGGGTCGGCGTGTTGCGTCGGCGCAGGTGGACGACATGACGGCGGAAGTGTTTGTCGTCATGTGGCGCCGGCTGGGCGAGATGCCGCGCGAGGACCGGGTGCTGCCGTGGCTGTACGCGGTCGCGCGACGAGTACTGGCCAACGAAACCCGCCGTGTGCAGCGGGCCCGCGCTCTCGCTGAACAGATGGCCGACCAGGCAGAACTGCGCCTCGGTGGGGATCACGCGGAGGCGGTCATCGATCGGCAGCTGGTGGCGGCGGCGTTCGACCGTCTTGATGAGCGGGACCAGGAGGTTCTGCGATTGGTGGGTTGGGAGGGATTGAGTAGTGCCGAGGTTGCTGCGGTGCTGGGGTGCGCTCGGACGACCGCCGTGATGCGGATCAGCCGGGCGCGTCGCCGGTTGCTGAAGGGCCTGCGCGCGCAGGAGTGGCATGAACCCGCAGGCGCGCCGGAGCTGGAGCGGACGAAGGGAACACGCTGATGGACGTACTGAAGAAGAGATCCGCAAGATTGTCGGGCCACTGGATCCGATGCCGAATGACACTGGTCCCGTTCCGCAACTTGACCCTGCCCTGCTGCATGAACCTGCCCCGGAAGCGACAGATCGCAAGCCCACAGCGGCAGCGGGTGTCCGCCGCGCGGTACTCGCCGGGGCGGCAGTCGTGGTGGTCGCGGCGGTCGCTGTGGTGTGGGGCACGGTCGGACCGGTTGCGCCGCGAGGTCACGCGGCGACGCCGCCCCCGTTGGCGTTCGTATCACACCAGGAAACCCGCCCACCGAATATCGCGCTGGCCGAGATCGCCGACCGCGCTGCGGCCTCGGGGGTCCCGGCTGGTGAGCCGGGACAGACCGAGTACCTCAAGATGCGGAACTGGTACCTGCACAGTCAGGTTAGTGAGGGTACTGAGTCGGAGGTGATCCCCGAGGTCACCGAGGTGTCTCGGCGTCACGCTCCCTCGGCGCGGCCCCCCGCCGATGCGGAGACGCTGAAGGGCTGGCTGTATCGGGAGAATCCCCCGGACCGGGTGGGGCCGATCAAGACCTACCTCGCCGTCACCGACCTGCTGCGCGACCGTGTCCTGCTTCCCCGCGAGCGGGCTGCGGTCCTGCGGATCATCTCCGGTTTGCCCGAGTTGCGCTATGAGGGCGAGACTCACGACCGTGCCGGACGGCCCGGCCAGGCGTATTCGCTGGACTCCGACTACAGCGGCCTCCCCACTCGCTACACCCTCATCGTCGATCCCACCAACGGGGTCATCCTGGCCAACGAGCAGATGCTGACCACGCGGGCAGGCGAACTACAGGTATCCATCCCGTCGGTGATCGGCTATGAGACCTACCTACGTACCGAATTTCGGCGACAATGAGTGGTGGGTGAGGCGTCCACGACACGTCTCACACCCGCAGCCGTCAACAACGTCATGACCCGCAACACAACCGTTGACGAGTCTGCTGACACAGCAGCAGTTCGCACCACACCCGTCTCGACCACTCCGGAACCTGCAACGGAGGGCACGCCTACCCGACGGCCCGACGCATCACCGGATCTGACCGATCGCGCCGCCGTGGATTACAAAGCCCTGTACGAGCAAGCGCACGCCAAAGTTCGGCAAGGCGGAGCAGACCGCCCGGGAGCACCAGGAGAAGGCGAGGCGGCTGGACGAGATCGAGGCCGCGCAACAGACCGAAGCCGAGAAAGCCGCCGCCCGCGCGCAGGCAATCGAGCAGCAGGTCGCCGCGCTGCGGCGTCGTGCGGTCGATGGGGAGATCCGCGCCGCTGCTTCTGGCTGGATCGACCCCCGCGACGTGCCGCGCTACCTGGACGACCGAGACCGTTTACGTCAACGCCGAGGGCGAGATCGACACCGAGGCAATCACCGCCGACCTCGCGGTGGTGCTGCCGGCCCGCCCGCACCTCGCCCGCCCGAACACCTCGAGCAGCGACACGGCGCGGCGTCCGGATCCGGATCCCCTCGCAGAGTTCCTGGTCCGGTGGCGGCTTGGAAAGGTTGGACGCGCAGATCACTGAGGCGGAGCAGCGGGCGACTGGCCCACTGCGATCTCACTGAAGATCCGGCGTCTGGCCGAACAGGCTGCGGAGAAACATTAGGCTTCCCGCCTTGCGCGTATGGTTGCGCCGTAGTGGTCGGTCTGTTTGTGTACGACTTCTGGGGCGAACGGTGCGGGCCACACCTCGATCCGGTACTCCTCGACGGGTGGTCTGGCGCCATGTCGACAGCATTGTCCCGGCCCCGTGCGTGAATACGCAGCCGATAGATGCCAGGCCCATGCTGTGTGAGTGCGGGCAGGGCCTCCGGTGGATCATCCATGATGCCTTGGGCCACCATCTCGCCGACCGGAGCTTGTACCGACAGTTCTACGACCTCGTCCCACTCTGCGGTGTTCGTCGGAGGTGGTGAGTCATGCAGGGCGACTTCGACGTGGATCGAGCCTGTATGTATCCCGGTGCAGACCGCCACCACGCCTGGTTCGGCGATTGCCAAGCCGTTAGAGGGCCTCATCGTAGTGGGGAACGGGCCTGACTGCTCCCTGGCCAGAAATAGTCCGTGGGACATGAACAGGTCGGCAGCAGCCTGCACCGGTTTACTCATAACGCTCCTTTGCTCGACCTTGGGTTACCGGATCCAGACTGTGAAGGGATCCGCTTCCAAGACGCGATTATCACGATAGAAGTTGGCTTGCACCACCCCGCCGAGGCTGTTGTGATCTTCGTCGATCATTCTTCGGCTGAAGCCACCCCCGCTAGTGTGGGCGCCTTCCCACGTCGACGCCATGGGGTACTCGTCACAGCTCTTCCCGGGCGGTCTGGGCAGACTGGCCGGGCAAGCGGCTGCACGGTTCTTCCGTCTCAATTCCGAATCGGTGAGCCGGTGCAAGTATGTACCGCTTCCATAGGCACCTGGCAAGCCACTTGCTTGTGCGTCCCGGATATGTTGCGCCAATTCGTAGTATGGACCGTCGAGCGCATAGATCAATACCGGCTCATAGAGTGAGAATATGCAGCCCGTTGAGGCAACACCTGGCAATGCCGTGTCGCATCGCACATTCGGCGTGGTTTCGTTCAATGGTTGGGGCTGAAGGGTCCATTTAGGGTTATGAAAACGATATTGAAGGGATAACGTGTTATTTCCGATCGCCCAGCGGGCAGTGGCTGTCGTGTTGGTGTTCACGTCGCCTGCTGCTTCCAGGCCGGGATCGACCGGCTGTCCGCCAGGGAAGGACCCGACTCCGCCCGTGCAGTCGCCGGTACACCAACCGTGACCGGACAACGTCGTACCACCGACGGCCTGACCCCAACCACTGAGCGCATCCACGACTATCTGATACTGCCAGTTGTGAATTCTGGCACTTGTGAATGCGTAGTTGACCTCCAGGAAGAACAACTGACCGACGAGGGCCCCCGTGCGTGCTTCGTACACATTCAGCGTGCCCTCGATGAAGGCGCAGGCTTCGTCGCGGATAATCCACCATGTGTTGAGATCCAGGTCTTGACACCACTCCGGTACCGGCGGGTTGTCCGCGACGGCAGGCTTGGGTCTTTTGTCCGCAACGGATGTTGGTCTCGTGCACGCCACCAGATCTTTCCCACTGGCAGCGAATTCATGCAATCTCGACAAGGTGTCAGTGCAGGTATTCTGCACCTTCGCTGCCGGTCCCCGCTGCAGACCGGCCGGCGCTTCCGTGGTCGGCGAGGGTTGGGCGCTGGCTGGTTGCGCGGATAACAGGCCGCCGGCAATGAGAACAACTGATATTATCGACAATAATCTTCTCATTAGAATCCTCTATTTTGTGACGAATAGATGAATCCTAAGGGTCAGCGAGCGACTGGCACGATAGATGGGAATAGGGAAAGAAAAACGTGTCCGACATCTATGATCCGACAGGAGTGCCCTCCCTATATCGATGTCGCTCACAAACGAACCCCCGGAGCAGTTGGTGACTCTACAACCGGATTTCCTGCATCGTCCACACCCAAGAGTTAAGGTCACCCGTTCGTCCTAAGCGTCCCAGCGTCCCTAAGAGTTCGCTAACCACCTACTAGGAACCACGCGAGCAATGGATATGTAACGAGCTATTGACCTGACGAGTACTTGTAGACGAGTTAGCGTCATGCGAGCGACTGTTGGATGCGAGCGGCAATATCCAGAACCCGCTTACGGGTCGCCGCGCTACGCAGTTCATCGACAGTCACGCCTGAGATCTGGTCAAGGAGCTTGACGGCGGGCGCAAATCGTTCATCGTTGTTCGGCTCACTGAGCAACCGGCGGAGGTCGTGTAAGACGGCTAACACCTGGCCGACGTGCGTTGAGCACGCACCGTCCTGATCAGGCCCCGTTGAGCAGCGGACATTCAACAGCAGCGTAAGCTCTCGAAGCTCCTGATGCACCCAACTCGGCGACTTCCGCGGTGGTGGGCGCCGCGCCGGAACCGTGGTCGGCGCCTGCACTGAGGCCACGTAGCGCCGGTCCTCCCCCGGCGACGTACCGCTGTTGGGGTTACCGCACCCAGACATAGCAACAAGAAGCAGCATCACGCCCGCAGCACGACAACATCGCATCTCCGTGTCCTCCGTGAGCATGCAGGTTGACGGTGGACGACTGACGTGAGTTCACCGTAGCTTGCCATTCGCCGTCCGACCAACCGTTTGGAGCTTCCATGGTGTGGCCGCAATCGCCCTCACCCGACCGATACGCTGTTCCTGTCAGCGGTCGGTGGCCGGACCGGCGGCACGCGTGCCACCGGGATCGTGCAAACCTGGCAGGTCTATGACCTGCGGCCGGCCGATCCGAACCGGCAACGCGGCGAGGGCGTAGAAAGCGCCCAGCCCGGAAAGCCGAGTGCGCGGGCAGGAGCGCAAAGTTCTGGAGATCCATCTGGAGGCGTTCGGGATCACCTACACCCGCCAGACCACCCAGCGCATGTACGCCGGGACCGGCTCAGCTCACCCCCACCCCACCGTCAACAACCTCACGACCCGCAACAGCTAGGGGGCCGCCCGCTGGCCATGAACTCGTAGGTAGTGGACGCATCAAAGCGAGTACGGCTGGTGCGTGCCTTGTGTGGCAGCAGGAAAGTGGCATTGACGCCAGCAAGAGACGAAGATGATCGACTCCTGGGTACGACGAGCGCGGTGGTTGTCGACGATTGGAGGAGACATCACCTCTTCTGGCCTGCCCAGTGGGTGTGCGAGGGGCCAATGACGCCGTTTCGTGATTTGTTGGCTCGATCGTTTGAGTTGTCCTCATCAGGTGCGCATGACTCGGGTCTCGGGCAGATCGAGCCTCAGCGGGTGAAGCGCGGCGGCGAGGACGCCGGGCTCGAGGTGGCTCGGGCGGAGTTGGTGTTGGCTGGGCCTGCTCATCGGCCGCTCAAGTCGCTGCCGGTTCGGCCGGATGATCCGTTGCAGTCGTTGGCCAATGCCTTGGGTGATGTGCGGCCGGATCTGGGGGAGTCAGTCGACGTCTGTGTGGATCTCATTCCGCTGACGCCCGCCAAGATCAGCTATCTCGCGCGGAAGACGGCTCGGGAAGGAGCAGGTCAGGAGCGGGTCGTGGGCCGGGTGTGCGTGCTGTGTTGGGTGGGGTTGGTGAGGCGTTGCGGGAGATCGTGGCCGAGTTCCTTCCGACGGCTCGCGGTGGTGGTTCCCGCCGGGCCGCGCCGGGGTTCCGGACGGTCGGTCCTGACGCTGCGGCTGTGGTGAACAAGTTCCGGACGGATGAGCCGGTGTTCGCGGTGCAGGTGTTGGTGCGGTGCCGGTCGGAGATTTCTGGCCGGGTGCAGGCCCATCTGCGGAGTGTGGTTGGTGCTTTTGATGTGTATCGGGGTGAGAACTACTGGCGTGTCCGGGGTGTGCGGGTGCTGGGGGTGCATCTGGGTTCCGATCTGCCGGTGGTGCGGCGGCGGTTTGATCGGCGGTTCTTCAGCGGGTTGGCGACGCCGCCTCGGCGGTGTCTGGTGACGGCGAGCGAGATCGCGGCCCTGCTGAAGCCGCCGTCGGGTCGGTGCCAGTCGCCGGCGATCGCGCGGAGCCGGGGGTGGGTGCAGCCCGCGCCGCGGGAGTTGCCGACCTACCGGCCGGATGCGGGGTTGGTGCGGTTGGGCTATGTCACCGACGTCAATGGGGAGGATCGGCTGGTCGGTATCCCGTTGCGGGAGTTGCTGTTCTCCGCGCGGTTCGGCAAGGCGGGGTTTGGGAAGACCGAGGAGGCGCTGGCGCAGGCGATCGAGCTTGCCCGCGCGGGTGGTGGGGTGTGGTTCCTCGACCCGCATGCGGATGGGTGGAAGCGTGCCAAGCCGTATCTGTCCGACCCGGCGTTGCGGGGCCGGTTGTGGGAGGTCAACCTCGACGTCCGTGGGCGCGGTCGGCGGTTGCCGGGGTGGAATCCGCTGAGCATGCGGGGTTTCTCCGAGGAGGACATCGAGGATCGGGTGGACGCGGTGGTGACCTCGTTCGCGACCGCGCTGGGGTGGGGTGATGCGGCTCCGCGGGCGAAGTCCATTCTCACCAAGGCCTGCGAGGCGCTGTGCTATCTGGCGATGCGGCTACCTGCGGACTGTGCGCCGACGATCTTTCAGATCCCGACGTTGGTGGACGATGCGGAGTGGCGGGAGGAGATCCTGCGCTACCTGAAACCGAGCGTGCGTCGCTATTGGACGGACAGTTTCCCGAAGCTGCCGCCGGATGCGACCACCGTTGTCACCAACATCATCAACCGGCTGCGGACCAGCCCCACGCTGTCGGCCTTCCTCGGATCGTCGCGGACGACGTATGACGTGCGCAGGGCCATGGACACCGGGAAGATCGTGTTCGTCTGCACGACCGGCGCTGGGGAGACGAACAAGCTGATCACCAGCTTCATGATCTACGACCTGTTCCGCGCGGGCCGCAGCCGGGTCGATACCCCGCCGGAGCAGCGCCGCCGGTGTGACGCCTTCATCGACGAGCTCGCCGCGGTGGACGGGGCGTCCCGCGGCTACCTGGCGGCGATCCTGGAGCAGTTGCGCAAGTATCTGGTGGCGCTGCACGCGATGAACCAGATGCCCGACCGGTTGACCGCGGAGACCCGCAGGGCGCTGCTGCAGAACCAGTCGTTGCTGCTGACCAGCGCTGCGGCCATCGACGGCGCCCGTACCGTCGCCCGGGAATACGGCGGGCTGGTGCAGCCGGGCACGATCACCGAGCTGGAGCGGTTTCACCACGTGGTCACCGCGACCCTGGGCGGGCAGCGCACGACACCGTTCAAGATCCGCGGGCTGCATGTGGAGGACGAGTTCGCCGAGCACTTCCACCCCGAGTGGGAGGCCGAGGTCGACGCCTGCCTGGACAAGAACCTGGGGCGTCGCCCGATCGGTGAGGTGCTGGACGAGCTGGAGGATCTGGACGGGCGGATCCTGGACACCCTGCGCGGCAACACTCCACCGCCCCGTTCGCAGCGTGGCCGGCCGCCGGGCCGGGGCAGCGGTGCCGGTGTCGAGCTGGACCCACCGGAGGCCGCAGGTCCGTCGTCGTTCCCCTCGACGGTGGAGTAGATCCCGATGGTGCGCCTTGATTCGTTCCAGCGGGACGCGTTGACCGCGATCTACTGGCACCGGCTGGTCAACACCGATCAGCTCGGCCGGTTGGTCGGGCCGTCGATGCCTGCCCGCACGGTGCGGGACAAGCTGCTGGCGCTGCGGCGCGCCGGACTCGTCGACCGCATCGTGCACCAGCGGGCGCCCCGCGTGTGGCATGTCACCGAGGACGGCGCGGCGGCCGTCGAGGCGGCGGGAACGGTCGATGCCCGCCCCTACCGGCTGCCCAGCATGGCGGTGGCGGACCTGCTGCACCGGCACGCCCTGGACGTGGTCGAGACCGGGTTGGCGTTCGTCGAGACCGCGCGAGCGCACGGGCACGATTGCGGGCCGTTGTCGTGGACGCCGGAGGTCGCGCACCGCGTCCGGGCCGGATCGGATCGGCGGGATGTCGTGATCGCGGATGCCGTGCTGCACTACGTCTGCGAGCGGGACGGTCGGCGGGTCCAGCGGGTGTTCTTCGTGGAGGTGGACCGGGCGACGATGCCGGTGGCGCGGCTGGCGCGCAAGCTGGGCCGCTACGTGCGCTACCACGGCTACGTCGCCAAGCAGGCCGCGGACAACCGGCCGGTGTGGCAGCAGCGCTACGCCCGCTTCCCCCGGGTGCTGGTGGTGCTTTCCGGTGCGCCCGAGCATGTGCTGGACCGCCGGCTGGCTGACCTGCGCGCCCACACCCAGGCCATGACCACCGCGGCGCTGGCCCACGACCGGGTGGTGGCGTTGGCGACGACGCTGGAGCGGTTGCGCTGCCGGGGTCCGTTGCGGGAGATCGCGGTGCCGCTGCTCGGCGACGACACCCGGCCGGTTCCGGTGGTGGGCCCGCCTGCGGCGAGGGCGCGATGAACACCGCGGCGTCGCCCAGCCAGGTGGGGCTGTCGCCGCGGCTGCGGCAGCGCCGGTTCACCCTGCTGCCGTTGCGGGGTGAGGGCACGCCGTTCACCGAACCTCAGGGCCGGGTACCGGGGGACAGCACCGCGCCGGCCGAGCTGGCGGATCTGGTCTCCTCGATCGCCACCGTCGGGGTGCTCCAGCCCGTGCTGGTGGAAGAGGTCGACACCGGTGAGGGGCAGCCGCCGGTGATGAAGCTGGCGGCGGGGGAGCGGCGGCTGCGTGCCTGCCGCTGGGGCGCGGTGCACCGGCCGGACAACCCGCACTTCGCCGCGCTGCCCGCGGTGGTGTGTCCGGGGCCGCTGTCGGATGAGGAACGGCGGATCTGGCAGCTGGTGGAGAACCTGGCCCGCGAAGACCTGCGGCCCGGGGAGCTGGCAGCCGCGCTGGTGCTGGATCGCTGCGCCGTGTTGCTGGGCAAGCTGATCGCCGGTGGGCACACGGTGCCCGCCGAGGTGTATGCGATCGAGGACCCGATCGCGCGGTTCCAGGCGATGGACAAGCTGCGCGGCACCGACAAGGAGTGCGCCGCCCCGTGGTCGGAGGTGCTGACCCGGCTGGGGCTGCAACTGAGCCCCCGCAAGGCACGCGAACTCGTCCGCGCCTTCGCCGAGATGCCCCGCGAGATCTCGGCGGAGATGGACGAGGCCAAGATCAGCCTGCACACCCGCATCCGGTTCATCGAGCTGCGCCGCGGGCGGGCGGCCGCCGCCGAGGACATCTGGGCCGCGGTGAAGAACACCGGCCGGGCGAAGCTGCTGCGCTGCGCCGTGGCGGCCGCCACCGAGCGGGACGACCTCACCGCCGAACAGGCCCTGGCCGAGGCCGAACGTCAGCACGAGGAAGCCAATGCCGCCCGCGCCGCGGCCCTGCGGGCACCGGACAACCCCACCGCCGACCGCGCCGACACCGGCGCCGGAGACCTCGAGGAGCACCCGGTGGTCGAGCGCCAGCTGGTGGACAACGCCCTGGCCGCACTGCGTGCCCTCGTCCAGGCGGTCACGGCCGGGGCGCGCCTTGACGACCACGACCGCGCCTCCCTGCGCCTGCTGGCCGAGGAACTCACCGCCGCACCCGCCGCGGCCTGAACACCCGAGAGAGGGGCGAGAGGGATGTCGGTGTTTCTCGGACTGCCGGTGCGCACCGCGCCGGCCGCGCGCTGCGACTGCCGCCGGTGCCCGTGGTACTCCGGGGCCGACGCCGATCCGGTCGTGACGATCGCGCCGGTGTGCTCGGGCTGCAACGCCGACTGCTCCTACTGCGGCTGCGCCCGCGCCGAGACCCCGGCCGTAGGCGGACCACCGGCCTGCGCGAGCTGCCCGATCCGGTGCGGCTCCCGCACCGACATCACCGCCTGGATGAGCGACATCGGCCACACCCTGGAGTTCGACGACATCCGCATCAGCGGCGTGCTCCCACCGGGCATGCCGACCTTCATCCCGCAGGTCGACGGTTCGGGTGTGACCGAGCTGGACGCCGGGCTGCGGTGGCCGGCCTACGCGGTGGGTCTGCGGCGGGTGTTCTCCCCGCACACCCACGGGATCTACCCACGCTGGCGGCAGGACGCCACCGCGGCCCAGATCCTCGGGCTCGCGGAGTCCACCCTGACCGTACTGTCCGGCTACGGCGAGGACCCGCTGGTGGAGGCGTTCTGGACGGCCCGGCACCGCGACGGGCTGATCGAGCGGATCGCCGCCCTGCGCTTCGACCTGGTCCTGGCGCCGAACTACTCCATCTACGGCAACTGGCCGCGCGCGGAGCACCTGATCAACATGCGGCGGTCACTGTTGCTAGCGGGCGAGCTCGCCGACGCCGGGATTGCCACCGTGCCGAACCTGTACTGGTTCCGGCTGGAAGACCTGCGCCGTTACGCGGACTGGATCACCGCGAACCCACTGCCCGCGGTTGCGGTCAACCTGCAGACCGTCCGGGAGAACCGCAACTGGGACACCTGGGCGCTGCCCGGCCTGTGCTGGCTGGCCGAGAACCTCCCGGACGACCTCCCGGTGATCCTCACCGGACTGTCCCGCCGCGACCGGGTCGCCACCGCGGTCGAACTCTTCGGCGACCGGCTGATGCTGGTCAGCCAGAACCCCGCGCAGTACGCGTTGCACGGCGCCGTCATGACCCCGGATGGGCGGCAGGACCTGCACGCCCGCATCCCGGACGCCTTCGCCGCCTCCGTGCGGTACATGGCCTCGCTCCTGCCACACCCCACCCTCACCCGAGGAGGTGCCTGAATGGGCCGCCATGTGTGGATCCTGCTGGGCTGGTCGCCCGACTACGGTGCCCCGACCACGCCAGTCGCCGTGCTCGGCCTGGACATCGGCACCGACGGCACCGTCACCCGCCACGTGGAATGGATGCCGAGGCAGTACCAGCACGGCCAGACCTGGCGGCACCGCCTGGCCACCACCCCCGCCGAGGAGCTCCCGGCGCGGATGCAGCTGTGGGAGAACTCGCCGACCTGCCCGGCCGCCCGGGTCGAGCCGCTGCTGCCTGACCGCGGGCTGAGCGAGGCCGTGCAGTTCCAGTTCGACGACCTGCTCCGCCCGTCCTGACCGGAGAGGACGGGTGAGCCACGGTGGGCACGAACTCCAAGGCCGCGCACGCCTCCTACGCCGTCGCACCCACCGCAGCGGGAACGGCCGCCGCGGTGGAGGAGGACGTCAGCTACGCGCTCCATCTGTCGGCCGTATGCCTCAACGGCAAGCAGCCGCAGAACCCGGCGGAGGAGGCGCTCGCGCAGGTCGCGCTGATCGATCTCGGCGGGATCGACCCGACCGACCCGTACGGGCCGCCCGTGTTCGACCTGCCCGACGACCTCGGGCAGCGCTACGCCCTCCTGGTCGATGCCGTACAGGCCGCCCAGCACGCCGCCACCCAGCTCGATGACGAGTCAGCGGCGATCTTCCACGCCAAGCTGCACGACTACTGCGGCTCGTTTCTGCATGACCAGGAGCCCGACGCCCTGGTGACGCTCGCCGGTGAGCAGGGCTTCACTTGCCCGTCGCTGGTGGGACTGTCGGGCAGCGGCACGCACCCGCTGGAACACTGGCTCGACCCCTCGTATCCGGCTGAGGCCGCATCGAAGAAGCACATCCAGGACGTCGCCCTCGACCGCTACGCCGCACTCTGCGCCGGCGAGACCGTGGGCGGCAAGACACTCGCGGACTGGCAGCAGACCGATCCGACGATCACCACGCACGCGCACGGCGCCGAGCTTCCCGCCGCATTCCCGCCATGGCAGGCCACCGCCGACGACCTCGCCGCGGCCCGGGCCGCGGTCACCACCGCCCTCGCGGCCTGTGCCGGAACCGAGACCGCACCAGCGACACCGGCGACCGTGCACGCCCTGATCGACGCCGAGAACACCCTCGCCACCGCGGCCAACCCGGACCTCACCGCTGAGCACGCCGCGGCGGTCGCCGCCGCACGCCACCACATCGACCAAGCCTTGAGCCAGGTGACCGGGCACCAACTCCACACGGCGCTCGCCGCCGCGGCCGAGCAGGGCCGAATCAACGCCACCGACCCGCAGGTCCTCAACGCACCCCAACTGCTGAAGCTGCTGCGAGCCTCCACCCCGGCCGGGGAACGCGCCGACCTCCAGAAGCTCGCCGCCGACCGGGCCACGCAACTCCAGCACCTGGACAAACCGGCCCTCATCGTGAACGAGGTCCTCGAGGGACCGACCGGCCATCTGCCCGCCTTGGGTACGCCAGGGGCCTACACCGAGGCGAGCGAGTTCGTCGCCGGGGCGCACGAGCTGTCCGCGTTCCACACCGCGGCGTCGACCTGGAACCCGGTCGATCCGCTCCCGGTCACACCGCACACCCAGCAGGCGAGCCACCAGAAGATCACCGCGTGGGCGCACCAGCAAACCCAGGACAACCTCCGCAACTTCTGCACCACCTGCGGCCTGCTCCCGCAGCACCTGTCCACGGTGGCGACCAAACCGCACCTCGCCCGCCTGCTCGGCGCGTACACCTACGCCGACAAGGGCGGCATCAACACCATCAAGGCCCAGTTGCAGAAGAAGTACGACACCAAACTCTCCCCGCCGACGGCCACCGGCACGAAACCGGCCGCGCCAGCCGCTACCGCATCGGAGAAGTCGTCCGGGAGCAGCTTCGGTGCCCAGCACGCCCACATGCTCAGCGCCCTGCGCCAGGCGCAGGCCTCCTACTCCGCCGTGCCGCCGTATCTGGACCCCGGCACGGTCAAGGCGTGGGACTTCGGCGCCGGCACACCCGCCCAGCTCGGCGGAACGCACCCCAAGACCCTGCACCCCGGTCCGGACGGCACCACCTGGATGGCCAAACGCGAAGGCACCCCACGCGGCGGGGCGATGGTCCAGGCCGAAGCGACCGCGTCCCGGGCCCTGGCCCGCGCGGGCCTGCCCGCGTTGCCGGTCTATGCCACCACCATCGGTGGGAAACCGGCGTCGGTGCAGCCGATGCTGACCGGCGCCAGCCCGATGCCCGGCTCGCCCGGCCAGTGGTCCCAGGCCGATGTGGACGCCGTCGTCCGCCTGCACGTCGCCAGCTGGGCGCTGGGCAACCACGATGCGCACCACGAGAACGTCCTGCGCACCAGCGACGGCGGCCTGATCCCCATCGACCAGGGACAGAGCTTCAAGAACTACGGCCGCGACAAGCTGAGCTTGGCGTACCGGCCCAGCACCACCACCGTCTACCACCGCGCCTACGACGCGCACCTGGCCGGCACGCTGCCGAAAGGGGTCCGGGTCGAGCCCGCCGCCGCGCACTCGGTGATCAAGCGGCTCGAGTCGATCCCGGACGCCGAATGGCGCGCCCTGCTGCGCACCGCCGCCCACGCCGGCGCGGCGCACAAGGACGTCAAGTGGGTCGCCCCGATGCGCTCGCACGCTGCCCAGCAGCACGGCATCGCCGAGTCGGCGGTCACCACCAGCCAGATCGCCGAGGCCTTCCTGGACCACGCGGTGGAGCGGAAGAAGAACCTCCGCCGCGACTTCGCCGCGTTCTTCCAGAAAGAGCTGAAGCTGGACTCCGCGGCAGCGCTGCAACACCTCGGGAAGCGCTGATGGGCACCAACTCCAAGGCCGCCCACGCCACCTACGCCATCAGCCCCTCGACCACGCACGTCGGCGCTCCCGCCGACAGCGACACCGTCGAGGCGGCCACCTCCAGCCAACCACCACCCGAGCACCAGCCCGGGGGAGAGGCGGACGGTCACGTCCGGGACCCCGGGCTGCTCCCGGTCACCCCGATCCCGGACACACCCGACGTCGGCAAGGCCTTCGGCGAACCGATCCTCGTCGGCGGCGCCGACCTGCACGCCTCCGCCGCCACGCTCGTCAGCTACGACAGCCCGGACGGCCCCCGCACCGTCCTGCACGCCCTGGTGGCCGAGGACGCCGAAGACAAGCTGCTGGAAGCGCTGAACATCACCAAGGACATGGTCCCCACCCAGGTCGAGCAGAAGGTCAACGGCCGGCTACCCCTCGACCGGGAACACCAGATGGCCGACACGCTGATCGCGGCGGCCAAGAGCGTCAACCACCACCTCGGTAAGGGCGACCTGGCACCCGGCAAGGTTCCCGGCACCACGGCGAAGAAGATCAGTAAGGCCCAGCAGGTCCTCAGCACGGTGCAAGCCACGATCGGCGCCGACCCCGGCCCGGTGGAAGCTGCCATGCTCGAGCACTACCAGCACAAGCTCGCGGCGATCATGCACGCCGTCGACACGGCCACCAAGGTGGGCCAGATCGAACCCTTCCTGCACGAAGGCACCACCACCATCACCGTCATGAAACCGGCCCTGCCCGAGGAGGCCGGCGGCGAGCACGTCGCGGCGGTGCTGCGCGACGCCACCCGGATCAAACCGACCCTGGACGACACCACCGGAACAGCCAGCTGGGACGGCCTCACCCGCTGGCAGAACGCCTCCGGGCGCGAGTACGCCATCGACCTCGGCGACGGGTTCCACGCCGTCTACCACCCCTACGCCATCAACAACCCCACCACCACCGAGCACTCTCTGCGGGGACGGTTGGAAATCATCGCCCCACCCGGCGAGGGCCACGGTCCCGACGTGGTCCGCCGCCTCGGGCAGCTGCACCTGGCCAACCGCCCCATGACCCGCGAGGAAGGCGAGTACGGCTACCTCAACGCCAACATCACCGCGCAGGGCCTGACCGACCACGCCGAGATCACCCAGGCCAAAGCCACCGGGCAGCACATCGAGGAGATGATCCGGCACGAACTCCTCTACGAACGCGCCCACCAGGCCGTCGGCATGGATCAGGCCCAACTTGCCCGCTTCGCCAAGAACATCCAGCTGGAGGCCCACACCCGCGCACTGCCGGCGCAGGTCACCGTGCTGCGCGACGCGGTCGCCACGGCCACCGGGCACGCCGACGGCGCGGCCCTGGCCGCCACCCCCGGCTACGACCCGACACCCCGTCGCGGCGGCGGCTGGCTCACCTGGAACCGCTTCGACGTCGCCAACTCCCTGGACACGCTGCGCGAGGCGACCAAAGGCAAGAAACTGGTGCACGCCACGTCCATGACCGGGCTCAAGGCCATGCTCGCCACCGGCGTACTCGCCTCCACCGAACGCCGCTCGATCATGGGCGTCAAACCGGGCGTCGGCAAGAGCGAGCAGGAAGACAAGAAGACCGGCGGCGCCAGCTCGGTCTTCCTGCGCATCCTGAAGAAGACCACCAGCAACGCCCCCCGGCTGGTCTGGGACCAGCCCGAACGGCTCCTCAACCGGGCCGACTACTACGGCGCCAACTGCGACACCTTCGGCGCCGTCAACAGCACCGCCGCCACCCGCAACCCCTTCAAGATCGCCGCGTTCAACAGCGGCGCCAACGAGATCATGTTCGGCGACGGCATCGACCTGCTCGGCGACGAAGGGCCGAGCAGGATCCACTGCACCTCCGAAGAGCAGCGCGCCGAGATCCACGCCATGCTCACCGCCAAAGGCGTCACCCACATCGCCGGTAAACCGATCGACAGCGTCCTGAAAGCCTGACCGCGAGGAGACACCAGCCCGATGCCCGAACACGTCACCGCGGACCGTGCCTGGGACGCACTCAACCACCTGCTGACCGGCCGGATCCCCGACGCCGACGACACCGAGGCGCTTGCCGGGGCGGAGCTGATCGTGCGCGACGGCGACCTCGAGGTCTTCCGCGCCGCCCTGGCCCGGCACGCACGCCGCGACCACGACGATCCCGCCGTTTTCTGGATCCGCCCCCTCGTCCCCGCCGACCACGACCCCGACACCGGGCTACCCCAATTCGACCCCGACACCGTGCCGCGCCGCGGCCTGCGCATCCACCGCGCCCAGCTCGACGGCGTCCGGCTCGGACTCGCGCTGGACAGCGGCCAACACGCCCTCATCCAGCCCGCCCGCGGCGAGCAGCTGGCCGTCCTGCAGGACTGGGACACCTGGATCACCACCCTGCCCGACGATCGTCGTCGCGACCTCGAGTCGCTCGACCACGACTGACACCGCAACCGTGTGAGCCGGGTGCATCAAACGGATCGTCGCTGCCGCGTGTCTGGAACACCAGCATCTGCGG
The DNA here is from genome assembly GCF_018885265.1 of Amycolatopsis aidingensis. Taxonomy (GTDB): domain Bacteria; phylum Actinomycetota; class Actinomycetes; order Mycobacteriales; family Pseudonocardiaceae; genus Amycolatopsis; species Amycolatopsis aidingensis. The sequence continues at coordinate 3,687,823 of NZ_CP076538.1, forward strand.
CCCGGTAACCAGGGCCGAGGACGACCAAGGGGCCCCGATGTCCACCGGAACGCGACTCGCCTCCCGTGCAGACGCCCCGCGGATCGCGGCCGTGGAATGGGTCACCGACCACCAGGAAGCCCACGGCCAGCTGCTCGTCCACGGCACCACCCTCGGCGAGGTCATCAGCAGAGCTGTCGCCGCGCTGCACGCCAGCACCCGAGCCCTCTACCCGGCCGGCCTGCACCTGCGGGTGATCCGCACCGGCTGGTGGCACACCACCCCATGCCAGTGCCGGCGGACACTCGCCACCTCCAACCACCCCCGCTGGCACTACGCGCCCGCCCAGAGCGGCGAACCCGGCGCCTGGCACGGCGCGGAAGTCCGCTACCACCTCACCTGTCCCGCTGACCGATCCTCACGAAGGTGACGACCGTGGTGGTCGGCCGCCGCGGCGCGGTTTCGGGGCCGGCCAATGGCGGGCGAGCACGTCCAGCAGCCCGTCCGGATCCTCCCGCAGCCCGGTCAGGCACGCCACGATGAACGACCGCATCTCCAGACCACGATCGTTCAGGACATCCTGCGCGGCGGACTTCAGCTCCGCCGGCGCACGCACCGTCAGGGCTGGCTCGGCGTGTTCGCTCGGCATGGCATGATCCTCACATGGTGGCTTGCCACCAATCAAGCGGAGGCGTATCTTTGGTGGCAAGCCACCAAAATGGGCGGTGGCAACGAACGCCACGCGGGGGACGTGTCCGTCGCGTGCGCGCCAGGGGAGGAGCTGCATGTCTACGACAACCATGCTTGATCGGGCCCACGGGGGACTGCTCGGACTCGCGGCGGGCGACGCGCTCGGCGCCACCGTGGAGTTCCGAACCCCGGAACAGATCGCCGCGGAGTTCGGCCGGCACACCGAGATCATCGGCGGCGGGACCTTTCGCTGGAGACCGGGCCAGGGCACCGACGACACCGACATGACCGCAGCCGTCGCCCGCGCGTACGTCGAGGGCTACACCAGCCACCGAGTCGGCAAGCACTTCCTGGACTGGTACCGCGAAGGCCCCCGCGACATCGGCAACAGCACAGCGACCGCACTGTCCACACTGGCCGCCACCGGCGACCCCAGCAGCAGCGGACACGCGGCTCTCGCCACGATCGGCCCTAACCGCGCCGCCGGAAACGGTTCCCTCATGCGCGCACTGCCCACCGCACTGGCCCGCAACGACCAGGCCACCCGCATCCGCGAAGCCGCCGAGATCTCCAGCATCACTCACGCCGACCCCCGTTGCGTCCAGGCCTGCATCGCCTACGTCGAGATCGCCGCCCACCTCCTCGACGGCCACGACGCCGGCGAGGCGATCAACGCCGTACTGAACGTTCCCGAACTGGACCGCGACGACGTCCGGCAGGCACTGCGGTACCCGTCCGCGACCCCGGTCGATGAGCTGTCGACGGGCGGGTACGTCCTGGACTCCCTGGCCGCCGCCGTATGGGCCATCCAGCAACCCCACCCACTCGAAGACACCCTGATCGACATCGTCAACCGCGGGGACGACGCCGACACCACCGGCGCCATCGCCGGCGGACTCCTCGGCCTCCGCGACGGCATCCACGCCATCCCCACCCGCTGGCAAACCGTTCTGGAGTACGGCCCGGAGTTCCACACCCTCGCGAACGCGTTACTGGTCGTACGCATCGGTTGACCAGCCTGCTCCGTGCGGGTGGCCGCCAACCTGTTCGCCCCCGCCGCAGCGCGAGTTGCGGCACACTGACCCCGTGCGCGAGGGGCCGGACATTCGCAACGAGACCACTGGTGAGGTGGCAGGCTCGGTGGTCCAGGCCGGCTCAATCCAGCACCTATCGCTGAGCGGCTCACCCCGAACTGAGCTCGGCACAAGCGAGCCGCGAGCGGTGCCTCGGCAGCTGCCGCTGGCAATCCGGGACTTCACCGGCCGCGCGGAGCACCTTGCCGCACTCGACGCACTCCTCCCAACCGACGACGAGTACGCCGGACCAGGGCCGGTAGTGGTCTCGGCCCTGGATGGCGCGGCCGGAATTGGGAAGACCACGCTGGCAATTTGGTGGGCACATCGGGTACAAGACCAGTTCCCCGACGGTACGCTGCACGCAAACCTGCGCGGCTACGGGCCTGGCACCCCCGCAAGCCCTAGCGAGGTGCTGGAGGGTTTCCTGCGGGCACTGGGCGTCATGGCCGAGCGAATCCCGGTGGGATTCGAGGCGCAAGCGGGACTGTTCCGGTCGGTACTGGCCGGGCGGCGGGTACTCCTCGTGCTGGACAACGCCAACAGCGCGGACCAGGTACGACCCCTGCTACCAGGAACACCGGGATGCGTGGTGCTGGTGACCAGCCGAGAAAGCCTGACTGGCCTGGTCGTCACTGATGCTGCCACAAGGCTCACCGTCGATCTGCTGTCGGAGGATGAGGCGGTGGACCTGGTAACCGGCATCCTCGGACCGACTTCCGTGGCCGCCGAGCCGAAGGCGATCTGGGAGTTGGTGCAGTATTGCGGGCGGTTGCCACTGGCGCTACGGATTGCCGCCTCCCACGCTAACAACCCCAACATCACGGTAGCTGCTGTCGTCTCCGAACTCGTGGACGAACGGTATCGGCTGGATGTACTGAGTCGTGACAGGGATGAGCGAGCAGCGGTGCGAGCCGTGTTCGACTGGTCCTACCAGCACCTGAGTGTCGAACATGCGCGGGTATTTCGCCGTCTCGGACTACATCCTGGGCCGGAGTTCAGCGTGCAAACGGCCGCCGCGATGGCAGAGTTGGACTTACCTGAGATGCGGCAGGTACTGGCAGCGCTGACTCAGGCACACATGATTGAGCCTGCGGCCAGAAGGGATCGATATCGATTCCATGACCTGCTGCGTGCCTACGCCGCAGACCGGGTCGGGCGGGACGACGGACCAGTCGAGCGCGAACGTACACGTCGGCTATTGTTGGAGTGGTACGCGCACCACGCCAAAATCGCCCATCAAATCCTGTTTCCAGCTCATAATGATTGGAATCCTGCCCTCCAGTTGACCACCTACACCCATCCGGTGATCCCTCTTACCGGGCGGAAGGACGCGTGGAGTTGGGCCGAGCTTGAGCGAAGCAACCTGATCGCTTCGGTGCGCGACGCGCACCTGCACGGTCAAGCACACTTAACTGAATTGCTCGCCACCGCAACCGGAATGATTCTATTTAGGCTGGGGTACTCGAAAGACCTCTCCAATCTCCATCAGTCGGCCATAACCGCGAGTCGTCATAGGGGTGATCGCCTCGCCGAAATCCACGCCTTGCTAGAACTGGGCGAGGCCTATATGGAGGCCGCTCGCTGGCAGGATGCCGAGAGCACCTTTGAGGTCGCGCTGGACTTGAGCGGCGCCCTTGGTTATCCATGGCGGCAAGCTACAGCACTTACTCAAATAGGCTTGGTGCACCTGGAACAGAGAAACTTTGCCCAGGCGTGGAGTTATCTTCAGTCGGCGTTGCCATTGGCTCACGGTGCACAGCACGGACGTATGGTGGCCGTAATCGAGGGCAACCTCAGCCTCATGTGTATCGCGCTGGAGGACTACCCAAAAGCTCTGCGTCATGCTCGCCGTAGCATCCTTCTCTTCCAGGGAGCTCACGACCGGGAGGGGGAAGCCATAACTCTGCATCAGATGGCGCGAGCTCACCACGGCCTGGGCGACCCTCAAGCAGCTGTTCTATTGTGCGAGCAAGCTCTCGATATAGACGACCACTACCGCTATCGACGAACCACCGCGGAAATCCTTGATACACTGGGCACGCTTATGTATGAAGCCGGTGACGCGGCACGAACTCTCCGGTGCTGGTGTGAGTCCCTGCGTATCTATGAGGACTTCGACGACAGCCGCGCTGCTGGTCTACGTGATCGTCTGCGAATCCTCAAAGCCACCAGCGAGAACAATTCCTGCTAGCGTACGGAGCTGAACCAAATGATTAATTCTTCCCCTCTTGAGGATGCTATCTGGTGTAAGTCGTCCTACTCGCGTCCAGCAGATGGGTGCGTCGCGGTGGCTCGAACTTCCGCGTCAGTTGTTGGAATTGGCGACACCAAGGACCCCGAGGCAGGTTGCATCGTCGTTCCAACGGACGCTTTCGACGTGCTGGTTTCCATGATCAGAAGACTATGACTGTGGCTCGTTGACTTGACGGGAGCTGGTGTCTGAGGGGTTAGCCGCTGCCAGCGTTTTGGCTCGGGGTGGCTGCGGTGTCATTCAAGGACTTCTGGTTCTTGGCTGGGTCCCCATCCGGGGTGCAGCCAATGATCACGTCGTCTTCGGCAAGAGGAGTGCGCTGGCGTAGCGCTTGCGCCGCTCGGAGACGGCACGGTTGCTGACGCCGAACTATCGGCCGATGCCGACCATGTCGGCGTAGCGGGCGACGGTGTGGGAGCGGTCGGCTCACCGTCGACTGGGCGCTGGAATGCGTCGAACTCGGACTCTACGGGTGGGTGGATGACAGGACATGGGCTACTGGATTGCGGTTCCTCAGTGGCTCGCACGAGGCCGAGGTAGGTTTCTACGGCTACCATCGAGGCACGAACCGTGTGCTGCAGCCGCGCTCACCGCTTGCTCGCATCTGGCGCTCCAGCATCACCAGCGGGCGCCGGCGCACGGCGTCGCGGCCACTTCCACACTCCGACAGCTGGATCGAGACCAAGCCCGATCGCTGAGTGTGACCAATGAACTCCCACTACTTCGCCGCGCGATATTGTGGATCGTTCGGATCGCGAGTGACGGCCTCATCCCAGCCTTGAGGCACGCTCGGCGGGAACCACAACGACTTGTCACCTGGCCGCCGGTTGAGTACCGGGAACGACACGCCTTCCCCACCCTCGCCAGGATCCAAGCTCTCGCCCTGTTCGATCAGATGCTCCAAAGACAACCGCACGAACGTGGCGTACCGCCACAGGTCGAGCGCAACCAGCTCGCTATGCTCCTGTTGGGCCTGCTGATCAGCCTCGTTCTTGTGGCGGTACTCGTTGCGCGCTGCGGTTAATACCAAGTGCGCAAGTGTTCGATACTGCTCAGTAGCCCTGGTATCGTGGAGGCCTGGCAAGTCGGCGAAACCGCCGAACCGAAGCCCATCCACTGCGCGCTCGCACACGACAGTCGGCTCGTCGAGGAGCGGTCCAGAGTAGTGCGGGAACCTGGGCGTACGGACCGCCCCAGGCACTCGGTTCGTACGCACCACGTTTGGCACTAGCTTCATTAACGGCAACAGATCGGCGATACGCACCAGTAGCCGGGTGGCACTGTCCTGCTGTCGCTCCCGCTGGCGCAACTTCTCGATGTGCGCCCGCTCGTCATCGAGCCGTTGATCAGCGGCTCTGCGTTCAGCCGCTAGCCGCGCCTCCGCATCTGCCCGCTCCCGTGTTGCCCGCTGGTCGTCGTAGGCCCGCTGCTCCATAAGGCGCCGGTCAGCGGCCCTGCGGTCTCGTCTGGCGGTACGCGCATTGTAGATCAGTGTCGCGACAGCCACTGCGGCCAGAGCCACAGTCGCCCAGCCGGTGAGCGGATCGCCTTCTCCCACAGCCATAGGCTCGCACGCTATACCTCGGATCCCGAAGAAGGCGAAATGATGTTGACCCGCCACCCGCCATCGAGATGAGCCGAACGAATACGACGGCTGGTCGGCTGGCTCGGCGATGCGACATCGGGTTGTCTGGTCACTGCCAACCGGTCCCGAGACCACCGTGCCGGTGCCGTAGCACCGCCAAGTGCAACCCCTGCCACCATGTCACGGTCTGACAGCGCCGCTGGGCACCGCACCGCCTCCCACGCCCGAACGGTGGGTGCCGTTCCGCGCTGTTCACCACCCGGACGACTCGGAGTGATCACCCGTCAACTCCGGTTGAATCTGGAGGGCTGTTCGGGTGAAGCGTGACCCACCCCGGGTTGCGTGTGTGGCACCGAAGACATGGGTTACACCTTGCTAGGGGACATCGTTAACACGAATCGCGTTCGCGTGATCACGATTGGTGCCTGTTGTTGGTTGGCAGGACATTGGGAGGCGGGCGTCGGCGAGTCCGGTCAGGACGGCGATCCTGACGGGGAGCCATCGAGTCGATGGGCGAGTCGCAGCAGGTAGCCGACGAGCGACTCGCCGACCAGCGGATCGAGACTGCGGGGAAGAGACTTGATCTCGCTCTTCGGGCGGGGTCGGGATGTGACCACCGGCCCGGCGCCCACCACAGTGCTTCGTCAGCGCCGCTCAAGAACGTTGCGGCGTGGATACTTGTCGGTGATCACCGGAACCGAGTTAGTCGTTCCCGTAATCGGGCTCGTCGGGGAGGTAGTCGTCGACGTCGCCCTCGACTTCAAATTGAGTGTCCAGTTCCGCCTGGTTGATAAGGTCGTAGCTATTCAAGATCAACTGGCAGAATGGGCAACTGAAGTAGTCGGCGCCGACGGTCAGGGTCACCGAGGTGTCGTCCCAGTCGCTGACCTCATACTCCTCAGGCCCGTAACCGGTGACCTCCGGGTAGTTGATCTCCACGTCCACCACTTCGTCGCCTTCGAGGAGTCCGATCGAGCCGCAAGCAGGACAAGTCGTAGCCTCGCTGTGGGCCATCTGCGCTGATAACGAGTGTCCCGTCTTCCACTCGGCGGTCACCTTCGCGGAGAGGGTCCCGTCGAGCCATTGCTGTCGGCGCTGTTTGGCCCTCTCGATCAACGCCTCGGTACGTTGCTCGAGATTTCTGGCATTCTGTTCGAGATACGCGGTTACCGTGCGTTCGCGATCGGCGCCCACCAACTCCTCAATGTCACGATCAAGCGCTGTGACCAGGGTGGCAGCCTGCGCCCAGTATCGGGGCCACCAGGCGTGCGGCGGGATCGCCAGGAAGCCGACTCCACTGCTGTGAAGATACTCGTTTCGCCCATTGATGATCTTCATGGCTTCTGCCTGGTCGAATGGCTTAAACGCCTTGTGACAACGAGCCATTAGGGTTTTTGCACGCACAGAGGTGAACCTGGCGTCCCCCTGGATGAGTCCGCTTGCGATGAGGAGGTTAGTGCCCTCCTCGTTCGGTTCCGCGATCAAGAGCGGTGAGACGCGGGAGAGGGCAGCCTTGGCCAACAGTTCGAGTGCCAGGGCGGACCAGAGCGCCTGCTCGTCGAATGACCTGACTCCGTCGTCCATCGCACGGTTGATGAACAGCTTCGCCTTGATCCAGAGGGATTCGTGGTCGAATGGTTTGGTCATGACGCCTCGCGGTTCAGACGGAAGCTGACTCGTTGGATTTCTCGCTGCGGCTCGTGGGCGGCCGAAGCTCGGGCATGCAGGACTCGACGATTGTCGATGAAGAGCACTTGGCCCGGTTCGTTCCACTGGTACTCGGTCGCGGCACTCGCTGCATCCTCGAAGAATTGCACTGTTTGATGTGCGCGTGCGTCGCTCGGCAGCATGCAGCCCGGGTCATAACGCAGCCGACCTTGCGCATATGCCGTGGTGAAGAAGCTATCGTTCCCCCTGCCGATCAGAAAGACGCCATGCTGCACGAATCCTGGCACTCCGCCGACATTGTTCCAGAGAAGCGTTGGTGTCGTACTGGTAGTTTCGCAGGTGAGGACCACGATGTCGGGAGGTTCCGGCAGGTGGGCGCCATCGGTATGCAGAGGTTGAGCGCCTTTGCCATAGCGTGCGCTCAGGGAGTTGGGGGCCGCGTCAGCCGGGTCGAGCGGCCGCAGAGTAGCGACGGCTGAAGCGCCACGACGTATAGGCACCGGGGTCCATCCAAGCATCTTGGCGTCGAACTGCACCTGATCGATGCGCCCCTGAGCTGTCGCCCACCCTGTGTTCCTGCTCCTACTGAGCAGATCCTCCAACATCCGAGCCATGCGGCAATCTTGACCGATGCTGTCCTGGTCCCGCCACCGGCCTTGAGATCGGGCACGGTTGGCACTGTGTCCCGGTCTCCGCCCACTGAGTGTCGATGTAGGGGCGGATGGGCTTCGCGCTCGGATGAACCCGGTCCGTGTCGGGTGACCGACAGTCCGGTCGCTCGGCGGGTGGACGCTCTAGCCAACGAGGTTCTCGGCGTAGGCGTCCAGAAGCGTGCGCAGTGCCTTGTCGTGAGGCCGTGTGCAGGGCTTCTGGAAGCGGGCCAGAGGCGTAGCCGCTGATCCGCTAGGTGTTGCGCTGCTCGGCGGGTTGCGGGTCGCGCAGCGGATGCGGGGGCGAAGACGTACTCGGTGCCGGTGAAGCGGGCCTACAAGTAGATCGACGCGCTCTGGCATTCCGGTCGCAGATCTGGAGTTGGCGTCCGTAGCCGGTCTCCGATTGGCCTCCGTTGCTCACAGAGCGCTCGATACACGGCGACACTGCCCGACACCAACGCCGATGAAAATGCGCCTGACCTGCACGAACTAACCCTAGACGACACTATGCGGCACTCGTGACACTGCATTCCCACAGATCAAAATTCTGGGGATGCTTCCTTCGCGCATGCGGGCGGCCACAGATATGGAGTGGTGGCTGGTTCGGTTCGTGTTGTGCGCGTACGTGGAACCGCTGGTGGCGGCGGGATCCGATGAGTTGGCACGTCCGCCGAGGTGGACGGCGTAATCGGCCGCTACCTGCGACGATGATCTCATGCAGGTGCACACAGACAGTGATCGACGCCGGTGAAAGCGGTGATCACCGCCGCAATCGGTGTCGGTGCTTTGTTGGTGCTGGCCCCGGTGCTGCTCTACACGTTCCGGCGCGTCGCGACCGTTGAAGTGTCGGCGCGTCATAGGGTCGCGTTGCTCTCGGCTGCCGCCACGGCGATCACCTGCGTGACTGCCTGGCCGTGGGTGCTGACGGCCGTGGGCGTGCTCATAGTCATACTCGGCGTTCCGGCCGCGCTGGTCGATGCGGTCGAGCATCGGATCCCGAACATGCTCAGCTTGCCGCTGGCGGCGGGCACCGGCGTTGCGCTGCTTGTTGGAGCGCTGCTGACCGGAGCGTCTGGTCAATGGTGGCGAGCGCTGCTCGGTGGGGCGATCTGGGGAGGGCTGCTTCTGCTGTCCTTCGCCCTCACTGGCGACCCGGGCCCAGGCGACGTGAAGCTGGCGCTGAGCTTGGGCATGGTGCTGAACTGGTGGGGCTGGAGCTGGCTGATCGCCGGGATCGCGCTGTCGTATATCCTCGCCGCGCTGCTGGCCCTTGCCGGTCTGCTATCTGGTCGGCTGCGGATGCGGGACAGCCGGATCCCGATGGGTATGCCGATGTTGGCCGCTGCCGTCGCGGTCGCCACAGCGGCCGCCCTGGCATAGCGCGCGATCACCCGACCCCCGCGAATCAAATGAACGCTTCGGTCCGCGTGTCTCGGTCGCAAACGCGGGTCGCCGCGATTCGCGCGATGTGGGAGGGCCGGAAGCGTGTGGGAACGATCAGGGTTGCCGGAGGACGATCTCGACCGGGCCGCCGAAGAGGTTGTTCGGCGATTCGAGGTGGACGAGTCCGATGCCCGTGAGCTGGTGGACGTGGTCGCCGAGGCTCTCGAAGAAGGCGGGCCGGCGGTCGAGGACGCGATCTGGCACGTCGGCGAGGAGGAGCCGACCGTGTCCGGTGTGGGGTTCGTCGAGGACGTCGCCGACCACCTCGGGTATGACCTCGGTGATCGCTGATGATCCTGCGGGTGGCCACCTACAACATGCTCGAGTACGGCATGCACCCCGAGTGGCCAGGGGAGTGGGATCGCTACGACCGGGTGGTGCGGGTGATGCGTGAGGTCGATGCGGATGTCTGGGCGCTGCAGGAGCTGGCCGGCGAGTCCGCGTTGCGCACGGTGGCCGATGCGATCGGGATGGAATGCGGCGTCGGTGCGGATGACGGGATCGCGAGGCGGGTGGCGTGCGATCCTGGTGGAAGGGGTTTCGGCGTCGGCCTCATGTGGAGGCACGGCATCGCGGCGGTGCCTGGCACGCTGTGCACCTACACCGACGATCTGTACTTTCACGGCTTGGTGAAGGTCGTGCTCGATGTGGGTGGGTTACGGCTGCAGGCCGCGTCGACGCACCTCACCCCGTTCGGTGGGCCGCAGATCGCGACGGAGGCACGGCGGGTCGTGTCGAACCTGGTGCGCCCTGACGGTCGGCCGCCCGGCATTGTCGGCAGCGACAGCAACGGCATCACCGGCGACCGGGTCCGCCGCCTTGACGGGAGTTGGGACTGGCACGCCGCCGATCCGTATGTCGACCAGGCCTGGCACGACGCCTTGGTCTGGCAGTGCCGGTGGAGCTTCGACGCGAAGACGGGACGTCGGGTCCATTGGGCCGACCGGGAAGCCGGGGAGGTGCTGTGGACCGGCGGTTTGTACGAGGCCGGCGCGGTACTGGACGCCCCGGTCGCCCCGACGGTGGGCCATTGGCCGAGCGACGATCCCTACGGTCCCCGCGACATCGACCACCTGCGGGTCACCCGAGAGCTCGTGCCGGCCGTGCGCGCCGTCGGCGTGTACCGCACCGAGCTGGCGCTGGCCGCGAGTGACCACCTGCCGAAGGTGGTGGAGCTGGATCTGTCGAGAGTGGACACAAACGCAGTGTCGACGGCCGGTCATTGAGCGGAAGGCAGAAAGGACAGTGTCCATGGGTCAGACACAGGCCAGTGCTCGTCCCAAAGTGGTGTCCTTGGTGATCGAGGACCTTGCCGGCGAACGGTGGACGGCCAGCCCGTCGCTGACGAGGGAGCCCGGTTCGAAGGCCACGGCGCTCGGCTGGATTGTCGCGCTGCTGTTACTGGGCGGCTCGGTTTTCGCGTTCGCCGGGTTCCTGGTGTGGACGGTCAGCGTTGTCCGGAACTGGTGGGCCGGAGTGCCGGAGCTGGGCTACGGCGTGGCCGTCAAACTCACCGGCATCGTCGTGCTGAGCGTCTTCGTCGGCACGTTCATCGACACCCTGGCCAAGCGGGCGCTCGGTGTGCGGAAACCCGGATAGTTAGCACGAACAACTACCATTATAAGCGGAATGTAATCGGGTTACTACGTTACGGTGAATCCGTGGGTAACGGGCCAGTTCAGGGGCTTTCCGGGCATATCTTGGACGGTCCGGACGCGATAGCGAGGAGGGTGCGCGGCCGGAGCTGAGGGGGTGGTGAGCGATGCGTGTTCGACGCGCGGCTTTGCTCGACGTGCTGCGGCACGGCGAGTTCCGGGCACTGTGGGGCGCCGAGGCGATCTCCGTGCTGGGGGACCAGCTAGCGCGGGTCGCGCTGGCCCTGCTCGTGTTCGATCGCACCTCCTCGGCTCTGTTGACCGCGTTGACCTACGCGCTGACGTTCACGCCCGCCATCCTGGGCGGCTGGCTGCTGTCCGGTCTGGCGGATCGGTATCCCCGCCGCCGGGTGCTCGTCACGACGGACCTGGTGCGGGCCGGGCTCGCCGCCGCGATGGCGATACCCGCCCTGTCGTTGCCCGTTCTTTGGGTGCTGGTCTGCCTGCTGACCTTGGTCTCGGCGCCGTTCAAGGCCGCCCAGCTGGCTCTGCTGCCGCAGGTCCTGCCGACCGAGCGCTACCAGGCCGGCCTGGCCGTCCGCCAGATGACCGCGCAGCTGGCGCAGGTCGTGGGATTCGCTGGCGGTGGGGTGCTGGTGATGGCGGTGACCGTCCACGGCGCACTGCTGTTCAACGCCGTCACGTTCCTGGCCAGCGCCACGCTGGTCGCCGCCGGGGTGCGGGCCCGGCCTGCGCCCCACTGCGACGCGGAACCGGACACTCCGGACGTGGCAGCTTCGGGTGCGAGCTGGCGCAGGCTGGTGCCGCCGTTCGCGCTGGCGAGCCTGATCGGGCTGTACGTCGTGCCCGAGGGACTCGCGGCTCCCTATGCCGGAGCGCTGGGTACGGCGGCCGCCAGCGTCGGCTTGCTGCTGGCGGCCGATCCGATCGGCAGCGTGCTGGGCGCCTGGTGGGCCTCGCGAAGCGCCACCGGCGAGCCACCCACCTGGCGGTCCGTCACGGTGCCCGCCGCGGCTGCCGGCCTCCCGCTGGTCGTCTGCGTCCTCGCGCCGAGCCTGGTCGGCTCGGTGGTGCTGTGGGCGATATCGGGAGTCCTGTCGACGCTCTACCTGATCCGCCTGCAGGCCGTGGTGGTGGCGATCGTTCCGGACGCGCGCCGCGGCACCGTGCTGGGCCGCCTCACCACCTGTCTGTACGCCTCCCAGGGTGTGGCGATCGTGCTCGGCGGCGTCCTGGCCGAGCAGTGGGGACCGATCGTCGCGGTGGCGGCCGCGGGCGGACTGGGTACCGCGCTGGCGGCCGCGATCGCGACCGTCCGGCGGGAGGCTCGTCCCCGGCCGGTAGCGCTGGCCGAGGACGAGCCCACGTCAGGCGGTCGAACGGATGGTCGTCACAGGTCCTTGTTGCGCATGACTACCTCCTCCGGCGGGGCACCGAGCGGCCCTCCGGACCTCAACACTGGTGACGAGGTCGGCGAGCCGTCGTCACGGACAGGAAACGGAAGCGGGACCAGTATGACCGGGGCACCTGCAGTTGAGCGATCGTCCCGAGCCGGGAGACGCGGCTGGGCCTTGTGGACCCAACCGCGCAGGTTCGTGCTCTACCAGCTCGGCGTGACCGCCGCCGCGGCCGCGGTGTCGATCCTGGTAGCGACTTCTGCCACGATCCAGAGCGCCGATCTTGCCACATTGACGATCATCGTGGCGCTCGGTCTACTGGCGGCGGAACTGTCCCGCCAGATCGAACGCCGGCGCCGCCGGTTCTCCGACACCCCGCACGTGAACTTCAGTTCGGTCTGGACACTGGCGGCCGCGCTGCTGCTCCCACCGGTGCTGATCTCGGCGGTCGCGATCGTCCTCTATGCACACCTGTGGGTGCGCAGCTGGCGCGGCGTGATGGGGATCCGCGCCTACCGGGTCGTGTTCAGCACGGCCAACGTCATCCTGTCCTGCCAGGTCGCCGCCTGGAGCGCCCGGCAGCTCGGACTGATCCCGCTGGGCCAGGACGCGACGGCGGCCACCGCACTGACCCTCGTGCTGGTCGTGGTGCTGTACTTCGTGGTCAACTCGGGCATCGTCGCGACCGCGATCGCGCTGCTGAACCCCGGACGATCGGTCACCGGCCTGGTCGGCTCGTTCAGCGAGAACGTCCTGGAGCTGGCAACGCTGTGCCTGGGCGCGGTGACCGCCCTGCTGCTGAGCTGGCAGCCCTGGCTGGTGACGCTGATGGTCGTGCCGCTGTACGCCCTCCATCGCAGCGTGCTGATCCGGCAGCTGGAGCGCGCCGCCACGCGGGACTCCAAGACCGGTCTGCTCAACGCCTCCAGCTGGCATGCGCTGGCACGGACGGAGCTCGAGCGGGCGAGCCGCCACGGCACGACCGTCGGCGTGTTGATGATCGACATCGACAACTTCCGGCGGGTCAACAACGAGCACGGCCACCTCGCCGGTGACGAAGCGCTCCGCGCCGTGGGCGAGGTGCTGCAGCGGGAGGTGCGTGACGACGACCTCTGCGGCCGCTTCGGCGGCGAGGAGTTCGTCATCGTGCTGCCCGGCGTGGCCGGCACGGACCTGGTGACGATCGCCGACCGGGTCCGGACCCGCGTGGCCGACACCGAGATCACCGTGACCCAGGGCGCGCTGCCCGGCTCGGCGGATCGCCTGAAGGTGAGCGTGTCCATCGGCGCGGCGAGTTTCCCCGCGGCCGGGACATCGTTGGAGGAGATCCTGCTGGCGGCCGACACCGGCCTGTTCGCCGCGAAGGACTCGGGGCGGAATCGCGTCGTGATGACGACGTGAACCGCTTACCCGCCGACCTGGTTCGGCGGCAGCGACTGCGGTGAAGGTGGCTGCTCGCGGTACTCCCGTGCCCAGTCCACAAGGGTCCGGGACGCCCGCAGCAGACCCCGCCCGGCCGGGGTGAGCCGGTACCACACTCCACCCCAGGTGCCGCCCTCCGCGCGCCGCTCGATCAGGCTGTGGCCTTGCATCCGCTTCAACGTTTCGGTCAGCACCTTCTTGCTGAGCGGCTTGTCATGGGAGACCCACCCGGTGCGTTCCTCGACCTCGTTGATCTCGCTGAGAAGCTCCCCGAACCGCCGCTCGCCCGAGGCCAGCGTCGCGAGCACGGCGATCGTCCAGTCTCCGTTGAGAATGGCCAGAGCCTCGTACACGCTCTGCCGGTAGGGCACATCCCAATCAGCCACCCAGCTTGCTTACCACGATCAGTATCACCGGGCGACGAATCTCGACTTCGGCATCGGGTGACAGCTTCTCGCGCGCCGGATCCGATCACCTATCCGGGTGAAGAATGCTCGGGTGAGTCCGGGGTTCCCCGGTAGTTACCTTGCAATCACCCGACAACGGCGCGCTACACCAGTCCCTACCCGGCGCGGTGCTGGGAAACGGGAGCAGGTGGCCGGCCGGTAGCGGCAACCGCGGTCGGCCGGCCACCACAACCCCGTTCGGAGACGTCCGCAGGACGAAACCGGAGGGCAGGTGCAGGGGCATGGGCACACGGATCTCCCTCATCGCGGAGCGCCGACGGCTGCGCCGATCCGGCGAATCGAACTCGGACTCCCCGGTTCGCCGGGTATGCCGGGCCGATTCTGCGCCAAACTGGCTGGTCCACATTTCTGGCCGGTCAGAACAAAGGAGTGCTCGGTAATGACTCGTCGCGCGGGCTCGGTCCTGATGGTCGCCGCTGTCGCATGGGGACTCACCGGTTGCTCCGGTGACGAAGCGGTACCCGATGAGGCGCCGACCACGACAGCGTCGCCGTCGACAACCTCCGCGACGCAGACACCGGAGGACGCGGCAGCGCAGGCCGCGCTCGAGGTGTACGAGGGCTACTGGCGGGTCAGCGAGGCGGCCGAGAAGGATCCGGACGGCAAGGACTGGCGCGCGGAGCTGGGCAAGTACCTGGTCGATCCCGAACTCACCCGGCACGTGCTGGAGATCGAGAACCTGGCATCGGTACCCGCGCACATGGTCGGCAACTACCAGCGGTCGCCCGAGGTCACGTCGGTGTCGCTCAGGGAAGACGATCCGCGCGTGACGATCACCGACTGCCTCGACCGAACCCAGCTGCAGCTGGTCAGCGATAAGCCGGGGGAGGAAGGCAAGTCTCTCGACCATCCCGACCAGCCGCGGCGTTACGAGTTCGAAGCCCAGGTGGTCCGGTACCCGAGCCTGGACAACCAGTGGTTCGTCCAAGTCGTCGACGCCCGGCTGGAGGAACCATGTTGAAAACGAGCGGCCTGGTCCTCGGTGGTGTCCTGTGCCTCGGCGTGATGACCGCGCCCGCGCATGCGGGCGGACCAGGTTGCGAGTCGTCCGGCGTGCGCGGCACCTGCTGGGTGGATGCCACCGACCCGGGTCGGCCCGGGGCAGGCAGCCCCGGAACGAACCGGGGATCGGCGCCGGGGCAGAAGGTGTCCGGGAAGAAATCCGGGTCGGGTCCGCAGTGTGCTCCGATGAGCATGCCGCAGCCCGCGGCGGGCGATCCGATGTGGGCGGGCCGGGATCCCGGTAAGGGCCGCCTGGTCGCGATGATCTGCGGGCTTCCGGGGCTGGGTGGCGGCAGTGGGGATGTTCGCGTCGTGTACGTGCCGGAGGGGCGGCGGGGCCGACCGTCCCGCAGGTGTCGCCTGCCGAGCTGGCGCAGCGGGCGATCGAGCAGATGGGATTGTCCGCGCCCGACATCCGGCTGGCGCCCCCGGCGACCTCGCCGCATGGGGCGACGGTGGGTTTCCCGGTGTGGATGTGGAGCGGCCGTAGCGAGGCCACGACGGGCCCGGTGACCCGGACGGCCAGCGCGGGGGCCATCAGCGTGACCGCCACCGCGAGGCTGGCGCACATCACCTGGTCGATGGGGGATGGCAGCTCGGTCCGGTGCGACGGCCCGGGTACCCCGTTCAGCGACAGCCGGGCCGGTGAGGCATCCCCGACCTGCGGCCACGTCTACCGGGCGAAGGCGCCGGGCGGCGCGTTCCCGGTCGCCGCGACCGGTCACTGGGAGATCCGCTGGTCCGGCGGCGGCCAGAGTGACTTCCGCACGATGGATCTGACCTCCACCGCGCGGCTGCCGGTGCGGGAGGTCCGCACCCTCAACACGGATCCGCGGGGGACTGAACGATGCCGGTCACCACCCCCGCGCAGATCCAGTCGACCACTGCGGGCCCGAGCGACCCGCCGTCGCCCGCTCCGCTGCGCCCGCCGCGCCGACGACGCTCGAAATTGCTGGTGCTGACCGGGCTGGTGTTGTCCGCGCTGTGCACCACCGGCGTGGTGTGGGTGTTCCACAGCGGCGACGCGACGGTGTCTGCGGTGGGCGTGGCTAGCCCGGTGCGCTACGGCCAGACGATCACCGAGGGCGCGCTGCGGGAGGTGCGTGTCCGGCCCGATCCCGGGTTGCGGCCGGTGCCGTGGGATCAGCGTTCCCAGCTGGTCGGCAAGCCCGCGACCACCGACCTGATCCCGGGCGGGATCGTGACGCCGGAGGCGGTCCGCGGCGAGCTTCCGCCGATCCCGGGGCAGCAGCTGGTCGGGGTGGCGGTCAAGCCGGCGCAGGCCCCGGCCACCCCGCTGCGACCGCGGCAGCCGGTGTTGCTCGTGCCCTCCAGCCAGGGCGGTAGCGGGGCCGAGGAGTGGGAGCCGGTGCGCGGCACCGTCCTGCGGGTGGGGGAGCGGGACGCCGGTGGGCTCCGGGTGGTCGATGTCGTGGTGCCGGAGCGCAGCGGGCCCCGGCTGGCGACGAGGGCCTCGGCCGGCACCGTGGCCATCGTGCTGCTGCCGGGCGGGTGATCCGGCATGTTGATCTCACTGGTTTCGCTCAACCGCAGTCCCGGTGTCTCGGCCGCCTGCCTGGCCCTGGCCTGGCGCTGGCCCCGGCACGCTCTGGTGGCCGAGTGCGATCCCACCGGCGGGCAAAGCCTTGGCGTGCTCGATCCGGACGGGACGTGCGGGCGCCGCGGGATGTTCGAGCTGATGCTGGCCGCCCGGTCGCGCCCGCTGCACCAGGCGTTGTGGGGCCAGGCGGTGACGTTGCCGGACGGCAGCGGCCGCCACTACCTGCTGCCCGGCCCGCGATCGCCGCGGGAGGCCGAAAGCCTGCACTGGCCACGGCTGACCGGCCTGTTCCACGAGCTCGACCCGATCGACGTGCTCGCCGACTGCGGCCGGCTGCGGCAGCGCGGCACACCGCACGGGCTGCTGGCCGCCTCGGACCTTGCGGTGCTGCTGGTGGCCAACAACCGGCACTGCCTGCGCACGATGACGGCCTCACTCGAGGTCGCCCGGGAGGAGGCCGGACTGGTCGGCGCGGGCGACGACGGGCTCGCGGTGGTTGTGGTGCGCGGCGATGCCCGGACGACTCAGGGGTTCCCGATCGAGGAGATCACCCGCCAGCTCACCGCGCGTGGGGTCCCCGTGCTGGGGGAGCTGCCCTGGGATCCGTCCGGCGCTGCGCAGCTCACCGATGTGCATCGGCCCGGACGCCGGTTCGACGCCTCGCCACTGCTGGCCGGTGCCGAACGGCTGGCCAGGGAGATCGGTCGGCGAGCGCTGGCCCGGAGGCAACGCCTGCGTGGCAAGCCGCAGGCCCCGGCACGGCACCCGGTGAACGGGCAGCGATCGCCGGAGCCCGTGGCGTTGCGGCACCGGGAGCGGGTCCAGGCCGCGACCCTGCCGCCGGTGCCGCGGCCGCCCGCCGGGCGTGCCGTCGTAGAGGCGGGGGAGGGAGACTCCCGTGTCGGTTGACCTCACCGGAAACCGCGGGGTCCGGATCAACGGCCACCCGGTGCCCCTCGGCGCATACCGGGGGAGTGCGGTGCCGGGCGTGGACTTCGACGGTGCCGACGAGCTGGTGGACAGGGTCCAGCAGCGGCTGGCGCCGCGGGTGCAGCGCGAGTTGACCCGCCGCGCCGAGCGCACCGATCCGGCCACCACCGACCGGGACGAGCGTGCGCTCGCGGGCAAGTTCGTCGATGACGTCCTCGCCGAGGTGATCAAGGAATGGGCCGGGCAGGGCAGGCAGTTCCTGACCGCGGAGCAGGAGTTCACCGTCAAGCAGGCGGTGATGGCCGAGATGTTCGGCCTCGGCCGGCTGGAGCCGCTGCTGGCGGACGAGGCCGTGGAGAACATCGACATCGTCGGTAACGAACCCGTGCTGCTGTCCTACGGCGACGGCACCGTGGTGCGCGCGCCGCGGGTCGCGCCGACGGACGAGGCGCTGATCGGGCTCCTGCAGCGCATCGCGGCCCGGCGGGGCCGGACCGAACGTCCCTTCAACCGGGCGCACCCGCTGCTGAGCATGGAGCTGCCCGGTGGCGAGCGGCTGACGGCCGCGTTCGACGTGACCGACCGGCCGCATGTGTCCATCCGGCGCTACCGGCTGCGCGAGATGTCGCTGGAGGACCTGCGTGCCCGGGGGATGCTGTCGACCGCGCAGCTGGCGCTGTTGCGGGCCGCGGTGCGTGCGGAGAAGAACATCATCGTCTCCGGCCGGCAGAAGGCAGGCAAGACCACGTTGCTGGGCGCGCTGTGCCGGGAGATTCCGCAGACCGAGCGGTTCGCCACCCTGGAGACCGAGTTCGAGCTCGGGCTGCACCGCCTCCGCGATCGCTTTCCCGGCGTGGTGCCGTTCGAGGTCCGGGAAGGCAACTCCGAACGGCTGGAAAACGGCCGTCCCGTGGGCGGGATCGAGCTGGCCCGGCTGGTGTGGCACGCGCTGCGGATGCACACCGCGCGCATGGTCGTCGGGGAGGTCCGGGGCAACGAGGTCATCCCGATGCTGGACGCGATGTCCACCGGCGGCGCCGGATCACTGTCCACAGTGCACGCCCGCAGCGCCAGCATGGCCATCGAACGCCTGGTGTCCCTGTGCCTGGGCGCCAACGCGGCCTGGACCACCGAGTTCGCCAACCGGATGGTGGCCGAGTCGATCGACCTGATCGTGCACGTCGACCTCGTCGCCGGACCCGGTGGCCTGGACCGGTACGTCTCGGAGATCGTGTCGGTCGAGCTGGGGGAGCAGGGTCGGGCCTCGCGGACCTACCTGTTCCACCGGGCTACCGGTGTGTCCGGGGGAGGATTGGGGCGGCGCTCGGTGCCGGCCGGGTTCGTGCCCACCGACATCGAGGACTACGCCCGCGCCGGGTTCGACCGGGCCTGGTTGACCGGCGGAGGCGACGGCGACTGGATGCTCGATCGCGTGAGCGCACCGGACGGGGTCCGGCATGGTTGAGTTCGCGCTGGCCGTGCTCGGCGCCGGGACCGGCGCCGGCCTGACCCTGGTGCTGGCCGGGCTCCTCGGCCGCGACGAGGACGACCGGCCCGCATTCCGCCGTAGCAGGGACCTGCGCGCCTGGTGGGCGCGGCGACCGCACGCGGAGCGGTGGCGGTGGCCGCTGGGCGCCGCCACCGGTGCCGCGGCGTGGCTGGTGACCGGCTGGCCGGTGGCGGGCCTGGCGGTGGCCGGGCTGGTGGTCTTCCTGCCCTGGCTGTTCTCGGCCGGCACGATCGCGCGCCGCCGCATCGAGCGGCTCGACGCCATCGAGGACTGGTTGCGGCACCTCGCCGACGTCCTCGGCCCCGGGCACGTCGGCCTGGTCAGCGCCCTGCAGGGCTCCGCGCGGGAGGCGCCCGCCGCGATCGCCGTGGAGGTGAACACCCTGGCGCAGCGGCTGCGCACCTGGGATGTGCAGCGGGCGCTGCTGGCCTTCGCCGAGGAGATCGACGATCAGGTCGGCGACGCCGCCGCGGCCGGGCTGTGCGTGGCCCACCAGCAGGGCGCCGGCGTGGCCCGGTTGCTGCAGCGACTCGCGAGCGCGGTCGCCGACGAGGTCACCGCGCGCCGTAGCGCCGAGGCCGAGCGCGCCCGGCGCCGCTCCACCGCGCGGATCCTGCTGGCCCTGTGGGCCCTGATCTTCACCGGCTTCGCCGCCTTCGGCAGCGGCACCTACACCTCCCTGTACGACACGACCACCGGCCAGCTGGTGCTGGGCCTCGTGCTGGCGCTGGTCGGGCTCGCGGCCGTGTGGCTGCGCCAACTGGGCGTGGAACCGTCGGCACCCCGGTTCCTCGCGTCCTCGACAGGCGGCAGGCCATGACCACGCTCGGGCTGCTCATCCTCCTCGCGCTCGGCACCGCGACCGGCATCACGCTCGTGATCGCGGCCCTCGTCCCCGGCAGGCCCCGCCTGGCCGACGTCCTCGAGGACCGGGAACAGGCGACCACGCCGCCCCCGCGGCACCCGGCGTTCGCGCGCCTGACGCGGCTGCTGGAGCACACGAACATCGCCGCACCCGAAGACGACCTCGACCTCGTCGGGCAGTCCCGGGAGTCGTTCCTGCTGCAGCGCGCCGGACTCGCCTTGGGCGGGGCCCTGTGGGTGCCGCTGCTGAGCGTGATCCTCTCCGTCGGCGGTGTGGCGCCACCGGCGTTCCTGACCGTGCTCGCCGCGCTGGCCGCCGCGCTGGCCGGGTGGCTGCTGCCCCCGTCGCTGCTGCGGCACAAGGTCCGGCGCGCCCGCACCGCCTTCGGGGGCGCGCTCGCCAGCTACTGCGACCTGGTCGCCCTGGGGCGGCTCGGCGACCGCGGCCCGGTCGAGGCGCTGCGCTACCCTGCGACCCTGGGATCAGGATGGGCGTTCCGCCGCATCCGGCAAGCCCTGGACGAGGCCGTGCTGCGCGGCGACATGCCCTGGGACGGCCTGCAACGGCTCGCCGCGTCGATGGGCGTGTCCCAGCTGAAGGACCTGGGCCAGATCCTCACCAGCGCCGGGCAGGGCGGGGCGAGCATCGTGGACACGCTGCGGGCCAAGGCCGCGGCGATCCGGCAGCAACAGCTGGCCGACCGGAAGGCCACCTCGTCCATCCGCTCGGACCGGATGGACATCCCCATCGCGCTGATGGGCATCGCCTTCATCGTGTTCCTCGCGTTTCCCGGCATGTACCACCTGCTCGCCGGATAGCAGAAAGAAGAAACCAATGTTGAACACCTGGACACAACGACTCTTCCTCCTCGCCATGGCGATCGTGAGTCACTGCGCGACCCGCCGACAGCAGTTCACGCAGGAATCGGAGCGGGGTGACGAGAACATCAGCAAGGTCATGTACGCCGCGCTGGCGGTCACCGTCGGCACGATCATCGTCGCCGCGATCACCGCGTTCGTGAACGGGAAACTGCCGGTCATCGGTGGGCAGTGAACCCGGCATGCGCACCATCACGCCGTGGCTGCTGCGGCTGCGCGGGGAACGCGGGGACGACAACGTCGCCGCCGTGTTCACCTGGGCCGGACTCCTGCTGATCGTCTGGGCCGTGTTCCAGGTCGTCGTGGTGTTCCTCGGCCGCAACGTGGCACTGGACGCCGCCCGGGACGGCCTCAACATCGCCCGGCTTCCACCGGTCGACACCGCCGCTGCGATCGAGACCGCCCGCACCCACACCCGCGAGGCCACGACCGGGTGGCTGTCCAATGTCGACGCCACCGCCACCAGCGACGGGCAACACGTGACCGTCACCGTCACGGCCGACGCCGCCTCCCTCATCCCCGGCGTGCGCATCTCGGTGCGCCACACCGCCACCGGCCCGATCGAACGGCTCCAACCATGACCAGGCTGCGCCACCTCGGTGGCGAGCGCGGCGACGTGACCATCGAGGCCGTCTTCGGCGCGGTGGCACTGATCGCTCTGTTCGGGCTCGTCCTGGTCGGAATGCGGGTCATCACCGCGGAGTCGGCCGTCAACGAGGCCGCACGCTCGGCGGCCCGCGCCGCCTCCCTCGCCCACGACGGCCCCTCCGCCGCGGCCACGGCCGAACAGCGGGCACGCTCCACGCTGGCCGAGCAGGACCTGGCGTGCGGCTCGCTCACCGTGCACGTCGACGCGGCCGACTTCGGCAAGCCACTGGGCGAAACCGGATACGTCACCGCCACGATCACCTGCGAGGTCCCCTACAGCGACCTCGGGTTCCCCGGAATCGGCGGATCCACCACGGTCCGGGCCGAGTTCCGCAGCCCCATCGACCGGTACGGCACCCGAGCCCTCGCACCCACACGCTCCGCTATGGACCGTGCCGGTCCAGACAGGGGACTGCGATGACACCGGCCAACACGAGCGACTCGCCGGTGCTCACCGTCCGGTTCACCGACGGCGAGGACACCCTGCTACGAAACCCCGCCGTGACGCGAGCCCGGCTGCGCCGTCACACCCTGCTCGCCGCGACCTCACCCGGCGGGCTGCTGGCGGTCGTGCTGTCGACCGGGCTGGTCATCGGGGGCATCACCACCCCCGGTGGCGAGGTGATGAGCTGGATCGTCGCCGTCCTCGGCGTCCTCGCCGTGCTGCACACCGCCATCGGCCTCGTGGTGAACGGGCGACTCGACGAGCACAACCACCCCCGCACCGCCACTTGCTGGCTGGAACGCACCCCTGGCCGCTACGTCTACCGCGGCTCGGACTTCCTCGACCTTCCACCCACGATCAGGCACGAGGCCACCGGCATGATCGACGCCGTCGCCCACCTGCACACCGGCCCGGCCGCGCTCCGGCTGACCCGCCGCCACCTGCGCCACATCCACCACTTGGCCTGGCGCGCCCTGGAACACCTCGACCGCGCCCGCCCAGCGTTCGACACCCAGCAACCCCTCCGAGACCCCAACCTCGCCCCGGCCACCCGGCAGGCCACAACCCGCATCGAGGAAGACCTCACCCACCTCCGCCACGACCTCGCCGCCTGCGCCGACCTCGCCGAGGCGTGGACCACCATACCCAGCGAACCCGGCGCACCCCAGTGCCTCCACACCCTGCTCGACACCATCGAGGAACGACTCGCCGCGCTCGCCGCCGACGTCCAGCGCCTGCTCACCGCAACCACCCGCGAACCGACCAAACCACCACCTCCCACCAGGGCTCGGGCGTGGTGGCACACCCTGCGGCACCCGCTGCGCGGGGAACGCGGCTCCGCCTCCGTGCTCGTCGTCGCCCTGAGCGCCGCGCTGATCATCGCGATCGCCATGGCCGTGGACGGCTCCCGCAAGGCCCTGGCGTCCTCCCAAGCCGCCTCGATCGCCGAAGAAGCCGCCCGAGCCGGTGGCCAGGCACTGCGGGTCCACGCGCTGGCCACCGGCCAGGACGCCACGGTCGAGCCGCAACAGGCCGCCGACGAAGCCCGTGCCTACCTGGCCGCTGCCGGCGCGGCCGGAACGGTCACCATCCAGGGCGACCGGCTCGTCGTCCGCGCCACTGTCACCAAGCACACGATCTTTCTCGGCGTCCTCGGCATCGGCGAGGTGTCCGCCAGTGCCACCGGCGCCGCGAACCTGGTCTCGGCCGGCTGACAATCAGGGGAGGAGCACGGGATGCGCACCCTCAACCACCTCGGACGGGTACTGGCAGCACTGCTCGCCCTCGCCACGCTCGCCCTCGCCCCACCCGTGCTGCTGTGGCTGTTCCGGTCGGCGTTCCTGCCCGACCACCTGCCCACCTGGCCCGAGATCACCGGCTGGCTCACCGAGCGGGACACCGGCGAGGTCTTCCTCGGCATGCTGGTCCTGGCCGGGCTGATCGCCTGGCTGCAACTGGTGATCGCCCTCGGCGTGGAGACCGCCGCGCTGGTCCGCGGTACACCGGCCCCCCGCCTGCGCGGCATCCGCTGGGCCCAGATCACCGCCGGAGTCCTGCTCGCGGTGATCACCAGCACCGCCACCGCCGGCGCCACCGAAACCCCACCGGCCGCACCATCCAGCACCCTCGTATCGACCACCACACCACCGGCGCCCGGCGACAGCACGGCCGCACCACCCGCCGATCCCGCCCCGGCTGACGACCACCCCACCGACCCCGCACCGAGCGAGATCCACACGGTGCGGCCCGGTGAGAGCCTGATGAGTATCGCCAGGGACCGCCTCGGCAACGAGAACCGCTACGACGAGATCTTCGACCTCAACTGCGGCAGACCCCAGAAGACCGGCGGCACACTCCGCGACGTCGCCCTGATCAAACCCGGCTGGGAACTCCTCCTACCCCCAGCCGACACTCCGGCCGCGCGCACCGAACCGGCATACCGGGTCAAACCAGGGGACACCCTCTGCCAGATCGCGCGGGACACCCTCGGCGACGAGCACCGCTACCTGGAGATCTTCGAGCTGAACAAGGGCATAGCCCAGCCCGGCGGCACGCACCTGAATGACCCCGACCTGATCTACCCCGACACCCTCCTGCGCATCCCCAACACACCCGCCGAGCAGCCACCGGAACCCCCGCCACCCCGCCGCTCCACGGAACCACCGGATGCCCCACCACCCTCAACCGCCCCCGAACTCGTCGCACCGCCCCCAGCCCAACCGCCCGCACCCCAGGCAACCGAGCCAGCCAACGACGCCGAATACGAAACGCCCATCCCGCTCCTCGCGGCGGGCGTGGGCGGGCTCCTCGCTGCCGGAATCCTGGCCGTCCTCGGCGCCAGGCGGATGCTGGCCCACCGGCGCCGCCTCCCCGGCCACCGCCTCAGCCACCTCGAGGTCCCCGGTGACCTGGAAACCGCGCTCCGCATGACGGAGCAACCCGCCACCGCGCACACCCTCGACGCCTCCCTGCGCACCCTGGCCGACCACCTCCGCCGAGCCGACCGGGAACTACCCGCCGTGCGCTCGGCCGTCGTCGGAGCACGCGGCATCACCCTGCACCCCCACCTCCCCGACGGCGTGGCAGCTCAAGACGCACCGGCACCCTTCCGTGGCGGAGACGGCACGGACTGGACCTTGGACCCGAACGTCGAGCTGCTCGACCCGCAGACGCTGGACACGACCCCGGCCCCATACCCGACGTTGGTGTCCCTCGGCCACGACACCAATCGCGACCTCGTCCTGGTCAACCTGGAACAGATCGGCGCCATCGTCCTTACCGGTAGCACCGACCAGATCGAAGCGGTCCTGCTCGCGATGGCCTGGGACCTGGCTGCGGCCACCTGGGCCGACCACCTGGTCGTCACCCTCGTCGGGATAGGCCAGACCACCGCGGCGCACAACCCCGGTCGGTTGCGCTACACGGCGACCGTGGACGACGTCCTCGACACCTTCCAGCGCCGGGCCCACGAGGTCGCCACCAGCCTGCACGAGGCAGGGACCACCTCGATCGGCGCCGCACGTGGACACGACACCGCCGAGGACACCTGGACACCGGAGATCATCCTCTCCGCCCACCCGTTCACCGCCGAGCAACAGGACCGCCTGCGCGACCTGGTCGCCACCGACGGGCCGGCCACCAGCCTCGCCGCCGTGATCACCGGGGGAGAAGCCGAGGACGCGTTGCCCGGCGCCTGGCACATCGACGTCAGCACCCCCACTACCTGGATCGAACAGCTCGACCGCGAAGTCGAACTGCAACGCCTCACCCCTGCCCAGGCCAGCGAGCTCGTCGCCGCGCTGGCCGCCGCGGACAACGCAGTCCAGGTACCCGCCGAGGACTACCACGGCGTCCCACCCGAACCCACCCACATCCCCGAACCGCTCGACCCCGACGACCCGCGGGCCGGTGGTCCAGCCTTCCGCGCCGAGCTCGACGCCGTCCTCGATCAGCCCACCACCAGCGGCGAGACCGACCAGCAGCACCCGGACGTCCCCGAGATCCGGGTGCTCGGCCCGGTCGGGCTGCACAACGTCGACGTCACCCAGGTGGAGGCCAAGAAGCTCAACCGCCTCACCGAACTCGCCGCCTACCTGGCACTGCATCCCGGCGTGACCTCCGACGAACTCTCCCGGCAACTGGGCACGAGCACTCAACCCTGGTCGGCGGCCACCCGGCAGGGCTACGTATCCCGCCTGCGCACCTGGCTCGGCCGCGACCACGACGGCCAGCTCTACCTCCCCAACGTCGACGCACACCACGGCGGCTACCGCCTCTCACCCGCCATGCGATGCGACTGGCACCACTTCCAACACCTCGCCCACCGCGGCCTCCGCCACGACCCGGCCGACGGCCTCGCCGACCTGCAGCAGGCGCTGAACTTGGTCCGCGGCATGCCCTTCTCCAACATCCCCCACCGCCGCTACGCATGGAGCAGCTGGCTGCAACGCGAGATGATCGACGCCATCGTCGACGTCGCCCACACCGTGGCCGACACCTGCCAAAAAGCCGACAACCTCCCCGCCGCCCGCCGCGCACTCGCCCGAGGACTACAAGCCGAACCAGTCAGCGAACTCCTCCACCGCGACCTCCTCCGCGTCGAGTACCGGGCAGGCAACCTGGCCGGCGTCAAGGAGACCGCCGACAGACTCGACGAACTCGCCACAGCCCTGGACATCGAACTCGACGAGGAAACCTCCGAACTCGTCCACAAACTCCTCCAACCGCGCTACCGCGCTTCCATCGACCAGCGCGTTTGATGGGAGAGCAGCGTTCCGGTGCGGGACTCGGTGAGTCCTCCAAGGCGAAGAGTGGTTCACCGCCTCCCTCCGCACGCTCAGAGCCTGACGCTGCCGTGATCTTGCATCTCGCGAGAAGACGGCATGATCGCCAAGTCACGTGACTTCCATGCTGATTGGGCCATTTCTCCTGGTGAACGGCTTACTTCAGTGTCCCTTGTGGATTGTTCTGTGCGCAGTGGGGCGGTTGTGACGTTCGCCCCGGAACGCACACCACGGTCACCGACCGCGTTGCAGAGCGTCCTGGACCTGGAACGTATCCGACGACCACGATCATGGCGTACGACCGGAGACCGCTGAGTGCCCTGCTCACCCTCAAGAGGTGGACAGAATTGGATCAGAGGTTACTGCGTTCGCGGCAGTCCGGGGTCGGTGGCTTCGAGTGCGTACAGGCGGTCATGGAGGTCGTCGGCGCGGTGGTGGCCGAGTTGGTGGTAGAGGTCCAGGGCCTCGCGCCAGCAGCGCAAGGCCCGCTCGCGGTGGCCTGTGTCGCGCAGGCAGGTGCCGAGGGTGTCCAGGGTCGCTGCGGTGATGTCCGGGCTGCGGTGGTGGTCTTCGATGTGGAGGGCTTGCTCGCACAGCGCGATCGCCTCGGGGTGGTCGCCCAGGCCGCGCCGGGCGCGAGCGATCTGGTGCAGCGCCCAGGCTTCGCCTTGCCGGTCGTGGGCCTGGCGGCGCAGGGGGAGGCTGCGTTCGGCGTGGTGCAGGGCTTGGTGGTAGTCCCCCAGCCCCGCGCACGCAGCGCTGAGGTTGCCCTCAACCACTGCCTCCAGGCGTCCGTGCTGGGCACCGGGTGCCAGGGGTAACGCCTCCAGGAAGTACTCCCGCGCCTGGGTGTAGTGCCCTTGATCCAGGCACACCCATCCGAGGTCGTTGAGCGCACAGGCCTGTAGTTCTGGGTGGTGGAGGTCGCGGGCCAGCGCCAGCCCTGCCAGGAGGGTCTCGCGCGCGTCCTGCCACCGCCCAACGGCCCCCTGTATCTCGCCCAGGTCCAGCAGGGCGTGGGTTTCGGCAGTGCGGTCCCCGCCGCGGCGGGCCGCGGCCACCGCCCGTCGCGTGAGGTCGATCCGGTCCTCCCACCGCCCCACCCGATACAGGACCGGCCACACGGTGGTGGTGAGCAGGAGGGTGAGGGGGAGGTGGCCGTGCCGGTCGGCGTCGCGGACCGCCGCCACCAGGTTGTCCTGCTCCCATTCCAGCCACGCCGATGCTTGTGCGGGGTCGCCGAGGTCCAGTTCCGGGTGGGTGGCGGTGTCCAGGCGCAGCGCGGGATACCAGTCGCGGTGCGCGGGGCGCAGGACCTGGTGGGCGGTTTTGGCGTGGTGGGCGTACCACTGCCACACCCGCTCCCGGACGGCCTCGCACTGGCCGGACGGGTCGTCGAGGGTGGCGCGGTGGGCGGCGTAAGCACGCAACAGGTCGTGCAACCGGTACCGGCCCCGCCCCACCGGCTCCACCAGATGCGCCTCGACCAGCACCCCCAGCACCCGCCGCACCACAGGAAGGTCCAGGCCGGTGGCCGCGGCGACGGCTTCGAGGCAGAACTCCGGCCCCGGATGCAACCCCACCCGCCGGAACACCAACGCCTGCGTGCTGTCCAGGCGCTGGTAGGACCAGTCGAACACCGACTCCACCGCCGCCCGCTCGTCCCCGCCCCGGCTCAACATCTCCAGCCGAGACCGCTCATCCGCCAGCTCCGCCACCACCTCACCCACCGTGGTGTGCGGGGCGGCGGCGTACCCGGCCGCGATCCGCACCGCCAACGGCAACCGCCCGCAACACCGCACCAATTCCCGCACCGCGCCCGGCTCGGCCGCCGCCCGCTCCGCCCCCACGATCCCGCCCACCAACGCGACCGCCTCCGGCTCGGTCAGCAGATCCAGGGTCAACCGGGCCGCGCCCTCGGTCACCACCAACCCGGTCAAACTGTCCCGGCTGGTCACCACCACCAAACACCCCGGACTGCCAGGCAGCAACGGCCGCACCTGCCCCGCACCGTTCGCGTTATCCAACACGACCAACACACGCCGCCCGGCCAGCAGCGACCGGAACAACCCCGCCTGCGCCTCCACCCCCACCGGGACCCGCTCACCCGGCAGCCCGAGCGCACGCAGGAACCCCTCCAGCACCTCACCCGGCGTAGCGGGATCACCCGGCCCGTAGCCGCGCAGATTCACATACAACGTGCCGCCGGGAAACCGATCCTGCACCCGATGCGCCCAGTGCACCGCCAGCGTGGTCTTCCCCATCCCCGCCGCACCATCCACCGCCGACACCACCACCGCACCCGCACCCACCTCATCGCCAGGCACCAGCGCATCCAACGCGGCCACATGCTCGGCACGACCGGTGAAATCCCGGATCGCCAACGGCAACTGCCGCGGCGGCGGCGCAGCCCCACCATGAGCTGTCCCGGTGAACGACACATGCTGGATCGACCCGGCCTGCACCACCGAACCAGCCACCCCGTCACCGGCCTCGTTACGAACGCCCGCCCCCTCCGACACGACACCAGTCTCCCGCCAGCCACCCCGACGGCGGCACGGGAACAACCAGAACCACCCACACGGACCACCAGCACCCAGACACACCAACAGAGCAACCACAACCTGATCGTCGCGCCCCACAAGATCACCGACAGCGTCAAGCACTTAGCGGCATGAGAGTGCGTCGTCTGCGTGATCCAGTTCAGGTGTCCGATGCCAGCTCTGCCCGCCCCCGGTTGCCGATTGGCGAGCGGAATCGACTGTGCTGAGACTCGTGTGGGCGGTAATATTCACGCGGACATGGCCAGTGGAACTGGCTCTCATGGTCAGGGGGCTCGTGGACGTCGTCGTGCAGTGGATTCGTACGTCGTGGACAAAACGGTCTC